>JAWKLL010000012.1:0-125181 GCA_041392765.1 Saprospiraceae bacterium
CGGCGATGATGTTGTCAAATTCTGTCACATCATAGCTGTAGCTGTTCATTGCGTTTGTCAGGCTCACGTTGCCGTCCACCCATGAACCGATGATTGGATGGTTGGAGGTCAGCACGAAAACAGGTGCGGAAGTGGTAGCAGTGCCCAAGTCAACAATATTCAACACCACGTTACCAGATTGAGCATCTATTGAAGCGCAATCCACCGTCAGTGTTCCCGTTACAGCGGGGTAGCAACCGCCTGCCTGCTGGAAAGTGTATTGGTAAGTGCCAAAAGCAACGTCGGCGATGATGTTGTCAAATTCTGTCACATCATAGCTGTAGCTGTTCATTGCGTTTGTCAGGCTCACGTTGCCGTCCACCCATGAACCGATGATTGGATGGTTGGAGGTCAGCACGAAAACAGGTGCGGAAGTGGTAGCGGTAAGCAAAATATTTTCTGTAACATTTCCTCCGGCTACAAGTGCAGTACCTGCATTCATATCATAACAATCCGAGGTGACTGTAAATGGATAAGCTCCATCTGCCAAGCCAGTAAAAACAGCATCACCATTTCCATCCGTTAACATTACAACAGCATTGAGTTCCACAGAGGCACCTACAATAGCCATAGTGGATTCACTATCTGAAACGTGTATTGTTACGTCTGACTGCCCAAATCCAAGGGTTGTAAGAAAAAAAGTGATACATAGAAAAGTAAATAATCTTATCATGATCTTGTTGCTTTATGATGAAATAAATTAATGTTCTTCCTCAAGTTGTTTTTTTTCAACATCCTTGATGAGTTTCTTATAGGCTTCGGACCTTGATTCACCCTCCTTGATTAACGCTTCTAATTCTTGCTCAAGAATTTGAATCACATCATCAAGAGGCTCAATGTTGTGATCTTCCACTTTTTCCATAATGTGAAGTTGAAATAGTTAAATAATTGGATACGGGTAGCATAAAAGCCGTTCCGCTCAAATCAGAAATCGAAACAATAATAAAGCAAACCAAATGAACAGGGTAAAAATAGGGGGCAACTAAAACACTACTGTGAAAAAAACATATTCCACAATATAACTACAACGCATTTTAAATAACTGGTTATTAATTATTTAAGGTCAATAAAAAATCACAAAACTTATCCTTGCTTTTGGAATCAAGAGAAGAAAAAGACAGCCTGTTACCTTTCTGGAGGAACACCATTTTATTTTTCGGAACAATAAAGTCGCTCAATCTATTATAGCTGAGCCAAGAAAGAAACAAGATTTTCGTCTCTGTCAATATCTAATTTTTTTCGCAAGCGGAATCTTGCCATATCAATGCTTTTAATGGATTGATAAGTGATTGTCGAAATTTCTTTCGTGGACATATTAAGCCTAAGAAAAGCGCATATTCTAACTTCATTAGGAGTAAGGTCTGGAAATTTTTCTGAAAGCGTTTTATAAAAATCAGCATTAACTTCCTTGAATCGTATTTCGAATTCTTCCCAAACTTTTTTAGAGGAATTTTGCTTGAGTTCATTAATTATAGATTGTACGATACTTTGATTGTTTTTATTAAACACATCTTTTGTTTCACTAAGTTTTTTGGCAATCATTGTGATAAACTCATTTTTCTCTAGGAGATACATCATATTGGTGGCAAGTTCTTTGTTTTTATAGGCAAGTACTTGATTGAGTTTTGTTTTTTCAAGTTCAAGGTTTTTCACTTGTAAAGCAGCTTTTTCAGCTTTTGTTTTTTGATTAGAATAAAGTAAGACCAACAAAATTACAGTAAAGACTACTAGAAAAAGTACTCCAATATAGGTCATTTCACGTTTATGAAGGGTGGCAATTTGTTTGACTTCTTCCAACTCTTTTTCTTTTAACATCGCATCAAACTCATACTGCATACGTAATTGAGTGATTTTCTTGATATTTTCTTCTCGTTGCGTTTCTTCTGTGTAAGCGAGGGCAATTTTACTATAAGCGAGAGCAGAATCGGCCTTTCCCTGAAAATCGTAGATGCGACTTAATAACTTGGCGTTATCAAGAATGCTTGTTTTGTACAAATTTTGTTCGGAAAGAGCTAATGATTTTTTAGCAAAGAAAATAGCTCGTGTAATATCATTATTTTCAAAAGCTAAAGTTGCGACGTTGGTGAAAATTTTTGTACTAAAAATCGACGATGGGCCTTCAAAACTTCTGTCGTTATTTTCGATAATATTAAGTGCTAAACTAAGGTATTCTTTTGCCTTACTATAATCTTGGTCTTTAATAAAAAGCTCTGCAATTGCATTGTAGGCCGTTGCGATATTGGGCCAACTGCCAAGTGTTGAGAAAGTATGAACTGCATCCAAATAGCCAGCAATGGCCTCCGCTTTTTTACCATTGATTGCATTGACATTGGCAATGTTTAACATGCACATAGCTAGGTTGAATGTATCATCCTGACTTTTGTATAGTTGATACGCAAGGTAAAAATTTTCCTCTGCGGCATCCTTATCTTCCAATTCAAGGTAAAGCTCGCCGATATTGTTATATAAATGTGGGCTTAGTGAGCTAAAGTTATTGGATATTGAAATATCCAAGCATTTCTGATAAAGCGTAAGTGCCTGAAGGTATTCATTGCGAGCCAAATGTATGTTTCCCAAGATCATATTTATCTGTGTAACATCAAATAAGCTACCCGCTTTTTCAAAAAGCTCAACAGCATCCAAGTAGTAATTTTTGGCAGCTTCTAGTTGATCGTTTGTGACACAAATGTCACCCATTACGGCTGATGCTTCTGCCATGCCTAGGGTATATTCAGCACCGCGAGATATAGTCAAACCTTTTTGTGCAAAATAAAATGCGCTATCTACATTAGAGCGTTGTAATAATTTTGCTAAATTACAATACAGAATGGTTTGTTTTTTTACATCCTCCGTGTTGGCAATCAACTGCAATAAACTATCTTTTGGCACATCGGCCATTCCTAATGCAAGGAATTGAAAAACAACCACTTGAAAGCCAATTAATATACATTTCCTCGATGAACTTAAAAGCATATCGTAAGGTTTTCTAACTATGATTATTAACAACCATTACTAACTTGATTCTTAGGTGTTTAAGAATGATATAAAATACATAAGGCAGATGTTTCGCCATATCAACCCATCTGTTATCAACTATATGTAGTGTTGAGTTTATAAAGTTTTATATCACGACACTAACACAAAACAGCAAGACGTAAATATTCAAACCTCCTTGTGATGGGTATAGGTGATTACGATACACTAAACAGTACCGACCTTGAAACGGTGAAGCAAGACCACAGCATCATCTAAGAAGTTACAAACTCAATAAATAGCACTACACCTTTTACAAAGATAATAACTACCTCGAATAAATATTAATACCGTTGAAGAAACTAAAAACCTACAAAGCCCCTCAGAGACGGGCGATAAAGTATCCAAATCCAATTTGACTTCCGATATAAACAAAGGTAAAGCAAGGATCGCATCTCCTTTTGATTTATTTTATTCTAAGGTGAAATTTACGAATTTTGTCATGCTCTTTTTAGATCTCGTTATGTAAAAAAAGCCTCGTCGTCTCTGCTATCGGCTACCAAAATACAACTGAGCAGATACACGGAGAACCAAGTTTGCCTGTGCTTTTCGCCTTGCAAGCAAAAATAACGCTGCCAAACGCTCACAAACTCTTCATTGAAAGGACGAAGCATTATGGTCGCATTCATCAAGAACAAAAAAATAGCAGCCTTCATTATTCGTGAAACGAAGGCTGCTATCATGGTGAGATGTGGAAAAAAACTCAGTCCGACAAGATGTATCTACTCCATTCCCGCCAAACTACTACCGCTATGATGATTTTAGCAAATCAATCCAACGCTAATCTACCGCATCTGCGCTAGTGATAAGTTCTTGCTCAATAATGTTTTTCAACGTGCCTTTTGGCAAAGCACCTGCCTGCATCATGGGCGTTCCTTCCATAGGTATGAAAAGAATGGAAGGGATACTGCGAATACGGAATACGGCAGAAAGTTCCATTTCCTCTTCCGTATCTACTTTATAAATGATGAGTTGATCTTTGTATTCATCCGACAATTCCTCCAGCACGGGGGCTACCATCTTGCATGGCCCACACCAATCGGCATAAAAGTCAATAATAGCCGGTAATGTACCTTTGTATTTCCACTCTTTTTCGGTGGTATAGTCAAAAACATCGCTCTTGAAAAGGTCGGCAGTCAAACGAACAGTTGGCATATTGTTGATTTTTTTTTGCAAAGATAAGCGTATCTGCTCGTCAAGTATGTGACGCACATTACAGATATGTTGATTGAAACAGGGCACTTCCCGGGTAGTTACGATCTTTTCAAGAAAGGTGATGGTGAACAAATAGTGGCAAGAAAAAGACAATCGGACAAGGGGGCGGCGGAAGCCCCGAAACGAAGTGGAGGGACGTACAGAGCACCCGACCCCTGCCGGCTATTGGTAGCGGTATGCTTGCAGAGAAGTGGTTGGATTGCCGGCAGGGGATGGCCCAAAAAAAATAAAAAACTGACAATCAATTACTTATATTTTATTTGTTCCATTTTTTAATTTTTGGCACGCTTTTGGAAAGCAGTATAGCAGTAACGATTTGTAAACAACGTCTCAAAATCTAACCTGCTTATGAACACTGTTTTTCGTACCATGATGTTATCGGGCTTGATCTGGTGTGGCGCACAGACGCTGCCCGCCCAACGAGCCATATTTGTAGAAGAAACGTACGCCGATACAGACTTCAATCTTGTAAATTCGGAGTTGCCATCTTGGGATATTATTCCTGGCGGCGAGCAAAGACGGCATACCTGCGCTGACGAATCCCCAGTTTGCCATTGGCAAAAAAGATAAATGGTTGAAGGAGGACGACCGAGTGATCGGCATCACCCTGAACGGTGTGAGCAAGGCGTACCCCGTGCGTATATTGAACTACCACGAGGTGGTGAACGACGATTTCAAAGGCACTGAGGTGGCGGTAACGTACAGCCCGCTATGTGGCAGCGCAATGGCCTACCACACCACCAACGGTAATAACCAATTTGAAATGGCTGTGTCGGGATTGCTGTACAATAACAACGCACTGTATTTTGACCGCGAGACAGAAAGCCTTTGGTCGCAAGTGTTGGGCAGGGCGGTAGCTGGGCCTGTAGCAGGTGCCGCGTTGGACAAAGTGCCTGCCACGCTAACGACTTGGGGCGAATGGTTGGAACGCCACCCTGAAACCCTGGTACTATCGAAAGAAACAGGCTATACCCGCAACTACGATCTGGATGCCTACGCCCACTATGCTACCAATGACAGGTTGATGTTTCCGCTGAACCACAGCGATAAACGAATGGGCGTGAAGGAACGGGTACTGGGTGTGAGGTAGATGGCACCTACAAAGCATACCCTATAGGCATTGGCCGCAGCGGAAGATCATATCACAACAGACGAATTGAATGGCCAGCCTATCCGCATTGAATTTTTACCGGACGCCAACGCAGCTTACGTCACCGATGAAGCAGGCAATATGTTGCCAGCAGCCAGCATGTATTGGTTCTCATGGGTAGCATTCCACCCAGAGACTGCGGTCTATGGTGTTCCACGCGAAGGAGTACAAACAACCCTGAGCATGATGATTGGGGCACTTTAATTTTGGATGTAACTACTTAGGTAGTACCAAATTTCGGCTAAAAAAGCCCTTTTTCCACCTGACGGCAGCTATTCTCGTCGCCATAGCGCTGCTATGACTCCTCAAATGAGCTTTGTCAGTCGAAAAAATCTTCTTTTTTAGCTCGAAAGCGCACTACCTAAGTAGTTACTTTTGATGAATGCCTATCCACCGGGAAAGTGGAATTTCCGGTGGGTTAGAAAAGATCCAATTGGCACAAATCGGAAAACGATTGGATTGTTGACAGGGGGCAGGCGTAAGCTTGCCCCTTTTTCCGTTTGGTAGATGCTTTTACCCGGGCTAATCAAATACCCAATAAGGAGCCATTTTGCTTCTTGTTTCCGCACTCAAGGCGTATAGTTTCGACAAACTCTCTGCATTCGTGAACGCACCGTGTTGCTTACGGTAGTTAACGATGGCGCGGGCTTCATTCCAATTGAGATAGGGGTGAGCGGCCAAGGTTGTTTCATCAGCGGAATTGATGTGCAGCGGTCGATAGATGGCGGAGGGTCTTAGTTGTAGGTAGATGGCTTGGAAGGTACTATCGGGTAGCCCGTAGGTTTCTGCCACTTGCTCCACGCTGTGGAATCCACCCAATTTATCGCGATAGCTGACGATGCGTTTGCTGTATCCGGGGCCAATACCACGCAATTGCTGCCAATCTTCGGCGGTAGCTTTGTTGATGTCGATGATGATATTTTTTCGGGTAGCTTCGTATAGGGAGGGGGCTTCATTGGGTATGCCGTTGGCTGCGGCGATGGGGGCAGTTGTCATTTGTGCAAAAGGCAGTAGTAGATCGTAAACGGCATCGGTCATGCCGTAAATTTTGCGGATGTCGGTAGCTTTTTTGAAGGAGCCGCCATTTTGCAGGAACTTCTGCCAGTTGGAGGCTACTTTTGGGGGTACGCCCATTGCCACAAGCTGTTCTTTGCTCACCTCGTTGGGGTCGAAGTAGATGGGCGTTGCTGTGGAGGGGGTTGTCGTTTTTTGGAAGGAAGCAGTTGATGGGTCGGAATCGAAGACCAACCAGCGTAGGAGTTGTTCTTTTTCCTGTTCTGAAAGACCTCGAAATCTATCCACATCCGCAGGCTTTCGGAACTGGCCGCCTTTGGATAAATACCCCATCCACGACTTAATGCCTCTTTCACCCACGCCTGCTGCCGCCAATAGCGCAGGGGTGGCCGCATTGGGGTCGAAAGGTGCGGGGGCAGAGGTAGCAGCGATAGGGTTGGCATCGGAGTGGGTATCCGTATCTTGTTGTTGGTTGGAGAGTAATTGTGCCAATTCGCTAAAGTCGGTAGGCGGAGCGTCGCTAGCATCCGGCAACAGACGCGGTGCTACCCACAAGATACAGCATACGACCATCAGGCTTAGGATGCCGATGCGCTCGGTGCGGGTGAAGTAGAGAAAGGAGTTTTTCATAAGAGTATAGTTATGGCTTTCTCAAAAAACGGATAGGGCAGTTTTTAAAAATCCTTCCTAAACGCCCCTTCCTTAGCTGTCCAATGGGTTGGGATACCCAAAGTTTTTGCTTCCACCCTCCATGCTTCCACCCTTCCCGGGAAATTGGAGCCGTCAAAGACCCACACGTTGGCTTGAACGTGGTGTGACATTTCGGCCAAGTCCTTGTAGGGGCTTTGCGTCACCAAAGCAATATCCACCGCTATGGGCTGGCGTGGCGTATTTTTAAAAAATTCCCTGTCTAAAATGGCAATGCGATGGTGGTAGAAACCATATACAAAGGGATGTTGGTCGTACCAATGCGGTTTTCGGAGCGAATCGACTTGGGACTTACTTTTCTGCCGATGGGGTTGCACACCGAAAGCCAATGCCGGGTCATTTTCAGGTAGCGTACTGATGCTGTGGCGCAGGCCGCCGTCGAAGACATCTATAACCGATTGCTTGTATTGGTGATAAATAACGATTCGCTTTTGTTGGTGCTGTTCCCTCGATTGAGTCAACTGAAGTGCGAATACGACGACCAATGATGCCAATCCGACCATCATCCACTTCGCTTTGGGCCAAACGAGATAGATGGCCAAGAATAGCAGTGCCAAATATAAACCGACCAGCATTCCATCCGTAATCCAGATGCCCGTGAGCAAATGCCCGGGCAATTGCTGAATTTGGAAGATAAAAGCGTTGTTTAGCCAAATAATGCCATGCAGTATAAAACTAACGCCCCCCGCCAGTAGCGGCCACCAATGCGTAAGAAATAAAAAAATGCCCAATCCCAATATAAACGATGCAGCCACTACCACCACCACGCCCGACAGCATGAAATAAAGCGGAAATTGATGAAAATAATAGATGCTAATCGGGAAAGTAGCCAACTGGGCTGCAACACCAACACTGGTAAGATTCCACACATAGTTGAGGACGCGATTAGGTACAAAGATGAGCTTATAAATGCGCGGTTGGAAGAATACGATACCCAATAGTGCTAAGTAAGATAGTTGAAACCCTACATCGAACAATAAAAAAGGGTCGATCATCAGCAGCAAAAATGCCGACGCTGCCAATGAATTGTAAATGCTGATAGTCCTCCCTATCGTTTGCCCCAGCAGCACAAAGCTGAACATGGTGGCAGCACGCATCACGGAAGGAGCCATACCCGTGAGCAAGGCAAACGCCCAGATACCCACTAAAGTAAGGAAAAAGCGCAACCATCGGAACCGCCTTTGGTACAGCGGCCCCAAGCTAAGCAGCCGCCCCAATCCCCAGGCAATAAAACCCAGATGCAAACCGGAAACAGCCAGTACATGTACGGCACCGGTTTCGCTGTAAGCATTGCGGACTTCCGCACTGAGTTCGTCCCGCTTCCCTAATCTGAGCGCCGAAGCCACCGCCAACTCGTTGGAGCCAGTTGGCAACCAAGTCTGTAGAATACGCAACAACCGCTCTCTACTTTGCCAAGCCAACCAAGGCAAATACCTTTTGTCGGGTAGCAACACCCATTGATCATCAGCTACAGAAGCCTGATGGAATACATTTCGTTTGCGCTGAAAGGCTGCAAAATCGAAAGCATCCGGAGTGAGTGCAGGTGATATAACCCGGGCAGCCGCTGCGAATTGGATATACTGCCCCGGAACAGGTAAAGACCGCATGGTAGCAGCATCCATGTACAATAGCAGCTTGCCTTTTGCGGGCGAGGTCGTGGCACGCTGCGGGCAGCTAGCGGTAACGGCCACTTCCAACCGAGTACGCTCCCCAGATACACGCCTGTCGGTGACTACACCTTGCCACAACAATAGGCTATCTTCTTGAAACCACGATTGATGCGAAAAATGTTGTGAATCGTTGTATTGATGATGGCTGTGCACTCGCCAAATACCCAATGCCAGTACCCAAATCAGCAAAATACCCCCTAATGCAAGGTTGGCGTTGGGGCGCAACGAACGGCTATAAGCAAGCAAACCAAGGAACAGAAGCACCAACAACACGCCCCCGCTCAATTGTATAGGCACTGCTTCGCCGGGTATCCATTCATAACCCACAAAAATACCAGCCCCCAGCAGTAGTACTAAGCGCCCAAAAGGCACCTCCCGCCAGCTAAATTCCGAAGCGTGGAGCATGTGGATTGGATCGATTGCGTGAATGGATGTGTGTTAACTTGCTTAGGAAGACACCAAAGTAATGATTTTTTTTCTTATCAAACTACTGAATAGTTCAAATAATAGTTAGGGCGCTCCCCCGCATCCTCTTTTGGGGTTCCGTCGTACGAACTGGGCGGGGTCAGGTGCTTCCGGGCTTCGCTATTCGCTCGTCCCTCCCGATGGTCGGGAGTTACCCCTCCAGCCCCTTAGCGCGGAATGTGTGTATATGTGTATGTGTGTATGTGTGGGAAAGGTGTATATGTGCAAAATATTGGATCCCGATAGCTATCGGGAGTGCGAAATGTGGGATAGGTGTATAACGACGTGAATTATGGATAAATATCGAGGCAGACCACGAAGTAGCCGCGAAGCGAAAGCGCAGTCGATCTCGGCTGACCGTGTGTCGGCTAAGCAGATAGCTATGGGGATTGCCAATTGAGGTAATTTCAGACATACTCTAGAATGGTTCTCTGACGCAGCATGGCGTAGAAAGATATTTGAAGCGCATACAAAATTCTCCTACTTAACCTCTATTCAAAAACATGGCACCGTGTTTTTGATTACCATTGACTTTACCTAAACAGAACAAGAATCCGCGCAATCTCCCGTAACCATCTCCTATACAGCAAACACCATAACGGTTCAATCGAGTACAGCAGAACGGTACCTGCTACGCATCTATGATCCCATTGGGCGACTTTGCAAACAAACCGTATAGCAGGGGATGAAAGCGTAGCGTTGCAAAGCCTGCCCAAAGGTTGGTATGTCGCAGGGTTGTATAACGATCAAGGAAGGCTGCTGCAAAGTAGGAAAATTACCATTCCATAAAATACTTCTGAGCCAAAAACGGGGCAGTTTATTTTTGTGCTTTTACAAAGATCACATTATCCGACTCCAAACCATAAGCGGACAAATACTCATCGGCCTGAGAAATACCCTTTAGCTCTCCTTTTATCCTATGGCGTGGAGCGTGTAACCCAAGGACAACATATGTTCCGCAGCGCGTTGGTGGCTTTCGTTGCCTCTGCCTGTACTCAAGTATTCCATTACCACGGCGGGTGAATATTGAGTAAGTGTCTGGGTTAATCCGTTGATAACCTCCCACTCTGCCCCTTCTACATCTATTTTGATAACAGTAGGTACGTACTTGTTATCTGTTAGATACCGATCCAGTACTACTGTTGGTACTTGCACTTCTGTGGGCGAATTGTTTACGTACCAGGAGCTTTTTCAAATTGCTCTTTGTGAAAAGTATTGTATTCTGCAAACTGGTTGGGAAACTCATAGAAAGGCAAAACACCTTCTTGGTCAGCAACGGCAGCATGCTCCGCTTTGACATAATTAATAGGGGCTGCATTTTGCGAGAAGATATCAAAGGTATGGGGTGCTGCTTCGAAGGCAATTACTTGCCCTTTTCCACCAGTCAGATGGGCGGCCAACATGGTGAAGTAGCCGTAGTGAGCACCCACATCGACTACGGTATCGCCTTCGGATATATAACCAATCATCCATTTCGCCAAGCGTATCTCCGAATCGTGGGTTTTACCTCCCGTTAGGTAGATGTCCATGCCAGAGGGTAATGCTACTTGCAGCGGGATACCATAAAAAGTCTGGGCCGTGACCTGCTTGGGTTGGCGTGTAAACCGATACATAACTTCCCGAAAATACATAGCACTGATGTAGCGGCTCGGGCTATATAGCATACGTTGCCAGCGAGTAGCACGTCCCAGTTGAGCAACTTGTTCTAATTGAGCCAGTAGGGAGGCCTTGTTAACCTGCATTTATTATCATTTTACGGCCATAGCATTAGCTTATACCTTCCAAAAGCGCAACAGCAACACTTCGGCAGCCAACCATAATAACGCCAGCAGAATACACCATTTCCAAAGTGCAATACCTTGGCTGCGTTCGCTGATCTCCGTGGAGATGGCATTGTCGTTGGCGGTGTCGATCATGTCAACTTGAGTACCTAAGCGTTCTTTGAGTTCCGTGGGGGGGTAGTAAGCCAAATCCGATTCCTGTCGATCGTAGTTAAATGCCAGATGATCTAAAGGCTCTTCGGCGTGTAGGAACAATTCGTAGAACCCCGCTGTGCTTACCTGTTGGTTGATACCTAAGAACACCTTTGTACCCACAATTCGTTGTTCAGGAATAAACTCCTCCCTCGGATTGCGGATTTTATACACTAGTTCGTTCGACAGCACTTGGTGATTGGTTTCGATGACCTCGTCTTCGCCAATGGTGTAGGCCAAAGGCCGAGCTGTGCCGGCTGAAATGGCCATTTTGTAGAGCATAGGGATAAATATCTCCGCATTCTGTACTAAATCATTTACCGCCTCATCCACAGGGGCCGCCAGCAGATAGACATGGCCTTGGTCGGTTTTGTATTTCACTAAATACGGAGTACCATCGCGGTAAGACATCAGCACCTCTTCCTGTCTGCCATTGAAGCGTGTCAGTGGAAAATTACCTTGTGTAGTGGGTAGTTTGAGGCTGGCAGAGCGATTTTCGAACACATCGTTGAAAACAAATTCTTCTGTATTCACGGTGCCTACATTGCGCACCACGGCTTCAAAAGGGCGCAGTTCATTGGCGGGCAAAGTACCTAAAAAACCGTTGTAACTTCCCAAATCCGCGGCCTGTGGAGGGAGTACCAATACATTGCCACCTTGCGCAGCGTACTGTTTAATCTCATTGGCCAAACCGGTGGATATTTGCTGTAAATTTTCCAGCACAATCATTTGATAATTGGCAAATGCACTGTAATCAACACCAGCACCCGATATATAATCGGTAGCAAAAACACTGATGCCTTGCAGAGCCGCCCGCAAAAAGCGGTTGCCATTATCGCCTCCTATGACCAGTACCCGAATCTTTTCTGCAATCCGAAAACTGAGGTGATATTGGTCGTCGAATTGGATGGGGTAATCAGATATGGAAAGGGTGACATCTTGCCAACCGGGCTGGCTGATATTGATATTCACCGTGTCGATCACGGTACTTTGTGCGGGTACTTCCAAGATGCCTTCTGGCTTTTCTTGGCCATTGTATTGTACACTCAAGCGAACGTTGTCCACATCCTCATTGGTGAAGTTGCGGAGGCGTACCAATAAGCGGTTGTTCTGGTTGAGTAAAGGCACGGGTGCTTCAAACCAAGCGGAGTCCAGTGCCACATTGCGTTCCTGCACAGCTTGAAGGGGGATGACGGTTAAATCGGTCAGGGTGTCCGTCCAGTTTTCGAGGTCGGTAATATTGCGTTGGAAGTCCGATATGAGGTACACTACTTCGTGGACGGCATTGCCTGTATTGAGTGCTTGCTGTTGGCGAGCCGTCACCTGCGTAAGGGGGCGAACGGCGGGGCCTGTGCGTATCTCATCGATAAGCGCTAAGGCTTCTTCCTTGCCCACCAAGCGCTGATGCCTGCCTTCAAAGTCGTTCGTCAATACTTGAAAGCGATCTTCCACGCCATACGCCTGTATGATTTCTCTGGCGCGTTGCTTGGCTTTTTCTAGCAAAGGCACGTCCTGACTCAGCGCGTTCATACTAAAAGAATTGTCCACAAAGATGCTGACGGCCTTCGTGCCCGTCTTCACATCCTGGCTTTGGGGAATGAACGGCTGTGCAAATGCCAGCACCAAAAACAATAACGCCAGCAGACGCATCGCCAACACCAGTAGGTTGCGCAATCGCGAACGCATGCTGGTTTCTTCTTTTACTTCCCGCAAAAACTTAACATTCGTAAATAATACTCGCTTGAACCTGCGAAAGTAAAACAAGTGGATAATGATGGGAATGGCCAACGCCAGCAATGCCCAGAGGAATGTTGGATAAACAAATTGCATGATCGATTGTGCTTATGCCTGCTTTTACAGGAAAACACAGCAAAGAAACGCAGTTTTTCGACTTCCTCTTTCTTGGAGGGGTACGAACGATAAACAATAGCTACAAATACCTGATTAGTGATGTGTATCACAATATTCATTGACTTTTTTTCCACCTTTGCAAACAAAAAATAGGTAGGTGTATGTTCGGTAAAGGAAGCAAACTGTACAGTATTTTGGGTGTCAAGTGTCCTCGTTGCCATGAGAGTGATATGTTTGAACACGGCAGCTTCAGTTTCAACCAGCCCTTTGAGATGAAGGAGCGCTGCGATAAGTGTAATGAAGATTTTTTTCCTGAACCTTGGTTTTTACTACGGTGCCATGTTCATCTCTTACATTTTTACAGGGTTTTTCTCTATTGGGTTTGTGTTGTTTGTACCACTGGGTGTTAGGCTGGAGTACTATGGCCAGTTTTGCGGCACTGTTGGTCATACTCGGAATCTTTTTTGTGTATATATTCCGGTTGGCTCGTGCGCTTTATATCAACATTCACGTCCATTACGACCCTCAAGCTATTCAAAAAGGGCAGGAAAAAGCAGCCCAATCATCTGCTTCCTCTCGCTTTGGAAAGTAGTAAAACATAAAACGGCATCCTATCTCTTATGGACAGGATGCCGTCTTTTTCTCGGGTTGTTGAGTTACAGCAATTAGTTAGCCTCCCTCATGCGGTCTTTATATTTAATGAGTTGCCTTTTCAATACGTCCGTCAGCTTGTCGATGGCCGCTTCAAACGTTTTGTCCGACTCTTTAGCTACAATGGTTTCACCTGGTACAGACAGGACTATTTCAACTACTTTATCCTTTACTTGCCCTGAATTCTCTAATTTCAGATACACTCTGGCATCGATAATTCGGTCGAAAAACTGGTCTAACTTTCCGAGTTTGCGTTCAATAAACTCAACCAACTTCTGGTCGGCTGTGAAATGTACTGATTCGGTGTGCACTTTCATATTCAACAATTTGTGAACCGGCGTTGATCGGTTCGGTATAATAAAATGGAAGTACTTTGGGTGGTGTGAATGGGTTTTTATCTTTTGCTAAAACATAAGGCTTGAAAAGCCGAAATGCCTGCGAGCAAAAAACAGGTCTATCACAATCCCCCCTCGCCTTCCGCTATTCATCCATACGGGCTTTCGGATGTGCTTGGCTGTAGGCCCGTTTCAGTTTTTCGATGGAATTGTGGGTATAAACTTGGGTAGCTGCCAAGCTGGTATGCCCCAACAATTCCTTCACTGCATTTAGGTCGGCACCTGCATCCGAAAGGTGAGTAGCAAACGAATGTCGCAATACGTGGGGACTGGCGCGCTCCAAATGTGGCACTGTACCCAAATATTGCTTCACTTTATTATATAACCATTTTGGACAAGGAGCGTTGCCCTTGTCCGTGCAAATTAATAAATTTATAGCTGGAAATAGTTGTCGCTTGTAACCAATATACCGCTCCAAGGCTTTTGCTACGGCAGCACCGTAGGGCAAAAGTCGTTCCTTTCCTCCCTTACCCATTACTTTTAGCCTCATTTCTTGAGGTGCAATATCAGCTTCAGTGAGTGCCAACAGTTCCGACCGCCGTAGCCCCACGCCGTAAAGCAGTTCCAAGATCAACTTATCGCGGGCGATGGAAAAATCGTCCTCCACTGGAAAAGAGGCCAGCAGGTAGGATAGGGAAGTGACATCCACCGTCACAGGCATCCTTTTTTTTAGTTTGGGTGTCTGTATGCCTTTAGTAGGGTCTTGCAACCCAGACATTTGCTTGCGCCAAAAGCGAAAAAAAGATTTGACGGCAGAAAGTTTCCTGCGGATAGTAGCGGGTTCTTGCCCTTCTTCAGAGAGAGCCGCCATCCATGTTCTCAACTGGGCAGCACTAAGGCCGAGCCAATCACAGACACCGTAAACTTCCGTAAGGAATGAGGCCAACTGCTCTAAATCAGTACGGTAAGCTTTCAGTGTATGGTCTGAAAACCGCTTCTCGTATTGCAAATATGTCATGAACCCTCCTATATCCATACCATCACTGTGTGCAATAGGCTTTGGGTAGCGACTGTTATAATTTCTTGCTACCTTTGTAATTAGACAGAAACAAACCGTGCAACTTTTTCTAAAATCTTCCGAATTAAAAGTTGTACCGTTTATTTTCCCCGTCCCTTTACGTGCCATTAAGGTAAGTGAAATTTCATAAAAGAGCAATAGCTCAAGCGTAATTTATATGAAAAAAGAACGCAAGCCGGAAAGTTTTTTTATAACGCCTTCTTACCCAGGAGGTAATAAGGCGATGCTAGAATTTTTGAAATCACAGTTGCAAATACCCGAAGAAGCAAGGAAAGCAGGAATTGAAGGAACTGTACGCGTAAGATTAGATATTGATTTTCGGGGTAAGGTAACAGGTGCACACGTTGTAAATCATTTGGGGTATGGATGCGATGAAGAGGCGGTGCGGGTTGTCCATTTGTTGAAGTTTGATGTGCCACGCAATCGGGGGGTAAAAACGATCTATCACAAAACAATTAATATCCACTTCAAGCAAGGGGCGCGGCAAGAAGCGGCTGTTCCTGTGCAGCCCACGCCTCCTGCGATGCCTGTGCCAGAAAGCCCGTCGGTGCAATATACGGTGGTGTCTTCCCCTGCGAAAAAGCCCACGCAAAAAAAGGACGGGTATAGTTACAATATATCAATTTGAGGATATATTCGACGCGTTTGGATTGGATGTCTATTGATCTATCCTTTAAAAAAAAGCCCTCCAACCAAAGGTTAGAGGGCTTTTATATGCTTCGTTTATAGCAATCTTAGCTCGGCCGTTTCTTAGCTGAGTAGTTTACTTTTAGCTGTCCGGACTTGCGCAGTTTTATTTTCACATCCTGCACAATACCCATGGTTACTTCTCCGTCCACCCTGAGGGAGGAGGTGATACGTGCTCTTTTGTTTTCAGGTACTTTCACCTTATGCTTTTCCAAAAACAGTGGAATATCATCTACTGTAGAAAAAGCATCGCCTAACTGTAGGCGGGGGCGGGTACCATAAATAGCTTGGTACTTCTTCACCGGGCGACCGATGTAAAGGTAGTTTACCAGCGACTTCTCCTCAAGCTTGGTCAATTCCGTGGCGTAGGGAGTGGTCACTTTTACCTTCAACTCGGAGTCACGTAGTACCGTTACCACCATGAAGAAGAATAACAACATGAAGATAATGTCCGGCAGTGATGCCGTGGAGATGGCGGGATTCGCTTTTCCCCTTTTTTTCTTAAATTTAGACATTTCTGCGTTGTTTGAATCAGCTTTTAGGGCTGATAGTTACAAAATATCTGGTAGTTCCGATACTTACTGTTCGTCACCAAAGCTGGTAGGTTCGGCTTCGGAGATTACAAAAGGAATTTCGTCCTTGATTGCTTTCTGCTGCGCCACGGGCATATCATCGCTGTAGGGAACACCGAACTTTTGGCGGCTCAACTCATCCCAAAGCGCGTAGTAAGCGGCTTTGAGCTCGTTGTACACCTCTAAGTAAGTACCATAGCTGGTACCGCGGTCATTTTTGAGCGAAATGATGGCTTTATTGGGCGCTTCGGCCAAATCCTCCCTTTGCTGAGGGTTGGAGATGAACTCAACGGTTTTATCACGCAACTCGTCGATATCCATTTCTTCGCCACGAACGAGCAATTGGTTCTGGGCGTTTACCAGTACCGAATACACGTTGCGCGTTTTCAACTGCGTAATGTCCGGTTCCTCATCCGACCATGGTGGTAGCTTTACGAGGATACCCTTATCCTCAGCAATGGTGGTGGTTACCAAGAAGAAGATCAGGAGGAGGAACGCAATGTCGGCCATAGAACCGGCATTGATTTCGTTGTTCATCCTGCTTCTGGAACTCGTCTTTGCCATGATAAGGATTATTTTACGCGGTTAATAAAAGGAGAAATGATGGGCATAACGATCAATGCTACGAAAGCCAACAACGACATAAGGATGCCTAAACGGATGGCACCGCCTATCCATTTGAGGTTGCCTTCTGAGATGAAACGGCCTTCTGCGGAGGTTTGATAGTTCTCGATTGCTCCCTGGATGCTGTCGTGGTCTGCTGTGCCTTGTGCCATATTGTAGAACAAGAACAACACCACCGCCAATACCGCCACACCAATGATACCCTTCATGGATGCCTTGGGGTTGGATAATACGTGGAACAAGCCGAAAAGCACCATACCTGCTGCGCTAACAATCGTAAGGAAGCCTGCAGCTAAGATACCGAAATTGAAGACATTGACACCGAATATTTCGGCATCGTCCATATCAGCAAAGTTGTAGTTCCCTGCACCTGGAACAGCAATGGCAAGGAATATTAAAACCAGTACCACCCCCAGCAGGAACGCTGCTAACTGTCCGTGTTTACTTAAAAAATTATACATGGAAGATAGTTTAGGAGGTGACTAATTAAAATACTTTGTTCTTGGCCATAATGTCAACCAAAGAGATGGAAGCATCTTCCATGCGGTTAACGATACCGTCGATTTTGTTAACGATGTAGTTGTAGAAAATCTGAAGGATGATGGCTACTACCAGACCGAATACCGTAGTCAAAAGGGCCACTTTGATACCACCGGCAACTACCGCTGGAGAAAGGTCACCTACTGCTTCGATACGGTTGAAGGCCTCGATCATACCGATTACCGTACCCATGAACCCAAGCATCGGGGCGATGGCGATGAAAAGTGAAATCCACACCAAACCGCGCTCCAAAAGACCCATCTGTACGCTACCGTAAGAAACGATTGCTTTTTCTACTGCTTCTGGACCTTCGTTAGAACGACGCAGGCCTTCGTACAATACGCTTGCCGTAGGGCCAGCAGTGGATTTGCACACCTCCATAGCTCCTGCTACATCTTTAGATGCCAAGCGCTCATCGATGCGCTGTAGCAACTTGTCGGTGTTGGCAGTGGCCAAGTTCAGGGTAAGGATACGCTCAATACAGAACGCCAAACCGAGAATAAGGGTGATCAATACAAGGCTCATGAACTTCCAGTCACCATCGATGAAGTTTTTCTTCAACACTTGGAACATGGTAGGAGCTTCGCCTTCGTTTACTTCCGAGATAGCGGTGGTAACCGCTTCTTCTACGGCTTCAGCAGCATCGTCAACAGCATCAGCTGCATCATCCACTACCTGTCCTGCTTGATCCGTAACGGATCCATCTTGTGCTTGTACGGTTGTAACCGTGAAAACTGCCATACCCATAATGAACAGCAGCATAAATAACTTTCGCATAGCCAACGAGGTTTTACGATTTTGTTTAAAGTAAGATTTTATTGTTTTGCGCGGAGAGGAAGGGATTCGAACCCTCGATACGGTTTTGCCGCATACACGCTTTCCAGGCGTGCCTCTTCAACCACTCGAGCACCTCTCCGTGAAGTCTTTTCAGGTTTCAGACATTTACTTGCAATTGCAAAAATTGTAAAAAGAACCTAATAAACAAAATTTTTTCCCTGTATATGTAAAATACTTTGTGTAATCGTTACGCAAAGTTAACATAAGGAAGGCGAAGAAAAGACACTAAATCAAGGCAAACGGAATAATGTACGGGCATTGTGGGTAGTAATTTCCGCCACTCTTTCTAAAGGCAAGTCCTTGATCTGCGCCACTTTAGTAGCTACTTCGGCTACATAAGCACTTTCATTGCGCTTGCCGCGATAGGGTACGGGGGCTAAATAAGGAGCATCTGTTTCCAGGATGACTTTGTCTAAAGAAATTTCTTGCAAAGTTTTATCCACCCGCCATTTTTGTAGGTGACGACCCCTCCAATGCCGAGATAAAAGCCCATTTCCATAATCGATTCGGCTTGCGCTGCCGTACCCGTAAAGCAATGAAACACCCCTCTGAGTCGGTTATCGCCCACGTTTCGTACCAAGTCGATAAGGATATCCATGGACTCTCGTGCGTGGATAACGATGGGCAAGTCAAGCTCCAAGGCCCATGCTACTTGCTGGAGAAAAGCCTCTTTTTGCTGTTCAAAGAAGGTCTTGTCCCAGTAAAGGTCGATACCAATTTCACCTATGGCGATGAAGGGGCGTTTGTCCAACCAAGCACGCACGGTGGCGAGTTCCTGTTCGACATTCTCCTTCACCGAGCAGGGGTGCAAGCCCATCATAGCTAAGCAACTTTCGGGATGGCGGCTTTCCAAGGCCAACATGGCTTCGATGGAATCGCTATCCACATTGGGTAGCAAAAAGTGGGTGATGCCCGAAGCGTGGGCTCTCGTCAACATGGCTTCTCTGTCGGAGTCAAAAGCCTTGGCGTACAAGTGTGCATGTGTATCAATAAACATCCGAACCTCTCTTTTGAGGCCGCAATATACGAAATAGTGTTCCAAAGCCTGTCTCGTAAACATATAGATGCCAAAAGGTGTGGTTTTGGTGCGCGCTGCGGAGCAGCAAGCACGGGGCGCGGAGCGACCAAGGACGAGCGGGCGAAGCACGCGGCCCCGCCCGGCTTGTCCGGGAACGGGGCGGCCCATGACAAGAACGAAATTTTGGAATGAGTGGATGTTAACCATTTCTTACCTTTGCGCAATGGCAAAACAACAGAAATACTACGTGGTATGGAAAGGCCACCAGCCAGGGGTGTTCGACACTTGGCCGGCAGCTCAGGCGCAGATAGATGGCTACAAGGGGGCGCTGTATAAAAGCTTTGAGAGCCGCGAGCTGGCTGAAAAGGCGCTGAAACAAGGGGTGAGTGCTTATGGGGGCGGCAGTAAAGGCGCTAAGCGCAAAGTGGCGGTGCCACAATCGGCCATAGTGTGGAAAAGCATATCGGTGGATGCAGCATGCAGCGGCAATCCGGGGTTGATGGAATACCAAGGGGTGGATACGCGCACGGGGGAGCGCATCTTTCACAAGGCGTTTGATTGGGGTACTAATAATATAGGTGAGTTTCTGGCGATTGTGCATGCGCTGGCACTGCTGCAAAAGCAAAATTTGCCCGACTTGCCCATCTACACGGATTCGGCTACGGCGATAGCGTGGGTGCGCAACAAGAAAGCGAAAACCACCTTGGAACGCAACCACCGCACGGAGGGGCTGTACGAGTTGATAGACCGTGGGGAGGCGTGGCTAAAAGGCAATACTTGGCGAAACCCCATACTAAAGTGGGAAACGGAATACTGGGGGGAGATACCCGCAGATTTTGGTAGGAAGAAATAAGCGTATGTAAAAATAGCGTACTGCTCTTTCTGAGGTTTGAGTTTTCACCTAAGAGTATGGGGTAAAATTGATCTAGCCCTTTCTTATATAAAGGAATCGGATAAAACGCTTGAAGAGTATGTCTAAAATGGTTCTCTGACGCAGCATGGCGTAAAAAGATATTTGAAGCGCATACAAAATTCTCCTACATAACCTCTAATTACTATGTCTCTTTTGTTTTGTCAGCAATAAGTCATTCCTATTTCGACTATTTACAGTAGCTTTGAACTATGTTTCAACGCAGTATAAGTGCATTACTAGTTTTCTTGGCTTCCTTTGCAGTCATTGGGCTGTATGGGCAGACTATTGTTGGCACCAACCCTACCTATAAAAGAGCTGTGCTGGAAGAATTCGGTGGGATTTATTGCGTCTATTGCCCGCATGGACACCAGATTATAGCCGAAATGGAAGAAGTGCTAGGCGACGAATTAGTGCTACTTAATTACCAAACTGGCTCTTATGCAGTACCTATTGGCAACGATCCGGACTTAGGGAGTGATTACGGGGAGTATGTGGAGGGATTATCCCAATTGGCAGGATACCCTGCTGCAATGGTCAATCGGCGGGTGTTTTCTGGGCTTGAACAAGGCGCACCAGGCACCTCCGCTTTGAGTAGAACAGAATGGAACGAAGCAGTGACCACTATCCTTCAGCAGCCAGCACCCGTAAATATTGCCGCCACGGCCAACCTTAATGTCGCTACGCTCGAATTGGAACTCCATGTAGAATACTATTATACAGCATCGGCGAACCAAGCTAATAATAGACTTCATATTGCCGTCCTGCAAAACGACCTGCTAGCTCCCCAACATGGCGGGCAACAGGGCAATTACTATGCACACCAACATGTTGTAAGGGATTTCATAACGGGCACCAACGGGCATCTCATTACCCATACACAGCCCGCTTCTTTTGGGTCATTAGTATATGATTTACAGCTACCCGAATCCTACCGAGATATTGTGGTTGATCCCCTCAAGATAGAAATTGTAGCTTTCATTACAGAAAATGAAATGGAGGTATTGAATGGCATTAGCGTTGTTCCTGAGTTGCACACACATTTAGATTCCGATTGTTTTTTGGAAGCTGTCTTAGCTCCTACGGATCTTTGCAATGAAGCGATAGCACCTAGCTTAATCATCAGAAATAATGGCGCCTCACCTCTCACTTATTGCGAAGTGGATTACGGTATTGTCGATGGCATAGTACAGACTTATACGTGGACAGGATACCTCGGTAATTTTGAAACCACCGAAGTGTCGCTTCCAGCCTTATGGCCAACTACTGGATTCACTGAGCAGGTTTTGTTTGCTACTTTACAAAACCCTAACCACGTACCAGATCCTACTGTTGTCAATAATAGCAAACAACATGCCTTTTCCGTGGCACCAGAGGTATCGGAACACACCTTAGAAATCGCAATACGCACCGATGCTTATGGGCACGAAACTTACTGGAAATCATTGATGAAGCAGGCGTTTTGCACGCATCAGGAGGCAACTCGGTTGTAGCAGAAACGGAGGGAGGTGCACAGATCGCCTATCTACCGATCCTGGTGCTTATGAGAGCAATCAATTTTTCGTTGTTCCTATTTATTTGCCACATGATGGATGTTACCAACTGAGAGTATTCGACGATTATGCCGATGGGATGTGCTGCCTCTATGGCAATGGATTCTACCGCCTACGCATTCCCGGAGGATCTCCCATATTGTCAGGCGGAGCGTTTGGTGCCTTGGAGGAGCAATATTTCTCGGTAACCACTCCAATAACGCCTACCGTCAATACAGCCACTCCAGCATCCGCAGCATCTATCACCCCTAATCCCGTACCCTCTGGTGTACCTTTGTCTATCCTTTGGAATGGCACACCACCCGACACTTATCGCTGGAAGGTACTCTCTACAGACGGCAGATGTATAGTAGAAGGTATGGATGATACGATTATAGAAAGGAATGAACTACCTGCTGGCTACTACATACTGCAATTAAACTATAATGAACGGCTACAATCCTTGCCGTTCATTAGTTATTAGCGGTAGGAATATATTTCACCTTTTTCACTTCCGATAGTTATCGGAATCAATTATTTAGAAAATTTTTCCAAATCAAAAGTTGTACAATTTATTTTTTCCGTCCGTGAGCTGCATTGCGCAACTAGAAAATAATTCCATACAATAAGAGAACGGTTACAAAAGCCAGTAGTGCCATCCCTAGCGACATGAGCGAATAAGAACGAAAGGCATCATCAGGAGCGATATTGCCAAATTGGGAAACCACCCAAAAATAACTGTCGTTGGCATGGCTTATGGCCATACCACCAGCACCAATAGACACGACCAAAAGCGCTATCTGCTGTGGCTGTACAAACCCGAATGCTGGTGCGAGTGGTGCCAAAATAGAAGAGGTAATAACCAAAGCTGCTGTACTTGACCCTTGGGCTGTTTTAAAAAAAGTGCCATACCGAACCCCATAGCTAAGCATATCCATTCTGGCCAATCCTGAATATGCATCGTAGTAAACAACTCTCTGATCCCGGTGGAAGCAATAACGTTTCCGTAAGCACCTCCCATCGCTGTAATGATGAGTACTGGCTATGCTTGTTGTACCGCATTTTGCATCCATACCGTCCAATTGTGTTGATGTGAAGCATCCAAAAGAAATAAGGCCAATAAGACGGCTACCCCTAATGCCACAGGTGGTAGTGTGAAAACATAAAAGGGGTGTCTTTGGGCAAGATGGTACCCCCTCCAATGAGTAGGATGGCAACCAATATAGGCAAATAAGCGCGCCAAGCAGCAGGGATATGGCTAGGCGCAATTTCCTCCTGTGTGGTAATATGAGATAGTTTTGCCCCCACGCGACCAGCCCACCACCATACAAAAAGGATGGTAGGAATGCTCACCAATAACCCCAATAGCATCACCCAGCCCAAAGCATCAGCTATCCCCAGATTACCAGCCGCCGCCACAGGGCCAGGCGTAGGAGGAACAAGCGTATGGGTGGTATATAATCCACCTGCCAGCGACAAAGCCAAGATGGGTTTGGCCACTCCCGTTTGCCGGCTGATAGCGTCGTTGAGTCGCGATAGGATAATGTAACCGCTATCGCAAAAAACAGGTATGCTTACCAAGGCTCCCATACAGGCCAATATAAGCCCGGGGACTTTGCCGCCCAGTCGTTTAAATAAAGATGTAGCGATGGCAACAGCGCCACCGCTGGCTTCTAATACTACGCCCAACATAGCCCCTAAGAGAACAATCAGTAAAATATTTTGCAGCATTTTACCCATGCCTTCCCCCATCAGGCTTACAGTTGCGCCTCCCCCCATACCGCTGCCCCATCCTACCCAAAAGCACCCAGCCAGCAATGCCCATACGGGATGCCAACCTGCCTTTCCACTCAAAAAAACGACTAACACAATGGAAAAAAGAATAATAGCAATGAGGTACATGTTGAGTTGATTTATAAGTTGTCTAGGAATGCCCGCCTGGGCGAAAATTAACTATTTTGAGTGAAAACTAAAAGGCGAAGAACTACTGGAACTACTCATCGCCGTAGCCAGCGGCTACCACACCACACAAGCAGAGCGCCTTGGCCAAGACGACTTTATTCCTTGGAAACGGGGGATTTCGCTCTAAGTAATTTGACGGAAATAACTGATCCCATTTTTTCTGAAGGCTTGTCTTTATGCACACGCTTTGTGCAAGTATTCCTACGATTAGTGTATAAAGCCAAGCCAAAAATGGGATCATTTATTTTTTTTCGTCCCTAAGAGCAGTGATACAACCACTATATTTGCCAAAATAATCAACTTAATCGTCAACACTGTGAATAAATTGACGCACATCGATGAAGATGGCAATCCCGGCATGGTAGATGTCGGCCATAAGGATATTACCCGTAGGGAGGCTGTGGCTGAGAGTATTGTAGTGCTGGGCGATACCATCATGGATTTGCTGGAGCATGATGAAATCTACACCAAAAAAGGCCCTGTTTTCCAAACGGCTATACTCGCTGGGGTGATGGCTGCCAAGAAAACAAGTGACCTCATTCCCCTCTGCCATCCCTTAGCATTGGAAAAGGTAGGCGTGGAAATAAGGGTCAATGCACAACGCGAAGTGGTGATTACCTGCACGGCACGCCTTTCCGGCAAAACGGGAGTA
The DNA here is from genome assembly GCA_041392765.1 of Saprospiraceae bacterium. Taxonomy (GTDB): domain Bacteria; phylum Bacteroidota; class Bacteroidia; order Chitinophagales; family Saprospiraceae; genus Lewinella. The sequence goes on from JAWKLL010000012.1 coordinate 24,517, forward strand.
GAAATGGAGGCATTAACAGGTTGCTCCGTAGCTGCATTAACAATTTACGACATGTGTAAGGCTATGAGCCACGACATTGTCATTAAAACTACTCGTTTGGTGTCAAAAACGGGTGGTAAATCTGATTATAAACTAGTGTAACGATGGCCAAGCAACATGAAAAACACACGGCATTGCGCCGCCCAGCTTACGGTACTTTTCACCGAAATGAATGGGCGTTTATAGGTGCGCCTTGTGGGGTGATACAAGATGTAACGGCTCGTCTGATCCAAGCACTAGCACCTCATTTCAGGTTGGGTTATGCGGATGCAGACCACGCCGCAGGTGATAGTGCGGATGCTATAACTCCTAAAGAAAGCCACACGGTCTTTACCGACAAAATTGACTTTCATCGCTTGGATACGCAAGTGAACCATGAATTTTTTCAAGTAAGGCCGTGGTTTCATTCCGTAGAGGGCGTGCTAATCAATGGCAACCATTTCAATGGCAAACGCCAAATTGTCATTCTCGACCCACGCAAGCAAGAGAGCCTGTCCCGCAAATTGGATAAATTGACCGATGTGGCACTCATACTGACGACGGACAATCAGGTACAACCATACGATTTTTTGAAAACACACTTGGAAGGGCGATTCCCCATCATGATGCCGCTGGGTGATATTAACGGTATCATTCAGTGGATGCGGGCGCAATTCACGGCTGCTCGCCCGCCCCTTTATGGTTTGGTATTGGCCGGCGGTAAAAGCCAGCGCATGGGCATCGACAAAGGGTCAATTGCCTATCGCGGGCAACTACCTCAACGCGAATATGTGGCTCAGCTCATGCGCACAGCTTGCAAAGAAGTGTTTTATTCTATTCGCCCCGGGCAGGAAAATGCACCCGATGGCTTGTGCATTGAGGATACTTTTGCAGGATTGGGGCCTTATGGTGCCATATTGTCGGCGTTTAGGGAGTACCCTGATGTGGCTTGGCTTGTTATCGCATGCGACTTGCCTTTCTTGGATGAAAATACCCTTCAGCAACTGACTGCCAATCGCTCTTTTTCATCAGTAGCTACTGCTTTTCATAATGCCGACACAGGTTGTACTGAACCCTTTGATTACCATTTGGGAACCTCGAGCTTACCCGCTGATGTTGGAATTTTTAGCGCAGGGATATAGCTGCCCCCGCAAAGTGCTCATCAATAGCGATGCCCAAATCGTGAACCCTGCCGATACAACTTGGTTGCGGAATATCAACACCCCAGAAGAGATGGTGGCTGCCAAAGCGTTGTTGGATAAATCGAAATATTAAAAAAAACAATAATATTAATTTTTTTTGCTATATTTGCGCAATTGACGTTCCATTTTAGACCAAGAGGCTATGCCCCTGGCACTATGAACACTTTTTTATAAAAAAGGAATGGTCAACAATCCTCGTTTACGCAGCCTCCGGATTGGTTTCCCCAATCCGGAGACTATGCTTCCACTATTCAAATTTGAATTTCCCTTCTACCTGTATGGCGGTTTCGCTACCCGTTCGGTTTTCCTGCTGATTGAAGATACGGTAGCCGCTTTGGGGTTCATATACTAACTTTTGGCTTCCCTTAGCCAAGGGAGATGCCGTTGCTTTTTCCACAATAATCCTACTTACCTCACCTGTTGGCAGGAAAGCGATCTAAATCCAGCGGGTATCTAAGTCTTCATCCGTTGCTTGATATCGCAACCGTTGCAACTGATCGCCTAAGAAGAGGGAATCGACCTCGTACTTATCGTACCAAGCAGCCTTGTTGATGTCTGCTTGGCGAAAAAGGGCAAATTCCTTGTCGAGATCTAAATTTTTCAAGGTTTGCTCCTCCTGTTGACCGTTCAAAGTAATGGTTTTAGTCACGATGACCCCTTTTTCGGTCAGGCGTACTTGTTCCTTCCCCATAAAAGCGTCCAACGAAAAGAAAGCTGTTTGGGTGGCGGCTGCCACATCTTCAGGCACTTGTTCCGCTCCACATCCTCCCACGAAGAGTAGGGAGCTGAATAGGAGAATAAGCAACTTGTTATTATACATTAGGCAGGATTTATCAAAATGTTGCCATCCATCTCAGCGGGTGCTTCCAGCCCCATCATCCAAAGGAGGGTTGGTGCCACATCACCAAGTTTTCCATTGGAAACCGACCAGTTGCCGCCGCGTTGATTGACAAAGATGCAAGGTACCAAATTTTTAGTATGAGCCGTATTCGGCGAACCATCTTCATTGATGAGGTAGTCGGAATTGCCGTGGTCTGCAATGACCAGACATTCGTACCCCAGCTCCTTGGCGGTGTCTATCAAGCGACCCAAACAGGCATCCACTGTTGCAGCGGCCTGCATGGCAGCAGAAAACACACCCGTATGCCCTACCATATCGGTATTGGCGTAGTTCAAGCAAATGAAGTCTGGTTGGTTGTCGTGCATATCTGCGATGATGGCATCCGTAATGCCCTCAGCACTCATCTCTGGTTTCAAGTCGTAGGTGGGTACTTCCTTGGGGGAAGGGATTAGAATTCGTCTTTCCCCATCAAAGGGTTCTTCGCGGCCACCGTTGAAGAAGAAAGTTACGTGGGCATATTTCTCTGTTTCGGCTATGCGCACTTGAGTTTTTCCCAACTTCGACAATACCGCTCCTAATGTATTAGAAAGATCGCCTTTCTCAAAAAGCACCTCTAAGTGAGAAAAGGTCTCATCATAGCGGGTCATGGTCAGGTACTTCACGTCTAATTTATGCATGTCAAAGTCAGGAAAATCGCGCTGCGTCAGTACTTCTGATATTTGACGGGGGCGGTCGGTGCGGAAATTGAAGCAAATGAGTACGTCCCCATCTTGAAGGGCAGGAGGCAGGTTGCCATCTTTATCGGCTACCACAATGGGTTGGATAAATTCGTCGGTTTCCCCTTTTGCATACCGATCACTCATGGTTTGCAGTACATCGGTGGTTGTTTCGCCCTGGCCTTTGACGATGAGGTCATACGCCAATTTGACGCGTTCCCAACGCTTGTCTCTGTCCATAGCGAAGTACCGCCCCACCACAGTGGCCAAACGGGCAGATTTTCCTTCAAGGTGATCAAGGACTTCTTTCAAGTAGCCTTTCCCACCTTGTGGATCCGTGTCGCGCCCATCGGTGAATGCGTGAATGAAGGTGTGAGTATGCCCCTGTTGTTCAATAATATCGGTGAGTGCCAACAGGTGGTTGGTATGCGAGTGTACGCCCCCATCAGACACTAAACCCATGAGATGGATAGGGCGGTTATTGGCACGCGCAAATGCTATGGCCGCCAGCAGTTTTTCGTTTTGAGCCAGTTCTCCCGTTCGTATCGCTTTGTTGATACGCGCCAATTCCTGATACACCACACGGCCAGCTCCAATGTTTAAGTGCCCAACCTCGGAGTTACCCATTTGGCCATCCGGTAACCCTACCTCCTCTCCGTAAGTGATGAGCGTTGACTTTGGCATAGAAGCCCACAGGTTGTCAAATACAGGTGTTGGCGCTTGCGCAATAGCATCTGCTGCTGCGACCTGCCCTAGCCCCCAACCGTCGAGGATAATGAGCATTGCTTTGTTGGACATAGCTTATTTTTTTACTGTATGGAAAAATAACGAAACAAGGGGAATTCCGTTGCTTAAAAACTTGTCTAAAATACTCTCAACTGGCTACAATGCGGTGCACACTTTCACTCAATCAAAAAAATATAGACAACCTCTAAATCACTTCAAAGATAATGCTTAATGTATAAGCAACACTAAGTAGTTGCCTAATTTTTATTTAACGGATACCATTTGAGTGCCATTTGTTCGCAAAGTGCCATCGTTTCCAGCACATCGTCCATGGTGGTTCGCGGGTTGATGAGACACATACGCAAAACGACCTGCTTATTTAGGATGGTTGTCACGAAGATGGCGTGCCGAGCTTCCATCACTCCCTGTGCAATATGTTGGTTAATGGCATCCAATTCCTGCTCGGAGAAGGTATGACCAATGGGACAAAACCGAAAGTTGATAATAGCCAAGGTGGCGGGGGACACTACTTCCCACATCGTACTTTGCCGGAGGTGTGCCTCAGTAGCTGCTGCTAAGGCAATATTGTAATCAATGGCTTGGCGAAAAGCATCCAGCCCAAAAGTCTTGATGGACATGTAAAATTTCAGTGCCCTGAAGCGCCGAGTGAGTTCGATACCGTGGTCGTAAAAGTTGATCTCTGATTCATTGCCTTCTATATCCCGTAGGTATTCCGGTTTTTCTGTAAAGGTGTGGCTGAGCCATTTATGGTTTCTCACCAATAAACAGCCTATTTCGTAGGGTTGAAAAAGCCATTTGTGTGGATCAATGGTGATAGAATCCGCTTTTTGGATACCTTTTAGTAGCTTTTTACCCTCGCTAGCCAAAATGGCAGCACCACCATAAGCCCCGTCCACGTGCATCCAAATATCCTCCTGCTTGCAAATAGTCGCTAATTCGGTGAGGGGATCCACTGTACCTGTGTTGGTAGTGCCCGCTGTGGTAAAGAGAAAGAAAGGATGCCAGCCCTCCAGCCGATCCCTTGCGATGGCATTTTTGAGCTTGATAAGAGAAAACTTAAACTCACTATCCGTGGGGATGATACGCACCTGATGTTTGGTGAAACCGAGTATGCGTATGGCTTTAATGTTGGAAGAATGGGCTTGATCTGAAATGTAGATAACCGCTTTGGAAAAATCCTCATTGCATTTGACCTTACGGGCCGTGGCCAAGGCTGTTAGGTTGGCCATAGAACCTCCACTAGTGAAAATACCGCCGCCTTTTTTTACAGGAAACCCAAACAGCGTCAACAGCCAGTTCATCGTGACAATCTCTAATTCTGCCGCCGCAGGCGAAGCTTCAGCCACCGGAAAAAATATTAAAACCGGCAGTCAAGGCATCCGACATAGCACTGATGTAATTGCTAGGCCTTGGTACAAAAGCATACGAACGGGGATGGCTTACTATATTGCTACGGGTCATTACATGATCCAGCACAAAATGCAGTACTTCTTCGGGAGGCGTGGGGGCATCAGGGGCGGTTTCTTGAAAAAGAGAGTCCATTTCGGCTCTATTACCCGTGGCCACTGGCAGTTGCTCTCTTTGGGTCACAAAGTGCTGCACAATAGCATCTACTACTTGGTATCCATAGGTGCGCATCGCCGCTTCATCTAATTCAAGCCTACCGTTGAGGTCGGGGTATTTTGGAGTTTGCATGAACGTCTTAATTAGTTGTCATGGCAAAGATATACAAGAAGCTGTTTTTAGCAATCATTAAGTAATTTGACGGAAATGAAACAGTTTATCTTTTTCGCCCATTAATCTTTCAAAACAGCAAGTAATTCATTCAACATCATCGCTGTTGCCCCCCAAATGATGTGGTCACCCACGCGAAAGTGAGGTACGTTTTTGAGAACAATATGCTGTGCGATGGGCAAATCAGTCCATTGCCGGGTACTGGAGTCTAAAAAAACAGAGAAGGGAACTTGTAAAAGTGATGCGACCTCCTGCTCTTGTAGGCTAAACACGGGTGTGTGCTGCAACATCCCTACAAAGGGTTTGACCAAAAAATTGCTGACGGGGATGTATAGTTCTGTTAGTTCGCCGGCTAAGTGGATGTCTTGCATGGAAATGCCAATTTCTTCCTCCGTTTCACGCAAAGCAGTATAACTGAGGTCGGGGTCAGTCGGGTCTTTTTTACCACCAGGAAAGCTGATTTGCCCGCCATGTTTATCGTTGGGGTTATCGTTTTTGCGCTGGATAAAAGCAAGATGCCAGTCATTTTCGCGTGGAAAAAAGAGAGCCATCACGGCTGCTTGTCGGGCGTGAGCAGGTGGAATCGGCGCACGCTCTCGCCCCACATGCGCCATCATGTATTGAGCGGATGCACCGGGGAGAGGCTTGGATAGCGCATCTTGTAATTGCACTTTAAAGTCTTGCATGGTCAATATTGCCGTTGCGAAAAGATTCATTCTCACAACATCGTGAATACGTCAGGTGTTGCGCTTGTGGTTATTTTGTTGTGTTTTTCAATTACCTTTTGCCATATCGCTCGCTTCTTTCGCGATAGGTATCTATGAACAAAAGTTACATAGTTTTTTTACATACTTAGTTATAAAAGAAAAGCGGGTTCTTACGATGAATCGCAGAACCCGCTTCGATTAAGGTTAACTATCCTTAATGGGGGGATTTGAAGAGGTTAAACTCTTTAAAAGGGGGAATTATCTTTCTTCGTTAGAACTTACTACGCTGGGTTTGCTACCCATATCCAGCATATCAGGCTGTGGGCAGCCAGTACGACCAATCGTCATAGGGTATGCTCCTGAAGCCGCCATGACAGGTGCATCGGATGGGTAGTAGAAATTGATATCCAAACTAGTAGGCGTACCTGCTTTGTTATACACCGACCACTCCACAAATTCATAATTTCCGTTGGAGATGTGAAGATTGGAGTTGCTAGCATCCGGGCGGGCAAAGTCTTTCTTCAATACGGCCCATTCTGTCCAAGCTACACCATCATTGGAAAAACGCACCCGAACGGCTACATCTCCTTGGTTCCAATCGGCTAAATAAGTGAAGTACTGGTTGCCAGAAGCTACTGGCATAGGTTGTGAGGGGAAATGGTGTTTCGTAACCCCGGCAGGAATGTCAAGCGTTAAACTAACCACTTGGCAATCTTGGGCTTGAACCCAATAAACCATACTAACAAGGAGGAGAAGGATTGTACTTTTCATGTGTTTCATTTTAGAAGTCAAAAAAATAAATATTTGACTGGGGCGATTTTCTACCTACAATAATCGATGTTTTTTCACTAATAATATTACATTAATTTTTGTTTTTGTGACATCGTTGTTTCTTCAATACACCCTTTTGGGTGCTAAATAATTAGAAAACGGTCGGTTTTCATGAGTTATCGTAACTTGTAATAATATTTATTTATATATGGAACAACATATCGTAACAAAAAAACACCCCATATTTATGGGGTATCCGGTTGTTTTAAGAAAAAAAACTGCTCATTCTGCATTATTTTTTTGCCAACGGCCAACAAAAAACGTTTTTTTCATTGTCTTTACCACCAATTGGGTGCGTAGTGCGTTATAGTTTCAGCCCTTGTTTGGGTAACAGAATGGTTGGGGACGGGATAAAAATAAACTGTTCAATTTTTGATTCGGAAAAATTTTCTAATAATTGATCCCGATAGTTATCGGGACGATAGTTATCGGGAGAAATTATGTGAAATCGCCTAAAAAAATTGAACAGTTTATTTCCGTCAAATTACTTGGTTTCTTTTCCCTTGAAAAACACTTAATTAAAATGCGAATTATTTATCTGATACTGTTTTTGATATTGGCTACCATTACACGGCTGTTGGCACAACCTACCAACGACGAATGTGCCAATGCCATTACATTAACGAGCCTCAATAACTGGTGCTCAGTACCAGATGCATTTACCACCATTGGTGCCACACCTTCAACGGAAGCCAACCCCACCTGCTTTCCTAACAACCAAACCGTCAACGACGTTTGGTTTGTCTTCACCGCTGTGGCATCCGTCGTCAGCATCAGTGTCATTGGTGAAACCGACGGTATAGAAGGCGGCACTATACAAGACCCCCAATTTGCACTCTATGAAGGCACCTGTGGCAACTTGGGCACCGCCATCGCCTGTGCATCCGACAACGCCAACCAAGACCAAATCAGTTTGATTGAGGCGGGATTGTCCATTGGGCAAACCTACTATATACGCGTCAGTGCTCGCTTTAGCCAAACAGGCACCTTCGAGCTATGTGTCAATAATTTCAGCGAAGTCCCGCCACCAGATGGCGACTGCCCCTCGGCGGTAATCCTCTGCGATAAGTCCCCGTTTTCAGTAAGTTATGTGTCAGGGGTAGGCAGTATTCCTAATGAAATCGAAGATGTGAGTTGCAACTCGCTCACCTGCAATTTCACAGAATCCTCCAGTACTTGGTACAAATGGACTTGCGACCAGTCTGGCCCCTTGGTGTTTACCCTTACCCCTCTCAACCCTGTGGACGACCTCGATTTTGTCGTCTATGAACTGCCCAATGGCTTAGATGACTGCGCCAATAAAGTGGACTTGCGTTGTATGGCTTCAGGGGAGAATGTCGGTGCCGATTTTGTAGAATGGGCCCCCTGCACGGGTGCTACGGGCTTGAGCCTCGCCGACCCCGATGATTCAGAATCATGTGGGTGTACCCCCGGTGATAATAACTTCGCACAAGCCATTAATATGGTTTCAGGGCGCAGCTACGCGCTGGTCATTAACAATTTCAGCCAGTCAGGCGCAGGATTTACCATTGAGTTCGACAACAGCCCTGGCATGGGTACCTTCTTAGGGCCTGATGCTGATTTCACCTTTGGGCCTGATGTCGTATGTGTAGGCGAAACCGTCACCTATACCGATGCATCTTCCTTCATTGGCAATATTGAAAGGTACGAATGGAATTTTGGCGCCGGTGCCGTACCCCGCACAGCTATCGGCCCCGGCCCTCACCAAGTGGTTTACAACACACCGGGCATCAAACCCGTACTATTGGAGGTAACAGCAGAACGCGGATGCGTCGTTTCACACATCGAATTGGCAACCGAAGTAGTATGCTGCGAAGACCACTTCACAGGCAATGCAGCCATTACCAATGTAGATTGCCCCGACAGCACCGATGGTGCCATCGATTTTACTGTATCCAGCGGCTACGACCCCTACGGATATACTTGGAGCAATGGTGCCAACACACAGGATATCACAGGGCTTTCGCCTGGCGTTTACACCGTTACAGTGATAGATGAGGCCACCTGCGAGGCTACCTTCAATTTTACCGTTGGTGCCCCACCTCCTTTCATTTTTGACACCTTAGTAGTGATGCCTACCTGCAACGGAGGCACCGATGGTGCCGTAACACTGGTCGTCAATGGAGGAACGCCCCCCTATGAATACAATTGGCAAAACACAGGTTTTACCAGCAATAACACCCTGGCCAACATCATGCAAGGCGACTACACCGTAGTGGTACGCGATGCAAACGGTTGTACTTTCACTCAGGTCTTGCCCGTAAGGGAATTAGAATTGACCCTCGACCCCACCGTGCAGACTATTACGCCGCCCACCTGCTTTGGTTTCAGCAATGGCGCCATCGTGATTGCTATCAACAACGGTTTACCACCCTACCAATATGACTTCAATAATGGCAATGGGTTTACTAACACCAACACCGTGTCCAATATTCCCGCAGGACTATATCAGGTGGAAGTACTGGATGCCAACCTCTGTCGGGGCTTCTTCGAATTAGTAGTAGAGGACTATCCGCCCCTCACCTTAGAACTGCCTGTACAAAACGTTAGCTGCTATGGCGAACAAGATGGGATCGTAACGACTGTTGTCACAGGAGGTTTCGGTAGCTATACCTACAACTGGAGCAACAACGCCCCCAATGACCCTATTAATGACAACCTCCCCGCAGGCACCTACGGGGTGGAGGTATTAGATGATAACAACTGCCTCATCACGGGCGCCGCCATCGTTACACAACCCGACAGCCTCGGTATCAGCGTAGTAGAGGTGATCGATAATATATGCTTTGGGGAAAGCGAGGGCAGTATTACCGTGGTTGCGTCAGGTGGCACACCTCCCTTTGAATATAGCACCGATGGCTTCAATTTCCAACCAGACCCCGTGATAGGTGCATTGCCTGCCGGTCCTTACACCATCACCGTAATGGATGCCGCCGGATGTACTGCCACCGTTGATACCGTAGTAACTGAGCCTTTAGCACTATGGGTCGATGCAGGCCCCGACCGATTGATTGTACTGGGCTACGATACCATCATCCGCGCTGTCAGTAACTACAACCCCGTCACTTTCGAATGGTCACCGATGGATTCTTTGGTCTGTCTCAATCCCGATTGTAGCACAGTGCGTGTCAATCCCACTCAAACCACCCAATACACGGTCACAGTCATCAACGAAAACGGCTGTGAGGCTACAGACGTGGTCACTATTCTCGTCATCAAAGACCGCCCTTATTACATCCCCAACATATTTAGCCCCAACGACGATGGCTTCAACGATGGCTTCACTATCTTTGGAGGCCCCGGCCTGGAACGCATTGAAAAGCTACAGGTTTTCAGCCGCTGGGGGTCGCTGGTATTTGAAACCACCGATATAGTACCCAACACCGAATTACTCGGCTGGGACGGTCGTTTCAATGGAGAACTCGTCAATCCTGGTGTTTTTGTGTACGTAGCTCAGCTCCGGTTTGTAGATCAAGAAACGATACAGGTAGAGGGTGATGTAACCGTAATCAGATAAAAATGCCATTTTTGCGTTGGAATATGCAAATGGGCCACCCCCTTTACCTTCCTCACGTCAGGCTCGGGGTCAGGTGCTCTGTACGTCCCTGCCCCTTGCGGGAGCAGGGGCTTCCGCCGCCCCTTTGTCCATACAGGCTCATGCCTTCGGCATTCGCGCTGTGTGTTCCTATACATTGACCGCAGCTTTCGGACAACTCGAAGTTGTCCAATAACTGGCACTAATGAAAATACATTACGAATGAAAAAAATTTGGCTCACCCTGCTAGGGGGCATGTTGCTAATATTTGGCATACAAAAAAGTATGGCCCAGTCTTCCCAGCGCGAAACCGTAACTTTGGAATTCATAGCAAGTAGGGAGGTACAAACAGTAGGCGGAATCCTTCCGTTTACAGGAGAGCAGCCCTTTTTTGCCTATTTCTTAACGTGGCAAGGGGAAACTCACACCGCTTCCATTCGGTTCTCCACCGATGGGCGTGATTGGGGCACATGGATCGATTTACCCCGCGATGAACACAATGAAGACCGAGGCGTTTCTATCCTCCAATTTGGGTTGCCTGCTTTTCGCTATTACGAATTGCGCTGGCAAGCACCCACAAAAGAAGAAGCTACCCTACACTTCTTTCAGCCTGGTGTATCGACAACTGTTGCCGACGAAGCCACCGGCGCTACGGACGAAACCGCAGGGTGTATTTGCCCCCAACCTGCTTTTCAAAACAGGAACGATTGGTGTCCCAGCGGCAACTGTCCTGAGCATCCCTCTCCCTCACTTACCAGTGTTACCCATCTGATTGTACACCATGCTGCGGGTACCAATGTCGCCAATGACTGGGCGGCAGTAGTACGCGCTATCTGGGATTACCACGTCAACGGCAACCAATGGTCGGATATTGGCTATAATTGGTTGGTAGATCCCAATGGTGTTATTTACGAAGGGCGGGGAGACAATATCTTAGGTGCCCATTTTTGTGCACAGAACACGGGCACTATGGGCGTATGTGTACTGGGCGATTTTACTAATATTACTCCCACAAATGAGGCGATCAACGCATTACAGTCATTGCTGGCGTGGAAATCCTGCGATATAGGTGCCGACCCTCAAGGTAGCGCCTTTCACGGTTCTTCGGGACTGACATTGCCTATCGTTTCAGGCCATCGGGATGGGTGTAATACCGCCTGCCCTGGATGCTTTTTATCCATTATTAGCCAATGTCAGAAACGGCGTAGAAGACTTCATCGCCACTCAATGCGATGTCGTGGATGCACCATCTCTTTCCTTACCCGCTCATGCACTCACACTGCAACCCAACCCCGTAGCAGATGTCCTTCAAATAACTTTTGAAGCCGGTGTTTCAGCAGGCGCATCCCTTGTTTTGTTGGATGCCCATGGGCGAGTAGTACAACAATGGTCAATCCCAATGGCTTCGCCGGGCACTGCTCATCTGATAGACATGAAAACATGGCCAGCAGGCATCTACTGGCTTCAGCTCACCGATCGTCAAACTGTAGGTATGTGGAAATTGGTGAAGGTGTAAGAAATGTGCTATCGGGGTAGCTGATTGAGGTGATTTTTGACATACACTAATCAAGTTAATAGTTTCACTCGCCCCATAAACAGATATATAGATATTTTAAACTACTTTTGGGAAACGGAAAGAAACGCCATGATACTGTGTTCCGGTACTTCCTACCTAGGTCTCGATAAACATCCTGACATGCTGGCGCTGGTGACAGAAGGACTCTCATTGTATGGGATGCACTATGGGGGTCGCGCTTGTCTGCTACTTGCCCTGATATATACGAACAAGTGGAAGCTGCTATTTGTGCTTGGACGGGAGCACCTGCGGCACTTTTGGTGAGTTCCGGAACAGCAGCCGGGCAATTGGCCATCAGATGGTTGCCAGCGGCAGGCTTTTATCCGCGTGTAGCTCCTAAAGCACACCCCGCTCTTTGGCACGACTCGCCTACTGCCCCTTCTACTTGGCAGCAATGGTGCACTGCACTGACGGACTCCCGGAATATAGGTGTTTTGGATGCGGTAGATCCCTTATCGGTAGCACTTCCACCTTGGGATGACATTTTAGGCTGCCACCCTATGGGGCTTTTAGTGGATGATTCTCACCTCATAGGTCATTACGGGCCTCGCGGAGCGGGTAGTTGGCCGTCGATAGCAGGCCGTGTGGAACAATTGGTGGTAGCCGCTTCGTTGGGCAAAGCACTCTCCCTACCTGCGGGGGTACTATTGTCCGACAGGAAAACAATCGACAGCATCCGCAAAATGCCACAATTTGGAGGTGCTTCGCCACCGTCGCCTGCATTTATGTACGCTTGGTTGCACGCCACGGATATTCTGACTACACAACGCCAGCGATTGCGCCAATACATACACGAAGTGCATAGCGCTTTAGCTGATACCGAAGCCGTGGCATTGGTGGCTGATTTTCCCGTCATAGGATTGCACCACCACACTTGGGTAAATGTACTGGCGACACGGGGTATCATAGCCAGTTCTTTTCATTATCCCTCTCCTGAACATCCCCGCTATTCCCGCATCATCCTACGCGCTGATCATACCGATGAAGAGCAAGAACGGTTGTTGGAAACCCTACATTGGGTTAAGACGTTTGCACAATAGCAGGGAATACCCTACTTTTACCATCCTTGTCAATAAAGAACCTGTATGCAACCATATTTTACCAATGATGCCATTGTTTTTGGGATATTAATGATGGCACTTGCTTTTGTTTTTAGCACATCGAGCAGCGAAAAAAAAGGATGGCAACGATTTTACACTTTTGTGCCCCCTATCCTTTTGTGTTATTTTATTCCTGCCTTGCTGCACTGGCCGCTGAATTTAATCGCACAAGATTGGTACACAGCGGGGTTGTGGGAAAAGGCCACAGAGCTGGGGGTACAGCTGCCACGAAATGCCTCGGTGGCAGAAATTGAAAAGATATTTGGGCAAGCAGGTTATGACGATTCCGTATATGGCACCTTTAAGAAAAGTTCGCGGCTCTATTTCGTAGCCAGCCGATATTTGCTGCCAGCTAGCTTGATATTTCTCTGCCTTAGCATTGATTTCAAAGGGATATTGCGGTTGGGGTCGAAGGCGATGATTATGTTCCTTACGGCAACCGTAGGTATTATACTGGGTGGGCCTGTGGCGTTGTTGATCGTCACTACTTTTTTTCCGGGGTTAGTAGGTTTTTCGGTGGATGAGTTGTGGAAAGGACTGAGTACGATAGCTGGTAGCTGGATAGGCGGAGGTGCCAACCAAACTGCTATGAAAGAGATTTTTGAAGTGCCCGGCAGTGTATTTGCGACCATGGTGGTGGTTGATATTGTAGTGGCCAATATATGGATGGGCTTTTTGCTGTACGGTGCCCGCATATCCGACCGGATTGATACATGGCTGAAAGCAGACAATACAGCGATCAAAGACTTGGAAAACGCGTAGCGGATTACCAAGATAGCATCCGCAAAATTCCTACTGCTACGGAATTGTATGTGCTGCTGGCCGTTGGTTTTGGCGGGGTAGCCGTTTCCCACTGGGGCGCAGATGTTATTGTGCAGGGTCTAAAGCCACATACGGAAGCCCTGGAGGCGGCAGGATTAAACTCCTTATTAAGTGGTTTTTTCTGGTTGGTCGTTATCTCCACTACCATAGGCTTACTCTTGTCTTTCACTCGTTTCCGGGAGTTGGAAGGGGTAGGCGCTTCCCGCTGGGGAGGGATTTTCATTTATATCTTAGTAGCCACCATCGGTATGCACATGGCATTGGGAGATATACTTAACAACTTAGGGCTTTTTGCTATCGGAGCTATTTGGATGTTGGTACACGTGGCCATATTGCTGTTAGTAGCATGGTTGATTAAAGCACCTTTTTTCTTCGTGGCCGTAGGTTCGCAGGCCAATGTAGGGGGGGCAGCATCAGCACCCATCGTAGCATCTGCCTTTAGCCCAGCACTGGCTCCTGTGGGCGTACTGATGGCTGTATTAGGTTATGCATTAGGCACTTATGGCGCCCTTTTATGCGCTTGGCTCATGCAAGCAAGCGTTCAGTAATAGCATTGTTAAGGCGTTTCACGTCGTAAAAAAGATTAAAACAAGGCGGTTTTTCTTGATTTTGCAAGATTGTCAAGTACGAGCTTGGATGAAATTCTTTTTTTGACAATTATTCAATAAAATTAATCAATTGTCAGATGATTTATAAAAATAAATTTTATTCTTTGAAATATTTGCAAAAAAGATAGCCATTGTTTTATATTTGCATTGTCAAACGTTGAAAGCAACGGATAATCTTGTGAGGTGATGAAACTGGCAGCCATGCCCTCTTGTCTCGGGGGTGGGGAAGATGGAAAAAACGTCGCTGCGTTGCTGTAAGGTTGTAGTGGATCTTTACAGTAACGCGGGATCGCTAACCACCCCGTGAAGGTTCGAATCCTTCCCTCACAGCCAAATGAATGGTTTTTAAGATGCCGGCAACGGTCGGCTCCATACCATGTAATCTTGTGAGGTGATGAAACTGGCAGCCATGCCCTCTTGTCTCGGGGGTGGGGAAGATGGAAAAAACGTCGCTGCGTTGCTGTAAGGTTGTAGTGGAGCTTTACAGTAACGCGGGATCGCTAACCACCCCGTGAAGGTTCGAATCCTTCCCTCACAGCCAAATGAATGGTTTTTAAGGTGCCGGCAACGGTCGGCTCCATACCATGTAATCTTGTGAGGTGATGAAACTGGCAGCCATGCCCTCTTGTCTCGGGGGTGGGGATGACGGGATAAGCCTGGTATAGTGTCGCTTCGGCGGCCAGGGTTGACCACTAAACTCTGTACCTCGACTAACCGCCCTGTGAAGGTTCGAATCCTTCTCTCACAGCAATAACCTCCCGGACAAGGGATGGTAGTAGTGGCGTGCCCTTAGGCCGCCAGTACCGGGCGGTTTTCCGCCTCGGTACCGAAGCTACGGACAGCCCGGCCACCGTTCCGTTAGGACGGGGTGGCCATAAAAATCAAAAAAGTACGCTGCTCAAAGGGATAGACGTTCCCTTCAGCGCACCGTGCGTTGTTTCCAAACTACTTTTGTGGGTATCAATGCGGCCATGCCGAGAAAGACGATATAGACTACGTGCAGCAGTTGAGCAGGCAAGAACCAAAGCATCCAACGAGCGTCAGCTACTAATCGGCAGGCGGTACGCAAATAGAAAAAATCGGCACCCATCTTCAGCAGCCATGCCGCCACTATCCAGCCCCCGTGCCAAGTAGAAACCCAGTAGCACCAAGTGCTTAATAATAGCAGCAGGCTCAGCGCAAAAACACCCGCCGATAGAAGTGGAAGATGCCAAGTAGTATAATCATTGGTTTTAGAAGCCCAGCGTAGGCGTTGCTGCCAGAGTGCCCGCCAAGTATGCTCGGGATGGGTGTCTATAAGTGCCTCTTTGTGGGTAATATACCGGACGGATGCGTGGGCGGCAACCGCTTTTTGAAGCAAAAAAATATCGTCGCCTGAAGCGCGGTGGGCATTGCCTGCATACCCCCCTAATCGATGGAAAAGTGACCGACGAAAGGCCATGTTGGCACCATTGGCGAGTATGGGCTGCCCCCACAATGCCGTAGCGCCAGTGAGCAGCATGGTTCCCGCCACATCCAATGCTTGAAAGGCATACAGCAAGCCGGGGCGGTAGGCTATACTGACAGGAGCAAGCCACATATCGCCCCCCCGTTGCATGGCTTTTCCGAAAGAGCGTAGCCAGTTGCTGCTCGGCAGGCAGTCGGCATCGGTGGTCAGGATAAACGCTCCGGTGCTATGGGCAATACCCCATGCAAGGGCTGCCTTTTTACCTTGCCCTGCGTGTGGTGCCTCGGATAAGGAACGGATATGCAAGTTCGGGTGCTGGCATTGGGCTGCTTCCCGGGCCGTGCCATCGGTGGAGTGGTCGTCGATGACCCAAACGTCGAAGAGGTGCGCGGGGTAGTCTTGTTGTAACAATGCTTCACAACAGCTACGGATATGGGCTGCTTCGTTACGTGCAGGGACGATGACGCTGATGTAAGGCAAGGCAGCTATATTGTGAGCGGCGTCAGGCGGTGTCGGATGGGTTAGCCAAGTGCGGCGTATTCTCCACAACAGCAACGCATATAGTAGTGACAATACACACAAAGCAACCACTCCTATACTGCCCATAGCCATAACTATTTCCGTATCCAGCTTTCGGGATTTTTCCGCTCCTTGAGGTGCCAGACCTCGAAGTGCAGTTCGGCATTATTGGCCAAATGCCCCAGCACCTGTCCGGCGGTCAATTTATCATCGCTGCTGACGGTTACGGTTTCGATATTAGAATATACGGTATAGTATTCGCCATGCCGGATGAGCACCATGTTTTCGTAGCCCGGCACGTAGTGGATGCTGGCTACAATACCTTCTGCTACGGATTTGACAGCGGTATTGCCGGAGGGACGAATATCGATGCCGTTGTTGGTGATTTCGACCCCTTTGACGGAGGGATGAGGCTGGCGGCCAAAACGACGAGATACCGTACCTTCAACTGGCCAAGGAAGGCTACCACGAAGACCTGCAAACCCGGTGCCTACTGCTGGTGTGGTCGGTTTGGATTGGGTACCCGAGGGGGTAGAGGTACGGCGTTCGCTGCGACGCACCCGCTCCATTTCTGAAGCAATGGCCTGTTCGATAGCTTGGTTGAGGGCTGCTTTAGCCGCTTCTTGTTTCTTGAGGGTCGCGAGTAGGTCGGATTCGCTGGTTTTTAATTTACCCACTAAGTTGTCTTTGGCGGTTTTCTCGCGCGCGAGTGCTACTTTTTGGTTTTCCTCGGCTTGCAAGAGGGTTTCTTTTTCCTGTCGTTTTGAGGTGCCAACTGCGCCAATTTTTTCAAGCGTTTGCTTGGTAGCTAACACCAACTTGGCTTGGCGGGTGCGAAACCGTTGGTATTGGCGCATATACTGCCATCGCTTGAAGGCTTGGTTGAAACTGTTGGAGGACAGGAGAAAGGTGAGCCAGCTATTTTGCAGGCGCGCTCTCCAGGCTGCTCGTAGCAAGTGGCTATACTCCGTTTGGAGGCGGGCCACGTCTTCACCCAATTGGGTAACGACCTCTGCTGTACGGTCGATGTTTGCATTGGTATTCGCTATTTCCTGCTGGACGGTAGCGATGAGTTCCTCCCTTTTTTGTATTTGGTCTTGGAGGATTGCCAACTGCACTAAGGCTTCCTCTTTGTTTTTGCGGGTTTCGCCCAATCGTCGGGTATTGGTTTTGATTTCCGTAAGCAACCGCGCTCGCTTGTCCTTCAACTCGTCGGAGGTTTGAGACTGGGCAGACGTGGAGACCCCAACCAATAGCAAAATCAGCAGGCTAACGCCCCATACGGCTGTAGTTGGGCGGAATCTGGAACGATATGTCGGCAGGAACGTTAAGCTCAACTTTTGTAAATTCGATGGTGACGGTGGCGTTGCCGGTTTCCCGGCTGGCCAATTGGATGGTACGAAGGTAGGAAAAATCCTGATTTGCACCTGCATGCTGGTAGTTTGAAAAAACCATCAATAATTGACGTGCCGGGTTGGATTGGCGAATATCGGCCTTCTCCAATTGATAATTAGGCAGGGTAAACCAGTAGTCGTTGCGGGTGCCTGTATCAGCTCCTGCCGACCAGTGGAGGGTGGCATCGGATACTTTTGATTGGGGGGAGTTGGTCTCCATGAAAACGGGGTTACCCAGTAGGATTTGCTGCATCATACCTAAATCCGCAGGTAGGTTGTAAGTTTCCGCAATGTAGCTGAGAGGTTCGGCAGCATAGGCATTGTTCATTCTATCTAACACGAAAACGGAGTCGGGGGTAATAAAGGCGCGTCCTACTTCGAAGCCCAGTTTACGAACGCTCATCCAAATAGATTTATCCTTTTGCATTTTGATAGTAGCGGTAGCTCCGATGGAGAAACTACCGTCATCATAAGATAGTTTGGCCGTACTATTCAGCCAATCGGCCTGTAGCT
Source organism: Saprospiraceae bacterium (assembly GCA_041392765.1). Taxonomy (GTDB): domain Bacteria; phylum Bacteroidota; class Bacteroidia; order Chitinophagales; family Saprospiraceae; genus Lewinella. The sequence continues at coordinate 42,848 of JAWKLL010000012.1, forward strand.
GGTGACGAGCTATTTGTTGCAAATGTGCAGCAGCATCTAATAGCCCAGCATCAGCAGGTTGCTCAATTAATACTTTTTTGGTGCCGCAGGAAGAAAAGATTCCTACGACTAATAACAAAGGCCACGCGACCCAGCGAAATGGTATCATAAACTACGGTTTGCGATTTTAGAAGACAATCGGGTATTCTGTGGGTTCAATTGGAGGGCACGCTGCCAGTGGCGTACCGCCTCATCGACCTGACCACGCTTGAACTGGGTGTCCCCCAAAAGTTCTTGGGCATCAGGCCACCAGTAGGCACCGTATGTAGCAGCTTTTTCTAAGAGTGTAGCTGCCTTGTCGAATTCATTAGCTCGGTAGTGTATCTGTGCTAGGCCAAAAGCGTAGTAAGGATGGCTGGGGTTAGCGTTCACGGCTTTGGTTGCAACTTGGTTGGCATTTTTGAGGTTGTCGGTTGCCAATAAGTAGAGGCCATAGCGGTAATTGACTTCGGGGGCATTGGGGGCCAATTGGACGGCTTCCGCCAGCGCTTTACCTGCGTCGGCCTCCTTGCCTTGATGCAGAAGAATTGTTCCTTCCAAAGCTTTGACTTCCGCTCGGAGGTTGTTATCACGTCCACTCATCATATCAGCCATACTGATGGCATCAAGTGCTTGGTCGTATTTTTTTAGGCCGTCGGCGGCAATAGCTAGGTAAAACTGGATAATAGCGCGATTGGGGAATACATCCAAGGCATCATTAGCTTTTCGGAATAGCCCCTGCATATCTCCCATTTCGTAGTAAGCGGTGAGGAGTTGTTGCCAAACAGGAAATACATTTTCATCGCGTTCGAGGGTGGCTTCGTATTTCTCAATCGCTTGCGGCAAGCGGCCACTGTGATAATACAAATCGCCTGCGGCAGCAAACGGTTTGGCGTTGCCGGAATGGGCTTTCTCCATCCTATCGGTAAGCTGAAGTGCTGCGTTAGCGAAAGAAGTATCGCGGGTTTCCGTTACTTTGGTGATAAAAGGATACAGCTTGCTGATTTTCAAGTCCACGTCCACGTCGGGGCGTTCAAAAATGGGCTGTAGTTCTTCCATGTAGCGAAGTTCATTGGCAGCCATATTGGAGCCTCCCGTCAAAGCGATGCGTGCTTTAGGGTCTTCGGGGTCTAATGCGGCAATGCGTTGATAGACAGATAGGGCGGAAGCCGAGTCGCCAATGCTTTCGTAAAAAGATGCGAGTAAATGCTGGTATTCCAAGACCGTAGGAAAAGCATTTGCCAAGCGTTCTAGTTCTTTGGCCGCTTTTTTGTTGTCGCCCATCCCCACGTAGAGGGTGTGTTTGCGGCGGATAATCTCCTCGTTGAGTCCAATACGTTTTTCCAAATTATCATATACAGAGAGGGCTTCATCGTAACGCTGTGCCTTCACGAGAAAGAAGGCCCATTTGAAGTGGATGTAAGTATCGCTGGGTGATTGTTTGGCCAATCGTTCATACAAGGCGGCACCTTCTTGATTGCGGCCTTCTTCCATGTAGAGGTCGGCTAGGTGTTTGGTGTACCACTCGTTGTCGGTTTCGATTTCGGCAGCCATTTTGAGGTGTTTGATGGCATCCTCTGTGTCACCTTTAGCTTCGAGTAAGCGACCCAATTCGTAGGCAACAGCCGCGTTTTTGCCATCTTGCCGCAGCAGTTCACGCAGTATCTGTATGGCATTGTCCAAATTGCCCATGAGTTTTTCCCGGTTGGCCTCAATGAACATTTTTTCCCGGTTGACTTGTTCTTCGGTTATTTGTTCCTGTGCCACAACTGAAACAGTCAATGCTAATAGTAGGAACAGCCCTGTTATTCTCATTCGTATCACTTACTCAAAATTGTCCGGTTCTTTAGCTATGCCCGTATTTGTTCGATTAACAAAGAACCAAGTTGATAAAACAACGACTAAATATTTGCTTCCTGCAAAATTACGGTCTTTAGCTGTTTGAAAATTGTAATAACAACGAAAACATCCTATCGGTTATTGATTATTAGAGGTTATGTAGGAGAATTTTGTATGTGCTTCAAATATCTTTCTACGCTATGCTGCGTCAAAGAACCATTTTCCTTAGCTACGGCTAAGCAAAAGAACCTTTTCCTTGCCTAAGTAATTTGACGGAAATAAACTGTTCAATTTTTTTTAGGCGATTCGCAAATATTTTCACATAATTTCTCCCGATAGTTATCGGGATCAATTATTTAGAAAATTTTTCCGAATCAAAAATTGAACAGTTTATTTTTATCCCGTCCCTAACGTAAAAATCTTATTTGAATCCCTATACAAATTCCCCGTACATAATCTCTATTAATAAAACCTATCTTTACAGGCAAAAATAAGTTAGTATGAAACTAGAGCATATCGGAATAGCCGTCAAGGATATAGCAGCCGCCAATTCCTTGTATGAGCAACTATTAGGAACGACTCCTTACAAGCAGGAGGAGGTTGCCAGTGAGCATGTATTGACCTCTTTCTTTCAAACAGGCGAGTCGAAAGTAGAGCTGTTAGTCGCCACATCACCCGATAGTGCCATCGCAAAATACATAGAAAAGAAAGGGGAGGGAATTCACCATGTGGCATTTCGCGTGGATGATATACACGCTGAAATGGCACGTTTGCGCGAGGCTGGGTTTCAGTTACTCAACGATGCACCCAAGCGTGGTGCCGATAACATGTGGGTTTGCTTTGTGCACCCGAAATCAGCTAACGGGGTACTAGTGGAACTCTGCCAACCTGTGAGCGAATAAGGAACGAAAAAATCACTTAGGCTGTGGTATGGGTATGGCTGTGGGGATGATACCCTTACGTCCACTTCTACAAAATCGATATTTCGGGTAGAAATTCCTTGAAAACAGGTGTGTCATATTCTACAATATCGCCTTTCCGAAAAGGAATTTGAACGTAAAAGCAACTACCACCCTCTGGTGTGTTTTCCACCCAGATACGCCCTTTCATATTGGTGACGATTCGTTTACAAATAGCCAATCCCAATCCTGTACCAGCGGCGTGTTGGTTGTTCAAACGTTGGAAAGGTTCAAATATCTGTTCGTGAAAAGAACTGGGAATACCGATTCCGTTGTCCTGTACCCAGAATAGATGTGATTTTTTATCAAAAAGATAACCAATGTAGAGAGTGGGAGGCCGCTCCACTTGGTAAGTGAGCGCATTGTCAATCAATTGACTGAACAATGTTTCCATTTGTGCAGCGTGTGCATATATGGAAGGCAGATACTCCGCGATCCAAACAGTGGCTTGTTTTGCCTCTATTTGTGCTCCTTTATGGTTTATTACTTCGGTTAACACATCACTCATGTTACACAAAACAGGTTCAGTGTCTATATCTTGATGCAATTGGGTGTAGCGTTGCAAATCGCTCAATGCAAGATTTAATTTTTTGGCAGCAGAGATGATGAACTCAGTATATTCCAACCACTCTTCCTTGCCTTGTTGGTACATCATTTTCTTTTTAAGCAGGTCGGCGAACGCCCCCATTGTTCTGACTGGCTCTTTTAAATCATGGGAAGTGATGCGGGCAAATTCTCTAAGATCTTTGTTTTTAGCCTTTAGTTCTTCATTTGCGAGGGAAAGGTTCGAAGTATATTCTACCTGATGCCTGTAAGTTTTCCTACTAGCCATGTAAGCGTGTAGAAGCAGTAATAAAACAATGACCAACGATACTACTACTATGATAATAATGGTGTTTTGAAGATGCAAATGCTTTTCCTCTGCCGCTCGCTGCTGTTGATCGTTGAGTGTGATAGCAGCGATAGCATTTTCTCGGTACTGTCGATTCAAGCGTTCGGTGATGAGTTGGGATTTTTGATTGTACTGCCAGGCCAATGGTTGGTTGCCTTCTAGTGCTGCGAATTGAGCAAGAAGTAACACCGCTTTAGCTTGTAGGTCGGTAGCTTTTATGGTTTCAGCAATTGTGAAGCTTTCTTCCACCATCTTTTTATGATGAGCAATGTTGGCACTACCATTTTGCAAAGCCATTAATGCGGTTTCTGAAAGATATTGGGCAATTTGCCGCTGGTTGCCTCCTAGTCGTGCATAGGCGAGTGCATTTTCCCAATATACCGCTGCTTGATCAAGGCTTTCTGCCTGAGTCGCTGCCAGTATCGCATAGCGACTGTTGATATGTGCTACGGCCTCGTTATTTTCAGTAAACAATGCAAGGGTTTCTGCTTTTTCGTAGAGATGAAGCGCACTGTCGATTTGATTTTTTGCCACATAAACCTCGCCAATATTACTGAGAGAATAAATGATACCTGCGGTATCTAAAAGGCTTTCCCGCGTCAGAAGCCCGGCTTGAAAATAATTGAATGCGGTATCATATTGGTGTTGCGCAAGAAATATATTGCCAATATTATTATAAGAACGTCCTAAACCGAGGGTGTCGCCAATTCTTTTACGGATGTCCAAAGCTACTAGAAAACTTTGAAGCGCATCAGGTAAATCCCCGCGTTGCCAATTGACCATACCGAGGACATGCTGGCCATCTGCTTCTCCTTTTGCATAATCTAAATCTTGAGCCTGCTGTATGGCTTCCACAGCTAGTTCCCACGCAGTTTCAGGGTTTTCCTTGGCCACGAACCACGCTCGGTTGTTTAGTTCATCAACCTGTAGTGGCCGAACAGGATTACTCGTTCTTTGGGCATACGAAACTACATACCCAAAGATTAATAATATATGAATAAAACAACCTAAAAGGAATCGCACCATTTGATTTGTACTTACATAAGTAGATAGCTTGCAACAATGCGCTTTGTCGCGTATTAGCTGGCAAACAACTCCTTGACAACCATATTGATTTTTAAAAGCTTATCATACAAGGGGACACACAGAGACAACAACTAAATCAAAGATTTAGAGCAAGAAACTTACGATTGGTGTTATGTGTACTAGGCAAAAGAACCTGTACTGTTCACAATTAGGTACTACAAATATACAACAAAAACCGGATGAAAAACAAAATGATGGCCGAAATGTCGTCAATTCACCTTTTGAGTGTCCTTACTGCGCTTTCATAGAAAGTTGTATTCGCTTGCGTTGTTTGTCAATGCTTACTACCCTGACGCGTACCTGTTGGTTCAATTTGACTACATCTGCCGGATTTTTAACAAAGCGGTCGGCGATTTGACTGACGTGAACCAGTCCATTTTCCTTAATGCCGATATCAACAAAAGCACCAAAATTGGTGATATTGGTAACAACTCCTGGCAGTTCCATTCCCTCCCTCAGGTCATCAATGGTGCTGACGTTGGCAAAATCAAAAGTCTTAGCCTCGCCGCGTGGGTCTAGCCCGGGTTTGGCTAATTCCTGAAGAATATCTTTAAGGGTGGGCAAGCCTACTTCACTTCCCACGTATTTCGATAATTGGATTTGCTTGCGCAGCTCCGCCTGCCGAATCAGTGCTTCTACTTGAACGCCCAAATCGGAGGCCATACGCTCTACCAAGGCATAGCGTTCAGGGTGTACGGCGGTGTTATCCAATGGGTTTTTGCTATCCTTTACCCGAAGAAAACCAGCGCATTGTTCAAAGGCTTTATCCCCCAATCGAGGCACTTTTTTTAGCGTATTACGAGACGTAAAAGCCCCGTTTTCTCGGCGGTAATCCACGATATTTTGAGCAAGCACCGGGCCTAATCCTGATACGTAGGTGAGCAGGTGTTTGCTAGCTGTATTCAAGTTGATCCCTACTGCGTTGACGCAACTTACTACTGTCGTGTCCAAACTTTCTTTGAGCAAGGGCTGGTTCACATCGTGTTGATATTGGCCAACGCCAATACTTTTGGGGTCTATTTTCACCAATTCTGCCAAGGGATCCATCAGCCTTCGACCGATGGAGATAGCACCCCTTACCGTAAGATCCAATTCAGGAAATTCTTCTCTGGCAACATCGGAAGCTGAATAAATAGAGGCCCCTGCTTCATTGACCATGAAAATATCCACCTTTTTGTCAAAGCGAATACCTTTACAAAAACTTAGAGTTTCGCGTCCAGCAGTGCCATTTCCGATAGCAATAGCGTCTATCTGATAACGATCTACCAAGTCTTCCAGCAAATAGTAGGCCTCTGTTTGTTGTGATTGGGGTGGATGCGGATAAATGGTGGTATGATGCAGTAGGTTACCATTAGCATCCAAACACACCACTTTACATCCGGTACGGAAGCCGGGATCTATGCCGAGTGTGGTACGTTGTCCAAGCGGTGCCTGCAACAGCAGTTGTCGCAAGTTGGTAGTAAATACCTCAATAGCTTCTTTGTCGGCTTTTTCTTTTGCGGCAGCTCGGAACTCTGTTTCAATGGAAGGCAGATTAAACGTTGATAACCATCCTCCATGGCCATCTTCACCTGGCGGGCTGAAGCACTCGTTCCTTTAATCGTTTGGTACGCCAAATCGGCTAACACTGGCTCATCCTCGGGTGCAATGATCACCCGCAGTAGTCCTTCGTCTTCGCCCCTTCGGATAGCCAACATTCGGTGGCTGGGGCAATTCTTCAAAGCTTCCGTATAATCGAAATAATCTTGGTACTTGGCGGCTTCTTCGTCTTTGCCTCGTGCTACTTTGCAGGAAATGACGGCGTGCTGCCGGAAGTGCTTGCGCACCGTATTCCTGATTTTTTCATCCTCGCTGAGGATTTCTGCGATAATGTCCCTAGCACCAGCGAGGGCATCTTCGGCGTTGGGCACTTCCTCATTAATGTATGCAGCGGCAGCTTTTTCGACTTCCTCTATTTGTTGCTCCATGAGTAGTAGTGCCAGTGGCTCTAAACCTCGTTCACGCGCCACACCTGCCCGTGTTTTTCGCTTTCTTTTGTAAGGCAGATACAAGTCTTCCAGCACCGTATCGTCGTAGGTGTCGCGGATGCGTTGTGCTAAGGCGGGTGTCAGCTTCCCTTGTTCGGCAATAGCCGCTAAGATCGTTTCTTTGCGCTTCATCATATCCTCGAATCGCTTGCCAGCACGCTGGATTTCTGTGAGTTCTACCTCATCCAATTCTCCCGTAACTTCCTTTCGGTAACGGGCGATAAAGGGGATGGTAGCACCTTCTTCCATCAACTTCAGTGCTGCCGCTACTTGTTTTTCCGCGATATTGACTTGCCGGGATACTAAAGAAACAATTTGCATAAGGAGAATTTTTGATACTAATCAAAGCGGGCAAAGATAATACTCCTGAAAAAAAATCAGCTCTAAAAACCAATCGTGACACACATCACTGACACCTCTTTGAAAAGCCCATTACTTTGCAGCCATATTCGGTTATACAGCCGTTTTTTTGAAAACAATCAGAATCAACAATGACTTTACAAGAAGTAATCAAGCAGCCAGGTACCACCATCGTGGACGTTCGTGAACCTTTTGAGTTCGTAAGAGGCCATGCAGAAGGAGCCATCAATATTCCTTTAGGTACTATTCCTTCCCGTTTGGAAGAATTCAAATCCATGAGCAAGCCCATTTTGCTGTATTGCGCAAGCGGCAATCGCAGTGGCCAAGCTACCAACTACCTGAATTCCTGTGGCGTACCCGATGCTTTTAATGGCGGAGGACTCAATGATGTGTATTTCCTCGCTATGCAGATGCAGAGCTAGACATACTCTTAGTTAAAGTTTTGTATTTTTCGTCATAAAAAGGCAGTGGTAGTATGTTATCGCTGCCTTTTTATTTTTATCGTCTCTTAGAGACGCAAAAAATTACTTCACAAAGTGCTTGAGCATAATAATTTCTTTTTCATTGAGGTAGCGAAAGTACCCACGGGGAAGGTCTTTCTTTGTAAGCCCCGCTAGGTAGTTGCGGTCAAGGTGGGTAACCTCGTACCCTAGATGTTCAAAAATTCTACGCACAATACGGTTGCGGCCAATGTGGATTTCTACCGCTACTTCCTTCTTTTTTTCCGGGTTTGGGAAATTTATCCAATTCACCTTCACGATGCCATCTTCCAAAGTGATGCCTTCTTCAATTTTTTGTAAATCGACTTTAGACAGCCCCTTGTCGAGGGTTGCATGATATACCTTGGGGACGCGATGGCTGGGATGGGTTAGTTTTTTGGCTAAATCCCCATCATTAGTCAGTAGTAGCAGCCCCGTGGTGTCCCTGTCCAACCTACCTACCGGGAATACGCGTGCAGGTAAGTTATCTCCCAGCAAGTCCATGACTGTTTTTCGGCCTTTTTCGTCACTCAGGGTAGTAATGACTCCTTTGGGTTTGTTGAGCAAAATATAAACAAACTGACTGGCCGGAGCGATGATTTTTCCACGGAAAGTGATCACATCCCCTTGTTGCACTTGGTAAGCCGGGTTTTTCTCCACCTCGCCGTTGACGGTCACCAAACCATCTTTTACATATTCTCCTGCTTGTCGGCGGCTACAAATACCACTATGTGCCACGTATTTGTTGAGGCGCATACCATCGTCATCCTCTGGTTGGCGTTCAATACCAGGCGGCGGAGCTGCATTGCGTGCCTGACTGCGTTTAAATTTTCCCTTATGGGGACGTTCTGAAGCCATTGAATTCTTTTATAAGTAAAAAGCCAACAAAGATACATGATTTAGTATGACGCAAAAAATTACTTCCCAATTTCTCTTTTTCTGCGTTACTTACCTTCCACCACGATTACTATTTCTCCTCTTACTTTATCTTTATCACCAAACCAGACAATCAACTCCTCCAAGGTACCTGTTTTTACTTCTTCGTATAGCTTGGTCAATTCGCGCCCCACGCAAGCTTTGCGTTCAGCACCGCAGTATTCGGCTAATTGTGCTAAACATTTCACCAATCGGAAAGGCGATTCGTACAAAATGAAAGTCACAGGCAAGGTTGCCAAGTACTGTAACCGCGTCTGGCGGCCTTTTTTGTGAGGTAAAAAACCTTCAAAGTGGAATTTATCGGCTGGTAGGCCGGAAGCTGTCAATGCTGGCACAAAAGCAGTGGCACCGGGTAAGGCTTCTACCTTTACGCCGGCTTCCACACATGCCCGTACAAGTAGAAAACCGGGGTCGCTGATACCAGGACTGCCAGCATCGGTGACCAATGCCCACACAGCTCCTGCTTGCAACTGTTCTACCAACCCGTCTGTCACCTTGTGCTCGTTATGGGCATGAAAAGACCGCAGTGGCGTATCTATTTCAAAGTGTTGCAACAAACGTTTGCTAGTACGGGTATCCTCGGCTAAAACCAAGCTCACTTCTTTCAATATGCGAAGTGCCCGGAGGGTAATATCTTCCAAGTTGCCGATGGGGGTTGGTACCAGATATAATTTGCCTGACATGAATGACTTGCTATTTTTCCTGCCAAAAGTAGCGACATTTTACGTTACTTCGCACAATTATTCACCGAACTACCAAGTCGTGAAGCTATCTGTAGTCGTTACTGTTTTTAATGAAGCCGATAATATCCGCCCGTTGATTGCCAAAATCCGCGAGGCGTTGGATGGGATGGATTACGAACTCATCTACGTGGATGATGGCTCCACCGATGATACACTGGCGATACTGGAAGCTGCACATTACGACCGCATGGTAATTGTCAGCTTCCGCCGAAATTATGGGCAAAGTGCGGCACTGATGGCGGGTATCGATGTAGCAAGGGGGGAGTTTATTGCCACCATGGATGGCGATTTGCAAAACGATCCTGCTGATATACCTGCCATGCTGGCCAAAGCCGAAGCAGAACAGCTGGATATGGTAGCCGGGGAACGTGCCAACCGCAAAGACGGTATTTTCTTGCGCAAAATACCTAGTTGGATTGCCAACTATATCATTCGCAATGCAGCGGGGGTGCATCTACGTGACTATGGTTGTGCTTTGCGCGTTATGCGTGCTTCCATCGCCAAGGATCTTGGTATTTATGGTGAACTGCATCGCTTCATCCCTGTTTTGGTGAGTTTGGAAACAGCGCGCATCCAGCAAATTCCCGTACGGCACCACGCCCGACAGTTCGGGCAAAGTAAATATGGTTTGAATCGCACCTTCAAGGTAGTCAGCGATCTGCTGTTAATGCTCTTTTTCAAGCGTTATTTAGCACGCCCTATGCACCTCTTTGGCAATACGGGAGTTGTGATGTTATTAATAGGTGTGCTTATCAACCTTTATTTATTAGGTCTTAAATTGGCTGGACAGGATATTTGGGGAAAACCCCTGATGATATTAGGAATGATGCTTTTGCTGGGGGGAATTCAGTTCATCACCATCGGCATTGTGGTAGAAATACAGATGCGCACTTACTTTGAGTCGCAGGATAAGCGACCCTATAAAATACGCAAGTTGATATCCAATGTGGATACTACCGTATAGGATTAGCGGCTCACGGTTTACAAATTGAGCCAATATGTTAGCTTGGCCACTACGGCACGGTTGCGCACTTGCCAGTCCAAGGTGTTGTAATTATCAGTAAAAACGAGGAAAAAGTCAGAAACAGGAGCAAAACGCCACTGCATCCGCATATTGAGGTTGAAGTTTTCGGCTTGCTCGTTGTATTGCAGGAAGGTAGTGAGAAAAAGGCTCTTGGTAAACGTCAAGTCAATACGGGGGCCGATCAGGAAAAGCCCCTTGGTAGCAAAAGGGTCGGGCAAGTCGATATAATTGTAGTTGATATTGAGTGCTATCAGCCCATAAGGTTGGAGGCGGTAGCCCAAGCTGGTAAAAGCACCATAGCGCATACCATTGAAAAACTGCCCGATGGTAGGTTCTACAAAAAAAGTGAACCGCTGCCGATTGTCCGAGCTATATTCCGCGCTTAAAAAGCGGTAGTGATAGCCTTGCTGGCCAGGAAGTGGGGTGGCATCTGTGCCAGTAGGGTCGAAGGCATCGAGCAGGTAAATGTACTCATCAACAGCGCTAAAGCGAAGAAACCCGTTGTCTGTAAAGTTGAATCGCCACGATAACCGCAGGGTGCGGTCGCTGCTACCCAAGCCCGGTGTCCAAATAAAATCGGTATTTATACCGGGGCCATGTCTGTTTATTTTTCCTTTTTTGGGGTAAAAAAACCACTCAAAGTCAGGGCTTAGCCGCCAGAAATTGGTTCTGGGTACAAAACCGGTTTCTGCATTAAAACCTTCTCCTACATACTGCTGCCCTAAAGCAAAAGCATACCGCCGCTCGCGATATGAGATATTGGCACCTTGAGAGGTGGCGTTGTCGGTGGCATCAGGGCTAAAGGAACGGTGCATCCATGTTTTGCCAATCCATTTGTTATCGGATGAAGCCAAATTGTAATCCAGCCCCACCACTCTGTTATAGGTACTGTACAACCCGATTGTATCGGCACCAATTTTCTCGAGCGCCTGTTTATTTACCATAATAAAGCCTGCATTTGAGCGGGCAAAAACTTTGCGCTGCAAGGCTGCTACGGTATAGTTGTAAGCAGGTAAGCCGTTTTCAAAATCATTCGCAGTGGACATATTCAGCAGCCCCAATCGCCAATTATTGTCCAATTTACCACTGAGCCTCGCACCATAATATATAGGTGTGCTAAAAACTTCATCGTTTTCATCGGTAGCAATACCAATTCGCCGTGAGAAAAAAGGATTGGCGGTTTCACTACCAAAAGTGCTAAACAGATCCGAATTTTCGAGAAAAAATTGCCGCCGCTCGGGTAGGAAAATTTCAAACCGGGTCAGGTTCACTACTTGTCGATCGACTTCCACTTGACTAAAATCCGGGTTAGCCGTAAGATCCAGATTTAGGCCAGTAGTGACGGGGATTTTGGCATCCAATCCTACGTTAAAACGATAGGCTTCTGGAAGACCGTCTTCGTGATTTTTTTCCACCCCGCCCGTGATGTACGGAATAACAGAAACGGGCATTCCCGTATAAGTGGGAGGTGTTTCCCACTCCATTTCCCCCATATAGCCGAGGCTCATAATGATTTGGTTCTGGGGAATATATTGCCACGTGGAACGGGTATTACTTTGGGTGTCGAAACGGTAGGTGTTGAAATTCCAGCGGGTCTTGCCCTCAGGAAAGCGAATGCTGCTGAACGGGATGGCTACTTCGCACGACCAAAAGCCGTCTTGTATAGCAGCCGCACCCTTCCATTTGTTATCCCATTCATCGAGCCAGTCGTCGGTGGAGCGACCGCCATTGGATATGAGTGCCTCTCGCATCACACCATAAGGATTCATACCAAAAACAAAAGCATTGGTACGATCTTGGAAAGGGTCGATCAAGAAGGTAATATTATCGCTGCCTCCTGCCCGGTAGTCCCTACGCAAACTGGGTACGATATAGTCATTACTTTCGGCAAAGCATTTAGCTGCGATATAGAGAAAGTTGTCGTCATAGGCCATATAGACCTCCGTTTTTTGAGGGCAGCGAGTTGTATCCGAAGGGAAGTTTTCCCAAAAATCAGTGGCGGGTCGGCCTGTGAACCAGCTTGCTTCTTCCAATAACCCATCTATGCGAATCGGTTGGTCAATTTTTTTTAGCAATATGCCTTGGCTAGCTGCTGCTTCTGTTTGTGTATAGATATAAAATGGCAGTAAACAACAGCCTAGTAATAACCATCCATTCCACATTGATAGCTTATTTTTCATACTTTTATTGGTAGTCCGCCTGTAAATTTCGGCACTCGCCTACAAAGCAGCATGAAAAACAACCGAATGGTGGTTATTTTGCTGTGGTTGCTTGTTATTGAGCTATTCCGATATGCTCTCCCTCCCATCGTAACTCGGCAATACATTGGCTTAATCAACTAAATTTAATTACCTACTTTTGCTCAAAAGGCAACAATGACCGCAGAACAATTGACTGTATTACGTGAGAATCTGGCACTTGTGCGACAAGCATCTCGCCAGTTGGTGAATGTATCAGCAAGCACGATTACGACTATTTTAGAGGAAGTAGCCGCTTTGGCAGAAGCGCGCATTCCTCAGTTGCTGGCGGCCAACCAAAAAGATTTGGATCGCATGGATACTGCCAGCCCGCTTTATGATCGCTTACAGTTGACCGCCGATCGCATTAGAAATATAGCTTCCGACTTGCGGCATGTTGCCCGTTTGCCCTCGCCTTTGAACCAAATATTAGAAGATCGGCGTTTGGCTACGGGGTTGCACCTACAGCGCATTAGTGTGCCTTTGGGGGTTGTGGGGATTGTGTTTGAATCAAGACCTAATGTAACTTTCGATGTTTTTGCTTTGTGCTTACGTGCTGGCAATGGTTCTGTACTAAAAGGTAGCCGTGATGCTTACCACTCCAATACGGCTATTGTGGAACTCATACAAGAAGCACTGGCTCCTCATGGTTTGGAGCAGGTTTGCCTGCTCGCTCCCAGTGAACGGGAGGCATTAGCTCCTATTCTTCAGGCAGATGAATTTATTGATGTGATTATCCCTCGCGGCAGTCAAGGGCTTATCCATTACGTACGCGAACACGCCCGTGTACCTGTGATAGAGACAGGGGCCGGCATTGTGCATACTTATATTGATGCTTCGGCAGATATGACTAAAGCTAAGGCCATTATCACAAATGCTAAAGCCCGTCGGGTGAGCGTTTGCAATGCACTGGATTGCCTATTAGTGCACCAACAGGCGCTGGATCAACTGCCGCAACTGTTGGAAGAGCTGGGGCATACCCATCAATGTGTGTTACATGCCGATGCCGCAGCGATGGCTTCGCTACGGGGCTATTATCCAGAAGGGTTGCTACGTGTTGCGGATGCTAACAGTTACGGTACTGAGTTTTTGAGTATGCAAATGGCGGTGAAAACAGTAGCGGATATGGACGAAGCATTGGCGCACATCGCTCAGTGGAGTTCCCGTCACAGCGAGGCTATCATAGCGGAAGATGAACAAACCTGCGAGCGATTTTTGCGCGAAGTCGATGCTGCGGTAGTGTATGCGAATGCCAGTACTGCCTTTACAGATGGTGGCCAGTTTGAATTAGGGGCAGAGATTGGGATCAGCACCCAAAAATTGCACGCACGAGGCCCTATGGCACTGCGTGAACTGACTTCCTATAAATGGGTGGTAAGAGGAAATGGAGAGGTGAGGTGATAAGGGTATGTATGCTTATCAAGAAAACCGCGTGAGTGACAGCAGCGGACGTATCGGCTCAGCCGATACTGGAGCGAATGGCACGACCCCGCCCCTGGACAGTCAGTAAGTCATTGACAGTTTGATGATCCGGGGGCGGGGGCACGCCATTATTTAAAAATTAGGGTTCTTTGACAATTTGTGTGATGGGCCTCCCTTCGGGCGCTACGTTTCAGGGCTCTCTAGGCTAAGCCTAGATCGGCCACGCCCTAACGGGACGTGTCTGGCTTTCCCGATAAAAATCGGGATCGCCACCCTTACACATCGCTAGGCCAGATGTTCCACACTTTTGTCAAAGAACCAAAATTAGTAGGCTTTAGCAAAAAGCACGCGCCTGTGAGAGGGTTGCCCTGAAAACACGCATACCCCCACTTCTTCCTGTGCATCGTTGGGGATACAGCGGATGGTGGCTTTGGTTAGCTCCTTGATGCGTTGCTCTGTTTCGGCGGTGCCGTCCCAATGAGCGGAGATGAAACCGGGGCAATCCTGTTCGATGAGGGCTTTGAACTCGTCAAAGGTATCCACACGAGTGATTTTGCTGTCGCGGAATGTCAGGCGCGATGGAAGAGGTTTTGCTGGATTTCATCCAACAAAGCCACGATGAACTCGGCTACGCCATCCAATGCTACGCTTTGTTTTTCTTTGGTGTCGCGGCGGGCAATTTCGACCACCCCGTTTTCCAAATCGCGCATGCCGATACCAACTCTTACAGGGACACCCCGCATTTCGTGTTCTGCGAACTTGAAGCCTGGGCGGTTCTTCTCATCGCGGTCGTACTCCACCCGAACGCCTTTGGCACGTAGTTCTGCCATCAGTTTTTCGGCTACGGCTGTCAGTTCTGCCGCAGGTTTAGGAATGGGCACGATGACGACTTGTGTAGGCGCCAGTTTAGGAGGAAGCACCAAGCCCTGATCGTCGGAATGGGTCATGATGAGACCTCCGATGAGGCGGGTAGAAACGCCCCAAGAGGTGGCCCAAACGTATTCTTGCTGGTTGTTGTCGTTGAGGAATTTGACATCGAAAGCTTTGGCGAAATTTTGCCCCAGAAAGTGGGAGGTACCGGCTTGTAGCGCCTTCCCGTCTTGCATGAGTGCTTCTATGGTGTAGGTATCGTCGGCACCTGCGAAGCGCTCGCTTTCAGATTTTACGCCTTGAATGACAGGCATGGCCATGAATTCTTCAGCAAAGCGGGCATATACCTGTTGCATCAACTGTGCTTCGGCTACCGCTTCCTCGCGGGTAGCGTGTGCGGTGTGGCCTTCCTGCCAGAGAAATTCAGCGGTGCGTAGGAAAAGACGGGTGCGCATCTCCCACCGTACGACGTTGGCCCATTGATTGATAAGTAATGGCAGGTCGCGGTAAGAGTTGATCCAGTCGCGGTAGGTATTCCATATAATAGCTTCGCTGGTAGGGCGCACTATTAATTCCTCTTCGAGGCGTGCTTCGGGATCCACCATCAATTTTCCTTTTTCATCAGGATTATTTTTGAGGCGGTAGTGCGTGACAATGGCACATTCCTTGGCAAATCCCTCGGCGTTTTTTTCCTCTGCCTCGAACAGGCTCTTGGGTACGAAGAGTGGGAAATAGGCATTGACGTGCCCCGTTTCTTTGAACATCCGATCCAATTGATCGCGCATGTTTTCCCATAAGGCGTAGCCGTAAGGCTTGATGACCATGCAGCCGCGTACGGCAGAATTATCGGCCAGATTGGCTTTTTTTACAATATCAATGTACCACTGCGAGTAGTCTTCGCTTCTACTTGTGATTTCTTTCGACATAATTGTTCCCGTAAGTTTATTTCCGGCTACCCAAAGAAAACCAGAAGGTCTGTTGCGTTGTTTTAAGTATAAACTTGCTGAAAAACAAGTTGTTATGTTAAACAAAGCGGGGTGACTGAAAGGTTCCCGCCGCGTCTTAACATGAGATTGAAAAGAATGTTAAAGGTATTTAACACCCTATTGAGAGGGTTTTAATACGCCCTTAACTAAAAATCAGGCACAAAAGTAATAATTTAGTGCTTGAAAGCAGAACATGAGTGTGGCAGTAATTACGCTAAAAGCAATAACAATGAAAAATAAGAACTTGACTGCGTGGATTTTTTTACCGGCACTACTGCTGGTGTCCACTATGCTCTCGGCGCAGTATGATGATATCTACTACGATCCGAGCAACAACAACAGCGGCTATTACTACAATAATAATGGCAGCACAACGAACAACAATTCCGGCGTGTATGATGACTCCTACTATGGGGAGGAAGACAACTACGCTTATCAGGAGGAAGACAGTTACGACTACGATTATTACGAAGACGACTACTACGATTACTCGTATTCTTCGCGTATTCGCAGGTTTCACCGCCCTTACTACGGGTTTGATTACTATGACCCGGTGTATGTGGATGCCTTCTATTACGACCCCTTTGCCTTTGGCGGCACAACGGTGTTGATTTATGATTCTCCTTGGGGTTTTAACCGCTGGAGGCGTTACAACCGTTGGAATACTTGGAACCGTTGGAATCGTTGGAACAGTTGGAATTTTGGGTATAACCCTTACGCCTTTGGCTTTGGGGGTGGTTGGAATGCGTGGAATGGTTGGGGTAACCCTTACGTAGGTGGATTCTATGGCTGGAATAGCTGGAATAGCTGGAACAGTTGGAACAGTTGGAATTACTACGGTGGAGGCTTTTCCAACTTCTACTGTCCACCAGCATGGGGTAATAACTTCACTTACAATACGGTGAATGTATATAATGATAATAACGTTGGCAACGTAGTATATGGCCCTCGTAAGCATGGTTCAACGGTGGCGACACGCATCAATAATCGCAGTGTACCTTTGACCACTACGCCCAGCACGCCAGCAACTCGCCCAGCACCTGCTACGGCAATAGACAACACCACGGGACGCACACAAACACGTGATACCAATGGCGGTGTGGTACGTCCTGATGGCAGTGCACAGCCCGGCAGAGTAGCAGAAGATGCGCGGACACCTGCCACAAGGCCACAACCTGCCAGCCCTGCAGCGACTACCCGCCCAGCGGATACCCGTCAGGCACCCGTGAGCAGGAATACGCCTACTACACGTGAGTTGGCACCTCCTCGCGAACCTGTACAGCGCATGCCTAGTAGCAGTACTCGCCCGTCTTCGCCTGCTCCGAGCCGGAATGACGGCACCTATCAGCGCGATGATAGCCGCCCTGCTCCTAGCCGCAGTACTCCTGCTACGCGTCCTACAGACCGCAGCACCCCTCCTCCCACTACTCGAAGCACGGAGCGTCCTTCTAATAGTACCAACCGGGGAGATTATAGACCAGCGCCTAGCCGCAGTACCCCTCCTTCCAATAATGGTGGCGGCGGCAGCTATAGCCCTAGCCGTAGCAGCGGTAGCTCCCCCTCTCGCAGTAGTGGTGGTGGCGGCAGCTACAGTCCTAGTAGAAGTAGTGGCAGCAGCAGTTCCCCTTCTCGCAGTAGTAGCGGAAGTGGCAGCTACAGCCCTAGTAGAAGTAGTAGTAGCAGCAGCAGTTCCCCTTCTCGCAGTAGTAGTGGAGGTAGCTATAGCCCTAGCCGTAGCAGCGGCAGCAGCAGTGGAGCATCTCGTTCTTCCTCTGGAGGTGGAGGCTCTTCTCGCAGCAGCAGTGGTGGTGGGTCGTCATCAGGTTCTTCCCGTTCTTCTTCCAGTCGTGGAGGTGGAGGGCTTTAATACTGCCTATTGAAAATACCCCCTTTTCATGGGGGCTAATATAAGGGTGGAAGCTGCCGCGATACAAGGTGAACAATAGCAATAGTGCTACACTACATGGCAGTTCCCACCCTTGTTGTATCTATTCCATTTATTACCCTGAAGCTGGTAGAGCCAGCTACAACAAACGCAGCTTATAATGAAACCTTTACAGTTTATCCTATTGCTGGCATTGATGATAGCCGGGAGCAATATTTATACACAAAATTTTGGCGATGCGCTTCGCTACTCCTTTTACGAACCCATGGGTACGGCTCGTTTTATCGGAAGTGGTTCAGCTTTGGCACCTTTAGGCGCAGATTTTTCTGTTATTTCTACCAATCCTGCGGGATTAGCATGGATGCGAAAATCGGAGTTTTCTATCAGTGCAGGGCTACATATCAACCGCACAGAGTCCACCTTGGTAAATGGAGGCGACAATCTGCCTTTTGATGATTCCGATGCGATGTTCAACCTGCCTAATATTGGATTGGTAACAGCCTCGCGTGGTGGCCGCAGCATGGAGACATTCAATTTTGCTATTGGTGTCAACCGTTTAGCGGATTTTAATCAGGAAATTTTTTATCAAGGCACTTCGCGCGGTAGTATTGTACAACGCTTTGAGGAATTGGCCAATGATACAGGGCTTGATGATTTTGAAGCAGGGGTTGCTTACGATGCAGATGCCATATATACTGATAATAACAATTTTTATGTGAGTGATTTCACCCGTTTCGCCGACGCGACAATTGAACGCGAGCAACAGATTACCCGTAGTGGAGGGCTGTCGGAATTGGCGTTTGGATTTGCAGGAAATGTAGAGGATAGATTCCTCTGGGGAATTGCACTGGGCGTTCCTTTTCTCAACTATCAAGAAGTAAAAAGCTACAGAGAATCGGATCCGGATGACAACGTGGTGTATTTCGACGACTTATCCTATAACGAGCAACTCACTACCACGGGGTCGGGTATCAACTTAAAATTGGGCTTTATCTATAGGGTGCATCAGGCATTACGGCTGAGTGCAGCTGTTCACACACCCACCTATTACCAGATAAGCGAAAGCTTCAACACCGACATGAGCTATGACTACACTTTAGAGGATGGAACATACGCTGGTGCAGCTGCGTCCCCTTCTGGCGAGTTTCGTTACAACTTACTGACACCTTGGCGGTTTACGGGTGGCGTTGGCGCTGTATTTAGTGATAAAGGCTTTTTGAGTGGAGAAATTGAGTACGTGAATTACACGGGCAACCAATTTGTTTTTGAGGGCTTCTCCACGGATGAGGCTGCCATCAACCGAGAAATTGAAAAAAATCTGTCGAGTGCCATCAGCATACGGACGGGTGCGGAGGTTGCTGTCAATAATTTCCGCTTGCGTGGCGGGGTTGGGCTACAGCAGTCGCCTGTAGAGGGGGATAATAATTTTTACAGCACATTGAGTTTAGGAGCGGGTGTTCGGCAGAAGCATTTTTTCGCGGATTTTGCTTACCGCAGGCAGAGTGCAAAGACTAGCTTTTCCCCTTATCTTACAGCAGAAGCCCCCCAGCTTTTTGTGGATACAGATGAATTGAACGAAAATTTCGTGTTTACAATTGGCTTTCGGTTTTAGGTGTAAGAGAGAAAAAAAATAAGCTATTCTATTTTTGATCCAGAAAAATAGAATAGCTTATTTTATCAAATTTCTACGTATGCGGCTAGTGCCCAATGCGGGTACTGCCCATAAAAACAAAGCATTCATCCTGCGCTACTCTTCCTCCCCCCAACCATCTGTGGGATCGGCTTCCATAGCCTGTCGGGTGTCATCCTGTAGGCGATAGTCGGAGATATGTTTCCAAAGTGCGTCTTTCAGTTCTTGTATTCCATAGCCTGTAGCAGCAGAAATAAATAAGTGCGGCAGGTCTTTGGGTATTTCTGGTAACAACAACTGCTCCAGTTCCTTGTCAATAAGATCGCTTTTGGTGATAACCAACATACGGGGTTTATCGAGTAGTTCCGGGTTGTATTGTTCCAGTTCGTTGAGGAGAATCTGGTAGGTTGCTGTGATATGTTCAGCGTCGGCAGGAATGCAGAATAGGAGGGTAGCATTTCGTTCAATGTGCCGTAGGAATCGATGCCCAATACCTTTACCGAGGTGCGCCCCCTCAATGATACCCGGAATATCGGCCATTGCGAAAGACCGTCCATCTCTGTACTGTACAATTCCTAAGTTGGGTGTAAGTGTTGTAAATGGATAGTCAGCGATCTCTGGTTTGGCGGCAGAAACGGCAGCTAAGAGCGTGGATTTTCCTGTATTCGGAAATCCTACCAGTCCCACATCAGCCAGTACTTTCAACTCTAGGATGCGCCACACTTCTATACCTTCTTCGCCTGGCTGAGCATAGCGAGGAGCTTGATTAGTGGCAGTTTTGAAGTGGGCGTTGCCTAATCCACCGCGCCCGCCAGGTACGAGGATGTATTCTTGATCGTGGTGTATGATTTCGCAAATCACATCCCCCGTTTCGGGATCTTTGGCGACGGTACCTAAGGGAACTTCGAGATAGACATCTTCGCCAAAAGCACCAGAAGAATGATTGTCGCTTCCGTTGCCACCATGGCCTGCTTTGACGTGTTTCCGATAGCGGAAAGCCAGCAGCGTCCATAAATTGCGGTTGCCTTTAAGGATGATGTGTCCACCTCTACCGCCGTCGCCACCGTCGGGGCCGCCTTTAGGGGTTATTTTGCTTCTGTGAAAATGCATAGACCCCCTGCCTCCGTTGCCGGACATGCAGTTGATCTTGACGTAATCTACGAAATTGCTACTCGCCATAATCGTTTTGGTATCAGCGAAGAGGCCTGCTAAGCGACCTGAATGCCAACCTTGTTCTTGTTTTCGTTACCCTAATGCATCTATCTCAGCACAAAGGGCATCGAAGATTTCAGTTATACTGCCCACCCCTGCTACTTTGACAGCTTTGCCTGATTTTGCATAGTGATCGAACACGGGGCTGGTTTCGCTTCTATAAACCTCGATACGTTTGCGAATCGTATCCTCGTTCTGGTCGTCTGCTCGTCCGCTGGTTTTTCCGCGGTCAAGGAGGCGATTTACGATTTCATCATCATCCACGTCCAGCATGATAAGGCCTGAAATAGCAGATTGCATCTCTTGCATCAAGGCATCTAATGCTACTGCTTGTGCTACCGTACGTGGGAAGCCATCGAAGATATAGCCGTGTACATCAGGGTTGGCTTCCACTTTGTTGCGAAGCATACCAATCGTAACGCTATCCGGCACGAGTTCACCTTTGTTCATATAGGATTTAGCCTCCAATCCCAATGGGGTGTTATTGCCGATTTCGTAGCGGAACAAATCGCCTGTGCTGATGTGTAGTAAATCGTACTGCTCTACCAAATTGGCAGCTTGCGTACCCTTTCCAGAGCCCGGAGGGCCAAATAAAATCAAATTAATCATACATTACACTTTAAACGCTTGATCAAAAAAAACGGCTGGTTAGGGTAAAATAGAAAAAATCTGGAATATAATTTGGCTGTCTGGTGTAACAAGGTAGAAAAATCTGCAAGTTCTCCAGTTTTGGCACACCGCCTGCGAAGGTAATAAAAAGACTTGGTTTATCGATATTTTTTGTACGGCCAGCTATGCCAAATATCCACGAGTTGCATAGAAAATCGTTTAAAAATAGGGCGGAGAAGTATTAATGGAGTTGCCACTATGATGAAGAGCCAGAACCTAATAGTTCGAAGCACTTTAAATAGCCACACTTCTTCTTTTTCCTCAATTAGTTTTTTCATTCTTGGACTGGCATCTTGGCTTATTTATTGATGGTTCCACGAAAAAAACTCTTTTTTATAAAAAAATAGTAGATAAAAATGGGCGGAAAAAAAATTAAAAATTCACAAAAAAATAATTTAAAAAACTCATTATTAATGATTTACAAAAAATATCACACAATAAATTGTTCACAAATACCTTTTTTTGTACTTGTATTGGCTAAGAGATGCCCTCATATTTGTACTGTGATCGGAAGGAAACGAGATCACGAACAAGCGCAGATAAGTTGAAAGCAACTTTTGCCAAATCAATTTGACATGTTCATGGGATTATAATTTGATAGTGGTGGGACGTCCTGACAGCTATTTGTCAGGACGATCCACGGCTACTTTCAGACCACAATCCTGAAGCAATAAATAAAAAAAGGTGAGGATTTGCTCTCCTCACCTTGGATAGGTCGCTATTCATGGGATTACGCTTCGTCAGTCGTGAGATTACAATTTGTTAGGTTATGTACTTTTTTTCGACTGATTGCGGGGCTAAGGTAAGACCATCATTGAGAATAGCAAAATATTTTGACCTATTTTTTTCAACGAGCTATTATTTTAGGATATGTTCCATGGGATTATAAGTAAAAAGTCACATTCATTTGAGTGTGACTTTTTTTTGCCCTCCTGATAATGAATGACTTATGAGCAACCTAGTCTGATTGTAAGGATTATCGCGCTAACCGAATATCTCGCTCGCAACTCTGAAGGTATTGGCATGCGCTTCAATGATATAGGCAATTCGTTCCGAATATCCACCGCCCATACTCACTGCTACGGGTATCTGGTAGTCCTTGCAAAGTCTGAACACGATTTCATCTCTGGCTTTGCATCCTTGCAAACTAAGGGATAAACGCCCCAGCTTATCCGTAGCGAGGACATCCACGCCTGCCAAGTAAAAGATCATATCGGGTTGGACACGCTCTATAAGTGCGGGTAAGGTTTGTTGCAATACCTTTAGATAGTACGCATCATCTGTACCATCTGGCAGGCCAATATCGAGGTCGGATTTTTCCTTGCGAACGGGGTAATTTCTTTCACCGTGCATACTGAACGTAAAAACGCGGGGTTCATGCTGGAAAATGTGGGCGGTGCCATTGCCCTGATGCACATCCAAATCAACGACCAGGATCTGTTGGGCCAGTTGGTGGTGTAACAAATAATTGGCAGCTATGGCAAAGTCATTGAACACACAGAAACCCTCGCCACGGTCGGCAAAAGCATGATGAGTACCACCAGCGATATTCAACGCAGCGCCCCAGGTGCGTGCATGCAAAGCGCAGTCGATGGTGCCCCGCGCAATAAATAACCCCCGCGTCACCAATGCTGGTCGCAGCGGAAAACCTATGGCTCGTATTTCCTTGGCAGATAGCGTCAAATTGCTAAGCTTTTTCCAATATTCAGGTGTGTGAGTGAGCAAGAGGCTGGTTTCATCCAATTTGTCGGGATGGAAAAATTGCGATTCTTTTACGGTACCTTCATAGAGCAACTGTTCGGGCAAAAGCTCATATTTCACCATTGGAAAGCGGTGTTTTTCTGGCAATTCGTATTTGTAAACAGGTGAAAAAGCAATCTTTAGCATAAAAATAATATATCGTTCACATCCAATTCATATTACAACACCAACTTGCAGCCCAATTGTAATACAGCTCTTTTCACGAATGAAGCGAGAACCGGAAATTGTTGTCATTTCAGATGTCCACTTGGGAACGTATGGTTGCCATGCTGCCGAACTTTTGCAGTACCTCAAGCATGTAAAACCGCGTATTCTGATCCTCAACGGTGACTTCATTGATATGTGGCAATTTCGAAAACGCTATTTCCCTCGCGACCACATGCGGGTTATACAGCGCATCCTACGCATGGCTGCCAAAGGTACCAAAGTATATTACATAACTGGTAACCACGATGATCTGTTGAGGCGTTACACCGATTTTTCTACCGGAAATATTCATCTCCGAGACAAACTTGTGCTTCAGTTAAAAAACAAAAAAGTATGGTTTTTCCACGGGGATGTATTCGACCTATCGGTGCGCTATTCGCCCTTCATTGCTAAGATGGGTGGGAAGAGCTATGACTACCTTATTGTCCTCAACCGTTGGGTGAATCGGGTTCGTAGTTTTTGGGGCTGGCAGCCGATGTCGTTGGCTAAAGCAGTAAAACAGCGTGTTAAGCATGCCGTGAAATTTATCAGTGATTTCGAAGAAACCGCTATCCAGCAGGCCGCCAACCAAGAGTACGACTATGTGGTATGTGGCCATATACATCTGCCTCAGATACGAACCGCCCGAGTAGGCGATCGTCTAGTAAATTACTTAAACTCCGGTGATTGGGTAGAAAATCTTACTGCCTTGGAGTACCAGTGGGGGCAATGGTCGCTCTACACCTTTGACGAAACTGATTACCAATCGCCCAACGAACCTGCACGCAACCTCGATCACGAAGATGATGACGAAGCAGAGGAGCTGTCGTCCTTCGACAAAAACACGAACCAAGAAATACTCATTCAGCACATTCTTGGGAAATAATTCGCAGAGATGATTCGGTAAAAGTGGGTGCCTAAAAAAATATGGTCACAAATCAGCATACTGTACTACGGATGTATCTACTCAAGACATGCTTTTGTGATTTGGCGGAAATAGATTCAGAATTTTCATAGTCAAATAAATCATATAAAACGCTTCAAATGAACCACTTATTTATCTGATTGTCTTTGACAAATTCTGAATCTATTTTTAAACACATGCCTCTTGTTGGTATTATTCCTTTACTTTCTGCATAGGTTCTACTTGTAGCAGCCCGGCAGGTCGGTTGCCCGTACGAGCTTTAGGTTTGAGGTTTTCGTTTAGAAAATGAGTCATCTTAGTATAAAGATGAAGGCGAGTTGGGCCACCGTAAATGCCGTGGTTGCGATTGGGGTAGAAGTAAGTATCGAACTGTTTATTAGCCATGATGAGGGCATTGGCCATTTCAGCAGTATGCTGGAAGTGTACATTATCGTCGCCCATACCGTGTACTAATAGATAGTTGCCTTTCAGTTGGTCGGCAAAATAGACGGGGGAATTATCTCTGTAGCCCGATTCGTTTTCCTGTACGGTACGCATATACCGCTCGGTGTAGATGCTGTCATACCATTTCCAATTGGTTACGGGTGCTACGGCAATAGCAGTATTGAACACATCGCTACCTTTAAGAATACAAGAACTGGCCATGTAGCCACCATAACTCCACCCAAAAATACCGATGCGCTTAGCATCCACATAGCTGAGCCTGCCAAGGTACTTAGCCGCCTCTATCTGGTCGATAGTTTCATAGCGGCCGAGTTGCTGGTAGGTCATTTTTTTGAAAGCCTCTCCCCGACCACCTGTGCCGCGATTATCCACACTCACTACGATGTATCCTTGCTGCGCCAGCATCTGGAACCACCAATAGTTTTGCCCCCCCCAAGCATCAGTGACGGTTTGGCTACCGGGGCCACCATATACATACATAAGTACAGGATAGACCATCTTTTCGTTGAAATTGGCAGGCTTTATCATGTACCCATTAAGCGATACATTATCAGTTGTGTTGAACTGGAAAAACTCCACAGGAGCGACGCCGTAGGCAGTCTGTAAGTTTTGCAAATCAGCATTGTCTTCAATCAATCGGACGCGCTTGCCGTTGCGGTCTAATACAGTATAAGTGCTTGGCTTATTCTGGGCGGAGTGGGAAAGCACAAAATAGTCGAACGTGCTGCTAAACTGTGCCTTATTGGTGCCTGCTTCGCCTGCCAACATTTGCGTTTTGGGCTTACCTTTGATTGTTTGGCTATAAACTTCCCTTCTCATGGGATTCAACTTATTGGCTTGGTAGAAAATGGTACCATTGGCTTCGTCCAACCCATAAAATTCAGTCACTTCCCATTCACCTTCCGTAAGTTGATTGGCCAAAGTACCGTCCATATTGTAGAGGTAAACATGATTCCAGCCATTTTTTTCGCTGGTCCAAATAAACTGGTCGCTGTTTGTTAAGAAGTGGAGGTTGTCGTGTATATCCACGTATTGATCGCTGGTTTCCCGAAGGAGCGTGCGTTGTTTCCCTGTGAAATCCACCAAACGCAATTCTAATTGGCTTTGGTGGCGGTTCATGAAAAACACACACAACTGCCCCGCCTGAGGTGTCCAATGTATGCGTGGAAAATACTCCCACTGGCTATCGGTATGTGCTACTTCGCGGGTTTCACCCGAGGCGAGATCAAAAATATGAATACTGACTTCACTGTTTTTTTCTCCTACTTTAGGGTATTTGAAGGTGACGTAGTCCGGATACATAGCATCGCGGTAGTTGGTCATCGTAAATTCAGGTACGTCACTTTCATCAAAGCGGTAAAACCCAATTTGCCGGCCATCCGGCGACCAAAAGAAGCCTTTGTCTTTGCCAAATTCTTCTTCATACACCCAGTCGGAAGCACCGTTAATGACGCGGTTGTTGACCCCATCATTTGTCACTTGGGTAATGACATTCGTAGGTATGTCCTGCACGTAAAGGTTGTTTTCAAAAACAAAGGCCACCTTATCTCCGGCAGGGTTGAGGTCGGCAAGCCTCACCTTTTTATTGGCATCCATTACGGGCACCAACGACTTATCGCTGCGGTTGTAGATATAAAAGTGTGCAGCGAACGAATGCCTGTATATAGGTTCTGCGCCATAGCTAAGGATAATACGCGACTCATCGGCTGTAAAAGCGTAGTCATCGATGGCGGGTATGTCTTTGAGTAAATCCGCATCCAACAAGATAGCTACTTCCGCCCCTGTTCGCAAATCGTATTGTACAATTTTGTTTTCCTCTAAACGGGTGAAATGCTGCCCGTCATTCATGAAATTGAACCCCGGCACATAGGCAGGGACAAAGGTATAGTCTTGCCAAATATCTTCTAAGGTGATGGAACGTTGCGCCCACCCGTTACAAAGTACGAATACCAGCCATACGGCTATCAAAATCAATTTTTTCATGGTAAAACCAATTTTTTTGCTTTACAAAAATAGGAAACAATCCAAGGAATCCTTGATTAATTGTTATCTCTTCACACCTTCCTCCGCTCCCAATAATTTTGGGCTTCCGTTTCCTCTAGCAAGGTGAGGTAGTTCACATAGCGGAGTTCACTGAGGTGGCCTTCCTCTAGTGCGGCTTTCACAGCACAGCCAGGCTCATTCCGGTGCAAGCAATTACCGCCAAATTTGCAAGATTCCGAAAGTGCGAAGAACTCTCGGAAGTTGTGTGCTATATCGCGCGGACTTAAATAATTGAAAGACAGCGTTTTGATACCTGGTGTGTCAATGAGTTGACCACCAAAGGGGAGGGTGTGCATTTCTGCAAAGGTGGTAGTATGTTGGCCTTTGCCACTAAAATCGCTAATCTCGCTAGTACGCAACGCTAATGTTGGCACAATAGCATTAATAAGCGTGGATTTACCCACCCCAGACTGCCCACTTACCAAGGTAATTTTATCTTTCATCAGGGTCTTTAGGGTATCTACGCCTTGTTGTTCCGTAGCAGATACCGGCAATACGGTGTAGCCTATACCTTCATACAATTCCCGTATTTCATCTAAGTAATCCTTATCAGTGGTATCGTAAAGATCTAATTTGTTGAACACAATGATAACCGGAATGCTGAAAGGCTCTGTCATCAGCAAGAAGCGGTCGATAAATCCTTGCTTCAAATTGGGATACACCATCGTTACCACCAAGATTACTTGGTCGATGTTGCTAGCCAACAGGTGTAGCTCGTGCTTTTTGGGGAGACTGGCGTACTACGTAATTGTTGCGCGGATGTATGCGGCGTATCACCCCAGTATCCTGCTCTACATCTTCCATCGTAATGTCCACCCGATCACCTACGGCAATGGGGTTGGTCAGGCGCTTGTCATCTTGCCGAAACTTTCCTATAATGCGGCACAATACAACGCTTCCGTCATTCAACAATACGTTGTACCAACTTCCAGTAGATTTGGTGATGATTCCTTCCTGCAAGATTAAAACTTTAGATTGGATACAAAGTAACGCAAAAAAATGAGGCAACCCTCTGATTGCCTCCTAATAACCCCAAAAAACCAAATGAAAACTATATTGTGATAGCCGGATGCCTCCAGCTTTGTGTTCTGTTACCATTTTAAATCGGAGCAAAAAAAAGATGTTCTAAGCATATTGCCAAGAATTTACTGGAATATTTTTTTTCCTGTCCCATAGAAAATTCTTAATCACCAACTCGCCCTTGTACACCGTACCCCATCGAGTATGAGCCGAGTTCTATTGGGTTTACTTAGCACAAATAGTAGTTTTTAAGGGGAAGCTATTACCTTTGGGAAATAAAATAGCAACCTGCCAACTATGCGGTCATTGTGGTTTATCTTTAGTATCATTTTTTTTATAGCTCAATCAGGAAGTCAGCCTACACCTGATTTTTCACCCCCTGTGCAAGGTGTCATCGAATTAACGGGAACTTTTTGCGAACTGCGAGCCGACCACTTCCACGCAGGTATCGATATTCGCGGGCCGGTGGGGCGGCCTATCTATGCCATTGCCGATGGTTTCATTAAACGCATTGTCGTATCTGTCAGCGGATATGGACAAGGGTTGTATTTGGAACACCCCGGAGGGTACACCTCTGTTTACGGCCATTTAGATCGTTTTCGGGACGACGTGATGGATTATACCCGCACACAACAATATACACAGGAGAGTTTCCAATTGGATGAGGAATTATCACCGGATATTTTTCCCGTCCGTAAGGGGGACTTAATTGGATACATGGGCCAGCGAGGGTTTGTGTCGGGGCCGCATCTGCACTTTGAAATACGGGAAACGCACTCCGGAAGAAACCTCAATCCACTCAACTTTGGGATACCCGTAGCCGACGACCGCCGCCCCTTCATCAGCAGCCTTCGTGTTTATGAATTGGACGAAAGAGGCACGGTGCTGAGAGGCAGGGATTTTGCCGTCAGAAGCCGGGGTGGTGGCAGCTATAGCTTAGCCAACGATACAGTCCGTGTGCAATCGCCCTACTATGCCTTGGGAATCAAAGCCTACGACCAGCAGAATGGCCGCGATAATTTCAATGGCATCTACCGCCTGCAAATGTGGCAACAGGATAGCCTTCGGTTTGCCTACCAAATGGATCATTTCGACGTGGCACAAACCCGCTACCTCAATGCCCATTTGGACTATGGCGAGCAGCGAGTACGCAATAGTTGGTTTCAACGTGCCTACCGCATGCCAGGTAATGCACTCGATTTCTACCAATCTGATACGGCCAACGGACGCCTACAGTTGGCACACAATCAGGCCGACTTCATCCGATTCGCTATCTCCGACCACCAAGACAATGACGCTTCGCTACAGTTAGCTGTAAAGCAACAAACCAATGCCCCTCCTCTCCAAAATCGCGTGTACAACTACTATCTCCCATACGATGAAGAAAACCTGATCGACAATGCTTCCTTACGGGCGCACTTTCCACCAGGGGCACTGTACGAAGATCTTTATTTGGATTACGACTTAGTGATGGAGCAAACACAAGGGCTATATGCCCCCGTACACCGTATTCACCGATCCAGTACACCACTACATCGCTACTACGACCTGCACCTCCGCCCCAATCATATTCCTGAGAACCTGCGCCCTAAGGCACTGATTGCTTATTGCGAAGATGGGGACGCACCTATCAGTTTTGGTGGGGAGTGGACACCCGAAGGACGCCTACGTGCGCCTGTGCGTGCCTTTGGCAACTTTACCATCATGGTGGATAGCACACCTCCCACCATCACCCCTGAGCGGTTTGGCAGCGATATGCGCGGCTGGGATCGTTTCAGTTTTCGCCTTGCCGATGATTTCCCTACAGCCGGCAAAGCCAATGGGCTTCAGTTCAGAGCCGAGGTAGATGGCCGTTGGATACTTATGGAGTTCGATGGACTCAAAAGCAGGCTCTATCATGTATTCGATGGGCGCATCCCACCGGGTAGCCATACCTTCCGGCTCATCGTCAAGGACGATAGAGGCAATACCAGCGTGTTTGAGCAACCTTTTGTCCGCTAATTCCATTATCTTTGCGCCGTACTGGGGCAGCAAGTATGCAACTTGCCCAAGTTGGTTATCCCGACTATGCCTGGCACGAAGCAATGTTAAGATTTTGTTCGCAGTTACTTTGACGTTGTCACACAAGGACAAATCCCTCAATTGCTTCGCAATAGGTAGTTCGCTAACGTACATCAAACATTATGGCAAAAAGACTTTACAACCTCATCAACAATGATGAGCTGAAGCATCGCATGGAAACCTCCGGCGAAGCACGTACGACCCTCTCTTTTTACAAGTACCACCACATCAGCGAGCCGTGGTCGTTCCGCGACCAACTTTTCCGCGAGTGGACACAGTTGGGGGTTTTCGGGCGTGTTTACGTAGGCAAAGAAGGCATCAACGGGCAAGTATCCGTTCCTACCCAACAACTATTGGCGTTCCGAGATGCCATCTACGGCATCCCTTTCCTGGAAGGCATCCGCCTCAATATTGCCATCGATGATGACGGTAAATCATTTTACAAGCTCAAAATCAAAGTCCGCGAAAAAATAGTTGCCGACGGATTGGATGATGCATCTTTTGATGTCACCAAAAGAGGAAAACACCTCAATGCACACGAGGTAAATGAACTGCTGGCACAGGAAGACACAATTGTGGTGGATATGCGCAATCATTACGAGAGCGAGGTAGGTCACTTTGCGGGGGCTATTTGCCCCGATGTGGCAACCTTCCGCGAGGCGCTACCCTTGGTAGAAGATATGTTAGCCAACGAAAAAGACAAGCCCATCATCATGTATTGCACCGGTGGTATTCGTTGCGAAAAAGCCAGTGCTTACTACCTGCACAAAGGCTTCGAACGCGTACACATGATCGATGGCGGCATTATCGAATACACCCGCCAATGCAGAGAAGAAGGTTTAGAAAATAAGTTTATCGGCAAAAATTTTGTGTTCGATGAGCGTCTTGGCGAGCGTATTTCCTCCGATGTAGTCGCTCACTGCCACCAATGCGGCACTCCTTGCGACACCCATACCAACTGCGCCAATGCAGCCTGCCATATCCTTTTTATTCAGTGCCCCGATTGTGCCGCTCGCTACCATCACTGTTGTTCCACCAAATGTGCGGAGTTTATCGCCCTACCCGAAGAAGAACAAAATCGCCTGCGACCCAGCATGGAGTTCAATGGCTCCCGTTTTGGCAAAGGCCGGTATAAGGCACACAGAAAAGGGGGGGATTTGATGGTAAATGATTAATTATTATGGGCCACCGCGATGCCCGTAAAACCGGGCCGCGTCCGGGTGCTCCCCTATCGGTACGCCCCCTTGTCCTTGCGCCGTTGGCCCGGCGCCAGGCTCATGGCTGCGCCATTCGCACGAGGAAGAGATGTAAACCACCCATGATTTATTAGAGAGTCTGTACGGGCAATTTATAGAGGGGTTCAAATAAAATCTTTACGTTAGCATAGCGTAAAAAAATATTTGAAGCGCATACAAGATTCTCCTGCATAACCCCTATTTACTCGTTTCTTAGCAAGGTTTCTGAAATATCGGTTGAGGAGGCACTGATGGCCGGCCACAAAGCCGCCAGCAAACCAATGAGCAGAGAACCTATCACGATCCACCACTCACTATCCAAAAACAGATAGCCCGTGAAATCGTAACGGTAGGCATCTTTCATGGCACTTCCTAATAATTGCATACTCCCGTGGCTGAGCAGCAACCCTAAGGCGCATCCCGCCACTGCCAGCAACAATCCCTCCAGCATAATGAGCGCAAACAACCGCCTCGGGCGCGCCCCCATGACCCGCATGAGTGCCAGTTCATAGCGGCGTTCCTTCAACGAACCCAACAAGGCAATGAAAATACTCAACCCCGAAACGATGATAATAACTACGGCCAATATGCGAAGAGCTTTCTCCCCTGTATCCATCAAACTGTAGAGCCTGTTGATCTCAATGGCCGGAGTAGCGGCCTGCATATCCGTATTTTCGTTGATGCTGCGCTGCATATTCAACGCTTGAAAGTTGCGCCCTTTAAACTTCACCAATACAACCGTGATGTCTTTAGTACCTTCCATCTGCCAGAGTGGTGTGGAAGAGGCAGGTGACGTTGCATCGTGGTGGTGCTCCTCGTGGTCATGATCGTGGTCATGATCGTGGTCTGCTTCGGCGTGATCGTGATCATCGTGATCGGGCGCTGCTGGCACTGGCGTAGTCGGTGTTTCCACGTGTTCATGCACCATCCAATAGCTTTGGTTTGCGGTAAGCAGCAGTTGGTCTAAAACAGTGCCTGAAGGCTGCAGTATTCCCACTACTTTAAAATCAGCATGGTCATGCGCTAGGTTTTCATCTTCCACCAACCCATGCGAACTGTGAAAAGAACTGCCCATTGTCAGCCCTAATTCACGAGCTACGGCGGCACCCGCTACCACTTCCAAGTCGTGTTGCCACAAAGCACCTTTATCCAACGCAACACCATATACCTCCAAGATAGCAGGTGTTGTTCCCACAATGCGAAAACCTTTATAACTATCGCCCAGAGAAAGCGGAACCGCCGTCTGAATCAATGGGTGGGCAGGATTCAGGAAAGGCCGTACCTCATCGATAGAAACATTGCCCGTGGGATTGTCAATATGATACATACTACTGAGTATCAGTTGCAACGGACTACCCTTGGCACCAATAACCAAATCGATACCTGCTAAATTTTTTTCAAAATTGCGCTGTAACTGGTGCTCTAGTAAAAGC
Source organism: Saprospiraceae bacterium (assembly GCA_041392765.1). Classification (GTDB taxonomy): domain Bacteria; phylum Bacteroidota; class Bacteroidia; order Chitinophagales; family Saprospiraceae; genus Lewinella. The sequence continues at coordinate 75,230 of JAWKLL010000012.1, forward strand.
AACAAGGAAATAAGCCCCACCCCCAGCGCAAACAAGATGATGCTAAGCCACATAGACAGCGGCTTGAATGTCAGGTTTTTCCAGCTAAGTCGGAGCAGGTTCATAGCAATATCTGTTTGTCAAAGGTGGCTTTCAAACGGTTATCATGGGTTACTACCAGCAAAGTAGCATTGGCTTGTGTAGCAATAGTTTTCAACAGTGTCACAACTTGTTGGGTATGAAAATCGTCTAGGGCAGAGGTCGGTTCATCGGCGAGGATGACGGAAGGTTCGTTCACCAAAGCACGCGCTATGGCTACGCGCTGTTGCTCTCCTACACTCAAGGCTTGCGGATACTCGTTCAGCTTGTGCAGTACCCCGAGTTGTTCCAACAGTGCCTTGATTTTTTTGCTGTCGGCGGGCAATCCGGCCAACTGCCTCGCCAATACTAAGTTTTCCTGCACGGTGAGTGCCCTCACAAAATGCGCTTGTTGGAAAATGATGCCTACGTGGTGGCCTCTCCATTGGTCTAAAGCCCCTCCTGATAGTTGGTTAATCATCGTACCGTGCACATTGATCTCCCCTGTGGATGGGGTGCGCAACCCTGCCAGCAAATGCAGCAGCGTGGTCTTTCCGCTACCCGACTGCCCCAGTAGCAACCAGTGTTCGCCCGTCTGGCAATGAATATCGGGAAATGCCATTCGGGGCTGGTTAGGAAAGGTAAAACTTACGTTTCGGGTAGTCAACATAGTGTAGTTAGTTATGAATCAGGTTTTAATTCAAACGCATCTATCAACAATCGGACATGTGGGTTTTGTTCTGCCATCAGCCGATATTTATCTTGAGCCGAAAGCAAGGTCGGGCGTTGCACCACGGGTTCTTCCTTTCTAAGGCTTGCATCTATTTCCACAGTAAGCATCAAGCCAGGCGCTTTGAGTTGTTCGCGCAACCATTGGGTCAAACCTTGCTCTTCTCTGATGGCACTTTCTGTCAACTGCGATGCTACTTTCGCCTGAATTGTGAGGCCGCTGGCTTCCAGTAATACGCTCTGAAGCTGGTAACGAAGGCTGTCGCGTTCTATCTTGCCAACATATTCATCCCAAGCTGTCTGTACTTCTTCTAGGGTGATGGCCGTTACGCTTTCTGTTTTGACATCAGCTTGCGCCTTCAATTCACTCATCAAAGAGTTGATATCCACCTTAGGCAATGCACTTGCCACAGGAGTACCATTGCTCAACGGCGCTGAGGCCACAGGGGCTAGTGTCTCTTGGTCAGTAGGCGATTCCGTTGCTACATTGGCAGGAGGATGGATGGGTGAAACGGGTTCAGCAACCACTGAAACGCTTACGTCAGCCGTTTTTTTTTCCTGTACTTCGGCGGGAGCAGGCATTTCGCTTAGGCGAAAAGCACGGCCAATGCTTGCCATTTTTACTAACGTCATTTCCACCTGAAGGCGCTTGTTGCGAGCCATGCGGTAGTTGATATCACATTCGTTGGCCAAATTCAAAGCAGTCAGTAGGAAATCGCTGCCGCAAACCATCGCTTGTTGGCGGTATCGTTCGCGCAACCCGTCGCCAGCATCCAAAAGCACCAAGGTCTGAGGGTCTTTGCAAACCAACAAATCGCGGAGGTGTTGTGCCAAGCCACTCATAAAAAGATCGCCATCGAAGCCTTTGCGGTCAATATCATCATAAATCAGCAGGGTTTGCTGAATGTCCTCTGTTAGCAGCGCATCTACGACCCGAAAGAAATAATCATAATCCAACACATTGAGGTTGGAAATGACATCATCGTAGGTGATTTTTTTTCCTGAAAAAGAGACAATACGGTCAAAAATAGAGAGGGCATCGCGCAGGGCACCATCCGCTTTCTGCCCAATAACGTGCAGGGCATCCGGATCGGCATTGATACCTTCTTGTTCGCAAATATGCGCCAAATGAGCCACTACATCGGGCACCTGTATGCGTTTGAAATCAAAAATCTGACAGCGCGACAGAATGGTGGGAATGATTTTATGCTTTTCCGTAGTCGCCAGAATAAAAATGGCGTAGGACGGCGGCTCTTCCAGCGTTTTCAAAAAAGCGTTGAAAGCCGCTTGGGAAAGCATGTGTACCTCATCGATGATGAACACCTTGTATTTCCCTTGCTGTGGTTGGAATCGCACCTGTTCAATCAATGCGCGGATGTGCTCCACTGAGTTATTGGAGGCCGCATCCAATTCTGTGATGTTGAAAGAAGCGTTTTGGCTGAAGGAGATGCAGTGTTCGCAGGTATTGCAAGGCTCAAAATCGGCAGTAGGTGCCTTACAATTGAGCGTTTTGGCAAGGATGCGTGCACAGGTAGTTTTCCCCACCCCTCTAGGGCCACAGAATAGGAAAGCATGAGCTAAGTGGTCGCTTTGCAACGCATTTTTCAACGTCTGCGAAACGTGCTGTTGCCCCACCACTTCATCAAACCGTTGGGGGCGATACTTCCGTGCTGACACCACAAAATTGCTCATACGACTTCGCTTTACACTTCCCAAATTTGCGACACTTGGCAACAAGTTAAGAAAGTGTTAGTTACTGTTTACTTTTTAAACTTCTGAAGAACCAACTTTCTTCCTCTCAACGTTAGCTTACCTTCAAAACTCAACGCCTTTTGAGCGGATTCAGTTTTATCAAACTCGACAAAAGCAAACCCTCGGGATTTGCCAGTGGTTATGTTTTTAGGAATAACAATCTCCGATATTGCCCCAAATTGAGACAGCAGGGTATCGATGTCTTGTTCTGTTGCATACCAATCAACACCCGCTACAAATATTTTAGCGTAATCGGAATTATCTTTTTCAATAGCTTCGGTAGTCTCCACTTTCCAGTCAAAAGGGAGATTAACCTTGTATATCCCGATGCTTTTTTTCGACACCTCGTCCTTTTTCGCTAGAACTGACACTTTTTGCCTTGAAACAACTCTTTCTAAAATCCCTGGTTTAGCCAAACTTTCTACTAATACGCGGTATTTTTCGGTATCAACGATACCAACATTCTCGAAAATTTCTTTTGGAGAGATCAACCTCCCATCAATACCTAGCTTTACGACCGTCTTTTGCTCTCGTGTCAACTCAATCTCTTTAAACTTATCAAGCCATGCTTTTTCTTCTTTGGTGTATATGAACTTGTAAAACAATGTCACAATGAACGATTTGTTCGGAGAAGAAATTTGAGGTTCAACCAGCTCATTACTCTTCATCAATTCAAACATCCTCCTCATTCCTTCCCCTAGTTCGCGAATATAACCGTATTCGCGTAGCACTCTTGCAATATAAGTGTTCCTTGTTTCATGTACTCCTTTAAGCTCCTTGAGGTCTTCTATTGTAAGCTTTGACAACAACTTCTAAGGGCTTAGAATCTCCAAAACGGTCGTCAAATATACAATTTCTATCCCACGGCCTTCGGGCTATAGTCTCTATAGTGTGCTGTTTATCAGTGCCTCCTACATGCGAGTTGGGGTAAATCACCTGTGTTTTAAATAAACCATCGGATGAATAACGAGTTTCACTAAGTACGGTAGAAGGGCTTGCCAACTTCTTCAGCTAGATAGAAAATATTACCAGAAATGTCTGCGATTTCGTTTACATTGTATTCTGGAGCAGGCTTTTCTTCCAACCCGTTTATCTTAAAATTCTGACCCTAGATCGTGAATTATATTGTTTGGGGTTTTTAGCAAAAAGCAGCAACGCAGCTTTCCTTGTCAGCCGATCCCCGTCAAACTCTGCTAATTCGACATACTGTAAAAATTTCTCCGGAGATATGTTCTTTATTTTGGTACACTCCTGTGCTACCTTTCCAGCAAGCTCAATATCTAAATCTGCAACGGTTGCTATTTCTTCAAAGGTTCTGTCATATTGCCTTGATGAGATTTCTTCACGTACAAGACGAATACTGTCAGCAGCAGTAGGCACGCTGTCTCGGTCTTCGCGCTTGGAACACTCCCCACGGCTTGTTTGGTGTATGAACTTCGAACCTTTATCTACGGAAAAATAGATTACTTTTTTGCCATCATATTCAATGATACTTTTTCTTTTAATCGGCAAGGGTGTCTCTTTCATAACATAACTTTCGGAGGCACTTAGTATTGCATTCAGCTTGTCCTCTGAATGAGGAAGCCCTGTAACAGCACTATCATCCTCAATGCCTATTAACAATTCTCCCCATCCGCATTAGCAAAAGCCACCAACTCCTTTGCCACATTATAGCATATATCTTTGAAGATCTCTTGCCTTTTATCCTTGGCGGGCCTTCAAAACCGCTTTTGAACTCGCGGTAGTAACTCTCACCCAGTTCAATCGCTATCTCAACCCTTTCCCGAAGCCTTAACAGATGTTCCATGGAGGCATCATTTTTTTTCACAGCCCAATTTAATGTTGTTCTTGTAAACGCCGTTGGTATTAGTATGACGCAAAAATACTTCCTTGCTTTTAGTAATTTGACGGTAGCAAATCGTCCAAGTTTGTTCATCTCCAAATGTCAAAGGTAGGGTTTATTGTTAATATAAGGGCGTAAATTTCATATCCCTATTAGTTGATGGATGAGGAAGGAAAATAACGCACCAAATCGCTAACTGCCGACATTGGCCCACAGCCCGGCCATTAGCAAAGCGGGGCGGAATGCGTGTGTGGTTGTAGCACACCGGTCTGCTGGCATAGTTGTTGGCCATAACGATTGATGATGATCGATATCACTTTACCCGATGGTTCGGTACGCCAGTATGAGAGCGGCGTATCAGCCATGGACGTGGCTAAATCCATTAGTGAGGGTTTGGCGTAATGTACTTTCTGCCAAGTAAATGGCGAAGTATGGGATGCCGGCCGTGCTATTACCAACGATGCCACGCTACAACTACTGACGTGGAACGACAAGGAAGGCAAGGCTACGGCACAGCGCTCCTCTGCTCACCTCATGGCGGAAGCACTTGAAGCCCTGTTTCCCGGGGGTGAAATTCATTGGCCTGCCTGCCATAGAAACTGGTTTTTACTACGACATCGACACGGGCGACCGCACCTTGAGCACGACGACTTAGAGAGTCCATCGAACGCAAAATGCTCGACCTAGCACGAGAGAAAAACGAATACGTGCGTCAGGAAGTGAGCAAGGCTGATGCTATCGCTTATTTCACGGAGAAAGGGGATGAGTACAAATTGGAACTCTTGGAAGACTTGCAGGACGGGCAAATCACCTTCTATACCGGGGCAATTTCACGGACTTATGCCGTGGCCTCCCACATTTACGACACGGGTTCATCAAAGCAGCCAAGCTGATGAACGTAGCCGGTCTTACTGGAGGAGGCGATGAAAAGCGCAAGCAAATGACCCACATCTACGGTGTCACCTTTCCTAAACAAAAAGATCGACGGACTACCTGCATTTTGTTAGAGGAAGCCAAAAAGCGCGACCACCGCAAAATTGGCCAAAGGTGGATTTGTTCATGTTCAGCGAGCGCGTAGGTGGTGGCTTGCCCTTGTGGTTGCCCAAAGGCAATGCCTACGGGAACGTCTGATGAATTTCTTGCGCGAAGGCAGGAAAAGCGTGGATATAAATTGGTAACCACCCCATATTGGCAAAAGGAGCTATATATGACTTCTGGCCACTATAGAAAATACGGAGCGGACAGCTTCCAGCCTATTAATACCCACGCGAAGGAGAGGAGTTTCTGCTCAAGCCGATGAACTGCCCTCACCACTGCGAAATATATAGTCACCGCCCCCACTCTTACCGCGATCTGCGCTTGCGTATTGCTGAATTTGGCACCGTTTACCGCTACGAACAAAGCGGTGAATTGCATGGTCTGAGCCGCGTGCGTGGTTTTACCCAAGATGATGCCCATTTTCTGTACCCCCGAACAGGTGAAGGACGAGTTCCTGAACGTGCTGAATCTCACCCGCACCGTGTACTAAAATGGGTTTTGCAGAGTTTACGGCACAAATCAGTCTTCGCGATCCCGATAATCCATCCAAATATATCGGCTCTAAAGAAAACTGGGAAGCAGCTGAAAATGCCATCATTGAGGCCACCCGCGAAGTAGGGTTGGAAACGGTAACAGAACTGGGTGAGGCAGCCTTCTACGGGCCTAAGTTGGACTTTATGATTAAGGATGCCATTGGCCGATCTTGGCAGTTGGGTACCATTCAAGTGGATTACAACTTGCCCGAGCGCTTTGATTGGAATACATCGGTGCCGACAACAAGGCACACCGCCCGTGATGATTCACCGGGCACCGTTTGGTTCGATGGAACGTTTTATCAGCATACTCATTGAGAATACAGCGGGTAAATTTCCATTGTGGCTCACACCAGAGCAGTACGCCATCTTGCCCATCAGCGATAAGTTCATGGATTACTGTCAGGAATTGCAAAATACGCAGCAGGACACGACATTCGCGGCTTCATCGACGACCGCAGCGAGACGATTGGACGTAAAATTCGCGATACGGAATTGAAACGCATCCCCCTCATGCTCATCGTTGGGGAAAAAGAAGCGGAACAAAAGGCTGTTGCTGTACGCGTACAAGGCGAAGGCGACAAAGGCCAGATGCCTGTGGATGAGTTTATCGCATACTTCAAGGTTTGTTGTAAGCAATGTCGGTCAGCTCCGTAGTCAAAACAACGAGGCTGGCCGATCTTCCGTCAAATTACTAAGGGACGGAAAAAAATTAATCGAACAACTTTTGATTAATTTCTGTCAAATTAACATGAATTATGGATAATAAATCGAACACTAAAGACATAAACAATTGATAGACAGTAAGATGTTTTCCGTGTGAAGGATAGAAGCGGACGTGCCGACCGTAAGGGAGGTACTGGAGCGGATAGCCTGACCCCTGTTTTGCAGGGGGCACACCCCAAAGTTTTGATTTTCAACTTCTTATCTTAGGCTGTTATCCATAATTCACGTTCAAATTACAAAGTGCCTATGCTACCCAACCACGTAATGGATCTTTTAGTATCCTGCGAACTGGATGGTTTTTTTCAGGAGGCAATGCCAATCTTGAAAAGAGAAGCTCCTACTCCGGTCTTGGAGGCAGTAAGGACACTACAGTGGGAATATAAGCAATGGCAACAGCGCTATAACGATGGGGTGTTATCGCAGCAAGCCTTGGAGGAAAAAACACAGAACATCTGTCGTGAACTACAGGGATTATTGAGGCATCATGAGACATCTGCTCCACCTCCACCTATGCCTAGTCCTGCTCCATCCATGTCGCCCAAAAAAGGAGGGGGGTTATTTGAAAAAGCAAGAAACGTTTTGGAGCGCTGGATGCCGACTTCCGTTTTTAAGGGGGAAAAATCAAGTAGCCCCCGCCTGCCTGATTGGGCGTTAGATCCCGATCTACAAAGCCCGACCGATCTATGACGGAAACAGGCGGTGCTATGCCAGAAGCCCCTCCTATGCCCAGCCCTGCCCCCGCCCCTACGCCAACGGCGGCTCATCCTTTTCAGGAAGGGCAAATTCTCTATGCCATACCGGGGCACATCCCTTTGGGAAACCCAACAACCTGCACGGTTCGCATTGCGCCAAGCTGACTTGGCTAGTGAAGATTTGTTGGCAGGCTTAGATGCCGCCACCCGCGATATGGCCAAACGAGAATCGTTGCGCATAACGCCCATGATGCGGGTAGAACTGGCCGAAACGGGCCATGACGATAATTTTGACATCACCTCTGGCAGTTCGCCCGAACAGCCGATTTTTCCGGGTATGCCTACTACCTGGCTCTTTGAGGTGACGGCTAAAAGACCCGGTCATTACGCCCTGCAACTTAGGGTGGTAGCCAAAGTAATCATTGCCGGTTATGGAGAAAGACCCTTCGATGTGGCTGTGCTGAACCGCGCTATACAGGTCGTAGCAGGAACGATTGACACTACGGAGGTACCATTAGTAGCCCAACCGATTCCCGATCCTTATTGGGATGCAGCAGACGAAGAAGCAGTGGCACGTGCCATTTTGGTCAACCGTATCGATAGTGCCCTTGAACGGATGGCTAATTTTGTACAAGACAAAGATGCCGAACTCCGAAAAATGCTCTTATTGCTTCAGGCACGCTGGAGCGATAACACGAATCAACTAGCTGAAAAACGAATCAGTGCCGCCGATTGGGATTTGGTCAATAACCAAATACGCTATGCCATCACCCGCCTGTTGGATGAACTCAGAAAAGGTTGCCAGCAGGATAGTCTTGCACCTATGGATTGGGCTGCGGCCAAGGAGGTGGTGAAGTAATCAGTCGTTTAGACATACTCTTAGACAAGTTCTATAAGTCAATCTCCATCCAGACAGGGCAGTGGTCACTATGTGCTGCATCTGGCCGATGATGAGCCGCGCGTATGCGGTCGGCAATTGAGTCGGAAACGGATTGATAATCAATGCGCCAACCTTTGTTATTGGCGCGGGCATTAGCGCGATACGTCCACCAGCTATACTCCACGGTTTGTGGTTGTACTTTGCGAAAAGCATCTGCAAAACCACTATTAAACCACTTGGTCATCCAGTCTCGTTCCTCCGGTAGGAAGCCGGATGTTTGCTTGTTGCGAACAGGGTCGTGGATGTCAATTTCTTGGTGGGCAATGTTGTAGTCGCCGACAATGATAAGATGCGGGCGTTGCTTTTTCAGTTCGTTGACCCACACCTCAAAATCTGCCAAGAAATCCATTTTAAAAGCTTGGCGCGCATCGCCCGTGGTGCCAGAAGGAAAGTAGCAATTGAGTAGCGTCCAGTCGCCAAAATCAGTACGCAATACGCGACCCTCGTTATCATACGCCTCATGCCCCATACCTGCGACTACCAAATCCGGTTCACGACGGGAGAGGGTGACGACACCGCTGTACCCTTTTTTTTGTGCGCTATGCCAGTAGTGGTGATAACCAAGTGCTTCAAACTCGGCCATATCCACCTGATCTTGGTCTGCTTTGGCTTCTTGAAGACAAACGATATCAAATGAATGAGCAGCCAACCAGTCAGCTAGTCCTTTGCGAGCTGCCGCCCTGATGCCATTGACGTTGTAAGTGATGATTTCCATGAGGCAAAGATAGATTTTCCGACCAATGTGCGGTCAATCAGAGGAGATATTATTATTGCCAAATAATGCAACAAAAGCCGCTATTTTTTGCTGGCGTTAAATAGAAAATGCTTTTCCTCTTCGGTCAGGTTGTCGTACCCGCTTTCCTTTATTTTTTCCAAGATGGCATCTACTCGTTCTTGGTGGGAGCGCTCGTCGTGTTCACGTGGCGTGGATTTGGTAGATGCTTCTGAGGCGGATCGCCCTGCATAGCCTCTGCCAGTAGTGGCACTTGCTTTGGGGTTTTTATAAGCAACCTTGGGGCCTCTTCTGGGAGCGCTATCTTTAGGTTGTCCCAATCGCCTGAAAAAGTCAGTTATCGCTGTGATAGCCTTATTGATGGGTGCAGACAGATCATCGCCTTGCCGCAAACGGTAAATAAAATAAAAACCAAATGCCGCTCCTCCCAAATGAGCAAAGTGACCGCCTGTATTATTCATGCTACCAATGCCAATGATATCAATGATTAACAATACGGCGGCGATATATTTGAGTTTGACATTGCCAAAAAGCAACAAGCGTATTTCCATGTCGGGTGCTAGTGCTGCCGCAGCAATCACAATACCCATAACCGCACCACTGGCACCATAAGCGATGCTTTCCGAGGTGTAACCTAGTACATTAGCAGAAATAAAAAAGACGACAGCCCCCGCCATACCCGATAGCAAATAAAGCGGTAGTATCCGATGGTCGCCCAAGAGATCACCAACAATGCGCCCAAACCAGTAAAGCATTAGCATATTGAACAGGAGGTGGAAGAAGCCCTCGTGCAAAAACATATTGGTGATAAGCCCCCAAGGGTGCGTCAGTAATTCTAACCAATTAGAGGAAATGGAAAAGAAAGACAGGATGTCCCAAAATATAGGAGCATCTTGGTAGCCATTGGAAACCCTTATTATTACCCACGTCAAGTTGATGGCCAGAAAGACCATAACGTTTACAATCACCAACTTGGAGACCATGTTGCCGTAGCTGAATTCCCGCTTAATATCTTCCCAAATTGAACCAAACATCGTTCGTAAAGCTGGTTTACATTTTGTGATAACACCCCTAAATCCTTATATGTTTGCAAGGAATTAAAAAAATGGGGAATAAGCTGGACTTTAGGCATTTTACTTTAGCAAAACCACATCTCCTGCCCGTTGTACTTGTCGGGGGTAGCCATTTTCCACTACTTGGTAGCGAATACTCCAGACATAAGTCCCCGCAGGCAAATATTCGTTGGCTTTTTTTCCATCCCATCCACTATTGGGGTCGTTGGTAACAAACAACAACTCGCCCCACCGGCTGAAAACCGACATTTCAAAAGCCGCAATCTGGCAATCGCTTTGTGGGAAAAAACGGTCATTGATACCATCTGCATTGGGGCTAAATATGTTGGGCATATATACATCGCATACCTCGCAAGGGGCAATCAGGAGTGTATCGATGAACACCTCACAAGGAGAAGTCACCACAACGGTATATAGGCCCGGGTCGAATATCAAGCGTTGCGCTTCCTTGCTACCATCTTCCCAGGCATAATCGGCAGTTACGTCTGTGGTTGCATCCAATAGAAAGGGGGTGTCGGGGCATAGGAATGTATCTCTACCCAAGTTTGTTGCCACAGGCAGCAGGTAAGTCACTTGTATTTCATCTTGTAGAACATTGCAGGCCGTGGTAGCTACTACCCTGTAAATGCCAGGGGTACGCACGATTAGTTCGCCATTGGTACTGCCATCTTGCCATTCAAAGGAGGCGCCAGGTAAATTGGTTGACAGTAGGAGGCTGTCGGCGGGGCACAAGGTGGTATCACGCCCTAAATCTAACGTCGGGTCCACTAAAAAAATAGTCTCGAACATTGCTTCATACGTCTCACACAAAGTAGTGACGACCACCCCCGCACTTCCATCCGTAGTATAAAAATGTACGGGTTGAGTGTTGCCATCCGACCATTGGTAGCTAGCAAAGGGGCGCTCCACATCCAAAACAAGGGTATCTCCTGCACACAAAACATATTCTGAAGCCAAATTGAGATTCAAATCTGGTACAAAAGTAAGTGCCACTTCGTCGGTTACCTCTCCACAACCATTCGTCACCGTGACGGCGTAAGTACCAGTAGAAGTAGCCATTTGCGTAGGTTGGGAACTACCATTTTGCCAAGTATAAAAAGCAATGCCATTATCGGCATCTAAAAGCCGACTATCTCCCTCACAGAGCATTTCGTCTATGCCTAAGTTCACCACTGGCGGCTGCACCTGCACATACACGGAGACAGAATCGGCTCCAATACCACAGGCTGTCGTCACCGTCACACTGTAAACCCCTTCATCCGTGACAACTAAGGTAGGGTTGGTGGAACCATCATCCCATACAAAGCCAATACCTGCCGCGCTAGCATCCAAGGTTAGTTCGTCGCCAGCGCAGACGAGGCTCGTATCTCGTCCTATATTGACGGTTTCGGGAATAGGAACATCTACCTCGAAGGAATAGGCAGTGGTGACAAGTTGATTATCACACAAATCCAACAATTGCAGATCGGTTATGGGGTTGACGGTGAGCGTAAAAGTCCCCATGGATTGTATAGCGGGGCTAATAGTGAGCCGTACATCCCTAGTGGGGTCATCGGGGCTACTGCATCCGGAGGGCGTTACCGTAACGGCGTAGGGTCCACCTGGCCCTGCTAATGAAAAGGCAGCGGATTGTATGCTGCCGCACTGGAGATACTCATTGAAATGAAGATCAAGCGTCTGGTCACCGCAGCTTTGGGGCAGGTTGGTAACTTCGCTTAGCAAAGGAGCTTGTTGGTCGAAAACCCCCAGACCTGTACTTTCGTTAAAATCGATGGTGTAGCCATTGGGCGAACCCGTCCAGTTGCTGACCATCAGCACATAGGTGTTACCTGCGGTGGTGGGAACAAGCGCATTAAAAGGGCCATTACCTGTACAACCTCCTGGTGTCCAGTTACCTACCCCCGCTGCGGTACAACCCGTAGGGCCGTGGCAACCAGGGCCTCCTGCTGCGTTGCAACTGACTAAGTTGTCTTCGCCAATATCATCACAATCAGCATTAGTAAGGTTGAACAATGCCCAGTCATAGTCATCGTTCGCATTCGCAGGCGTGATGATAAAACCCAACAACCCATCTTCACTGGCCGTAAATATGTACCAGATGGAATTGGATTCGCCATCGGTACAAGTTTGCCCGAAAGGGATTTCATTTGGTATATTGCCACTACCCGACGGGGATAGGCTTTCGGTGTAAACACTCTGACAAACGGGCACCGCTCCAAGGCAGTCCTGTATAGTTGCTTGGGCCTGTAATTGACCAAATAAGCATCCGCCGAAGACAGCAATGATAAACTTGATGTATTTCATAATAGGCAATAGATTGTAACGCGGGCGGAAAGTTAGCCAAAATTCAATACCTATGAGTATTTGGGCGAGGATGTGACGTGGGTTTAACAAATATTTAGGGTACTAGCGGTTATGTAGAAGAATTTCGTACGCGCTTCAAAATATCTTTTTAGCCATGCTGCATCAATTATTCCCAACTTTCCAAAACACTTTTTCTGAATTAAGAAAACCGATTTGATAGGATCGCAAAACCAAAAGTTGTATCTTGTGGGTCGAACCATTTATAACCCATTCCCCTATGGCTATGACCGCAGAGGCGATTATCTTCGCTATCAACTCCGCTATCAAATTGGGGCGTAATGCCCAGCGTGCTTATGCTCGCAACCTCACATCGCGCAGTATTACGCTGCCGTTGCCTTCGTTTAGTGGCACCGCGAATGCGTTTACGGCACAACGTTTTTTTGATGATGAAGACGGGCAAACAGGCGGCAGTCGATACATCGAAAAAATGGAAAAGCTAGCCGATATCCACCACCGTTTCAAAAATGGTACGGGGGATGCTTTTCCCACCGATGAGGAACTGGCTCGATACGTGGAGTATTACACCTTGCTATACGCGTTATTAGAAAATGAGCGCAGCACCGAATTTGAAAATGGGTGGAACGAAAATCGCATCAATGCAGATGAATTAGTGGCATTGCTCAGCATACGCCAATATACGCATGACGGTGTTCAGCACACAACGCCGCTTCAGATGGTAGCAGGCACGTTAGTTGAAATAGGGATTGATTATTTCAATCAGGTACCGGGTGCGTTGAATGAACAATCGGCTACGGGGCGGTCATTAAAACATTTTCTTAAAGGATTCGATCATCTTACTTTTAGCGACAATGCCGCACTGCGGGCACAGTCGGCGACCATCATCCCCAATTTGTTTATCGCGGCAGCGGAAACCCTTTCCACGCTAAGTCAAGATTTGACCCAAGATCCTAAAATACAGGATTTCATCCAGCAGGCAGGCCAAGGAATTGCACGCGATTTGTTTGACCGATTGCAACATATTCAGGACAGGGATCACCAGCAAGAGGCTGTAAACTGGGGTAAACTGCTATTGCGCGCTTCTATCTCCAACGCAGGACGCTACGTGTTTTCCGCTCCTCAAACTTTTTTGATACGAACCAAGGGCTAGCGAACTGATTAAACAAACGAGTGGGGTACTCATGGATGCCATTTTTTCGGATCCAGACCAAATCAAAATCAAACAAGGACTCAACGCAGAGACCCTCGATAGGATGTTGCAAACTACTTTTCAAGTAGTAGCAGACCATCCCATGCTCATCAGCAACCGCAATGGGTTCAAGGAAGTGGTGAGTGGTGTTAGCCAAGCCTTGTCGGGATATAGTTTTCAACGGCCAGACCTTTTCCTGAACTCGTTCGGCTCGTCTTGGAACACACGGGGCATCACTTGGCTGCTTTCCGTGAGCATACTGGCCATCAACCACCCCACGAGGCGGAGCAACTCCTATTGCGCACCTTGTCACTTTTGTTGGAAGCACTATCCAAACCCGTGGCAACAGGTAGCTGGAAACTACATCTGAGTAAACCGCAACTCCTAACCATTGCCGATTCGCTGATGGAGGAGGTCGTTGCTAATCCAGGGTGGATCTACCGCGATACAGCAGGTCAACCTCTGTTAGCGAGTGTACTGCGTGCTACCATAGAAGCTTTAGCACATATTCCTGCCAACGAGCGATTTGATGCGGATACCTTCCGTTGGTTATTGGAAGTAAACCTGCGTACCGTGGCAGCCAACGAGTTGGTTTTACAACGCATCCACTGGGGGGATTCAACCCAAGAATCCGCCGTTTTACAGCAGGCCCTTACCTTGGTGTTTACCGCCGTTTTCCACCGCGACCACGTTACACCCGGCGACCGCTTGGCTATGCTTGCCGATATGTTAGACTATATACTGGACATCATCATTGCTCGCCATCCTGACCGCAAAGGGTTGCTGCTGACTGATATGATTCTATTTGATAGTGGCATGCTATACAATGGGGGATTGAATCGGGAATTAGCCAATGCTCTTATTGATGCTGCGTTGGATACATTGGCGGCTCACCCCGATCTCATTAGCCGCGAGGCCGCGTTGGGTGAAATCGTAGCAGGGGTAGCAGGAGCGTTGGATGCAAGCAGTTTTAAACAAAAAGACATTTTCCCTGAGCTTGTCAGGCTTTGCTTGGAAAACACCGCCCTTAACACCCGCCTGATTGTAAAAACCACGTCTGACCAGCCCGATTTCATGCTGGTCATCTTCCTGCAAGAACTACTCTTAGCTATTTCCAATAAGGATGAACAAGGCGTTTGGCAGCCCGGCCTCACCCCCGCAGAAGCACTTATCATTGTAGATCAATTGGTCAATGAACTTATCCAACACCCTGAGTGGATTATTGATGGCCCAGATGGACAGGTGATTTTCCGGGATGTACTCCAAGCCGTAAGAGGTGCTCTGCGCCAACTGCCCCCAGGTGTACAGTTGACACCAGAACATCTGACGATGTTGATTGCCTTAGCACTAGAAACCGCCGCCACCAGCGAGGCTGTTTTAGATGCCATTCCTTGGGGCACGGATACAGAGAAGCGTTCGGTATTGGAAAGAGCTATGGCATTGGTTGCTACTTTTGTATTTTACGAATTGCGCGAAAGCGGCGGGCAGCGCTTAGAACGCTTGGCAGAATTGACGGCTTATGTATTGGATGTCGTACTCGTTTACCACCCCGATAGCCGAGGATTGCAATTGGTGGAACTCGTCCTCTTTGGCGAAGATGATATTGATTATAGCCTAGGTTTTGATGAGGAATTGGCCACCGAGATTATAGAGTCTGCGCTACATGTGGCACGTACTCATCCCGATTTGCTGAGCAACAACTTAGGTGTGCAGCAAATCGTCAGTGAGCTGGCGGCTGCATTGACGGCTGCCGATTTCCGTCAGCAGGGCATCCTGCCGCGTCTGGTGCAGATGGTATTAGAAACGACTGCGGACAATACACTATTACTTATCCGAACCGAAGAAGGAGTTCCCCAATACCTCGCAGCCGTTGCACTCGGGCAGTTGTTGCGCCCATTAGCTCGCAAGGACGATGCAGGGCAGTGGCAGCCTACGTTGACGGGAGAAGACCTATTGGCGTTGGCGGAAACCTTGCTGGATGAATTAGTACAAAACCCACACTGGATTATCCGCGAGGGGAAGGAAGTACCTACCCTTTGGGAGGAAGTAATGACGGCGGTGTTGGATGCTTTATCGCTGCTGCCAAAAGGGGTGCGGTTGTCGCCCAGCACCTTGGAAAACGTATTGCTGCTTAGCCTCCATACGGCTGCTAACAGCCCGGCTGTGTTGAAAAAAATACATTGGGGTACGGAAACAACCGAACGTGCCATCCTCAATACAGCACTGCGTTTGTTAATCGCTTATGTATATCCGGCAGGGTGTACCCCTTCTCCCGATCGGTTGACTCGGTTCTTGGAATTGTTGGACTATGTGCTTGAATCCTTGATTCACCGATACCCAGACAAACGCTGCTTGCTGTTGATGGATTTGCTATTCTTCGAATCGGAAGTGGACTTGCAACAAGGGTTTAGCTCCGAATTAGCAGAAGAACTGACCGAAGCAGCCTTAGAAATATTCCGCGATTACCCACAGTTAGTTGTGCAAGATGAGATTTTCCGCAAGATTCTCAGCGACACCGCCGGGGCGTTGAGGGCCTCGCGAGTACCGATGCAGCATTTGCTACCAGAGATATTCAGGCTTTCGCTTTACTACTCATCGGGTCACTTGGAACGATTGATGCGGATTAGTCCCAATAGTCCGCGTATCCTGCTGGCTGTAGCCATTGAGCAAGTGTTGCGCGTACTGACAGCTCCGCCTGCAAGAGGTCGTTGGCGCCCGACTATGACAGAAAAGCAGCTTTTGGAAGTAATAGAAAATGTACTGGAACGCGTCATTGCCCGCCCGGACTGGGTAGGGAACGACAAACTCATACAGGTGACGCTCGAAGCCCTCTATACCGCCATGGGAGAATTGAAGCGGGGGCAAAGCCTGCCTTACGAAACGGTGAGTTTCCTAATTGATGCGACCTTGGACGCTGTGGGTGAAAACCGACAACTCGTATTACAAACAGTCGATAACGAAGGTCAGCAACAACGTCTCGTACTGGAATATGCCGTAGGCGAAGTACTGCTAACGCTGTACGACGAACAAGGGAATACTGCCGGTGCTTGGACACTGACTTCTCCTCAGAACCTTCATGCCTTGTTATCTGCCTATCTGCTGAGGTTAGCTGCGGCCTGCTAATCAGGAGGTAGTGGATAAAATGAACCAACAGATCAACCAAGCTATTGGGCAAATCAATCAGAATCTTCATTTTGCATTGGAAGATTTATTGGATGCTTTGGCGACAGAAGGCGAAGTGTAATGGAAAAGAGAATTGCTTTACAGATTGCAGGGCAGGAGGTGCCGGTGCGTATCATTAGGGAACCTCGCAATAGCGTTCGAGCCTACATGGGTAAGCAAGGCGTTATCATGCGGTTTCCCACATCTCTGTCGGAAAAAGAGTTTCAGGAACATTTCCAAAGATTAGAAGACTGGCTTCGCAAGCAGCTTACGAAAAAAGAAGGGGTGGCAGAACGCTACAAGAAAGCCGATTACCAAACAGGCGATACCTTCATCATTGGCAAAAGGAGCTACGGCATATACATTACTTCCGGCCCAGGTGTAAGCAGTAAGGCCAAGATTATAAATGGTACCATCGCCTTGATGCTCGGCGAACAACTGGACGAAGCCCAACGCTCGGATGCCATACGCACCTTGATGAGTCGCCTGATGGCCAAAGAGTTTTTGCCAACGATAACGGAGCGCGTCAAGGTGTTGAATGAACGTTTTTTCAAAAAAAACATCCGCAGTGTCAAGCTCAAATACAACCACAGCAACTGGGGTTCGTGCTCACGGTCAGGGAATATCAACCTTAGTACCCGTTTACTATTTGCTCCTGATGAAGTGATAGATTACGTCATCATCCACGAGTTGGCACACTTGGTAGAACTCAACCACTCCCAACGATTCTGGGACATCGTGGCACGTTGTATGCCCAACTACGAAGAACACGAAGCTTGGCTGAAGGAGTATGGAGGGAAGTGTGATTTTTGAGGGGTAATTAGGGTATCGACAGCTATCAGGCGACTTCGGTTTATCAGACAACTCCACTTTGTCCGATAACTACGGAAATATTCCCCTGCCTTGCGTTCCTGTCCATCCGAGCGATGGATTCGCAGCGGCGGCGTTGCTAGGAAAACCGGACTACAAGCCGTGCAAGCGTAGCCCGTTGTAGCGCGGATGATACGACGATCAGGGTTCGTAGTCGAGGCCATATCAATTCTTGGCATTGATCAAATTCACCACCACCTTCACGATGATGTCCTTTTCTTCGGGTTTGCTTTGCGCAATCATCAATGTGAGGGCCACGAGGGCGTTGTCAGCAATGCGCTTTTGGCCTTGGTGATCGTAAAGATAGTCGTTGCGCAGCAAAAACCATACAAATAGCGCGGCGGCGATGCGTTTGTTGCCGTCGGAAAAGGAGTGATTTTTCACGACGAAATACAGCAAGTTGGCCGCTTTTTCTTCGATACTGGGGTAAAGCTCTTGCCCAGCAAAGGTTTGGTAGATGGCCGTCAGAGAGCCTTTGAATGAGGCGTCCTTTTCGTTGCCGAACAAGGAGCCAAGTCCTTCTTTTTCGCGCCAAAGCTGGATTTGCGCCATTGCCTCTTCGTAGCTGATGGGCTGCTGCCCACTGCTGCGCGTATCGGCGATGCGTAGGCGCTGATGGTCGTACTGGTCGAGTATGGCCAAGGCATGGCTGTAGCGGTCGAGTACGGTGAGGATGCCCTGTGTTTCGGTGGGTGTCAGGGCTTGTTGTCGCACCACTTGTGCTACCAAGTGGACGGCTTCTTGCAGGTTTTTCAGATTCTGCTCCTGCCCACGTAGCCGTTTTTCATGGAGGGCGTAGCCATCCAACAGAAATTTCCGCAGTACCTGCGTACCAGATGCGGAACTGAGTGCCCCGCTTCGACTTTACGCGGTAGCCCACAGAGATGATGACATCAAGGTTGTAGTGTTTCATGCGGTAGGTCTTGCCATCGGCGGCAGTTGTCAAGTATTCCTTGACAACTGCCGCCGGTTCTAATTCCTCCTCTTTGAAAATGTTGTTGACGTGAAGGCTGATATTTTGTTTGGTTTGCTCGAAAAGCAATCCCATCTGTGCTTGCGTCAGCCAAACACTGTCTTCACCGACCCGCACGTCGATCTGCACCGCTTGGTCGGCGGTTTGGTAGATAGTGATTTGATTGTTGTCTTGCATCATCATTTGTTAGTCTATCTTCGTTCGTAAGTGTATATGATGCGACCACGACAGCCGAGTGAGTATGGCAGGCATGAGCCGAGATATTGGGATCAGTGACCCCAATATCTCCGATGGTTGGCGCAA
Organism: Saprospiraceae bacterium; assembly: GCA_041392765.1. Lineage (GTDB taxonomy): Bacteria > Bacteroidota > Bacteroidia > Chitinophagales > Saprospiraceae > Lewinella. The sequence continues at coordinate 94,165 of JAWKLL010000012.1, forward strand.
ATCAAATTCAATAGGCTGATTATCAATCATTTTTGTGCCGCCCATCAAAGTTGGAACATAATGTGGTGGTTTTGCTTGGTTCAAAGATACTTATTTTGGGGTTGGTAAGTTCTCGGACAACACGAATTTCGAGAAGGGGGGGACGAGTGCCAGTTATCGGGCAACTCCAAGTTGTCCGATAACTGCGGTCAAGAAAAACCGGACTGCAAGCCCTGTAAGCGTAGCCCGTTGTAGTTCGGACGGTATGACGAGCAGGTTATTCTTTATCTTCGTGCTGTTTCTAAAACCCCTGATTTTAAAAAAAGTGTAAATTTAGCACGTAAAAAACAACTAGCTATAATGGGCGAATTCCAATGCTATAAGTTCAAAACCATCGACCGCCCTCTCTCCAGCCAAGAGCGAGAAGTTGGCGGGCGTATATTCGTGTTGGAGTAGCACCACCTTGGGCCGGTAGTCAAAGTGAGGTGTCATTTCCTTTAGGATGGCGGCCAGCGCATCTATCTCGGTGTCGATGCTATCGAGGCGGACGGGTTGTGGCACGCCGTCTTGTATGAGGTTGAAGGTTAGGCATACGCGATAACCAGCCTGCAAGGGGCATATTTCATGTTCGCAGTCGGCGAAGAAGGCGGCAAACGGGATGCGTGCCGCGCCTTTCAGGGACGAGAAGTCGGCTACGACCTCTTGGCCGCCGAAGCGGATGAGGAGTTCGCCGCCCGCGTGGTCGCAAGGTAGTCCCACCACCAAGGTGCCAAACATTCCCTTGGCCTTCTCGGAGTCCTTGTGAGGCAGGAAAAAATCGCCTGGCTCATATACCAGCATTTTGTAAGGGTCGGCTAGGATATTCTTCGCCTATAGGCCGAGTGCCTTGGCCGTTTTTTTAATGATTTTGGCGATGGTTTTCGACCATTCATCACCATCAAAGCGGATTTGGGAAGCATCAATCTCTCAGGCACTGCGCACGGTGGTGTCGGTGACGGTCTGACTGCCTTTGCCGAAAGGTGCTTTACGCGCTACGGCTATGAGTGTCTTCACTTGCACAGGATTGAGCGGAAAGCCCGACTCGCCCACACCCTCCACATGCAGGCCGGGGTATTTGAACTTGACGGTGTCGGTGGTGGCAAACTGGCCGTTACCCTCCAAGGTATCCAATTGCTGGAGCAGTTGCTTCACTAATTTTTCCAAGATGTGGTGGTGTTGGTGATAGGTGCAAATGTAAGTAATCGGAGGGGTTTTACAAATTTGAAAACGCTGCCAGTTATCGGACAGCTCGAAGTTGTCCGATAACTGCGGTCAAGGAAAACCGGACTGCAAGCCCTGCAAGCGTAGCCCGTTGTAGTTCAGACGCTATGACGATCAGGTAAAATGAGTGCGCCTATCCCAACACCCGAAACCGCTTCCCACTCAACCCCACGGCTTGCAGTAGAAGGCCATAGGCATCGGTATTGACACCGTCTGTTTGAAGCTGTAGGGTGAAGGCGTTTTTACTTTCTGTTTGCAGGTGGATAAAGTCGGGCTTGTCTGTCAAAACGCTGGTGTTGCGGCAGAGGCCGAGGAAGAGGTGGTAGCAAGCATTGAGCAACTCGTAGTGAGTGAGCTCTTCCTCGCTGTTGTAGTACACTTTTTCATCGTCGGTGGTTTCGATGAGGGTGAGGGGGAACGTTTTGAGCAGGTAGTCCGCGTCCTCTTGTTTGCCGCTGAGCAGGCGTTGGATGAAGGCGGTGCGGTCGTCGAGGCGCAGCATTAGCCCCTTTTCCATGAGGTTGAGTTGCCACTCAAACATACCGTCTATGTGCTTGTTCAGCCCTTTTTTTACCCGACGGATGTTTTGGATGACCTCGGCTTCCAGACGGATGCTCTCGCCGATTTCCTCCTGGTATGCTTCGTAAGTGTAGTAGTACCATTGCAGCAGGGCTTCTTCTTCCATGCCTTTTCTGAAAAAAAAGTGGACAATCTGATAAATGGCTAAAAAACCCATGGAAGGGGTAGAGATAATCATCGCCAAATCGCAGACCAAAAAGGTGGCCAAGCAAGCCAAACGAAAATCCTCCAGCATACGATACATCAGCTCCAGTACGATGAGGTATTGGTAGTTCTGGTCGTTTAGGTTTTTCAAGATGGCGGAGTCGAAGCGCCCGCTGTGCCACAATTCTAAGGCGTAGGCTCCTGATTCTGTGATGGCAAAGCCGCCGATAGGATAGCCGCGCAGTTGCTCCCCCTCCTGACGCAGTATGTATGGCTCCAGTGCGCCTTTTTCTGTGTTTTCTACCGTGGCTATGTATTCGTCGTAGCGTTCTTCCTCTTGGAAGACGCGGGGCGGGTACAGTATTTTGTCTAAATACAGCCATTCATCCTGATGAAAGACGAGGTTTTCCAAGCGCTGTTGCAGTTTTGGATTGTCGAAGCCTTTAGTCAGCCCCTCCTCGTACCAGCGGTTGAAAGGCGCATATAGCGGCTCATGGCTGGCCGCTAAATTGGTGGTGTGCGCCAGAAACTGCATCAGTAGGTTGAGCCGCTCCGCCCCCAGCACGGTACTTATGTTTTGCACGTGGTGGTAGTACTCGTGGTAAAACAGCGCCGTTTCCCGCAGGTTGGGTACTCGGATACAGTAGTCGAACATATTGTACATGCCCTGGGTGATGGCGTAGCGTTCTATCATTGCCGCGATAGTTGGATGCTCTCTTTGATTTCCACCTCGCCATTGCTGTGCAGGCGCACCGTGCGGTAGGATGCCAGCAGCTCGATGGAGGCCCGCAGGGCTTCCTCGCTGATGGTTTCGCCAAAAAGCTGCTGGTGCATGGCGGGTAGGGTACTGAAGTGGCAGTGGCTGCCCAACTTATAGATACTGAGTAGCACCCGGGCATCTTGCTCTTCAAATTCTTTTTTGCCGGCTTCCACAAAGGCGTAGAGAAAACTCAGCAGAGCCAGTATGGTGGTAAGCAAGGGGTTGCCCGGCACCAAGACGACTGCCCCCGCAGGCAGCAGCTTGAGCACAGAGAGCTGGAAACGGGTCTGCGTGAGTTTCAGGATATTGAACGCCTTGTAGGAGGTGGCGGTGATGCTGCCGTCGCTGTATTGCGCTATGTCCGTACCACGGCGTGGACCAAAAGGGTCATCAGGGGCTTGCGCTAAAGTGAATAGGTCATCGGGCAGTTCCGCTAATATGGGGAGCTGCTGCGCCGCTGCATAAGCGCGCAGGTGTGGCAGGCCGGATACTTCTTTCTTTTGCATATACTATTTTTTTTGATGGGTTTATGATTCGGTTTCGCTGTTGAGGATTTTACGGGCTTCGGTGATGGCTTCTTCCCAGCGGTGGCGGTCTGCTGCATGGAAGATGGCACCGTATTGGCGGAGTTGTTCCTTCTCTTCTTCGGTGAAGGCACTATCGGGGTGGAGCTGGGAAAAATCGCATTGCCAGATGCGGAGGCCGGGTATGTTTTGGAGGGTTTGGAGACATTCGCCCGTTTCCACCGACCATACTTTGGAGGTGTTGTCGTATGACCCCGTGAGGATATTTTTCCCGTCTGGGCTGTAGCAGACGCTTAGGACAAAATCTGAATGCCCTTCAAAGGTCCGTAAACATGCACCCGTTTCAACCGACCATGCTTTAACCGTCTCGTCTATTGACCCTGTGAGGATATTTTTCCCGTCTGGGCTGTAGCAGACGCTTGTGACAAAACGTGAATGCCCTTCAAAAGTCTGTAAACATGCGCCCGTTTCTACCGACCATGCTTTGGCGGTTGCGTTCTCTGACCCCGTGAGAACCTTTTTTCCGTCCAGGCTGTAGCAAACACTGTTAACACAATCTGAATGCCCTTCAAAAGTCTGTAAACATGCACCCGTTTCTACCGACCATTCTTTGGCGGTTGCGTCCTCTGACCCCGTGAGGATATTTTTCCCGTCCGGGCTGTAGCAGACGCTTGTTACATAACTTGAATGCCTTTTAAAAGTCTGTAAACATTCGCCCGTTTCTACCGACCATGCTTTGGCGGTCTTGTCGCGTGACCCTGTGAGGACTTTTTTTCCGTCCGGGCTGTAGCAGACGCTTGTGACAGCATCTGAATGTCCTTCAAAAGTCTGTAAACATGCGCCCGTTTCTACCGACCACTCTTTGGCGGTTCCGTCATCTGACCCGGTGAGGATCTTTTTCCCGTCCGGGCTGTAGCTGACGCTTCTGACAGAATCGGAATGCCCCTGCGCAAAAAGCTGCTTCCCCACCAGCAAAGCTCCCTCTAACTGCGCTGGCAGGTAGCGATACCCGCCCATGTTTTCACTCAACCAAAGTCCATTCAAATAAACCTTCTGCAAGTCCAATCGCCGCATATCCGCCCCTGCTAGGGTTTTCCGCCCATCCGCCAAGGTCCTCACCACATTCATCACCAGCGTTTGCGCTTCCTCCTCGTGGAACACCCCACGGTATCTATCCAACAAGGCAGTAAGGCGGCTTTCCGCTTGGAAGCCGGGCTGGGGTTCGCCATTTAGCACTTTGCGCGGGTCGTAGTGGTGCTGGCCTTCTATTTCGCCCAGCATCTTGCGCAGATAGACGGGCAGGCCGCGGCTCGTCCAGGCGGGGTTAGGGGCGTTCCAATCCACCACATTCAGCAGGTGGCAGGCGGCGAAGAAGTCGCGGAAGTTTTGGTGCAAGAAGCGGAGTTCGTCGCCTTCTTGTACGAGTAGGTGGAGTTGGTGCACTAAGTAGTCCCGCACACGGCGCGTACGCTGTTCCGAGGCATCCCTGTCCGCGATCTCAATGAAGCCGAGTTGTTTTCTACGCCCCTCAAATAGGGGAAATACCTCCGTCAAGGTGGGAAAATCCAAATCCACAAAAGCCTCCTCCAATACCGATTTGAAGTTGAAGTCCGGATTGGTTCGGCGGTGGCTGGCTATGAAAAAGTCGCCCTGTGCTTCCATGCGGTAAGCGAGGTAGGGCAGCAATAAGCGCAGCAAAAAGTGATACCAAGCCTGCTCATCGGAGTCGTGTGCATGGTCAGTATAGTATTTCACAAGCTGGGCTTCGGTGAAGTTCCACAGCAGTTCCCCTACGGAGGTGTTGGGCAGGAAGCGGAATCGCTTGTCTGTTTTGTTGCGCTCGGCTATCTCGCTGGTGCCGGCGTATAGGGTCAGCATCATGGGGTTGCCCAGTACGGCACGCAAGGCGGGGTCGGTGGGCAATGTCCGCCTGAGCGCATGCAGGTAGTTTTCCATTTGTGCATCCGACAGGGGTAGCAGCTCAATGGTTTCTGTTTGCTGTGCCCATCGAAAATTTCGGATTTCCACATGGCGGGAGGTGATGACCATTTGTATGCCTTTGGCTTCCCCCGCCAAGCGGTTGAGTTCTATGAGCAAGGCGGTATGCTGTGCGGTCACCTCGTTGAAGCCGTCGAGCAGCAACACAAGGGCGGGAGGTTGCCCATGAGGAGGAGGTGTCCGAATCAATTCCCAAAGGGCGTTTTTCCACTCCACCGTCAGGTCTTCGGCCAATCCGCAATTGCGGGCAATGCTGCGCAGTACGAAGTCGGTCTTTTTTTCGTCTGAAGCGGCGTTGTATTCATTGAGGGCTACAAAAACGGGTACAGTAGTGGTGTTTTCTTCCAGCAGGTCTTGCCACAATTGGAGCAAGGAGACGGTCTTGCCCATGCCACCCACACCTAAAACGACGGCGTGGGGTTGGGACTGCCCCCAAATGGATTCCAGCGCTTGGTGCAGGGGGGTATGCGTTTCGTTCACCTTGACCGATACATCAACGAAGGGGGGCAAGTCCGTTTCGCTGAGCAGCACCTTCTCGATGCGCAGGTATTTGAAACGGCCACTTTTTAGGCGTTCCAAATAGTGCCGCGAGCCTTCGCGCATCCGCTGTGGGGCGGCTATTGCTCCAATGGCAGGTGCGGCATCTGCCTGTGATACAGGGCTTCGGCGGCAGAAAGAAAACACCCCGCCATCGTAGCGGTTTTCGGTCAAAGGGGCTACCCAGGGGCTTTGAAGGCCAGTATTACTTACGCGCTTCTCTACTTCTGCGCCTATCCATTTAATGGAAATATTCTTCTCATCCACCTTTTCCAGTACATCGCGCAGGGCTTTGGCAAAGGGGCTTTTGTCCAAGACTTTTTCCATCCCCCCCGATGTCAATATCCAGCGGGAAGGTTTATCCTCTCGGTTCTTGGCGTTGCCACTAGGGGGTACATCTACCGCCATACGGGCAAATGCCTGAGGGAAGCAGGCATCCACAATCAATACGATGTGGTGTGCGTGGATGGAAGAAAGTATTTTGACCAGTTCACTAACCGATAGAAATTTCTTTACATCGGAGCGGCGTTGCAGCCTCGGCTTTCCCTGCGTATCTTTTATCAGCGCAGGCGCATCTACGGGGATCCAATAACCTTCGTCGAGGGTTTCGTCCAGATAGCCGTGTCCGGCAAAGTAAATAATGAGGTTGTCGTCCGCCCCTATCCTCGTATTTCCAAACTCATCTTTTTCTAGGGGGTAGGATAGCTCTTCATAAATTAAATCCCAAGTAGCATCTCCATCATACAAAGGCTTGCCTTGTATATGAAGGAGGTCTTCCCGCGTGAAACCGTAGTGTTTTTGCAAGACTTCAAAAAAAGCCTCGCAGTCACTGACGGGGTAGGCCAATGGATTCCACTGTTCATACTTATCAATCCCAATCAGCATCAAGCGATTGCGGCGGGGTGGGGCTTCTTCGTAGTAGTGCTTATCTGAAACCATATTTTTGGTATGGGATTTCTGGATGTAAGATGCGTTTTACCCTTGAACTGAATATGATGTACTTAGTTTTCGGGCAAGTTCTTAGTGGCTGTTTTTGTTTTGATCGGTAAATATATTCAAATGCTAGTATATATTTGAGCGTTACACTCACGAATTCCTTTCAAGGCTTCGCAGGCGTATATACATCCCCCCCGCGCAAGCCGACCGGAAGGCGCGACCGCAGGGAGCGGTGGCGGTTAAACCGACACCGAGCCGATACTGTCCCCTGAAAGGGGAGGGAGCGAAGCGGGAGGGGGGTGCGAGCCTGGAGGGTGGCGACCCCGCCAGGGGATGCGCCCAAACAAGGCAAAAAACATAGCCATCGGACAACTTGGTGCTGTTCGATAAATATTCACGTTGTTTACCTTTTTACGCTCACCCAACTTGCGCTTCAGCTCAGTTGCGCCAGCAGTGCTACGTCTTCTTTCCAATCCGACAGGCGTTGGTGGTAGGAAGCCATGTTCTTTGTCGGGCGCAGGGTGTAGGGGCGGCCCCTTGGGATGGTTTCCATGTCCAAATCCAGCGCAGCGGCTCGGATGATGCGTTCCATATCTTGGCGGTCGGCTTCTTTGGCGGGCGTATATTCGTGTTGGAGTAGCACCACCTTGGGCCGGTAGTCAAAGTGGGGTGTCATTCCTTTAGGATGGCGGCCAGCGCATCTATCTCGGTGTCGATGCTATCGAAGCGGACGGGTTGTGGCACGCCTTCTTGTATGAGGTGGAAGGTTAGGCATACGCTAATAGCCGTACACTTTGAGGGAAAAAACTGTTCAATTTTTCTAGATCAAAAATTGAACAGTTTACTTTTACCATCACTTAAACGGATTCCCAAACCGCTCATCCGTCACCAACGCATCATCTGTGAGGGTTTTGAGGAAGTTGACCAAATCTGTTTTCTCCTGATCTGTCAAATTGAGGCGAATGGGGTTGCCATTGGGGTCGCGCAGGGCGTTACCTAAATTGGGATGATCCTGCACACCGCTGTTGTAATGTTCTACTACTTCTTCCAAGGTAGCAAACCGGCCATCGTGCATATAGGGTGCCGTCAGGGCGATGCTTTTCAAGGAAGGCACTTTGAAAGCCCCCAAAAAGGCAGGGTTGTTAATGGCCTCAAATACCCCTAAATCATCCGTAGAAGCAGCATCCAAGCCATTGTTTGTGGGGCCATTATCGGGATTGATAAACGCCTCGGTGGAGTGGCATCCAATGCAGCCGCCGCCGCCAAGCGGGGGAGGTAAGAAGAAAATGCGTTTCCCATTGTTTTCGCTCGTGCTAAAGTTGGGGAAGTTATTGGTGGGAACACTGACCGCCTGTCTGCCTTCATCATAGCGGCTGTTTACACTTACGATGCTCCTTACGAACTGAGCCAATGCCTTGGCAATGCGATCCGCATCAATATCCGTAGAGCCGAAGGCTGCTTCGAATAATGATGGATAGTAAGTCTGTGCCTTTACGGTGTTTACCACGCCCTCCAAGGTCATTCCCATCTCAACAGCATCTTGAAAAGGCATCAACACTTGGTCTTCCAGCGTTTGTGCGCGCTCGTCCCAGAAGAAGCGCCCCCGTCCGTACCATCTTGCATTGACTAATGACATAGAATGTCGCCTCGTCGTACCGCCCTCAAACCCCAAACTGAGTTGTTCGCTATCTGAAAAGCCTTTTTCCTGGCGATGGCAAGAAGCGCAAGACGTTGTACCATTGGCACTCAGCTTCTTATCGTAAAAAAGTACCCGCCCTAAGGTAGCACCTTCATTGGTAGTAGGGTTGGTAGCAGGTGTATTGTCGTTGTCCGCAGCAGCATTTTGCCCTGGCCCCATAAGCGCATTCGTTGTCAGGTAACTGGGCAGATTGAGGGAAACGTAGTCGTAAGGCGTTTCTGGTAGTGATATTTCGCTATTTACTACCGGTTGAGGGGTGGAATCCTCTTTTTCACAAGCAGTAAGAATGGCCACAAACAGGAGGGCGATAGTGAAAACATTGGCTGAAGTAGGAGACATATAGCTGTGGTTGTTTGATAGATTGCCTGGTTAGACGAGCGTTCGTGCCAATGGTTTAAAAGAGGGCAAAAAAAAACACAGCCAATCACAGAGAGTAGCCCGAAAGATGGGACGAAATATTATGTTTCTTTGACAAATTTAGTGGTCGTACTGGGCTAGCGATCTCGGCAAAAGGCCGAGACAAGTTGTGCAGCAGTGGCAGCTTTTAGCTGACAGACCCGGGTTTGCCGGGGCCGATCCCGACCTAGCTGGTCGGGAGAGCTGTCCCGATGTTTTATCGGGGTAGCCTCCACTAGGAAAGTCAAAGAACCTTTTTTTCTTATCCCTTACTCCATTCGTTCCATGCTGAATCGGAGGTAATACTGACCGTAGCCATTGGAAAAAGGTAATGTCACCACTAATTGGGAATCATTGATATGGTTGATGATGCCGGGGCCATAGCCGGGTGCTTGAATGTGTATGTTGGAGCCACCTGCGGAGTAGTACATATTATTGGTGGTCTGATAAACGGAGGTGAAGGTGACCACTCCGTTGTCATAAAAATGATAGACCCCATTGATGAGTGCAGCTAATGTGGGATCTACCGAGGTAGCGTCGTAGGCATTGCCTCCTTCCATCCATTCCACCGACAGAAGTTGCCAGCTACCCAGTATGGAGTAGGTTTCAGGGGCGGTATGAGTGCTTTCATCGTTTTCACTAGCAGCATCTTCCCAGTTGGGGTCTGCTATGTATTGTTCATCGGTAGGGTAGTTTTCCTGTGGTATCAAGTGGTTTATTGCCAGTGCTAATATCACCAAAGCGGCCATGCCTACTGCTATCCATTTTACGACATTGTTTTTCTTTTTGACAGGCGCATGGTTGGGAGGTACAAAGGAATTGCTTGACTTTCCACCTGTTCGCTGTTGCTGCATTTGCTGTTGGCAATGCTGTATGAGCTGTTCAATTTTTTGGTTGTGCTTAATTTTCAGTGCTTCTTGGTAGTATTCGATAGCCAACCGGAAGTTGCCTTCCTGCATGGCGGCCTTCCCGTTTTCATAATGCCCCAAGAAAGTGATATTGTGTTGGCAAAAGTTAATTTGTTCCTCGATATAAGCTTGGGTGGGCACAAAGCCGGGCAGGTGGCTGCGCAACGCTTCCCGGTATGCTTCCCGGGCTGCTATCAATTCACGCTCCTTGTACAACTGTTCGGCTTGCTTGATGTGTGCCTCAAATTGCTGTTGCCATTGCTGTCGTTCTTCATCGCGAGCGGCTGCCTTTTCTTGGGCTTCTTGTCGGGCTTGGCGCACTTTTTTGAGGGCTTCCAACCGTTCGGAGGCTTGCGCTAAGTATTTGCCCAAAGGCGTGAACCGTTGCAAATAACCCTCGTAGGAAAGTTCATTGTCATTGATGGTGGCTTGTTGCCATATTTTATCTTCTTCCAGCTCGTTAATCTTGCGGTTGGCTGCCTCCACGTACTTGCCATCCGGGAAACCAGCGATATAGTTGCGGTAAGCCACTACACTATGTGCATGGGTTACTTCCTTCCAAACCGCTTCTTCATCCCGCTTTAGGTAAAACACAAACTCTCCTCCTTCGTCAGCACTATTTTGTAGGCGTCCTTCCACGGGGTGTTGGTTGGCCTTGCCGTGTACATAGTCTTTGACGTATTTAATCAGCGAAGTAGTATCTAATTTGGGGCTGGTATTTTTGCGCAACATCGTCAACAACCCTGCGGCAAAAGGGCTGTTTTTGCCTTTTTCTCCATCCGAGGCGGTTTCGTAACGCCCCGAAGCCAGTATCCTTCGCGATTTGAAACGCTCGTCGGGAATGGCCGTCCGCTTTTTTACCACCAATGAACCTGAGAAACAACTGTCCACAATCAACAGTGTATGCCGGGTATCCAACACGTTGAGCCGTTTGACAATATTGGCATTGCTAATGTAGCTGCTTTCATCTGATGGCCGTGCATTCACGGGTATCCAGAAACCTTCATCTATATCTTCGTCATAATGACCGTGCCCGGAATAGTAAGTGTTTAAAATGCTTATTTTCAGTTTTTTACATAAAAATCAATGCGCCTGCCCCCTTACTACTGTTAATAAAAAACACCCGTCAGAAGGATTGCACTCGCCAGTAGCGATTGCCCTGTGATCTGTTCTCCATTAAAACCCCAGCCCAATAGCAAGGCCACTACAGGATTGACATAAGTAGATGTGGCTACTTTTCCTGGCGATACCTTCGCCAATAGATAGTTGAAACTCGTGAAGGCTACCAACGATCCAAACAACACTAAATAACACCAAGACAACACCGAAGAACGGGGTCAGATTTTCCCATTGGAAGGTAAATATCTCCCACTAAGCCAACTATAGAGCACCTAATCCAGCTGCCCCTCCCAACATCTGTAGTGAAGAGCGCAGCGCAAACGGGACGCAGGCAGGTCGATGCGCGATATATAAATACTGGCCAATCCCCATGAAATGAGGCCATACCCACCGCCAGTAATCCCCAGCGAGCTTCGGGCGACTGTATCAACTGGGGCTCCACTAACAGTACTGTTCCTGCAATGCCGATAGCGGCTCCCAGCAAGCTCATCCATTGCGGTCGCTTACCTAAAAGTACCCACAACATCAACATGATAAAAAGCGGGTCAACAGCCATAATGAGTGCCTCCGTGCTCGTGTCAATGAACTGTAAGGCCTACACCGCAGCCCCCGTGCCTATGGTGAGAAAAAGATTGCCGATGATAAAGGAATTGCCCCATTGCCGCCAAGTGGATCGTTCTACGCCCCGAAACACCCCACAGCATACAGCACCATTCCCGCTGTAAAAAAACGAGAACCCGACATAAGAAATGGCGGGATAGACTGTATCGCCCAGTAGTTGAAAAGATAAGTGGAACCCCAAATAAAGTAAATAGCAGCAAATGCCCCTAAGACAAACCAACGGTCGGACATACGTTTTTTGTTTGGCCAAAGGTAAGTGTTGTTTTGGAGTATAAAAGCACTTAAAATTTTGCGAATCTTTTTGGAATAGTTTAACTGTCTATTTCAATCAAAATATTTCTTAGGTACAGCAAAAAACTCTCTTTACCAACCGTTTATATAAACCTACCCAACACGCCTAAATGCACGTGGCCCCCGCTCGATTCACGGGTTGCTACTTTTGCCAATAATAACACCGTCTTCCGGGCTGTATAAGCGGCTATTTCGCCAAAAGGGATTGCGCAAGATGCCGCATCGTATCGCCCTTGACTACCCGCTGTGTCAGGGCTACGGGTACTTCCACAAGCCCCCTTTATCCACGTAGAGCCAGTAGGATTTCCGGCAAACGGTGGCTTGCGGAACCGGCTGCAAAGGTTGGTCGGTCATTCCTAATGCGACCAGGGTGTTTTCAATGCCTCGCACGCCGCGCTGTATCATATCGGGCTGATAGACCTGAGGATCACCGTACTCAATCGTGAGCGTGGGGATGCCTATATGTATGGCCTCTGCCCGCATGGTGCGAGTGGCCGCCGAAGCCCCCGCACTGGGCTGACCCTCGTTGTGCAAAATGATGTCTGCATCCTGCACCTTAGCCAAAGATGCCAGCAGGGAATCCTGCATATCGGCACGCACATAAAGCGAGTTAATACGCCCGAAACTGGCAGTATGCAAATCGATAAGAAAATTGAAATGGGGCAATATCTTCTGCCGTATCTGCCAAGCGTATTGTTGGCTTTCACTGCCGTTGGGTTTACCGGGGAATAAGCGGTTCAAATCCTCATCATCGGGATAGCGACGCTGGTGTAAATCCATACTAACGGGGTTGATGCCCGGAATGGCGATAATATTACCCCGCAATCGGGATACATCCAAGCGTTCAAAAACTTCCTGTATGACCTTAATGCCATTTAATTCATTGCCGTGAATGGCAGCCGTTAGCCCTAACGTAGGCCCTTCTTGCGCTCCTCGGGCAATCATCACGGGTACGGTGATGGGTTGAGTCGAGCCATCTGCTAATAGTTCCAACCAAGCGTACTGTATATGACCGGGTGCCACCTTGTCAATATCAATCGTAGCAGCAGTACGAACGACAACTTGTTGCGCAAAGAAGGATGAGTGAATCATAAGCAGGAAGCAAAAAACTAATAATTTATACATTGGATTTCAAGTTATTCGACGGTGAACGTTGAGACCAAAGCCAAATCCCCCATCCCAAACCGATAACAAATAGAATCAGGGCAATGAATTCAGCCTGAGTAAAACCACCTAATATTTCATGGCGGTCGTTGACACGGATTTTTTCTATCCAAAATCGCTCCAACCCATTAAAAGCCAAATAAAGAGCAAACAACATACCGGGGATAGCTGTCAGTTTCTTGCGCAAAGCCCACAAAATACCCCCTATCGTAAACGCCATCATGGTTTCATATACAGAAGTAGGGTACACCCCTTCCGGCAGATGACTGCAATATTTACCTACACAAGAAGCCATTTTCACCCCTTCATTCAATACATTGCGAGGATAATCGTAGGCCCACAACCAATCGGGCAGCAACCAGCCATTCGGTTGAGGTGCCGCTACAATACCCCAATCGCCATCACCAGCAAAATGACAGCCCATTCTCCCCACTCCATAAGAAACGATGAGACCGGGCGCCACGGCATCTAAAAAAGGACGTATGGCAATGTTTTTTTTGCGCAGGTAGGTATAAACGCCAATGAAGCCGCCTATCAGGCCGCCATAGATGGTCCAACCATCTCCAGAAAACAATTGCCCAACGGGGTCGGCTATAAAGGCACGCGGCTGCTCAATGACCGTAAATAACTTGGCACCTATCACGCCCGACACGACAGCAATGGTGGTAATATCGGTAATTCGGTCGTGGGGGAAAAGCATTTTCATCTCCTCTTTGATCCCTGCTTTGCGGGTTTGCACATCTTGCCAGTAATAAAACCCCAGCAATAACACCATACCTGCCATGCCGCCAGCCCAACTACCTTTGCCCGATAGCAGCACACCGCTTGGGTCGGCTTGCATATCGCCAACATGTTGGATGATATACAAGAGTTTGAAACCCACAAAAAAGCCAAATACCCCATTTAGTACATAGTCCATCGGTTTCATGGGCGGATTGCTCACTACCTTGGCAGGAGTACCTGCAAATTGACCTATTTGCGACCGCCGCTTCAGTTCAAGATACAACAACCGAGCAGCCGACAATACCGCCATAGCCACCAATAGACCAAAAGTCTTGAAAATACTCAACCAATTATCAGCAGGAGTACCTAACAAGTCGTGAAAAACATAGGATAAATCAGGATACATATCCGGTAATTGTGGAATTAATCTCGCAAAGTTTTTGCGCTGCCTTTTTACATCGCTACAACGCCCAAAGCTATGAAAAATGTGGAATAGTGCTGTAAAGGTATTGGTGGATCAGGGCAAACGCATCAAATAATATGGCGGCATCGGAGAGGTCGTTCCTTGTTTTTGAATCCAACCAAATTAAATTTCCAGACATACGCTTACCTCATCCCCATGCCATCAAGAAGCCGTTTTTAAACGGTCTTTCAGCGCGAAAACCTCATCGCGAAATTGGGCTGCCGAAACAAAATCCAAATCCTTAGCGGCTTTCTTCATATTCGCTTCTGCTGCGGCTATGGCTTTCTCCAACTGATCCCTCGTCATATAAGCCACCACAGGGTCAGCAGCTAAGCTGGGTGCTTCCGGTTCTATGTAGGCATCGCGCTGGCCACGCACATCCAAGATGGACTGCTTGGCCAGAATCTCCTCCCGTGTTTTTCGCATGGTTTTTGGCACAATCCCATGTTCCTCGTTGTAGGCCATTTGTATGGAGCGTCGTCGGTTGGTTTCATCTATCGTTCTGCGCATGGAGTCCGTCAGCTTGTCAGCATAAAAAATGACCAATCCATTGGCGTTACGAGCTGCCCGCCCTGCAGTTTGTGTCAGCGAACGCTCGTTGCGCAAAAAACCTTCCTTATCCGCATCTATAATGGCCACTAAGCTCACCTCTGGCAAGTCCAATCCTTCTCTGAGTAGGTTAACACCCACCAACACATCAAACTCGCCCAACCGAAGATCCCGCAGTATTTCCACCCGCTCCATCGTATCCACCTCCGAGTGTATATAGCGCACCTTGATGCTGAGGCGGGTCAAGTATTTAGTCAATTCCTCCGCCATGCGCTTGGTGAGGGTCGTCACCAATGTGCGCTCATCTCGCTTGATGCGTTCGTCTATCTCCTCCAACAAGTCGTCTATCTGGTTGATGCTTGGCCGCACCTCAATGGGCGGATCCACCAACCCCGTAGGACGAATTACTTGCTCCACCAGCACCCCACCCGTTTGCTCCATCTCATAGTCACCAGGCGTAGCGCTCACATACACCACCTGATTGACAAGACTCTCAAATTCATTGAAATTCAGCGGTCGGTTGTCCATAGCCGAAGGCAGTCGAAAACCGTAATTGACCAAACTCAATTTGCGCGCACGGTCGCCTCCAAACATCCCCCTCACTTGGGGCAGCGTCACATGGCTCTCATCCACCAACAGCAGGTAATCCTCTGGAAAATAATCCAACAGGCAGAAAGGCCGAGTACCCGGATTGCGCCCATCAAAAAAGCGGGAATAATTCTCCACGCCGTTGCAATACCCCAACTCCTTGAGCATCTCAATGTCCAAATTCGTGCGCTCGCTGATGCGCTTGGCCTCTATCAGTCGGTGCTCCCGCTCAAAGTACTTTTCCTGCTCGTGCAGTTCGTCTTGTATGCTGCGTATGATCTGGTTCAGGCGCTCCTTAGGGGCTACATAGAGGTTGGCAGGAAAGATGGCGGCGTTATCCATCCGCGCAATGCGTTTGCCACTTTCAATTTCTAGCGACTCAATTTCCTCTATTTCATCACCAAAAAAAGTGACCCGCAACCCCTGATCCATATAAGGCAGATTGATATCCACCGTATCGCCCCTCACGCGAAAAGTAGCCCTTTTGAAATCGGTTTCCGTACGGGAATACAGGCTGTCCACCAAGCTGTACAGAAAACCGTTTCTGGAAAGCGTTTGCCCTTTTTGTATGCGAATAATACCCTCTTTGTAGTCGTCGGGGTTTCCCATACCATAAATGCAACTCACGGATGCCACGATGATGATATCGCGTCTGCCTGACAATAAGTTGGTGGTCGCCCGCAATCGCAACTTATCCACTTCCTCGTTGATCTGCAAGTCTTTTTCAATATAAAGGTCGGAGGAAGAAATATAGGCTTCTGGCTGGTAATAATCGTAATAAGACACAAAATACTCCACCGCATTATCGGGGAAAAAATCCCGAAACTCGCTGTACAATTGTGCCGTCAGTGTTTTATTATGGGTCAATATCAGCGTAGGACGATCCAACTGAGCAATGATGTTGGCCATCGTAAATGTCTTGCCCGATCCCGTCACACCCAGCAACACCTGAGCAGGCTCGCCTTGTTGCACGCCGTTTACTAATTGAGCAATCGCTTGCGGTTGGTCGCCAGTAGGCTGGTAAGGAGAATGAAGTTTGAAAGACACCTTCGGAATATTTTTTATTTGGGCACCCCCTTCGGTTCAACCGAAGGGCCAGGCTATCCGCTCTTACCTACTCCACTGCGTTGCGTAGGTACCGCTTCTATCCTTGGTGCGGCTACCCGCTCCGTCATCAACACGATTTTGCAAAATTACAAAAAAAACAGCCCCACTTGCGAATTGTCGGAAACTTTATTTTTGAAAAATGTGTTTTTAAAACATTGCGCTTTTGCAAGTCGCTTCACCTTATCATATAGGATAAATTTCTTCACCCAAAATCCAGCAATTATGGCACAGTTGGTTCAAAAAAAAGGATTCCACTACCAGGCTTACGAGCTGAGGGATGAGGATATGAAAGTCCATATCCGCGACTTTGATGGCAACTCCGAGTATCACATCGACTACACCGAACTCGGGTTGCGCACTTATTACCACGCAGCGCGTATTGCACGCATCTGGCAATGGATGCTGTGGGCATTTATCGTGGCGGTGACCATCGTTATGTGGGTTTCCGACAAGGACGCGCCCCTACTGAACGTCCAGTGGGGAACCGTGCTAATTTTATTGGCCTTGCTAGGGCAAGTATGGATACTGCTCAAACAAGAACCTGCCAGGATCTACCTCACAGGTGGTGAACGAAGAATCGACTTCTTAGCCGACCTTCCAGATAGCACCAGCGTCAATGACTTTATCGAGGAAACCTGTGGACGGATTCGCGAGGCTCATTACAATCAATATCTCAGTGAATACGACGAACTGAGCTACGAGGAAAAACGGGCACGAATCATCTGGCTACACGAAATGAAAGTCATCGACCGCGATGTTCGGGAAGATATGCTATCAGCCATCTCCCCGGGTAGAGGTATCGGTTTTGGCAAATACTTGCCTCAACGATCATCTTAATCGCTAAAAAAATGCTCTTTTTGGAACCTCCCCTTATGCTATCAACACATGTTGCACAAACCAGTACAACTATCGATTGCCAAACGCAATGGTAAGTGGGTGAGCATAGGGGAGGTGCCATCTGGTTTGGCGGGTGGTTGTATCTGCCCCGGGTGTGGCGCTTCCCTCATTGCCCGCAAGGGTAAGCGGCAACAGCATCATTTTGCCCACCACGGAGATGCTAGCTGCACAGGAGCGATAGAATCGGCATTACATCAGTTTGCAAAGTTGGTAGTCCGATCTGCATCGGCACTACTCCTGCCTCCTGTGGTGGTTTACCGAAAGGGGATGATCCGGCCAGCTACCGCCATCCACTTCGACTACGCCAAAGAAGAGGTCTGCTTCAACGGCAGGCTCCAAACAGATGTGCTAGGCTACAAGAAAAATACGCCTTTGGCTGTAGAAATCAAAGTAAGCCATGCCGTGGATGCAGAAAAAACAAGCGCGTACATCCGGGAGGGGTTAGCTTGTATCCAAATTGATGTACGCAGTATTTACGACGAACTTTGCGCCCAAGGAAAAAGCGGTGACATCGAAGCACTGCGGCAGGGTATTCTGCACCATCCCCATCATAGATCGTGGGTATTCAGCCCATTGCAACACAAAACAGAATACCGCCTTGCTCATACCGCCACTCCCTTGCCCGTTGTCACCAACAAGAAGGGGCAACATACCCATTACCATGTTTACCGCTGCCCGCGCAACCTGCGTTTCGTAAGAGGTGGTTTCCGAGATGGATATTCCTACGCACGCGTCTTTCAGGACTGCCTTCATTGTGCCGCTTGCCGCGAAATTGTCTATGAACGCGTCTGGTCGGGATACCGCCAGTTGCCTACATTGCCTATCAAAGTGCTATGTGGGTATGAAGATGGATCTATCACCAACGCTAATAAATAACGCGAATTATGAATAAAAAATCGAAGAATAGGCACGCAAGCAATTGATAGTCAGTCAGATGTTTTCCGTGCGAGGGATAAGAGCGGACGTGCCGACCGCAGGGAGGTACTGGAGCGGATAGCCCGACCCCTGTTTTGCAGGGGGCGCACCCTAAAGTGTTGATTTTTAATTTTTTACCTTTGGTTGTAATCCATAATTCACGTTAAATAGATGTGGGATAAAATTGAGTTGTCCGACAGTTACGACGATAAAAACCTCTTTTTTAAAAAAATAAAATAACCGCTAGCGTCTAAAGTCTAGTTAAGCCGTAAGAGGGAAGCCTGGCAGTCGGTTCGCCCAAGGGAACTGCCTGCGCCGGACAGTTGGTAGTCCCGATAGCTATTGGGAGCAATTCCTAGTGTGGGGGCGCAGACAGTCCTTAGCGTTTTAATACTTTATATCAAAGTAACCATCTATGATAGAAGAAGGTGTTCCCTGAGAATTTTCTCCTTCAAACTCAAATTTACCTTCTATCCGCTTGGTGATAGTATCGTGAGTCATAATAGTCAATGTGCCTTGGGAATAGCCATGGTTTTCAGGTGATAAAATCGGCCCACTCACATACTGTACCGCAATATCAGGGAAATAATCATCAAGTGAATAGGTGCCAGGTGTAATTAGCCCTTCAGATTGATATCTGGTAATTGAAATAACAAGTATATCGGTTTCCAAAGTTGATACGTTAGCGTGCATGCCAGTAATGTTCATGGATGACACGAAGCCTAAGTCCTCGGACAATACAACCTTAACATCTGAACCATTGAAGAAGTCCCCATCAATTGTTGCAATCATACAATCACCTTCAGGATCGAGTTTTGGAATATCTTCCTCATCATTGTTGCATCCTAAAAAAAGGGAAGACGCAAAGAGCACCAATGTTAATAGATTAAAAAATTTCATGTTTGTTGTTTTTTAAATAGTAGGAAAATTTTCTGAATCAAAAGTAAAGAATATGTATGAGGACTTGTATAGGAATTCAAAAAAATCACCACCCCCCAAATATTTACGACGTTATAAAAACGTGAATAGGGTTTTACCAAAAATACGCTACTACCACAGCCGTCAATATCAATAGTATGAAAGACAAATACCGATAATTTTGATACCACGGCAAGTGAGCCAGCTCCTGTGTTTCTTCCTTGATTAGTGCGGGTGTCCAAACCATGCCCTTTAATTTGGCTGCTGCCGGAGGTGCGGTGGCCAAGCTGATGCCCACGTGGGCAATGAGGCAAAGCACAAACAACACCGTAGTTCTCAATAAAAAGTGCATCTGAAACCACCAGTGGTCAATCTCCACCAGGGTGCCTCCTACAAACCAGATGACAGCCATCACCAAACCAAACATAAGACTGTAGAAACTGCCGTGGCTGTTGGCGCGTTGCCAAAACAGCCCCAAGATAAACACGGAAACTACAGGTGGGGCAATGTAGCCTAAAACGTCTTGGAGGTAGCCGAAAAGGTCGCCGTATCGGCCTATGAAAGGTGCCCAGATAGAAGCCAGTACCACCAGTACCAAGGTAGCTATCTGCCCGGCGCGCACCAACTGCTGGCTGGTCATATTGGGACGTATTTTATTCACAAAGTCCATTGTGATTAGGGTAGAAGCGGAATTGAAGGTAGCGGAAATACTACTCATCATGGCTGCCAGCAACCCAGCTACTACTAAGCCCAGCAAGCCTGTGGGCAAGAGTTTGAACAGCAGCGTGGGGTAGGTGAAATCGGTGCAATTGGCCAAGTCCTTGCACGGGCCATCGGCTGTTTGGTACAAGATGTCTGGTGATTCTCTGAACATCAGGAAGGCCAAAGTGCCAGGTATCACCATAATCAGGATGACAGGAAGTTTTAGCAGCCCCGCAAACAAAGCCCCCCAGCGACCGTGGTTGAGGCTCTTGGCACTCAGTACCCGTTGTACCATGAACTGGTTGTTGGCCCAGAAGTAAAAACCCAGTAGTGCTACGCCAGAGATAAGCCCCCACCACGGCACGATAGGGCCTGCCCCTTTGTTGTCGCGCCACCATTCTACCGAGTTGTCCCGCACGATGCTGAGGGCTTCCTGAGCGTTTTTATCCGTCACACCGGCGGCGTGGAGTTCGTTTAGCTGGTTCACCATGCCACTCCAACCACCTACTTCGCGAAAGCCATACCATGTAAGGATGATGGAACCAAAAATAAGCACTACGGCTTGTATCACCTCGGTTTTTACCACAGAGTTTAGTCCACCCGGAATAGTGTAGGCTGCTGCTGCACCTGCTAATGCTACAATGATAAGCCAAGGAGCTGTTTGTGGAAAAATAAGCCCTAACACCAGCGTGCCTACATATAAGGACGCGGCGGTGTCGATCAATACGTTGCCCACCACAGTGATGAAGGAAAAATAATAGCGGGAGCGGGAATCATACCGCCGTTCCAAGAACTCGGGCATGGTATAAACTCCGCTGCGCAAGTAAAACGGCAGGAAAAAGATGGCAAAAAACACCAAGACAACCACCGCATACCATTCGTAATTATAAACCGTCATGTCCAATTTATAGGCAGAACCCGCCAAGCCTATCAACGTGGAACTAGAAATATTGGCTGCGAAAAGGGAAATCCCTACCACGGGCCAAGTAAGGCTACGCCCGCCGAGAAAATACTCTTCCGAGCTAGCTCTCTTCGATTGGGAAATGCCATACACAATAATACCTACAAAGTAGGCAGCAATTACGAGAAAATCAATGTTTGATAAGCTGGTATTCATTTGTTTTGCTTTTGACGACGGTTTGGCGAAAAAAAAGAGCGATTGACCTATTGGCCACCGCTCTCAAAGAAATCACCCGACTGTTAAAAAGTTGTATTTCGTTGTTGTTTCATATTGCAACCCTAGTATAGGACGCAAAATAGACATTTCTCAATTTATCCACCCAAACACATAAAGGTTTTTGTAAAAAAAACACTAACTTTTTTGCATCGAGTAGTATTATCGCCACATTTTATACCGATTTATTAGGCCATTAGTAGAAGTGTCATGGCTTTGAACGGTTGCCTCATCGCGCAATTCCGGAAGGATGGCATTGGCCAATTGTTTACCCAATTCCACCCCCCATTGGTCGAAACTAAAAACATTCCATATCAGCCCCTGTACAAAAATCTTGTGTTCGTAGAGGGCTGTTATCAAACCAAGGGAATAGGGCGTAAGGGATTTCAACAACAAGGAGTTGGTAGGTCGGTTGCCTGTGAAAACTTTGAAAGGCAGCAATTTTTCAATGGCGGCTTCATCCATGCCTTTGGCTGCCAGTTCTTCGCGTACGTCTGTTGCCGATTTGCCTTTCATTAGTGCCTCGGTTTGTGCAAAGAAGTTGGATAACAGCAACGTATGGTGCTCACCCATTGGGTTGTGGGTTTGGGCCGCAGCGATAAAGTCGCAGGGGATGAGTTTGGTGCCTTGGTGGATAAGTTGATAAAAAGCATGCTGGCCATTGGTGCCGGGTTCGCCCCAAATAATAGGCCCAGTTTGGTAGTCCACCACTTGGCCGTCTCTGTCCACATATTTTCCATTGCTCTCCATATTGCCTTGCTGGAAGTAAGCGGGGAAGCGATGCAGGTACTGGTCGTAGGGTAGGATGGCTTCCGTTTCTGCTCCGAGGAAGTTGTTGTACCAAATGCCGATCAACGCCAGCAATACGGGGATGTTTTGCGCAGCGGGAGTGGTACGAAAATGCTCATCCATCGCATGGAAGCCTTCTAGCAATTGCCGGAAATGGTCGAACCCAATAGTGCAGGCAATGGATAATCCTATGGCAGAAGTAAGTGAATAACGGCCACCTACCCAATCCCAAAACTCAAACATATTATCGGTATCGATCCCAAATTCAGCCACGCCTTTCGCATTGGTGGATACGGCTACGAAATGCTGAGCCACATCCGCCTCGGCTGCTCCCTGATCGAGGAACCATTGGCGTGCAGAATGGGCATTGGCCATGGTTTCTTGGGTAGTGAATGTTTTGGAGGCGATGATGAATAGAGTTGTTGTTGCTTGTACGCGCTTCAACGTTTCCGCTAAGTGGGTGCTATCCACATTAGATACAAAATGTACGCGCATACCCGGCTGCCAGTAAGGGCGAAGAGCTTCTGTGACCATGACAGGCCCCAAGTCGGAGCCTCCAATGCCGATATTGACGATGTCCGTGATGCGATGCCCACGGAATCCCGTCCATTGACCGCTGAGCAATTGGTGGCTGAAGGCCTCCATTTGTGCCAGTACGCGGTTAACGTCCGGCATTACATCTTTTCCCTCCACAAATACGGGGCGGTTGGAACGGTTGCGCAAAGCAGTATGCAACACTGCGCGTCCTTCCGTCTCATTGATGGGGGCACCGCTGAATAGCTGCTGCTTGCCCGCTTCCAATCCGCACTCTTCTGCCAACTGAAGCAGCAGGCGGAGGGTTTCGTCCGTCAGGATGTTTTTACTATAATCCACCAATAGCTGGTCGGCTAAAGTGAGGGAAAATCGCTCGAACCGATGAGGGTCTTTTTGAAAAAGATCCGTCATTTCAAAGGACTGTGCGTTGGCGGCATGAGCCTGCAATGCCTGCCAAGCTTTTGTCTGTGTGGGGTTGATGTGGGGTAGCATACGTATGAATGATTGTTTCAATTGCAAGATTAGGCTATTTGAGGGCTTTGGCAAGAAATCAGCAGGAATATCTATCACAAAACATACGCTAAGTAATTTGACGGAAATAAACTGTTCAATTTTTTAGGCGATTCGCAAATATTTTCACATAATTTCTCCCGATAGTTATCGGGATCAATTATTTAGAAAATTTTTCCGAATCAAAAATTGAACAATTTATTTTTATCCCGTCCCTAAGTAGCCGCAAGCTGGTATTGTTTCATGACTTCAAAAGCATCTTTCAATCCAGTGCCGAAGGCAAATATCCCATCCTCATGCCCTGCCATGACAAAAAAGCCCGTATCGGCAGCCTTGCCGTGTTGTAGCAACGCCACGATGCTATCAGCCATTGCTGGAGTGCCGTAGGCGGCTTGGGCATCGGTGGTGGGTGCCTGATGCAACCACCGTTCCCAAATACCCTTGTGATGGGCATGTATGATGCCTTGCACATCTGGCAGTGTACGGTAAATGACTGCGTGGCTCATGCTTTCCGACGATGCGATGATAGGGCCATCGCACTGAAGACTATTATCGGGAATATCCACTGAAATCACTTTAGCAATATGGCTGGCATTCAAACGAGGCAATTGCCCTGTAGCCGACCCCGTAATGTAAAAACGATCGCTACCCGTTATGCGGATGGAAATATTGCCGTACCCAATGCCTGGTGCATACGCTCCTATCCATTGCCGTTCGTAGCAAGCCTGCCGCCAATGCAGTAATGCTGTCACCAAAGGGTTTTCGACCGCTTTGGAAGGCACCCAGTCTGCCCGAAATTTTATATATCCTTCATCCATGGTTTGATAGCCGTACACTTTTCCCTCTTTAGAGTTGTTTCTTTGAGATTCAACACACAAAACTAACGACTTACTTATTTTCTCAATATTTCAAGAGCTTTTGCTTGCTATCATAAGAATACATTCATGAATTGGTCATTTAATTATGTCTAATTGCTCTATAAATTCTTTATAGTAATAGTTGCCGATAGGCAAGTTTTCCCCCTTTATTTGCACTTGTTTATTATTAATATGCAGGGTTTCGATAGCATGAATATTCACTAAATAGGATTTATGGATTCTTTGAAACAGAGGAACTAGTTCCTGTTCTAACGTTTTTATACTTAAATTGGTCGGAAAATTGCGGTCTTCATACCTAGCGTATGTTACTTTGTCGTTTGAAAAAAAGTAAGGTATTTCACGAACAGGTATATTCTTATATATATTACCAATTTTAAAAAAATAATGCTTAGATTGTTGAAAGGGGATCACACTATTTGATCCTGGGGGATAGGGTAATATCTGACTCTGTTCGGGAGTAACTGTTTTTTGCAATTGAATAGATTCTTCACTTTCGTAGAAGAATGCGATATCTAGTGTATTAAGTAGTTTGATCGGAGATAATTCTTTACTCATGAACCAAACGGGGAATAATGTTCTAGTCCTTTCGTACATAAGGTTATTATAGTGGGACGTGACAAAAATAATAGGGATTTGTTTATTTACTTTTTTATGTATTTTGCAAACTCAATCCCTGCCATTCTTTCGCCTTTTCCTAGATCTATATCAAGGATACAAAATCAGGTTTTTTTGCTCAACTACGCGTTTTGCAAAATCAAGGTCATTTGCTATAATTATAGATGTAATTCCAATACTTCGTAGAAGTAAGCTTAGAAGGTCACAATATTCATTGTCGTCATCTAAGACCAAAGCGATTTTAGTGTGATATGCAATAGAAGACATGTGTGTATTGTATAAATTTTATGGGTTGAAAAATTTCACCTGTTCAACTACTGTCGGTGATCCTTTTACTGGATTACAGAAAAAGCATTTGAAATTAAGATTACTATGTAAGGCAGTGGAATTAAAAGCGAAACGTAATTTCAGACTCGAAAAACCATACCTTTTAAAGATTAAAACAGTTCAAAGGTTGATTAATAATGATTTATTTCAATTAAACCATCACAAAAATTAATCATTCAAGGTTCATCTGGGCAAAGATAATTTTAATAGTTTAATAAAGGTGCACTTCAATAAGTTAGAACTTGTATAGGAACTCCACAAGTGGTTGCTTCTATAGCTATCGCATTAGCGTCAACTTAACCCACATTGCGTAGCTGATTCAGTTTCCGCTGCGAAAAAATGTGCTTGTTAATTTTCGTGCGTAAACACACTTTACGCGACTAGGCCAAGCAAATGCCCATAGACCTCTTTTGGCCTTTTGTCATCCAGTGAGAAGTGCCGCCTTTTCAGTTGTATCACTCAATGTACTGCTGAATACCCTGATGCAGTCTCACTATATCTTCCTAGGGGTACAGATATACATGTTCGTACTTGAGGCTGCGCCAAAACCGCTCAACGAAGACATTGTCGGTTGTCCACACTTGATTGAAGTACTTGATGTCCAGTCCGGATAGCAAATCGTGATACCCGGGATGGACTTGGGTTTGCTTTGAGGCCTAGACAGGATTATCCGAAGCCCCATCACCTCGTAGTAGAGACTATCCACTTGATTCCAGTTGACCTTGTAGTCGAGGTCACAAGTCAGCCATATATGCATGCGCTGCGCACCCATGTAGGGGTGTTCCAGATAATGGGCATTCATCTTGCGCATGAGTTCTTCGTTCAACTCGCTTTCGTTTTTGAGCTGGTAGTAGATGCCTGAGCGGTGCAGCCCCAGTAGTAGGCATTGCTGCACTAAGCTCAGCTCGGGGTGGCCTCGTTCCACCAGCTCGCGACGTTCGTGTAGGTTTTTCACCTCGAGTTTTTTAGAAAATCGCGATCTCCGCTTTCTGCTCCCCGATTGTCCGCAGCCGTGCGCCGCGCTCCTGTAGTGCCTCTAACACTACCTTCTTCTTGA
Source organism: Saprospiraceae bacterium (assembly GCA_041392765.1). GTDB lineage: Bacteria > Bacteroidota > Bacteroidia > Chitinophagales > Saprospiraceae > Lewinella. The sequence goes on from JAWKLL010000012.1 coordinate 119,826, forward strand.
AATCAAATGTGAATGTTCTTCAGTTTGCCATGGTATTATTTTTAGCAAATTTAGGAAATATTCACTGTTCTATTTTTTAAAGGACATCTGAGTTTCATTTAGATAAACCAATATCTGCTACAAGCATAGTTCTTTCGTAAATATGGGTTTATATCATTTTTTAGATGAAAGATAGTTTTTTTACGCTAAATGTATAAATATGAGAGATTTTATGATTTTAAAGTATAAAACTACTAATAGACGCCTTTTTACGTGTTTTCTGCCCTATAGAGGCATTTGTAGTTATTTATGACCTATTTGTCCATTATGATGCACTTTCGACAGAGTCATGTATTGTTACTTTGTGGTACGAAAACGACTTGACTTTTTAGATATACACCGTTTTTTTTAGGATGAATGGGGTGTTTTAAGAAGTTAAAAGAAATATGCAAAATCATGAAAAAAGTTACAATTTACCTATTATGGGTGTTTTTTATTAGCACCTTTTCTCACATTGCTGGAGCGCAAAATCTAAAGGTTAATGCAAGCGTCTCCAACAATACACCGTCAACAGGAGAAACACTAATCTATGAGATTCAGTACCGTTGCGCTTCATTAACAGACCACTGTTATGATGCCCACATCACATTCACATTGCCAGATGCACTAAAGCTGAAATCTCCGCCAGCAGTAGGTGGTAATGTTTCCTCGGTAGGCATAGCAGGGAATTCTGTAGACATCAGTTTGGCATCTCCTGCTGCTGTGGGTGCTCCTCCCGGAGCTCTACAAGCAGGATCTTCGGGAGCCATCAGCTTTTATGTAGAGTTTATTTGTGGTGAAAACGGAGTAGGGGCTGTCCCTTCGGTGGGGAGTATAGTCGATTTTACGGCTGGTCCTATATTTTCGACAATAACTGACTCTGAAGGTATAGACATAAGCACAACAGCTATCACTGTTCCTCTGGTAGAGCCTTGCCCACCGGTTCCTCCTATGACACCTCCAGCTAATAGCATAACTAAAACATTAGCTGGGGAAACCGAACCCAAAAATCATCCTCGCGATGCCTATGCTTCGTACTACACATTTACTTTCCCCTCCTTTCCTATACCCCCTGACCCACCTGCCCCACCCCCTCCCCCTGAAAGTGTATCTTACACCATCGTAGATGACTGGGACGGAGAAAACCTACAAATCAGAACCAATATTACCAGTATCAATCCCGCAATGGTTACAGAAGTCAAACCTATTGGGGATAACAACTGGTACACTTTGTCTCACGGTACGTACGGTTGGTCTTACCAAGTTGCCGATGGAGCACCATTGAACGATGAAAATGGAGACCCCATCCCTGGGGTGTTCAATAACATTCACTATGATCCGAAAATCGGTGATCAACCCTTTGCCAGTGGCCTGGATTCTATTAGGTGGATAGTGACAGGGTCTCCTGATTCTCCTTTCCCGGAGACAACCTTTTCTTCTTATATCTGGATTGAAGAAGACGCGGATATTGGTGCCTATACCAACTGCTTGACTTCAGATAATACCAATTGGCCGCCGAGCTGTGCAGATGAATTCTATGTATTTGATAAGCCGCTGCTCCGTATGAGGGTAAGTAATGGTGTCTATTTTGATGTCGGAGCAACGAGCCTAGCTGCCAGTGTGGTGCTATCTGAATCAGATACTCCATCTCCATATCCTGATAAAGAGAAAGACCCGCTGGATGCTGCAATACGCATAAATATACAAGGCGAGCAATTAGAAGGAGGCCTCACACAAACCTTCTTATTGCCGGATGGATTCGATTACTTCCTTAACGACCCGGATATTCCAAACTTCTGGTATGTATATGGTAATAACACCAGCAGTCCGTTTGCCTTGTAAGGCTGCCTGAATCCAGTATTCGCGGTAGTTCCTGATTATAACGGAACCGGCCGAACTCAGTTGCGATGGGACTTTCCAGAATGTGCAGGAGATCTTGATATCAACTTAGTTGTCACATTTCGTTATTTACTGGAGGCACCCCTACCCGCTCAAATCCAATTAACTTCGGATGCACTGGATGAAGACTTGTTATTACAACGTTATGACAACGGCCCATTTGCGGCTATTGACCCTGAGTCTGCTTTCTGGATTGCCAGTGGTCTTGGCCCTACTGACTGCAACAATAAGATTACGCCTAGTAAACGGATTGATTCTCCAAGGCCGGCTACCGGGGGGGATACAAATAGCAGCAAGTGGGTACAAGGTGCAGAGGATCCCAATTTTTCTCGCTATCCAGATTTTGGTGCTACCAATCTGGAAGGAGACGGTATCTATGAGATATTCATATCCTCCACCAATTTCGCTGGTATTGAGCAACTGGACGTAGTCGATGTACTGCCCTTTGTTGGCGATAAGGATTTGTTAGCCGACTACGGCCGTGGCTCGGCCTGGAGTGCGGAGTTAGCTTCTGCAATAGTTATTGAACGATTCAAGATTGGTACAGGCCTAGTAGCTGTGGGGAGTGGAGAATTGCCCTTTGGGGTCATGTACACTACTTCAGAAAACCCTTGCTATCTGGACGCAGCCGATTATGTGGTGGCAGATGTGTCGGTAGCTGATTTTGGGGCAACGCTAATGCCACCGTCACCTTGTTCAGATTTTTCCATCGGGGTAGGTGCCTCGGGAGCCAGAGGATTCCTTTTTCGTTGGTCGAATGTGGCTGATCCGCTGGATTTTGGAGAGTATCTCAAGATTACGGTTGATATACGCCAATTATCTGGAGAAGCAGATGCTGCTGACGGGGAGGTGGCTTGGAACTCCATGAATTATACGGCTACAAGAGTAGGTAATGCTACGCCTCTATTGAGTACAGGGCCACTTAAAGTAGGGCTAGCAATGGATGACCCTACCCAAACAGCTACAATTGGGGATTATGTATGGCTGGACGCTAATAACAATGGAAGACAAGATGTGGGGGAAATGCCTTTCGGTGGTGTGGGTGTAAGCTTGTATGACGCAGCGGGAAACCCCGTAACTAAACCCAATGAGACCCCTACCGGCACCACCAACTTGCCCGTAACAACCACAACAGACGAGAACGGTTATTATTGTTTCAGAGGGCTGACTCCCAATACGGATTATTATGTGCGCCTGGATGATGAGACCAATTTTGGTAATGGAGGCATATTAGCTTCTTATGCCTTGACAACCGCCAATGCTTCTGGTATCGCTGATGATGTTGATTCGGACGCAACAATGGGAACCTTGGCAGGAGCGACTACCTCCCGCCCACAAATCTTTGCTCCTACTATGGTATGGAACTAAAACCAAAACCTATGACTTTGGTTTCTTCTGCCCGGCCACAGTTTTTGGTACGGTCTGGATGGATAGTGATACAAGAGGTGATCTGGATGGTAGCGAGATGAAAATAGCCGGCGTAACGGTAACGCTTCATGATGCTGCTACAGATGCGGTAATAGGCACTTCTGTAGTGAGTGATATAGCAGGGCAGTTTACACTCGATAATATTCCTGCTGGCACTTACTATGTTGCTTTTACAACTATTCCTGCTGGGAAAATACCCACCTACAAAGATATTACCGGTGATGATGAAACCGATTCAGATGTGTACGGTAATGGACACACGGATGCGTTCTCGGTGGGTACGTGTGATTTTATCAATTTTGACTTAGGGTTGCGCAATATTCCCACTAATCCAGCTACTATTTGTGGTACCATGCAGGATGATTTGGATAAAGATGGTGTATTCGACGCTTCGAAACAGGCATGCCAAGGATAACTGTTCAGTTATTAGATGCAGGTGGTTTTGTGCTTGATGTGGCAATAACAGACGCTAATGGGGATTATTGCTTCACCAATATTGAGCCAAATGAAACATATAGTGTAGCTTTTGTGCCACCGAGTTTTGGGGCAACGATCACCATGTTCTCTGCGGAAGGGGCAGATCAGGATGTTGACCTAACAACGGGCGTTACCACTTCTACTTATACGCCAACTGATAATGAAACGATTAACGATGTGGATGCTGGGTTTATGGGACTCTACTCCATTGGTAATCAAGTATGGGCTGATGTGGACAATGACGGCTTATTTGATTCAGGAGAGTCTGCTTTTGCCAATGTCCCAGTACAACTGATTGCCGACGACGGGACTACTGTTTTGGCTACTACAACGACAGATGTTAATGGGCGGTATTTATTTAAATACCTACAGGCAGGATCTTATTATGTGGAAGCAGAGGTACCCACTGGCTATGAATCATCAGCCGATATTGCTAGCACCTCAACGCCTAATGCTCTGGATAATGATGACAATGGAGTAGGATCGGCAACTGCTGGTTATACTCGAAGTCAGTTGATTACATTGGCTAATAACGCTGGTTCACCTGGTGATGCCAACTGGACAGAAGCAGATCATGGCATCTACATCATGCAAATGCAAGATCCTACCTCTAACCCTAAAGCATATTATACCGTTGATTTTGGTTTTTATGAACCTTGCCCGATTGTAATTAGCACCTCGATAGTAGAAGCTAATATCGAGGTATGTGGAACTATGATGGCTACCTTCAACTATACTATAGTGAATGGCCCGGCCAGCCTTTCGCATGATGGTGTTGGCTCCTTATCGACCAGCAGCTTGCCCGATGGCACCGGCACCTTCACATACACTCCAGGGGTGGGAGATGCCGGAAATACCGTCACTATTACTGCGACTGTCGCCGATCCCGATGGAACAGGCCCTTGTATGGCAGTCTCAGATATGGCGACGGTGACGGTAAACGCCCTTCCTGACCTGAGCGTGACCTCTCCCATCACCAACGCCTGTCCGGCCACGACAGTGGATCTGACCGATGTTTCTGTGACTGGCCTGACAGACGGGAACAGCACCGTGGGTACGATCAGCTACCACACTGTAGCCAATCCGGCCAACAGTACGGATCAGTTGGTAGCCACACCAACAATGGCAGCCACAGGTGCTACTTACTACATCCGCAAGGAAACCGCAGCAAATTGTGTGGACATCGTGCCGATAGTCGTAAATACTGTAAACTGTGCGTGTCCTGCTCCGCCTTCTGTCGTAATTACCCAGTCTAATGTAGACGTATGCGGCACGATGGCGGCCACTTTCGACTATACGGTGGCCAACGGCCCGGCCAGCCTTTCACATGACGGAGCAGGCTCCTTATCGACCATCAGTCTGGCGAATGGTACGAGCACCTTCACTTATACACCAGCAGCAGTTGATGCAGGTAATACCGTGACCATTACGGCAAGCATAGCCGACCCTGACGGAGGAGGTCCGTGTAGTTCCTCAATGGATATAGCCATGGTGACGGTAAACGCCCTCCCTGACCTGAGCGTAGCCTCTCCCA
>JAWKLL010000013.1:0-124016 GCA_041392765.1 Saprospiraceae bacterium
AAGTAGAATAAATTGATATGGCCATCAAGGAAAAATACATCAATCCCTTCACCGACTTCGGGTTCAAGAAGCTATTTGAAGCCGCTGAAATTGCCAAGTTCACGCCCGAAGAAAAAGAGCAATACGAAGATAGCCTTAAAATCTACCGAGATCTTAAAAATGTGATTGATACGGCTTTTTTTGAAGGTAAAATGGAAGGTAGAATGGAAGGTGAAAAAGAGGGTGGACTAAAAGAAAAAACGGCCAACATTGTCAGAGTTTTGAAAAGGGGCAAACTGAGTGTGGAAGAAATAGCCGAAGATTTTGAGACCACCGTAGCTTTTGTCTTGAAGGTGAAAGCGGATTTCGGGTTGTAAGTACGTACATTTCTGTCTGAATCAGAATTTTCAGAATTGTAGGATTTGCAGGATGGTAGGTGCGGCCGCGTAATGCGTATGGCATTCCCACCCTTGGCGGACGCGAAAACGAACCCGCGCTATGATGGGCTACGTTCGTAGAGCTTGCTGCTAGTTTTCTTGGTAATAGCTATAAGTAAAAACAACCCTTTGCTATCTTTAGCATCCCGCATCAACTTCAGAAGTTCAAGCCAATGGCTTAACGGGCATGCAAGCGGCCTTACAAATTTGGCGTTAAGGAAATGTGCTTTTTGGAGCGGTCGTGAGGAATACCAAAAATTGGGAGCACCGTCAAGAAACAGTCAATAAATTGATTTATTATTTTTGCAAACCCAAGCTATAGATGCTGTTCAGCCACAGTGTCCAACCTGCTCAGCAAAACAAGGTGCTAGATTAAGCAATTATTCAAAACAACAAAAACAAAAGTTAAATGGAAAAACTAGAATACAGCAACTATTTATTTGTGAAAAACATGGAGCAATTCCATGTTTTTCACCACTACAATTTAAAATTGGTGCTTCATCCAACCTCAAAGATAACTCTTTATATCCTGTACATGGGCTTCGTCACAATACCGAAAGCGGTACTACAGGGTGGTATATCTGGGCGGGAGAACATTCCGAAGAACCCGATTTTTTCAAACCACTTCATACTTGGCATTTAGAGACATGGAGACCTGAGGTGTTAAAGTATTTAGCCCTACCTCCTGGATACCGTTTTCTATTAGGACATGAAGGCTATGAAGACATTTGGTTTGACGAATCATTATTGCTGTTATAGATTACCGCCTGTATGAATTATCCCCGTCCAAACTCTATTACCTGCCTATCTATAGCAGAGACATGAATTTAGAAGCAGAAAACATACGCCTATCTATACACCCCTAGAGGGTTGTAGCGTCCGCGCTACGCAGGGCTACGCTCGTAGAGCTTGCAGCCCAGTTTTATAATAGCAGCAAAAATGAAAAGAACGACCGCTAGGGCTAGAACCATAAAAATATTGCAAAAGCAAGTTGCTTTTTCGCTATCTTCGCCCCATGAATTTTCCATTTTTCGTTGCCCGGAAAGTAGCCGCTGCCGGCGGACAGTCCTTCTCGCGTATGATAATCCGCATTGCTATCATTGCGGTGGCCGTATCCATGACCGTGATGGTGGTTTCTTCCGCCCTAATTGCGGGGTTTAAGAAGGAAATAGCTGAGAAAATTTTCGGATTCTGGGGCCATATTCATATTACCGACCACAACATCAGCCGCTCCATTACGGAAGTCTATCCCGTCAGCATCGACCAGCCGTTTTACCCTGAACTGGCAGAAGTAGCCAGTATTACTTTTCCTGTGGAGGATCAATTGCTGGGGCGAAGGGTTGTCAAAGACCTTACTACGAAGGGTGGCATACGCCACATTCAAGCGTACGCTCTCTACTCCGGCATCATTCGCGCCAACGACGAACTAGAAGGCATCATGCTCAAAGGCATTGGCCAGGATTTCGACTGGGAATACCTCAATAAATACCTCCTGAGCGGCCAACCGCTGACTTTGCCAAAAGATGCCATGGACGATGGTATCCTCATCTCTCGCTACACCGCCGACCGCCTAAAAGTGGAGGTAGGAGACAAATTCTCCATCTTTTTTGTCACCAAGGAATTTGAGCAATTGGAACGCAAATTCCGGGTACAAGGCATTTATCGCACGGGATTAGAAGAATACGACCGCCAATTCGCCTTGGTGGACTTGCGGAAAATCCAGCAAATCCTCAATTGGGATGCCACATTGGTCAGCGGTTTTGAAGTATTCCTCGATGATATCGACGATCTCGATGCTTTTACCAATTATATCTACTATCAGGAATTACCCAGCGGGTTGTACGCCGAGAGCATACGCGAAAAAATGCACGCCATCTTTGAGTGGCTCGACCTTCAGGATGTCAATGAGTGGGTCATTATGGGGCTGATGCTGTTGGTAGCGGTCATTAATATGGTCACAGCCTTGCTCATCTTGATTTTAGAAAGAACCAATATGATTGGCACCCTCAAATCGCTGGGCGCCAGCAATTGGAGCATTCGCAAAATCTTCATTTACTACGCCGCTTGGATTGTCGTGGTTGGGCTTTTTTGGGGGAATGTATTGGGGTTAGGGCTATGCTGGCTTCAAGATACTTTTTCTATTATCACCCTCGACGAGGCCAATTACTATCTGTCCGTGGCGCCTATCCGTGTCAATGGGTGGACGGTGCTATTACTCAATGTGGGTACGTTGGTCATTACGCTACTTTTTCTCATTCTTCCCAGTTATTGGGTGGCGCGAATCGATCCCGTGAAAGCCATACGTTTCAAATAGCTATGCTCATTTATCTCTTCAATCCTTTTCATACGGGCAGCCATCAACGTTGGGCTGAGGAGTATGTGGCGCATAGTGGGCACACGGTCCGTTGTTTTTCGCTTCCAGGACGGCATTGGAAGTGGCGCATGCATGGTGCCGCTGTCCGTATGGCGCAGATGCTGCTATCGCAGACGGAACGCCCTGATCTTATCCTCACCACGGATATGATGGACGTTGCCACCTTTAAAGCACTGACGGCGCGTGTTACGGCTACCATCCCTGTGGTGGTTTATTTCCATGAAAACCAACTGACCTATCCGTGGTCTCCTACCGATGAAGACGTGCCTCTCCAGCGAGATCGTCACTATGCTTGGCTCAATTACACCTCGGCATTAGCTGCTGATGCTTGTTTTTTCAATTCTCATTACCACCAAGAAGATTTCATGGCCGCGCTTGTGGGTTTTCTAAAAGCCTTTCCCGATGAGCAGCCTTTCGACACCATCGATGCTATACGCGCTAAAAGCAGGGTCGTTCATCTTGGGATGGAATTACCTCCTGTGTCCTCTATTATTGAAAAACAACCCGCTGAACGTCCCGTACTACTGTGGAACCATCGTTGGGAATTTGATAAAAATCCTGCTTCTTTTTTTCGCTTTGCTTCCAGCTATCGGAAGCTGGGTATGATTTTGGGTTGGTGGTACTGGGAACGCATTATGCCAAAACCCCGCCCATTTTCCGTGAAGCGAACAATAAACTTCAACGCCACTTACTGCATTGGGGCTATGCCTCGGATCGGGCGGATTACCTGCATTGGTTGCAACGTTCACACCTGATTCCAGTTACCAATTACCAAGATTTCTTTGGGGGTAGCTTAATAGATGCGATGGCTAGCGGTGTTTACCCGCTGGTGCCCAATCGGCTTGCGTATCCTGAGCATATCACCCCCACACACCACACACAGCACCTCTATGCAGATGATACCGCACTGCTGCAAAAGACCATTGCCCTCTTGGAAAATCCACAACAAATGACTCCTTCCCTGTATCGAGAATGGGCCATGCGCTACGACTGGACTGTACAAGCACCGAAGTATGATGCTGCTTTGGAGGAGGTAGTTCGTTTATAAATTCTTAGCTTCTAATAGCTCAAAAAGCCGCCCGAGGTCTTTGTTTAAATCGAGTTGCTCTGCTTTAATAATTTGTTTGATTTGAGAAGCGAATTGTGGAAACTCCGAAGTCAACTGGCGTTGATTAGTTTTCACTTCATGGAGTACAGTGCCGTCGAATACCCAGTATTTATTGGTGTCCATATATTTATCGGCGCGGCGCACCATACCTAAGTTTTCGATATACTCTTCTTTGCGCAAATACTTGATAGGTTGGTGTAAAACCAAGAATTTGTCGCTGCGATAAAGCACTTTATAGAAACGGTATCCAAAATCACCCTTACCAAAAAGGTCTGGTAAGTTGAGGGCTTCCATGGTAACCGTATCTCAGGTAGGTGTACTTCAACTTCATCCAAACGTTCCATAGGAAATTCCCGATGAAGCCCGATTCCAAGCGTACGTAGAGTTCGTTTTTGACCAAATCCATCAATACATGGAGTTGGTCGCTGAAGTTGGGCTGCCCTTCAAATCGGATGCGGCCTGTAGTCCAATCATCATTCATGTACGGGGTACCCTCTGTTCTGTTTACCTTTCCGTAGGTAGAAAGATCCCAAAGCCCCGTTTCTTCTGGCCGTATGAAAGTGAGTTTGAAATTGACTGCTGCGAAGGTGTGGGCGTGGTTTGCTGTGCCAACATGGGCATAACTACCCAATAATTAACAAGTGCAAAAAACAAGATTTTTCTCATTGTACTATTTTTTAGAGGCGGTTAAAATTTATTTTTTGAAGCATGACACTCTTCATTTATTTGAACAGCTACCGAACTAGGGAGCTTCCAGATGAATTCGATGCTAAGATACTTATTGTCAGCAAAAGCGATACTTTTTTAACAAGACGGTAACATAAAGATCTACCGTTGGGTGTGAAGCTACGTTTTTTTAAAACGTGCCAATACCTTAGTAATTTGACGGAAATAACTGATCCCATTTTTTCTGAAGGCTTGTCTTTATGCACACGCTTTGTGCAAGTATTCCTACGCTTAGTGCATAAAACCAAGCCAAAAATGGGATCACTTATTTTTTCTCCGTCTCTTACTGAATAATACTGCTATTCCATCCCATTCAAAGAGTTTGCTGTCTGCCATAGCTTTGGCGGTGAGCCAGATGCCAATAGGGCTGAGTACGATACACGGCAACCAAGCGGCAAGTGCTGCCGGTACAATGAAGGTTTCCGCGATTTTTCGGCAAAAAATGGTAAGCACAACGAACACAATAAACGCCACCACACTGACCAATAATGGATAGCCAAAACCGCCCTTCCGCACAATGGCTCCTAATGGGGCACCTATAAACACAAACACGATGCAGACCACGGCCATGCTGTATTTGGTGTATAACTCGTACACATGCTTGACTTTTTCCTCCTTGGTACGGTCGATGGATACTACTGCTTGCTCTGCTTGATTTTTGATGGATCGCGCACTGGATTTGGCTTTGGTAATAAGCCGCTGGCGCTCGGTTTTGTTGAGGCTTGCCAACCACGCCTCCACAGTGGGGATGGTGTCCGTAAAGCGCTCGATAGGCAGTAGGGGGTTTATTACGGTATCTTTAAGAGGCGGCTTGGCCTTAGCTGCTAGTGCCGACCGCTCTTCTTTGAGGCGCTTGGCAGCAGCAATGCGTTTCAAGCGGGCGGTATCCTGCAATAAGGTACTCGGCAGTGCCATCGGTTTGGGAGGTACGCTATCTGCTGGTTGATAAACAGGAAGAGAATCCCGGTACGGAGGCTGGTTCGATGCCGAATCTTGTGCTTGCTGGAGCGTAATATCTTCCAAAACTGTTTGCGGGTACAAGCTATCGGGTTCGAGCACAGAAAAATTGCCGCTTACTTGCCGGGCAAGGCTGTAATAACGCTGGTCGATTTGTTTTTGTATGGTGTCCACTCTTTCCGATAACTGACTGATAGTCATCATGCTACGGTTCATACTGAACAACTCTTGATTGGTTTGCGACAGGTCAAACTCGCCCATATCAAAAACCTTGTTCCAGCTTTTGAATGAAGTGCGGATGAAAGGGGTAGTCTGCCCTTGCCCCCTGCCCGTAGAAGGACGTGTTTCTATGTACTGATGTCCATTGTGCAATTGCATGATGAAAAAATCGCCAGCGGGTGTCGTGTACATCTGGCCGGAATCGGCTACTACCGAAGTAAGGATGCCGCTGTTGGCATCGGTATGGTCGTAGATGAGGATGTCGTTGATAGAGCTGCCGTCTTTACCTTTTTTACCAATGCGGATGGCATAGTCGCCAAAATCATCATTGAAAATCCCTTCTTCCATATTCAGAGTGGGTTTCTTTTGGCTGATGTCGTACATACGAGAACCAAACTGTAGGTTGGCTGCGGGTATCACATAATCATTGAAAAGATAAGAAACGAACATAGATACGAAACCAAAAAACACCAAAGGACGCATGATACGCAACAAGGAGATACCCGCCGATTTCATGCTGGATAGCTCATACCGTTCTGCCAGCCCACCCAATACCATCACCGATGAGATGAGGATGGCCAAGGGCAACGCCATAGGTACTAATCCTACGGCCTTGTAGCTGAGTAGTTCGATGATCATAAACATACCCAATCCCTTGCCGGCAATATCATCGATATACACCCACAGTATTTGCATAAGCAGCGCAAAGGTGGCTATACCAAACGTCACCAAGAACGGCGGAATAAAGCTAACCAGCAAAAAACGATCTATCTTCCTCATACCTCCGGCTGTGGCTTGGTTTAGAAGCCCTGTTGTCGCTGTTGTTTGCGCACTTTTTGTGCTCTTCCTTCAATGAATACGGCCAACCCCATGCCACCAACGAGCATAAGCAAATTCCAGTACCAAGCCAGCGGATGCCGGCCAATTTCTAAGTAGTTCACTTGTTCAGGGAGTTGGTACTTAGCAGGTGGTAGCAAGTGCGATTTATTTTTATCCTTGGACAAGTCGCGAAGGATTCCTTCTGCATCGAGTGCCACGCGGGGTGCGCAGGTGCCGTCCTTGTCACAGTCCATGGAAAAGTTTTTTGTCCAAGCGATAATGCCAGGTTGTACGACTTCTCCCGATTCAGCTTGCTTCAATTGGTCGGCTGAGAGCAAAGGGAAAATCAGAATAGGCTTGTCGGCAGCGTTGCGAGGCGGAACGACGATGTAGTCGCCGGGTTGCCAAGCATTCGTCAGGCGGATGTAGTCAGCATCGCCAATACCATTAGCCACAGCTTCTTCCATGGTGTAAACACGGAGTTTGTGTGTACCAAAGAACTGTGAGATCAAGCTATTGCAGCCTGTTATGAAAAAAACGATGCCCAATAAAATGGCCATGAGGCGTACCCACATTGTCGGTAAGAATTTTTATAAAACAATATCCTCATCCTGTAAGATGCGGCGTTCAAAACAACGAATCGTGCGGGCTGGAAAGTTTTCCAACATCCGGTAGTCATGGTGTGCAGCAAACGGCAGTATTGTGTTGTTTGGCTAAGTTCCGGAGTAGCAACAGGATATCGTCGCTGGTTTCGGGATCGAGATTGCCCGTAGGTTCATCAGCCAATATCAATTCCGGGCTATTCAGTAGTTACTCGCGATGGCTACTCTTGCTGTTCGCCTCCCGACAAGGAAAATGGCATCCGTGTAGTTGCGTGTTCCAATCCAACTTGTGTCAGCACCTGCCGAATGCGCTCATTGCGTTGGGAGGCATCTTTCCAATCGGTAGCCCGCAGGACGAAATCTAAATTCTCGAATACCGTTCTATCGGTAAGCAGGTTGAAATCTTGGAAAACGATACCCAATTTGCGCCTCAAGCCGGGTATGGAGTGGCGCGTAAGTGTGCCCAATGTATAACCAGCCACGGTGCCTTCCCTTTTCTAAGAGGCAAAGCACCGTAGATAGTTTTCAGCAGGGAAGTTTTGCCGCTACCCGTCTTGCCGATCAGGTAAACAAATTCCCCTTTGATATGCGCAGATTGACATCCATCAAGACGACTTGATCGGACTGGAATACCTGAGCATGGCGGATGTCAACTACTAAGTTGGACATAGCGGTAATTTCTACACCCACGCTTCTTGGCGGGTAGATACTAACCAGTTGTGTGTATCTTCTACTCTTCCTGAACGAAGCCCATCAATATAGTCCTTCAACATATTAGCAATGGGGCGGTTTTCTACAGGAGGAAGGTGATATGCTGGTCGTTGTAAACGATTTCAGCTACATGAGATACCACGGCAGCTGTGCCAGCACCGAAGGCTTCTGTCAAAGTGCCAGCTTGAAAGGCGCCCACTAATTCATGGATGGATACCGCACGTTCTTCCACAGGAATCCCTTTTTCCTTCAGGATTTTAAGGAAACTGTCGCGGGTAATACCTTTGAGGATTGCTCCGTCAGTAGCAGGGGTTACTACCTTGCCGTCTATGACGAAGAACATATTCATAGTACCTACCTCTTGATAAGTTCCATATTAGTGCCACCCATCCAAACGACTTGGTCGAAACCATCGCGTTGTGCTAAATTGGCGGGCAAAAGACTGCCTGCATAGTTACCCGCTGCTTTGGCTTCGCCTGTGCCACCCGGTACGGCACGCACGTAGTGTTGCTCTACGCGAAGGCGGACTGGTTTTGGGTAGTAAGGGCCAACTGGGCCAGTAAAGATGATGAAGCGGTAGGTTTCTGAGGGTCTAACACCAATGAATTCATCCGTTGCAAACATGAACGGGCGAATATATAACGCGCTACCTTCCTGGGGTGGAATCCAAGCTGCGTCCAGTTCTACTAAGGCTTGCAGGGCTTCCACGAAAACATCTTCAGGGAAATGGGGCATCATTAATCTCTCTGCGGATAGGTTGATGCGGCGAGCGTGCATTTCAGGACGGAAGAGGTAAGCCTGTCCATCTGTTGTTTTGGAGGCTTTCATGCCCTCAAAGATAGATTGCCCGTAGTGAAGTGCCATGCAAGCAGGGTGCACCGTAAAATGCCCAAAAGGAATAATGCGGAAGTCTTGCCAGGTTCCCTCGCGATAATCAGCAACAAACATGTGGTCGGAAAAAACCTTACCGAAAGGAATATTTGAAAAGTCTATCTTTTCTACGCGACTTTCCTGTACCTTAGTGACTTGAAATGTATGGTTCATTGGTTCGAATTTTCGTACAATGTTACAAGATTATTTTGAAACATCCAAATCCTAATCACTCCAAACAGAAAAATGATTTAAAAAAACGCAATTTAACAAAATTTTGCTTTGAAACATCATTATTTGCAGTTTGAATTAATAGCCTTCCCTGACCACGATCCGGCTCGTTTTCCCGTTGAAGGGGAAGGCAAAGCGGGCATCTTGTTATTGTGTGGCAAGGAGGATGTCTCCATTGAAAACAAAGATTTTTGGAAAAGGTGTTTAAGGCCGTAAATATAACACCCTCTACACGAAAAAGTATATCTGTTGGCTTGTGAAAACGGCAGTCGTATTCCATTGGCCAATCTGGCACGCCACTACAATATCCATACAGTTTTTTTAATGGGCATCAACCCTGAGCAGGCAGGCATTCAAGCCCAGTTGCCACCCTACACCTTTATAAAGGTTGGGAGTGGGAACTACTCCATGCCGACAGTGCCCAAACCATACGCACGGAGCGAGAACAGCAGAAAAACCAAAAAGCGGGTGCCTTATGGAATGCCATGAAAACTAAATATTTATGAGTAAGCAGCCATTATCACTCGTTTTTGCTACGGCCAATGCCAACAAAGTGCGAGAAGTACAGCAGATACTCGGCCAATATTACCAATTCCTTAGTTTGGACGACATTGGATGCCGAGAAGAAATTCCCGAAACACAACCCGATATACCGGGGAATGCCCTCCAAAAAGCCATGTATATCTTTGAGCATTACGGGCGTGATTGTTTTGCTGAAGACACGGGCTTAGAGGTCGCTTCCTTAGGGGGGGCTCCGGGAGTGGATACGGCATTTTATGCGGGATCAGAACGGGATGCTCAAGCCAATATGGACAAATTGCTCCGCGAGTTAGCAGGGCATACCGACCGCAGCGCCCGTTTTCGAACGGTTATCGCCTTGGTCATCCAAGGGGAGGCGCGGTTGTTTGAAGGAATCGTCAACGGGCGCATTGCTTTGCAACAAAGTGGGGAGAAAGGTTTTGGTTACGACCCTATCTTTGTGCCAGAGGGATTTGATGTTACCTTTGCGGATATGACAGCGGCGCAAAAAAATAGCATGAGCCACAGAGGCCGTGCTGTTGCCCAGTTGAAGGACTACTTATTATCAATCGCCCATGAAGCGTAGTTATTCTTGGATCGTGTGGTTTGCTCTTTTGGTACTGGCTTATGGCTTGTATCAGTATTGGGAACGTCAAAAAACGGGGCGTTTTGAAGCGATGCTGCTTGATTTTATACCCTCGGAAGTGCGAGCATTGACGGTTTCACAATCAGGCCAACCCGATTGTGAATTGGTAAAAAACGAAAGCCGTTGGTTGCTCAGCGTAAGGCACACACACGAGACGGCCACCCCAAGCAGCGTGGATACCTTGTTGGCGCAACTGCGGGAGATTCGCAGTAGTCAGATAGTGGGAAAGTCTGCTAAAGCGTGGGACGAGTATGGCGTTTCCCC
The DNA here is from genome assembly GCA_041392765.1 of Saprospiraceae bacterium. GTDB lineage: Bacteria > Bacteroidota > Bacteroidia > Chitinophagales > Saprospiraceae > Lewinella. The sequence goes on from JAWKLL010000013.1 coordinate 10,463, forward strand.
TAGTGAAGCAACGACCATTTGCCTACAATTTTACAAGGATAAGGCAGATGTGTGCATACACCTCAGCCAAGCACAACCTTTAGGTGATGGTATCCACAGTGTTTTGTATGCTCGATTGGGAGGGCTGAAAGAGGTATTTGAATGTAGGAGTCCCCATTTGCCTGTTTTGGTGTCGGGGTATCATGCGTTTCGGCAACGGTGTGTTACTGATATGCCTCCTGTTCAGCCACTCACGCTTACTTTTCAGAATAAAGACACCACATTGACGGCTACTCGCCACGATTCCCAACTGTGGACAAACGGACAAGGCGACACGCTATCAACAGTAGCGTGGCAACCTTATCACCAATTACTACGCGGCTTTTGCAGCGACGTTTTTGCCGATGATGTGGATGAGCTTTCCATGGATTCCTCGTGGTTGTGGTCGGTGAGCTATGGTGCGCATACATTGTCATGCTACCGCGATACAACTCGACAGCAACCCTATATTTATCACAGTACACAATTTCCGGCGGTTTGGTTAGCCCAGCCCTCCGACAGCCTTTATCAGATACTCACCCATCCGTGGGAAAAAATGCTGGAATATGCACAATGACCCCCTTTATAGCTTTTATGCTGACTCAACCGATTGGCTCTTTTTATGGCTTGGCCTTTTTGTTTGTGTAGGTGCCTTCGGGTTTAGCTACCGTTTCTTGACAAAAAAAGCCAGCGGTCGGGCGTACACGATGAATAGTCTAGGTGCCATGCTGCTGTTTTTTGTGGGCATGATGGCCCTCGGAACAGCTGTTTTCAGTGGTTGGAACCTGTATCGGCACGGCAAAGTGCTCATCTATGCCGATCACATGCAAATAGGTAATCAATCCGTGCCTTATACCGAGATAAACGAGCTGTTTATCCGTAAAGACAACGCAAAAATATCCATCAGCGCGTCGGGTAGCACCAACGTCTATTTTCTCGTCATCACGCTACAAAACGGCCAAAGTATTGCTCTGTCCGAGGAGGAATATCCCGTGCGGGAGGTGATGGAGAGGGTGGGGGAGCTTAATAAGAAGTAGGTCCCTTCTCAATGTTTAAGTTTGTCCAAGAATTGTTGGATGTATTGATTGCCTTCCTCTGATATTTTCCAAAAGTAGGCTAATACAAGGAAGATAGTGGTGTAAAATACCTCACGCAGGATAATAGATAAGTATGGGTTTTCGATTGGAGGCAGCACCATAACCAATGCCGTGCCGATAGCACCTACCACGATGGTTTTTATCATAGCAAAAGAGAAGGGAAGCATCGCTAATTTTCGGTAAATGATATGGAGTTTTAGTGCATTGAATACAAAAACGGTGATAAAAAATGACCAGGCGGCTCCTCCAATTGCATATCCTTGTGTCCTACTAGCCACCAGAAAAGCAGGAAACTCAATATACCGGTAAAGATGGCATAGATCAAATCGTAGCGATAATATTTGGAATAGCTAAGAATTTGGGAGTTGATACCAGTGGCTAGATCTACGAGGCTAGCCGCCCCCATGATGAGGGTGGCGGAATATCCAATGGCATATTGATCGCCATTGGGCATGATACGGAACAGGTCGTGCAAGCCAGTGTAAGCGGCACCAAAAGCAATACCCCTAACAAAAACTGATGGTTGGCCGCTTTCTTGTATAACACCCCAAGCGGTAGCCAATCCTCTTCTTTGACATAACGAGCAGTAAAGGCTGACAAAATAGCATCAATGCTTTTACCGGGTATAGCAATAGCTGTGGCAATATAAAATGCTGGAGCGAAGGCCGCTTGCAGGACTAATCCGCCATCGCCAACCATATCTGCCAGAAAAGCAGGTGCAATGTAGGTACGCGAGGCTGCCGCAATACTGCCTAACCAATAGACAAATGAAAATCCGAGCAAGCCTTTAGCACCGTCGGTTTTTAAAAAAGACCAGTTGATACGCCACGTAAAATGCCCTTGATGATGGATATACCCCATTAAACTGAGCGTTGGAACAGCGAATACGATTAATAGGCTGTTAAAAAAAACAGTCATCGTTATCCATTGCCAAAAATAGGCTACCGCAATTCCTAAGCTGGCTAATTTTACCACCACCTGTTCAAAAAAAGCAGGTACTGCTGTACGAAGGAAGTTCTTGGGGAAATAAAACAACAACATATTCCAAGCCATCAATAGCGACAGCGGGAGAACTAACCAAGCATAGTTTTGTAGCAATTCGTTGGGTGTGAATTGTAGTAGCAAAGCGACTTCTTCTCCCCAAAGCCAAAACACGCTTGCCAACAAGCAAGCCATAATCAATGGGAAAAGTAATAACAGTGCGAGCAGCCCGTTATGGCGATTTTCTTTATTTTCAAAAGTAGGAAAAAAACGTATTACACTAGTGCCTGTTCCAAAGAGAAGCACATTGGATAGCAGGGAGGCTTTGCCCAGAAGATTTTGCATTAACCCAAATGCCTCCGGCTCTAATACCAATGGATACAGAATAATGGTATTGACGGCTCCAATGATTATGCCAGCATAGTTTAGGAGTGTCGTTTTTACGCTTTGCCGGATAATTACCCCCATCTACTGGTTTTTTTGTTTGATAAAAGGCTGAAAGATACCTTTGGTGGAATGTAGCAGAATCATCCATTTGGCATACAGCCCTGATGCAAAAGGGTGGAACAGGAATGGCCAACCTGAACGAGGAGTGAGAATAGATTGTTTTCGATTGAACAGTCCCAACCAAACGTTTCGAGCTACACCCTCAAAAACTTCTCTGGAGAAAGTACCCATCTTCTCGTTATGAATTATCAATTGTTCAAGCCAGCGATAGGCATCTTGAATAACTTGAGCGTTGACCCAAAAACCGCTCATGGTCAGGCCTAAGATTAATTGTAGCTCTTGTTCTTGCTCATTAGGAACAATTCCCCAATCAGCCAATTGCCTCATTTGTAGGGTACGTGTCACATCAAGCTGGTTGTGAAGGGAACGGGTCGAAATAGCATTGCCATGCTTGCGGTATTGCAATAATGTTTGAGGAAGGTTGGCAATTTTACCTTTCTTAGCCAAATTCACCCATAGCCCATAATCTTGGGCAGTAGCAAATGATGTATCGTAGCCATCTGGTAAGATCACTTCCTTCTTAAACATAGCAGCACTGTGTACAAATACACTTCTGAACAACAACCAAACCCGCAGTTCTTCATCCTTTTGTGGAAAAGACCAATGCCCTGTTACCTTACCATCTAAATTGATAATGTCACTATTGGTACCCACTAGAACAGTTTTTGGATGTGACTGAAGGTATTCATATTGTCGTTGTAATCGACTGGGATGAGCAATGTCATCAGCGTCCATTCTGGCAATATAACGACCCTTGGCTAAACCTAATCCTATGTTAAGCGTAGGCGTGAGTCCTTTGTTTACATCGTTCAGCACCAAGCGTATTCGGTGGTCTTGATAGGTTTGTATTATGGATACACTATTATCCGTTGAACCATCGTCGATGATAAGGAACTCGAAATCCGAAAAGGTTTGCGCTAATATGCTGTCAATGGCAGCTTGCAGAAACTTTTCGCCATTGTAAACAGACATGAGTACTGTGATGGGCGTAGTGGCTTCACTCATATCTTCCATTTTTTGCGATACCATTCCCAAGTAAATAGGACTTTTTGATAGTACCCTTTTATCCAGTTTTTGAGCTGGGAAAGACGGTGTTGGGGGGCAAAACGTCGTTCGCCTGCCAAGTCACTATTAGTTAATGAAGGTTTATGCCATGAGCGATGCCATCCCATGGAGACAGCTTTGCTGAAATGGAAGTCTATTTTTTGTAGTTCGGGTTCGTCTGTAAGTATTTCTGCTAATAGTGCCAGTGTATGTATTCTGAACCAGGTGGGAAAAGTAGTACTGACATCTTTACCAGCCTTGGTGGCAGGAATACCCATGTGGAGTTGTTCCTGTCCTTTTTTATAAGGAAAGCCGCCATCTTCGTGCTGAAGCCCACGTAAAAAGTAATATTGCTGCCTTAGTACATGCCGAATATCATCGCGTCGATAATTTGCGTACTTGTACATATTTACAAGAATATCCACGGCATCTACGTCTTCACAGGCACCGCCGCCTCCTGTGGGGCCAAAACCACCATCAAGATGCTGCAAGGGAAGGGTGGCGTCCACTAACTGCCGATGCCATGGTAATGGGTGTTGTTTGTAGTAGTAGATCAACAGTTGGTGGTATCCTCCACACATCGCGTCAAATACAGAGCAATGACCGTTTGTTCCCCAAAGCCCCGTTGTGGGGTCTATTTCATGGTCTAACCAAGTAAACCATTGTTGCAAAGCCTTATCTGCTGTAGCTATTCTTTGTTCTTCCGACAGATAGACGAGCAGTTGCCCTACGTACAGCAGATTGTTACCTTCCCACCAAGCTTCTTTCCAGTTGCGGGCATCTAGCCATTGTTGCAAGTACGTTGAATCACAGAATGCCTCAGCAGCAGCGAGGCGATGGAGCGGTTTTACACCAAACTGCTGTAGCAGCGGCAAAACAGCACAGGTGGTGTGCATTTGTAGGTGCTCCAAATCGTGTAAGCCATCGGGGGGTAATGCATCGAGTTCTTACCTGAAAAGTAGCCAGTGTGGGAATTTTGGCAACTGAGGATGAATGACTTGGCATCATCAGGTAAAGTTGCCAATTGACCTAAATAGTATTGGGTAAGCAGTGCATAAGTAGTGCCATATAGGGTAGCTGTACCACCCGGTACAGATGCATATAGATTCCCTTGGGGTTCTATGCGAATGGAGTCGAAAAAAGGAGATAAACTACGCATCAGGGGGAGAAAATCTTCGTTGAAAAAGCAAAGCAATTCACCAGATATATGAAGCGAAAAATGGTATTGGTTAATTGCTTTGAGCAATGCTTGAGAAGATCCCTTTCGCTTTCTGTCGTGGGGTTCTACTAGGAGGCAACGGACTTTGGGTAGCCAAGTGTGGTAATCACCAGAAAAAACTTCCCGTTCGCTGCCTTCAATGTCCATTTTGAGCAAATCGATATAAGGCCAGTTGTACTGTGCCATGAGTTCTTTGACCCCCATGGCGGGCATAGCGTTAGGTGTTTCTAGCGGTACTTCTTCTGTCATAAAACCATAATGACCCACACCATTATCTATAATCAAAAGGTGAGCAGTATGCGACCATAAACCCGCTTGAATAGGATGGATATTGGTTAGCCCTGCTGTGTTTTGGCATAATAACGCGAAGTTGCCAGATTCGGGTTCTAAGGCCACAATAGATGCTTCGGGATATTGGTGAGCCATCATCAGTGATGTAAACCCAGCGTTTGCTCCGGCATCTAATATATAACGAACGGGCTGCTGGAAAGTGAACACACCCGTCATATCATATTCACGATCTAGCATCACTTGCTCGAACACGCTCAAGTCGGAACTATGGGGACGTAAAGTGATAAACCGCTTTATATCAGGGATATACAAACGGGGTATCGACAAAAAATAGGATTGCGCGTATAGTTTACTCCCTTGGAGCCACCCATACCTATTGCCGTACCGTATCCATTTTGTAATCATCTACAAAGAAGTGTGATGTGTTGCAAGAGTCGCTTATGCGAAGGGCAAAAGTAGTAAAAGAATACGAGCTACTTGAATGTAGTTGTATTTTATCATCATTGTCTCAATTATTCAATTTACTTTTGCTACAAATTTTCTCACTAATCAATCTCTCTTTCTTATGAAAAAGATTTTACTGTACCTTTTACTCTTTTTAAGCACTAACATTTATTCCCAATTATCGAATGAAGGGCTATTAGCTTATTATCCCTTTAGTGGAAATGTACTGGATTACGGCCCTTCTCAAAGTTATCACGGTATTTTACAGGGTGGAACTTTTGTTGAAGATATAGCTGGAAATGCTGGTCAGGCTATACGTTTAAATGGAACAAATGAGTTTGTAGATTTATCTGCTTTTTCCTCGGGATTGAGGAACAACCTGAACCATATTTCCATTTATTTTGAAGTAAAATTTGATGGAACGCAAGATGGCCAGACTATTTTGAGCCTGGGTAGCAAAGGCGAGAATGTCATGACAAACGTTTTTGAAATCGAATTGGAAAATGAACGCTTCCAAATAGAAACAGAAGCAGGCTTCAATGGCGTAAATTCTGAACTTTCAATAGACGAGGAGTCGGTACTGCTCGATGGCCAGTGGCACAAGGTACTCATCACCATTGAAGATAGTTTTGTTACTTATGTTCGCGATGGAATCGTTATTTTTGAAGGGATATACAGTCCTGCGGAAACTATGAGCCCAGCTTTATTTGTGGGAGCTTTTAGTGCAGGTGAGTGCTGTTTCTTTCAGGGATGTATTGATGAATTGCAATTTTATAATAGAATTTTATCCCCTGATGAGATTTCTTCTCTGAGTGAGGCGCAGGAATTTGGTAATCATATCAAACTCTATCCTAATCCCACTTCGGATATAGTGAATGTACAGCTTTCTGAACCAAGTGGCGCTATGTTGCTACAACTTGTCAATTCCAATGGGCAGTTGATCTTTGCTGAAAAAGTAGAGAATGTACTCACGCATACTATTCAACTACCAGCAGTCAAAGGGATTTACTATCTACAAGTGACGAGCTTAGACAACTTAAATCAATATAAAACCTTCAGAATCGTAAAGCAGTAATTCGTTTCTTGTCCACCCAACTCACTGACATACTCCACCACCACTGGGGCTATTCCGCCTTCCGTCCATTGCAGGAGGACATTATCCGTACTGTTTTGGAGGGCGACGACTGCTTGGCATTATTGCCCACGGGTGGGGGGAAGTCTGTTTGTTTTCAGGTGCCGGCTTTGGCTCGGGAGGGGGTCTGCTTGGTGGTGTCGCCTTTGATTGCTTTGATGAAGGATCAGGTGTTTCAACTACAGCAGCGGGGATTCGGGCAGCGGCGGTTTTTTCTGGTATGTCGCACGCGGACATTGATCGCACCATCGACAATGCAGTGTATGGGCATTTGAAATTCCTCTACGTTTCGCCCGAACGCCTCAAAACCGATATGATGCTGGAGCGATTACCCAAAATGCCCGTCAACTTGATCGCGGTGGATGAAGCGCATTGTATCAGCCAGTGGGGGTATGATTTTAGGCCAGCTTATTTAGAAATTGCTGCAATTCGCGATATTTTACCTCAGGTGCCACTCATGGCCCTTACCGCTACCGCCACCCCGGAAGTAGTGGACGATATTCAGGAAAAGTTAGCATTCCGCCCCGGTGCGAAGGTGTGGAAGAAGAGCTTTACCCGCGAGAATCTGGCTTATGTCGTCCGGCGGGCTGAGGGAAAAATAGCGCAGGTGGTCAATATTTTGGAACGTGTGCCCGGCACTTCTGTCGTGTATGCCCGCAATCGCAAAAAGTGCAAGGACATAGCTGTAGAACTGATGCGTAGGGGTATCCCCGCCAGTTACTACCACGCTGGGTTGGACATGGATACCCGCAACGCCCGTCAAGAAGCATGGATCAATGGCCAAGTGCGCGTGATGGTATCTACCAATGCTTTTGGAATGGGCATTGACAAGGCCGATGTGCGCACGGTTATCCATCTAGATCTGCCGGATAGTTTGGAGGCTTATTTCCAAGAAGCGGGGCGCGCAGGACGCGATGGAGAAAAGGCTTATGCTATCCTACTGTATGCCCCTCCTGATAAAGACCGATTGTTGCGCAACTATGAATTGTCGTTTCCCGAGCTTGAGGATATCCGTCGGGTATATCGCGCCTTGGGCAGTTACCTGCAATTGGCCACAGGTGCAGGCATCGGGGCTTCCTATGATTTCGATTTAGCGGGCTTTGCCCAAACTTTTCAGTTGGATGCTACCTTGGCGTATCACAGCCTCAAAGTATTGGAGCAAAGCGGTTGGTTGACGATGAGCGAAGCTGTTTACATTCCCTCTACGTTGAAGGTATTAGTGGACAAAGATACGCTCTATGACTACCAGTTGAAGCACCCCAAGTACGATGTTATTCTCAAGGTGATCTTGCGCACCTACCAAGGGGCTTTTAGTCATCCTGTAGCGGTGCGGGAAAAACAATTGGCACAGTTTCTAAAAATACAAGTGAGTGAGCTGCGCAGTGCGCTCATGGCTATGCACCGATCTCACATCATCCGCTATACTCCTGCTACGGACAATCCGCAGTTGACTTTCACCCAAGATAGGGTAGCCGCTGAACACTTGACGATTGATATGGCAGCCTACCGCTTCCGCAAAGAACGCCAATGGCAGCGCATACAAGCCGCTATTCGATATGTGGAGAGTAGTGTGTGCCGCAGTAAATTATTGGTACGCTACTTTGGGGAAACCACCGCCAACGATTGTGGTCATTGCGATGTGTGTACCGAACGCAGAAAAAAAGGCCTCACAACCGATGCTTATTCTGCTTATTCCCATGCGTTGGAGAAAGCGTTGGAAGCGTTTCCATTGGCATTAGAAGATATCGTGCGCCTATTTCCTACCGATAAGGAACAACTCGTATTGGAAACCCTCACCTACTTGATGGAGGAGGGGCAGGTGCAAAAAGATGCTAATGGCCGTATTGAATGGGTGTGACCTGTGTGCTGCATAAATGACAGAGAAAATTTGTAGATTGCAGCCGTTTTAGGGAAATGTTTTGGTCAACTGTATCTATTAAAAATCACCAAATTATGACTAAGTTACTACCCAAATTTAACTTTAAGGAGTGGATTGATGAAAACCGCCACTTGCTCAAACCGCCCGTAGGTAATAAGTGTGTTTGGGATAAAGGCGGATACATTGTTATGGTGGTAGGAGGCCCCAATTCTCGCAAAGATTTCCACCTAAACGATACGCCGGAATTTTTCTACCAAGTGGAAGGCGATATTGTGTTGAAGGTCATCGACGAAGGGCAAGTCAAGGATATTCACATCCGCGAAGGAGAGATTTATTTACTCCCGGCAGGCGTACCCCACTCACCCCAGCGAGGACCTAATACGGTGGGTTTGGTCATTGAGCAGCCACGTCCGGAAGGTATGGAGGATGGTTTGGCGTGGTTTTGTGAAAACTGTGGGCATGAACTGTTCCGTAAACCCTTTGTACTGGACAATATCGAAACGGATATGCCTGCTATTTTCGATTTGTTCTACTCTAATGTAGCACTAAGAACCTGCGACCAGTGTGGCACCGTTATGGAACCACCTAAAAAGCCAGTGGTTGAATAATAATGCTTTTGTTTAAATCCAACTCCATCCATGTTTCGCAAATATCATTTTTTTGTTTTGCTGAGTGTCGTTTTCTGGGCTTCTTGCAAGACGACCCAACCCGTCAGACCAGTGGAATTGTATAATCAGGACAACCGTTTTGCCAACCAGCCCTCCACTATCCGCATTCCGGTCAATATTGATATTAAAGGGCTGGAACGTTCGCTCAACAACCAGATGCAGGGGTTGCTGTATGAAGACAACAGCTTCACAGATGGGGATAGGATGAAAGTCAAAGCCCGAAAAAATGGGCAGATTCTCCTTAACATGGAGGGCATGACGGTGAGTTACGAAGTGCCATTGGGACTGTGGTTGCAATACAATTTGGGGGTGGGAACAGCAGAAGCTACCGGTGGGTTATCCCTGCGGTTCAAAACGGTGTTTTCTATTAGTAACGATTGGTCGTTGAAGACAAGAACTAGTTTGGAGGGGCATAATTGGACAGAACGCCCCCGCTTGAAAGTAGCTGGTGTAAGTATGCCTGTGGAGTCCATCGCCAATATTATGCTCAACCGCAGTACGCTTTCCATTGGTGAACAGATTGATGCTACCATCGAGGAGTATTTCAAATTGGAGGAGTATGTGGGTGAAGCTTGGAAAATGCTTGCTGAGCCTTTTGAAGTATCAGAAGAGTACCGTACTTGGCTACTCATCAACCCAAGGGATGTGGGTATGACTCCTTTGAAGGTGGTAAATGGGCAGATGCAGTCCACCATAGTGGTGAAATCTGAACCAGCGTTGCGTTTTGGTAATAAACCCCTTTCTGGGCCAGCCTTGGCTTTACCTGCTTTTTCTTACCGCTACTTGAATGAAACCGCTGATACCGGGTTTCAAATTTTCTTGGATGCAGTACTCCCGTTTGATCAGGCTGAAAAAATCACACAGCAAAACCTACGTGGACAACGTTTTGAGCAAGGTAAACGCGTTGTGGTCGTGGACGATATTGAGCTTTACGGACAGGGAAATAATATCGTGGTGAACCTGTTGATGTCAGGAAGTTACAAAGGCCGAATTTACTTGACAGGCGAACCCGTATTCGACCCAAATCGCAACCGCATTGAAATCGAAGACCTAGATTTTACATTAGATACCAAAAACTTTTTATTCAAGTCGGCAGCATGGTTGGCCAAAGGTTCGCTCCAAAAAATGATCCAAGAAAACATGGACTACCTGCTGGATTATAACTTACAGGAAGCGCAATTGGAAATGCAGCGGCAACTCAAAGATTATGAAATTGGCCCGGGCATTCGCCTCAATGGCAACCTGACGACCTTAGATATTCACAACGCCTACCTTACCCCAGAGGGTATCAAAGTAGTGATGGCTATCAAAGGCGATTTAGGGGTTAAAGTGGCGGGGCTTTCTTGGTAAGAGACGGAGAAAAAAATGAAACAGCTTTCGATTTTTTAAAATTTTCGGTTCTTTGACTTTTTTAGAGGAGGCTACCCTTCGGGTCGCTACGTTTCGCAGCTCTCTAGGCTGAGCCTAGATCGGCCCCGGCAAACCCAGGTCTGTCAGCTAAAAGCTGCCACTGCTGCACAACTTGTCTCGGCCTTTTGCCGAGATCGCTAGCCCAGTACGACCACTAAACTTGTCAAAGAACCGAAAAATTATCAAACATACGCTTAATACCGAACCTCCAGGGAGTAGTACCGCGCTGCGATACCGCCCCAAATGCCCAGTCCGCCTTCAATATTATGGTCCACGCGGGTGTAAGAAGAAAACGGCCCTTGGTTGGAGCGGCTGAACTCCAAGGTGTTCCAAAAGTTGAAGTGCTGCTCGTCTATGCTCATCCACTTGATATTAGCAGTGGTGCCTATACGGTAAAGCCCAAAGGTTTCGGGGTCGAAGGAATCGTTGAAATCTTCCGCTTTAGACAAAGGAAAGTGGAAACCCTGCCCGTCGAAAAACTGGTCGTCGATAACCGAGGCGAAAGGGCGTAACAGCGGGCCATCATCTGTACCTGTGAAATAGCGGTAGTAATTGGCTACCCCGATGGGGTCTTGAATGAAAACCTCCAACTGTGCCAGTGTATCGTTGGGAATACCAGGCGGAGGAGTGAAGCGCAAACTATCTAGAGGTATGGGCGTGGGGATAGTCGTAACAGCGCTAAGCTGCTGCCCGTTCGCCTCGATCTGTAAGGTATAGGTCTTGCCTATTTCTCCCAACATGGTGAAGCTGAGGTCGGTATAGGCACAAATGTTAAAACCAATACTATCGGCAGTGGTGCCTATGAAATTGGCTAACAATTCGCGTTGTGCTGGCGACAAGTCATTGATACACAATTCGGTAAGCGTTACGGATTTTTCCCCGTCCGATACGGTGATAACGGCATCATGCACAAAGGAATTGGATACCTCTTCCTGAGATAGTTCGCTGAAAAAGGGAAAACTCTTTGTCAGTAGCACATAAGGAGGTAATGGGTTGTCGCCTCCTTCGATATAGCCTTCTACCACTAAGGCATTGCTGTCGGTGGTTACATCAGGGATGAACTCTTCCTCACAAGCCACCATTAATACCGCTATTACCGCCCACGCAGATGCCTTCCAAACTTTATTCATGTTAGCCTTTTTTGGAAATGAGAACGCAAAAGCCTTGTGGTTGGTTATAGAAATTGGTTATTTTTTCAGGTGAATATCAATTCGACCACCCAGTATCTTCAAGTCCAACGAGTCGTAGTGATGAAGCCATTCTACAAAATCATCGCCCAACAGTGCGCGTCTCCATCCACTACCTAGGATGCTTTCTAATACATCGGGGTCGTTTTTCATGCGGCGAATAGCACTGCGAGGCATCACCAATGCATGGGATATTTGCTCGTCTATGCAGCGGTATTTCATCAACAGGTAGAGGAGTTCTAGCAGTATTTCGTCTCGGGCATCTTCATTTGGGGCAGAAGGAAGGCGTTTGAGTACAGCTTTTTCCTCTTCAGTAGCAGGTTCCTGGAATAATTTGGACCAATTGTCGGCATATTTTCTCGATATAAAATCGGGAATGCGGCGGTTTTCCATCATCGCCTGCTTGCCACCTTTGATGGTTTTTACAATTTGGCTAATCAAATTGCTTTGCAGTACCATGTTTTTAGAGTAATCCTGCCTTTCTGCTTCCTGCCGCCGCCACTGTAGTAACCTCAATAAGAAAACTTGTTCCTTGGTATTGAGAGAAGTGATGAGGTTGCTGGTCAGTGCCTCGTGATGGGGGTCTTGATAATAGTATTGCTCTGTTTCTAACTGCTTACACTCTTCTAATGCCCAATCCAATCGGTTGTTAGCCACAGGGAAGTTTACGGGTGATGGATTGCCAGAGTGGTCCAAGTACCACTACATCCTCCTAGGCATAATCCAACTGACGTTGTGTAAACGGGCTGAGACACTCCCAATCGACAGCATATCCTTTGCCGGGGTTAATACCTAATTCTGAAACGATTTTAGCTAATCCGGTAGGAGTGATGGCCTTCAACACTTCCGCCACTTATATTTGGGTGTCGAACGTATTTTGGGCAGAATGCCAAATTGCTGGTACAGCAGCCGATGATCGTTTTCGCCGGCATGGGTGATTTGAGTATAGCTGCATCTATAAGATCAACAAAGGCTACCTGGCAATTTGAGGGGTCTAACGAAATTACCGTTGGCACAGGTTACCTGTATCAGAGGCATATAAGCGTAGTAAAACGTTTTTCGCCTACAAATTCAGTATCGAAGCAAAGCCAATGCCTTTCGTTTGTTGCTCGAATCTTTCAAGATCGGCACGGGTTTCTATCAATTCGTATTTCACAAGGGATCAAGCGTGAGTTGATAATTAATGTCACAAGGTAGCGATATTTTGAAGAATGATGCAAGCTGTTTTGCAAAAAACAACCTATCATCGGATCAAACGTATCCAAAGCAACGTTCTCAAGTCTTCAAGGAAAGCCCCCGTATCGGTTGGGAAGTAGCGAGTATGGCTGGTCGGTTGCTTTTGGGAGCAAGTGGGTCATCGGGCAGGTCGAAAGCCTTGCGAACCCTGTCGAAAAGAATGCGATGAGCTGCATCATTGAGGTGGGTGTGGTCGCCTGCGTTGTATTTAGGGCCTGATGAGTCCTTTAGCATCCGCGAACCCCGTCAGAAGTCAATACTCCTGCCGCTGTAGATACAAATAATGGAATCCCGCATCGTTTCTTGCAATGCAATCTGCCCGGCTTGTCCAAATTTGCGGGGTTGGGTAGTGGTAATGAAAAACGCTGCACCTGAAGCCGTGACGATACTGTCTAATAGCGCAAAGTTGCGCAATTGTTCCGCCGCTGGCCTTACACGTAGGAAGCATCGTTGGAAGGCATATTGACGATGACACAATCGGGATGATAAGCCATGCCATGTGTAATATTCCGCAAGGTGTCAGGTAGTACGCCATACCGAGGCGGAACGGGGAAGTCATCGGGCATGATGTGGTAGGAGGTGTAGCCTCCTTTTGCTAAATTGATGACTTCGTAGGCAGTGTTGTAACGCAAAAATTTTCTCAACCGATTTACCCAACTATATCAGGCGTACTGACTCCTGTTCCTTCGGCAGTGGACGAACCTAATCACAAGAATACGAGAACTGCTCCTCCGGATTGACAGTATGGAAAGTGGCACTCTCTACCGCTTTCCCTTGGTTAGTGACCACGACAACGCGATAGAGTATGCTGGTAAATCGGGGATTGTCCACTCCCATGTTTGTCGTTGGCTGCTGCTTTGCCGATAGGTGTCCAAGTGGTGTCGGTTGCGGCGCGAAAGCGATATATACACTATCGATAAGTCGGCTTTCCCAACTGATAATAGCTGTACGACCGCTTTGCCATTTACTGTGTGATGTTGGCGATGCTAAGCGAAGCAAAGTGTCTTGCTTTTCTTTTGCGGTACGTGACACGCAACGCATTGAGGTAATAAAAACCAGCGGAGGATTATTTCGTGGCTTCAGCGGTAATCGCAATACGGATGCGTCCACTCATATCAGGCTTCATGGTGGTGCGCACGGCTGCGCTATCATTTGAAGCGGTGTTGAGCCAGGGGGTGTCAATGCGCTGCCCTTTCACAATAGAGCGTTTGCGGGTGTCTGAGCTTAGCGCGAACCGGAAGCAAGTGAGGGTATAAGAGGTGTCTTTGTTGAGCTTCATCAGCTCGATGCCAGCGGTAGGTTCTGTTTATCGCCGGGTTTGGTGTTGCCAAAAAAGCTGTCCGGAGGTAGCTGTAGCAGGCATCCGCAAGCGAGGGCGAGGTGGTCGGTGCAATGCTGTTGATTTGGTTGAAGCTGTCATACACCCACAATCCATGTGGGGTTATTTCACCCCGTTGGTTGTGCAAATAAGGTATCAACCCATTGCTTGGGTTCGACAGGTTGTGCCAAGGGGCAGGCGATGGGCGGTTACGAAATCAACCAACAAAGTATCGTAGCTAGCAGCTTGCGCCAGAAGACTGCCGCCACCTAACCAACCGAAAGATAACGAAAGTGAAAAAAGCAAAGCTTTTACATTCATGGAATGGGGATTTTCGCTGCAAATGTAGTATGTGTTGGTGATATATTTGCTACCTTCTTCTTCGAGGTATTATTTGACCGATGGCTGTTCTTTTTTATAAAACCATCCTCTTGCGCGGGGCAAAGCCCCAAGCCCGACGAGCGGAGCGAGTATGCAGCAAGGATAGCAGTGAACCCGCCCCAAGCGGGGGGGAACGGATAGCCTGACCCTGAGCTTGCGAAAGGGGCTGCCATCATGATTTAACTTAAGCAAGTAATCAATGTCATTCGCGTCGAGGGTGAGATTTCCGCTGGTACCGATGATGTCGTCTGCTAATTGTTTTTTCCTGTCTTGAAGGCGGAGTATTTTTTCTTCAATGCTATCGCGGGTGATGAATTTGTGGGCAAAGACGTTGCGCTGTTGCCCGATGCGGTGTGCTCGTGCGATGGCTTGCTCGGTGGTAGGATTCCACAAGGTCGGAATAAAGACGTAATCGGCTGCGGTAAGGTTGAGTGGTGCTCCGGATTTGATGGAGATGAGGAAGGTTTGCACGGCGGGGTCTTCTTGAAACCGTTGTACGGCTTCCTTGCGCTGCCGTTGATCCATGTCGCCACTGAGGAAGGCGTAGGGGGCTTGTCTGTGCTCCAGTTCGGTGCGAAACAGGTTGAAGTGCTTGACGAAGGAGCTGAACATAAGTACTTTGTGCCCGCTGCGCTGTACGATTTCCACTGCTCCATGATGTCGTTGAACTTGCCGCTGCCTTTTTCGTAGGTAGGTTCTACGAGTACAGGGTGGTTGACCAATTGGCGCAGTTTGGTAAGGGTTTGCACGACGAGCATGCGGTAGGTGGCGTTGTTGGCATCGAAGTTGTCCCGAGGAGGTAGTTGCGTGCGGCGGATTTTTCGCGTTCATAGACCTTGCGTTGTTCGGGTGTCATTTCGGTGAAAACGACTTGGGTACTCAGCGGTGGCAGGTCTTTGGCTACTTCTTCCTTGGTGCGCCGCAGTAGGTAAGGTGTCACTAATTTGCGAAGTTCTTCTTTTTTATCCTCATCTCGCGCTTTTTCGATGGGTAAGATAAACTCCTTGCGGAAGAAGTTGAAATTCCCAAGAAGGCCATCATTGATGAATTGCATTTGTGACCACAAGTCGCTGAGGGAGTTTTCAATAGGGGTGCCACTCAGCGATATTTTGTGGCGGGCATTGAGGCTATTGATGGCTTTAAATACCTTGCTTTCTCTGTTTTTGATTTGCTGACTTTCGTCCAATACGATGTACTCAAATTCCATTTTGTCTAAAATTTTTACATCGCGCTGGGCGGTCTGGTAGGTGGTGATAATGACATCGAACCGAGATAGGAGGCGTATGTCTTGGTGGCGTTTGGGGCCAAAATGGGCATAGACAGTGAGGGACGGGACAAATTTTTTGACCTCGCTTTCCCAATTGAACATCAAAGAAGCGGGCAGGATGATGAGAGCGTTCAGTGGCTGGAGGAAGTCTTCATCGCCCTGTGGGGCAAAAAGCCCCAACTGTATGCCTTGGCTCACTACGGGTGCGGCGGCGTGTGCTGCCTCGCGCCGAGCTGCTTTTTGCTCCTTGGCATACAGCAGTATGGCGATGGTTTGCAGGGTTTTGCCCAATCCCATATCGTCGGCTAAGCATCCGCCCAACTGTTGGTGGTGCAATTTGGCCAGCCAGCGCACACCTTCCAACTGGTAAGGGCGCAACTGTGCTTTGAGTAGGGACGAAGGCATATACGCTGGGGTATCTACAGCTTCCAAGTCGGTGGGTTGGGGTAGGTTCAATGCTTCCAGCAGGGTGTATTGGCTCTTGGTGATGCGCAATTTGTCGCCTTCCTTTTGCCCGAAATCAGCTAATTGGCGGTAACGCGTCATCCATTCTTCGGGGATGAGAAACCAAGTTCCATCGGGCAGTGGGTAGAAGGGGTTTTGCTCGCGGATGTATTTGGTGAGGGAAAGAAAAGGAAATTGAAAGCTCCCCACCGTGACGATACCCTTGAGGTCGAACCAATCGGAGGAGGTATCCATTTCCATGTCTAATTTCCAGGGGGCAATGGACAGTTCTTTGTCGCCTATCAAAGGCAGCTCCACCTGAAACCCTGCTACTTCCAATGCCGTTCGATGCTCCGATAGCCATTCTACCAAGGCGTATTCGTGTTGCAATGGAGTGTCCAACTGGAACTGGGATTCACCTTCGGGCAAAGACAGTGGGAAGTTTAGTAGCTTCTCCAATAAAGCTGCTTCTTGAGCTTGGTCGCGTTTTACTTGGATAATGCGCACATCTTCGCCCTGTATTTCCATAGTCGTGCGGACGTTGCGCTGTTCTTTCCATCCAAATTTGCCAT
This sequence comes from Saprospiraceae bacterium, assembly GCA_041392765.1. GTDB lineage: Bacteria > Bacteroidota > Bacteroidia > Chitinophagales > Saprospiraceae > Lewinella. The sequence continues at coordinate 27,558 of JAWKLL010000013.1, forward strand.
CGCCAGCATAGACCATGCTCAGGGATAGCCGCCATTCGCTGCTGAAAAGATGCTGCACAGGTTGCAGGAGGCCGTATTGGAGGGTATCGTTTTGTACCACCTCAAAACCGTCGGCTTCGATATCTACTTTATTGACGATTTTGAGGATGAAGTTCCGAAAGTAGGTATTAACGGAGGCCGCAGGAATGGTGACTTCTTCCCGCTGGCGGAATGGCTTGACAAGGAAGCCATTGATATGTTCGAGGCGATAGAGCTGATAGTCGGCGGCAACCCATCCTGTGGGCAAGTTGGTGAAAGCAACCACATCGCGCCCCGTGATAGGCCAAGGTTGTCCGTTTTCACTCAACCGAAGGCGGTAGGATACACTATCGGGCTTTTTGGCAAAAAACAATTCGGGCGTTAAGGGATGGGGCATGATTTGGAGGGTAAAATCCTTGACAAGCACCCGCCTATCAACTTCCAACGTGAGGGGTAATTGGTGCTGCGCAATGAGTCGCAACATTTTGTCGAGCAGGCGGTGTACGTATAGCTGTATAGCTTTGGTAAGTTCCCTGTCTTCCAGCATTTCGTGGAGGGAAGGCGCTTTTTTCTTGGTTTTATGGAATTTACGGACAATGAAATCAGGCTGTAATTCTTCTATCCATTGAAACAACTGGCGGCGCAAGTCGTCCAATTCCAAATGAAAGGCACCAATAGTGGCAGTGGTTGCTTTTTGTTTAATATGCGCGAGATGCCCGCCCCGGATACGCGTAACTACGTAGGCTTCGGGAGGAACAACTCTTGAGCGTATTCCGTCAGGTTGTAAACTACTTCTACTGCATTGGTATGCTCCACTTTAGGCCAAAAGTCGTCATGATGTAATGTGAAAAGTGTTGATTATGGTCAAAAGTGCAAGAATACGGATTATTTTTGATGTGGGATCCTGATAGCTATCGCATATGCGTCAACTTAAAAGCTAATATGTTTAGGCAAAAAAGTTGCTGCTTAACTTTGTTCAATAGAATCAAAACAGAACAAACAAGCAGCAACCATGAAATATAATACGGTGCAAATAAAGAAAAAATTGGGGAACAAGCAATACTTACGATTGCAAAAGAATCTGGTTTCGAGATGCGGCAGCCGAAAAATCGACGGGGTCGGATTTTTGATTGGCTTCTGTATGATGATGCAGTTCAGTCTGCGAGGTTTGAGCGATTGGGCGCGGGCGATAGGAAAATTTACTGGCAAACACGTTAGCAAACAGGGTCTGCAAAAGAAGCTGCAATTCAGGCAGGAATCCTTCGTGCGCGACCTTCTGATGCATGTAATCAAACAGTCGGCAAAAGGGAAGCCAAAGAATATTCCGCTGTTAGATGCCTTCAACAAGGTGTATGTGGAAGATAGCACCTGTTTGAGCCTACCGAAAAATTTGGCTAAATTTTACCCTAGCCGTACAGTAAAAATGAAGGGCAGTGTGCTACGGCTCGTGTGCAGTTGCGCATAAATCTAAAGGACCAATTCCTACCAGAACATACAAGTCAACTCATTCAGGGATAACGACCAAAGTTTTGCCCACCAGATTTGAAGTGCTGGAAGAGGGTGCTTTGGTCATCCGCGACCAAGGATACTTCGTGTTGTCTGTGTTCAAAAAATCATCGAGAAGAAAGCATTCTTCCTGTCCCGTTTACGTTTTGGGACAAAACGTCTATGATGGGCAGACAGGTGAAAAGCTGGATTTGCTCAAATTGCTAAGCGAGTGTAAGAAAGAAGGCAAGAAGGTATTGGATATCAATGTATTGTTGGTAGCACAGACAAAATACCTGTACGACTGGTAGCGGTTGAAGCACCCGAGGACGTCAGAGAATCAGGCGCTTCAAGGCTAAGAATGACAGGAATGGCAAGGCTAACCACAGCGATGAGTACTTTGAATTGCTGGGCTGGACAATCTTCATCACCAACGTCGAGGCCAAAGTGTGGGGATTTAGAGACATCATCAGAGCGTATCGTTGTCGTTGGCGTATTGAAATCATTTTTAAGTGCTGGAAGAGCAGCTAATGTGGATAATTTTTTTGACGGCAAAGAGTCTATATCCCCACCAAGGGTGATAATCACCATTTATATGATGCTTATCTGGTTGACGATGACGATCTCTTGGTACGGCATCTTTGTCGAGCGGGTGTATGAACAGACCCAAAAACACTTGAGCATCATTAAGTTCTCAGAGTTCATCAAAAGGAACTTCTGGGAGGTACTGCTGGCTGGAAACCTGATCAGTTCATCGAGGAACTCGCCCGACATGACTGCTATGAAAAGCGAAAAGACAGGCAGAGTTACCTCGAATTGTTATATATGAATTTTTTAAGTTGACGCTAATGCGATAGCTATCGGGAGTGTATATGTTGGAAATGGTTTGATGTTGTTGGATGGGCTTCGCCCGTTTGATTTGGTTTGATTGTCAAAATCCTGAAAATCCCATCATCCTGAAAATCCTGCTTCAGACAATGTAGGCGACTGGCGAGCGGCAAGGTGGTCAAATAGTTTCGCGGCACTTCATGCCGCATGGGTCAGTGTGCGACGGGGCAGCATGAATGCTGCGGAACCATTGCTGCAATTCTGGAAATTCTGCCATCCTGCAAATCCTGCTTCTGACAATGTAGGCGACTGGCGCAATGAATGAAGTTTTCTTGTATTTTTATCTTTAATTTTCATAGCCAACACATCGTATATCTATGAATGATAAGTACATACTCGGTTGGGCCTCCGCCCTAAAACCAGAACAAATGCTGGACATCGTGCAGCGCACCTATTGGAAAATGCTGGCCAATGGAACAAACGGCTTGTCCACTACAGACAGAAGTACCCTGCTCAATATTGCTAACAACTGCCCTTATGAAGGCGGCCCGGCAGTATATAAGGCACGAGCACTGTACCGATTGTATGATAGAGAAATCGTATTTTTAGACGATTGCTCCAGCAACCAACCGATGCAGGCACACCTCATAGGAAGCAATGTACAACAAGCAGAGCAGGTAAAATCAAGGGTAGAAGACGAAAAGATTACTGAATTGCAGGTATGGCCAAACCCAGCGGATGGAATGTTGCACCTACAAATACTCCACTTGAATGGTGCGGTATATGTACGCAATACTTTTGGTCAAACTGTGCTATCTATTCCCGTTGCAGGAAATGAATTGAGTACCTCTTTGTCCACTTCAAAATGGCCAACTGGGTTGTACCTGATCACGGCAATGGATGAAAATGGCCAAATTCAGGTTGAGAAAAAAGTAGTCATTATACATTGATAACCCACAGGGGGCGTTCGGATGAATGCCCCTTGTTTATCTTCTGGGAAATGAAAATATTTGTATTAAGCCTATTACTATGGGGTGTTCATCTGTTACCAGCTCAAATTATATATGAAAGGCCATTATATGATATGGTGTGGTTATTCAACGAATCGCAGATAGATTTCAATTTCATCCCTCCTGACATAATCGCAGAAGAGCGCGCCATGCCACTAGAGGGAACAAACGCTTCTATGTGCGACGAGAATGGTGAACTCCTCGCATATACCAACGGAATCTACATTAGTGATGCTTATGGGAACACCATTCAAAACGGAGAGGGTATAAACCCAGGTGAGTTTGCAGAGAGTGTTTCAAACAGAGGATTTCCCTTTCCTCAGTTTGCTATATTCTTAAAAACGCAATTAGGTAATAACATTTTCCTATTTCATGAAAATCTAATACATTTGGAAGCGGAAAACCACTATGGTGATTTTTTTTACGCTTTTAATCTCTCACAAACCATTCTATCAGACGAAGATGACCTACCCTTTATATTGACAAAAAATGACACATTGCTTATTGACACTCTCGGCATAGGCCAACTAACAGCCACCCGCTGTGGCGATGGCAGTTCATGGTGGATATTGGTCAATAAAAACTACACCAACCAATACCATAAGCTACTGCTAAAGGGCGATACCGTGCTAAATATGGGTATTACAGCCGTGGGGGATACCATCCGTACGGGCGTAGGAGCTGCCAAGTTTTCGCCAGACGGGCGCAAATTCGCTAAGTTAGATTTGGTGGATTGGGACAACCAAACCATCTCCCTCTACGATTTCGACCGCTGCAGCGGGGAGTTGAGCAACCCCGTACATATACGAGACACTGGTTTTACACTTGTGGGCGGGCTGGCCTTTTCTGAAAATAGCCGTTTTTTGTATGTGCCGTATTTCTCCTACCTCTACCAATTTGATCTTGAAGCAGAAGATATTGAGGCTTCAAGAGTATTAATTTCACCTAGTATTAATGGCTGGGCTTACTATATGGCTCAACTCGCCCCCAATAGCAAGATATATATTTCTCATCAAGGCACGCAGGACAGCATCCACATCATCCACCATCCGAATCGGCGGGGTCATGCGTGTGATTTCGTGCATCTGGGGCAGCCGCTGCCCGATATTACGTTCCGCACCATGCCCAACTTCCCCTACTACGGCCTCGGCCCTTGGGATGGCAGCCCCTGCGATACGCTGGGCATCGACAACCCGCCGCCTACGGCTGCTTTTGAGCATACACAAGATACATCGGTGCTATCCGTGGAGTTCTTCGATGCCAGCCACTATGCCACATCCTGGCAGTGGGATTTCGGGGATGGGTCGCCCAGCAGCGATGCCCACCACCCCGTGCATACCTATCCCCAAGACGGTGTCTATGAGGTATGCCTGACGGTCGCCAATATCAGCGGCGTAAACACCCATTGTGAAACGCTGTATGTAGGCACTGTTTCTACGCAAGAAACTTTCGCCCCAGCAGCGGAGTTGGCGGTATGGCCGAACCCAGCGGAGGATGTGCTGCATCTACGTTTGCGAAGCCTCTCAGGATTCGTAAACGTATCCCCAGAAAGTTTCGTCACCATCAGCGACGTACACGGGCGCATCGTGCGGCAGATAGCGTGGCCGCGTGCGAGTGAGGTGCTGATGGTAGATGTATCGGCTCTGCCCAGCGGCCTCTATTTCTACGAACTGCACGACGAAGGCCGCCTGCTGGCGAGCGGCAAGGTGGTCAAAATGTAGGAAATGTTGGAAAGGTGTATATGTGCGAAATGTTTGATGTTGTTTGAGGGGCTTCGCCCGTTTGATGTGGTTTGATGAGCAAATTCCTTCAAAAAAATCCTGTAAATCCTGTCAAATTGCTAATGTAGTGTACCTTTGTTGGCATGATGACATTACACTGGTCAGACCATTTGCTTTTTTTTATTTTGGGGGTTGTTATTCCGCTTCGGACGGTATTGGGGACGCAGCCTCAGTTGTCCAAATTGCGATTCGATACGCGCATGAAGCTACAATTGTACTGGGGCAATAACCTTTGGTTGTGGGGGCTTTGCTTAGTAGTTATGGGGATATGGTGGTGGAACGATAGGAGCTGGGTACTACTAGGTTTGGATTGGCCTATGCTATGGCCGGAGGGCTGGTCGTTGGCCGTTATGGTGGCTTTTGTGGTGTTGTATCTCGTGGATACGGTTAGCGAAATAGGAACGCGCAATAATAGGGATACTACCACGGAGCATCTTCAACACGAACTTGGGTTTTTACCCCAAAATGGGTACGAGTACTTTCACTATATCTTTTTGGCACTTACCGCAGGCATTTGTGAAGAAATCATTTTTAGAGGGTATTTCATTCGCTATCTTCAGGTATTTTTTGGCCAAGATTACACCTATACACTAGCTATTTTGCTATCAGCACTTATTTTTGGGTTTGTACATTTCTACCAAGGCTGGCATGCAGTGATTAAAATTACTGCTATGGCAATCATGTTTGGCTATGTGTTTGTACAAACCGAATCCTAATGGTTGCTTATCATCATACATGCCTTGGTAGATCTTTTAGGCGGCTATATTGCATGGCAGTTGATGAGGCGAAATGCTGTAAGAAACCTAGTATTATGGAGTATAAAGTCGGCGATTTGATATATGATGCTGTCATCTATGATTCAATTCAAAATTTGATAGCAATGCTGAAAAACAAATATTTGTTTGCAGAAAAAGTACAAAGTAGCACAACATGACAATCAAAGTATGCGGGTTGCGATCACCTCAAAATATTCAGGAAATAGCGTCTTTGCCAGTTGATTGGTTAGGTTTTATCTTTTATGAACATTCACCACGGTATGTGGTTGGGCAAGAGGGGTTGGATGTGCTCCTAAAAGGGAATAGCTTGCGACAGCAAAAGGTTGGCGTTTTTGTGAACGCTACTCATTCGTTTTTGTTGGAAACAGTGCAGAAATATGGTTTGAACAAAGTGCAGTTGCATGGAGGCGAAAGCCCTGTCTATTGCGAAGCTATTCGCCAATTGCTGAATGCTGGCGGGATGGAGCAAGTGGAAATCATCCGCGCATTCCGAGTAAGCAGGGCCTTCGATTTCGGTATTACATACGAGTATGAACCCTTTTGCAGCCATTTTATATTCGACACCAAAGCTACTGCCGCGTACAGGGGTACGGGTCATAGAATTGACTGGGATATTTTACCGTTTTATGAAGGTGATACCCCTTTTTACTTAGCGGAGGTATTGAGCCGGAAGATGCGGCTTTGGTTCGCCAATTGACGCATCCTCAATTGGCGGGCGTTGATATCAATAGCCGTTTTGAGAGGGCGCCGGCCGTAAAAGATGCCTCCTTAGTAGCGGGGTTTGTGGAGGCTTTAAGAGACAATTGTTGAAATAATCAGGTACTAAAATAAGTAACGATGCAGACCATTGCAGTGAATGAACATGGATATTACGGGCGCTTCGGAGGTGCTTATATTCCTGAAATGCTTTACCCAAATGTAGCGGCCTTGCAGGAGTGCTATTTGGAAATGATGCAAGAAGAATCCTTCCAGCAAGCGTTTCAGCAACTGCTGAGGGATTATGTGGGGCGGCCAACTCCCTTGTATTTAGCGGAGCGTTTGAGCCGCCGATATGGTGCTACCATCTATCTGAAAAGGGAAGATTTGAACCACACGGGGGCGCATAAGATCAACAACACGATTGGGCAAATACTATTAGCCCAGCGCTTGGGTAAAACGCGGATTATTGCCGAGACAGGTGCTGGCCAACACGGAGTAGCCACCGCTACGGTATGTGCCCTTATGGGGCTGGAATGTGTGGTATATATGGGGGCTGTTGATATCCAACGACAAGCACCCAATGTAGCCCGTATGCGTATGCTCGGAGCGGAGGTTCGCCCTGCTACCTCCGGCAGCCAGACGCTCAAGGATGCTACCAATGAAGCTATCCGCGACTGGATCAACAACCCTGTGGATACACACTACATCATCGGCTCAGTGGTAGGGCCACATCCATATCCTGATATGGTAGCTCGTTTTCAATCTGTCATTTCAGAGGAAATGCGCTGGCAGTTGGAGGCGCATACGGGGCGGGATTATCCCGATGCGGTCATAGCCTGTGTAGGCGGTGGCAGCAATGCTGCGGGTGCTTACTACCATTATCTAAACGATGAGCGAGTACGCCTGATCGCGGTAGAAGCCGCTGGGTTAGGTGTGGATAGTGGAGAATCCGCCGCGACGAGCGTGTTGGGTACAGAAGGAATCATACACGGCAGCCGCACCTTGCTGATGCAAACCCCTGATGGCCAGATTGTGGAACCTTACAGTATCTCCGCAGGGTTGGACTACCCCGGTATTGGCCCTTTGCACGCTCATTTGATTAACAGTGGCAGGGCCGAGGCCATCAGTATCACCGATCAGGAGGCCTTGGATGCTGCCTTGGAAGTGACGCGGTTAGAAGGTATCATCCCCGCATTAGAAACCGCTCACGCCTTTGCTGCACTACATCAAATGTCTTTCCAACCCACCGATGTGTTGGTCATTTGTTTATCGGGGCGAGGCGATAAGGATTTGGAAACTTATATGAAAATGTTGGACGGTAAATTAGAGATAGATAAAACACACGGATAAATGAACAGGATTGAACAACTTTTCCAAAAGCGGCAAGACCACGTACTCAATGTGTATTTCACGGCGGGGTTTCCTGATTTGTCCGATACGGTGCGCATTATCAAGGAATTAGCAGCAGCTGCTGGTGTTGATATTATCGAAATTGGCATGCCTTACAGCGATCCGCTCGCTGATGGCCTTAATGATACAGGAAAGCGGTGCCAGGCATTAGCCAATGGGATGAACGTCGCCTTGTTGATGGAGCAGATCAAGGAAGTTCGCTCGCAAATGCAAATGCCATTGGTCTTGATGGGCTACCTGGTACAGGTGATGCAGTATGGGGTGGATCGTTTCCTAGCCGATGCAGCCAATGCCGGTGTGGATGGATTGATTTTACCCGATTTGCCGTTGTACGAATACGAAATGCACTTTAAAGAAAAAAAGTTGCAGCGGCCGGATTAGGTATCAGTTTTTTAATCACACCTCAAACAACCGAAGCATCCGTAAAGTAGATGAGCTAAGCAGAGGTTTGTGTATATGGTGTCGAATGCCGCTATTACGGGGGCAAAAAGTAACATCCCAGCGATAGCCAAATTACTTATTTTGAACGCATTAGCAATATGCAGTTGCGCAATCCACGGCTGATTGGTTTTGGTATCTCCAACCATGACACTTTTGAAACGGCTTGCCAGTATGCAGCCCGGGTGCCATCATCGGCAGTGCCTTCATTAAAGCATTAGAACAAGATTGTTGAAATGAGTCAGTTTGTGGCAGCGATTCGTGGATGAGGATAACAACCAAGGTAAAAAATTAACAATCAACGGGTTAGGGTGTGCCCCCTGCCAAACAGGGGTCGGGCTATCCGCTCGGTACCTCCTGCGGTCCGGCACGACGCTCTATCCCTCACACGAAGTGCATTTAACTGACTATCAGCTACTTGCGTGCTTACTGTTCGATTTGTTATCAAAATTAACGTTGGATAAACCGATGGTAGTAACCCCAATTGACAAGCCTGAGGATGGGGATCATTGTCCGATAGAGTAAGAGTTCGATGCCTTCGGAGTAAGCCACCGAAATGCCGTTTTGGTGGAAAGCCGCCTTCATTCGCTTATTGATTTCAAACGTCACAGGCCCGGTAATCATCGGGCTGAACGTATGGCCTGACAGTGAGTATAATGTTATGAGAATCAAAAAGTTTCGATACCTACTGCTGGGGCAGGTTCTTCTAATACACCGGGTGTCTCGCGCAATACACCCACAGCCATAATTGCCTGAACTTTGGAAATCCTCCCCATAAGGCATGGAAATACTGAGTTCTAATCGAACGATGCCCCGTTCAGAATAATTGGTAACGATATTGTCCACAATCTGCCCGTTCGGGATGATGAGGGTTTATTGCCGGCGTGACGATGATGGTGTTGAATACCTGTATTTCTGCTACACGTCCGAATTTTTCCGACACCTCAATCCATTGCCCTGCTTTATAGAGTAGGAAAATGAGGATAAGGATGCCTGCGGCAAAAGTTGCTAAGGCTACCCTGCAAGGCCAAACCTACCGCAAAGCTGGCTGCGGCTATAATAACTACGAAGGAAGCTGTGTCCACGCCCACAATTTCTGCTACAGCTAGGAATAGCACAATTTTTAAACCAACAGCCACCACCGAGCCTAAAAACGGCACTAAACTCTCGCTGATACCTGCTACCTGCATCGCTTTTACAGCGACGACTCTAATTTACCTATTATCTTGATACCAAAAACCAGCAGGAGGATACCAATTAATAACTTAGGTATACGTGATGCCAAGGTCTATCAGTTTGTCCATCCAGCCTTGAATCCTGCGTTGTGTAGTTCCATGATTTGCTTGCTATTTGTGCGCAAAAGTAATATTTTGATTGGAATAGTACATATCTTTGTGCCGCGATATTACCTCCAGTATTGCCCACACAAAGACCAATAAAACCATCAACCAAATGAACGACATAGGCAAACCCGTCCCTAAGAACAGGGAAATGCTCGATAAATTCGTACCTGATATGGCTGCTGATCAAGTGCTGGAACTCAATTTAGTGACACCGCCACGGCTTTTTTGCCCACAGTCAGATGACCAACTCAAGAAAGCAGCTTGGTTGTTTGGCCTTATGAACAAGCATTGGTTGGTGGGCATCGGTTCCAGCTTGGAAGCAGCTGCCATACGCTTACGCCTGCCCTTCGTGGAGGGGATTGTGAAGCATACCATCTTTGAGCAATTCTGTGGCGGCACTGCCTTGTTGAATGTAACCCCACCATTGATACCCTGTTTCAGCATGGTTGCCGTACTATTCTCGATTACGGGGCAGAGGAAAGGAAACCGGAAGCGGATTTCAACCACACTATGAAGGAAACGATTCGCGCTGTGACTTTGCCAAAAATAACGCAGCCATACCGGTTGTCAGTACCAAAATATCGAACAGGGCGTTTTCGACCTCTTAGAAAGTGTGCAACGCGGCGAGCCTTTCACCAACGAAACCCGGGCAAGAATACAAGAACATCCTCAAACGACTGGATGCCATCTGCCATGTCGCGGCAGAAAAAGAAGTAGGTGTCTTTTTCGATGCAGAAGAGAGCTGGATACAAGACAGCATCGACCATTTGGTAACTGTAATGATGCGCCGCTACAGCCGTACCCGTGTGGTAGTTTATAATACGTACCAGTTGTATCGCCACGACCGTTTGCAGGCACTTTTTGATGCGTACGAACTCTCATGCAAAAAGGTGGTTATCTACTGGGAGCTAAACATCAGAGGAGCGTACATGGACAAAGAAAGGGCGTGCCAAAGAAATGGGCTATCCTTCTCCTATCCATGCTACCAAAGAGGCTACCGACGATGCTTATAATACTGCTTTACGCTTTTGCGTAGATCATTACAAGGATATTGCCTCCTGCAATGCTTCCCACAATACAGCTAGTGCTTTGCTACAGGCTCAGCTCATCGTTGAAAAAAGGAATTGATCGCCAACATCCCCATTTGAATTTTTGCCAATTATATGGCATGAGCGACAACCTGACGTTCAGCCTGGCTAAAGGCAGGTTTCAACGTCGCCAAGTATGTACCCTACGGCCTGTGCGGGAAGTAGTGCCTTACCTCATCCGGCGGGCTGAAAATAGCTCCGTCACTGGCGATATGACGCGAGTATCAGTTGGTGCTGAATGAAATGAAGCGCAGAAGAATAACTTAGAGATGGGATCAGTTCTTTCCGTCAAATTACTTAGGGAATAGTAGATACTAATGAAACTATTTGCAAACGAAGTCGATCCTGCGCAAAATTTACTGCCTTACGATGGCGTAGTGAATTACTATGGATTAATTGTACACACCTGCCGCCCAATCGATTTTTACTACCATCACACTCCTTCACCATATTCTGGCGCAACGATGAGGCAGTCATTTTGGAAAGCACATTACGACGGCTCGCAAAGTAGCATGGTATGGCGACCATCCTTTTTCCTACACATACTCCCATATCACCAAGAAGCACACTTGGACGAGACGAACTTTTTCGCCCTCAAGCAACTTATTGAACAACAGACAGGAGGAGACTTGGAATTCTTGCCTGCTCAACCTCTACCACAACGGCTCGGAGGTATGGGCTGGCATAGCGATGGGAGAAAACCTGAAAAGATGGTAAGCCATCGCTTCCGTCACTTTTGGGGCTGAGCGCAAATTTGCTTTCCGCCACAAACAGACCAAAGAAACGGTGGGAATCGTATTGGAACACGGCAGTCTCTTGGTCATGAAAGGCACCACCCAAACCCATTGGTTGCACCGATTGCCGCCTACCACCAAAGTTACATCACCACGTATCAATCTCACTTTTAGAACGATTTGCATTGATTAAGTATGGGAACAATATAAATTCAGCATTTTCATAGTCAAAGAAAGTGGATAAAACGCTTTAAATGAACCGCTTATTCATCCGATTGTCTTTGACAAATGCTGAATAATTTTTTTCTTATCCCTAAGAATGCTCATCAATACATCTTTAGCCCGCTCAGACCTTTTCGGGGCAGGGATGGAAACGGGTGCCATGCCGCAGCTTTGCGAAGGCGTGGCTATGAGTGGACAGCCCGATGCTGCGACGGCTCAACCGGCGCGGCAGCCCCCCTAAGCCCCATAAGGTATCCAAATATTCTTGACTTGGGTTCATTGGCGTAGGAATACTTCGCCTTCACCTTGATGGCGGTCGAACCAGTTGCGATATTTTCCATAGCTGACCCAAGTTCGTTTCATGCTATCGGCGGCGAGGGTTTCAATGGTTTTACTGCCTTCGGCGGTGCCGAAATACCACATCCCTTCTACATTGTAGTGCTTGGCCAATTCAGCTCCTAGTGCTTCCGCGTTGCCCGTGACGATATTGATGACCCCACCGGGTACATCGGAAGTGTCGAAAAGTTGGTAGCAATCGGTAGCAGATAGTGGTGCCGACTGGGAGGGGATAACGACAACCTTATTGCCCATAGCGATGGCAGGCAGTACGGAGGACACAAACCCCAAGAGGGGCGCTTCATCCGGGCATACGATGCCCATGACACCGATGGGTTCAGGCATGGCTAGCGTGACGTTGCGCTGCAAGGTGCTGTGCACCAGCCCGTCGTACTTGTCGGCCCAGGCCGCGTAGGTATAGATGCGGTCGATGGATTGCTCCACTTCCTGCATGGCTTCAGCGGCAGAGTGGTTGAGCATCTGGAGTAGTCGGGCTGCAAATTCCTCCTTTCTGGCCGCGAGGTTTTCCGCAATATAGTAGAGTACCTGAGCGCGGGCGTGCCCCGTCATGGCCGACCAAGACGTGGCGGCATGGGCGGCTTCCACGGCATTGCGGATGTCTTTGCGATTGCCTTCGGACACTTCGCCGATATAGCTCCCGTGGCGGTCGAAGATACGCGTGCTGTAGCCTCCGTCGGGGCGTGCTTGTTTGCCGCCGATGTACATTTTGGCCGTGCGATCCACATACCCAGGCGCGGCGTTGGGTTGTTTTTTGGCTTTGGCCAAAGCAGGACGTTGAGGCGATGTAGCCAACAGTGCCTCATGGCGCGGCTTGATGTACTCGTACAAGCCTTCTTTGCCACCTTCGCGCCCGAAACCTGATTCGCGATAGCCACCAAAACCGCTGGCTGCATCGAACATATTGGTGCAATTGATCCACACGCTACCAGCCTTCACTTGTGGCGCTATATCCAAAGCAAGGTTGATATTTTCCGTCCAAATACTGGCGGCTAAACCGTAGCGGGTGTTATTGGCTAATGCAACGGCCCTTGTGGCTGCGAAACGACATGGCTACCAGTACGGGGCCAAAGATTTCCTCTTGAGCGATGGTTGAAGATGGCGATACCTCAGTGAACAACGTGGGCGGGTAGTAAAAACCATTGGCGGGGCAAGCGGGGGAAGGTTGCCAAACGGTATTGCCTTCTGCTATGCCCTGCTGTACCAAGGCATCGATGGTTTGGATTTGTACTTTGTCCACCACAGCACCTATGTCGATGCACTTGTCGAGGGCATTGCCTACGATCAATTTTTCCATACGCTGCCGAATTTTAGCGTACAGCTTATCGGCTACGCTTTCCTGCACCAACAGGCGAGACCCCGCGCAACATACTTGCCCTTGATTGAACCAAATGGCATCCACCACTCCTTCTACTACGCTGTCGAGGTCGGCATCTTCAAATACGATAAAGGGCGATTTCCCCCCCAGTTCCAACGACAATTTTTTGCCGGAGCCTGCTACGGCGCGGCGGATGATCTTGCCGACTTCCGTGGAACCCGTGAAGGCAATTTTCTGAACCCCTTCGTGTTGTACCAAGGCCGCGCCGGTTCGCCCGTCGCCAGTGACGATATTAACAACTCCTTTGGGTAAGCCCGCAAAATCGCATATTTCAGCAAACAGCAAGGCTGTAAGCGGGGTGTATTCGGCAGGTTTGAGTACCACCGTATTCCCCATCGCCAACGCGGGAGCTATCTTCCAAGACAGCATAAGTAAAGGGAAATTCCACGGAATAATCTGGCCGACTACACCAATGGCTTCATAGTCGGGCAGCGTAGCATCCATGACTTGTGCCCATCCGGCATGGTGGTAAAAATGGCGAGCGACAAGAGGAATATCAATGTCTCTGGTTTCGCGGATGGGCTTGCCGTTGTCCATCGCTTCTAATACGGCGAACAGGCGAGCATGTTTTTGTATTTGCCGCGCCAGCGCGTATAGGAAACGCGCCCTAGCATGGCCTCCTATTTTAACCCAATCCCGCTGGGCTTTTTGGGCGGCCTTGACAGCCGCATCCACATCTTGTTCGCTGCCTTGGGCTACCTGTGCCAAGGGTTGCTTATCGGAAGGGTTGATAACCTCAAAATAGCCTGCTTCCGAGGGGGTGTGCCAAGCACCATTGATATAATGGTCAAACTGGCGTTGGAAGCGATCTAAAAAGGCATTGGCTTCGGAGGCACTTTCTGGTGCAGGGCCATATTCCATGGTATTGAAAATGTCTTTGACTGTCATTGGTAAGAGGGATAAGTTAGCCCATCGGGTGACGGAAAGCAGCGGAGTAGCTGCCTGTTACAAAATGTTCCAACTGGCGCTCGATGTCGCCGAGGAGGCTGCTGGCACCAAAGCGGAAGAGGTGAGGGGTGAGCCATTCGTTGCCGAGTTCTTCCTTGATGAGGATCAACCAGTCTAATGATTGTTTGGCTTTCTGGATGCCGCCAGCGGGTTTAAATCCCACCTTGTACCCCGTCATTTCGTGGTAAGCACGTATCATGCGAAGCATGACAAGGCTGACAGGCAAGGTAGCGTTGACGCTTTCTTTTCCCGTGCTGGTTTTGATGAAATCTGAGCCTGCCATCATACTCACCATACTGGCTTTGGCTACCTGCGTATAGGTGGGTATTTCTCCAGTGGCTAAGATGGTTTTCAGATGGGCATCTCCACAGGCTTTGCGGCAAAGTGCCACTTCGTGGTAGAGTTCTTCCCATTTGGCGTTTAGCACGAGGTCGCGGCTGATGACAATATCAATTTCCGTGGCACCCGCAGCTACCGATTTCTCGATTTCTTCGATTTTATCTTCTAAGGTTATTTTACCCGCAGGAAACCCCGTGGAAACGGCTGCTATGGGCAAGCCTTTGTTGCCGATGACTTCTTTGGCAAAGGGAATAAGGTTGTGGTAAACACAAACCGCCCCAGTGGTGATGCCTGCCTCTTCCATGCCCAATGCTGCGAGCAAATCGTGTCGAACTGGGTCTAATGCTTTGGCGCAAAGCCGCATCACATTGCCACGGGTATCATCGCCAGCTAAGGTGGTGAGGTCGATGCAAGTGATAGCTTTGAGCAACCAAGCGGCTTGCCATTCTTTTTCTTCACGGTACGCCGCCCGGGAGAGTGGCTGCACGTCGTTCACTGCGCTGCGATTGACTTGGATATTTTCCAAAAATGAAGTGTCGAAAGATGCGCCGGGGTTGCGTTCAAAAGGAGCATCCTTTGGGTGCTTTCCAGCCGACAGGTTGGTAGCTGTCATAGTTATTGCGGGTATTTTTGGATATTCTCAATAAGGGACGGATTAAAAATAACTGCCCCATTTTTGATTCGCTAAAATTTTCTAAGCAAGCGACTAAAAGGAGCTTGCGTGAAAATATTCGCGAATCGGTAGAAAAAATGGGGGTGGTTTATTCTCGATCTTTTCATAAGCCTCACACAAAGATATTGCTTTATAGGCTAATATTTAAACAACAGGCTGTCCAAACGTCAAGAGGTTGTTATCTGGGTCCAAGACAGAAAATTCTTTTTGCCCCCAAGGCTTAACTGAAAGGCTGCCGTTGGGGTGGATAATACCTTGTTGTGCATACTCGGTAAATAGGCTTTCGATATCGTTGGTACGAATATATACTTGCCCATCATTTTCGAGTGGGTTTAGTGCGTTGCTTTCAAAAAAATGGAGCTGTACAGCATCCTTTTGGATCATCAAATAACCCGGGTAGTCAGCATCGCCCCATAGCGAAAAGCCCAGCTTATTCAGATAAAAATCTTTCGTCTGTTCTTTATTACGCATGGGGAGTTTGGGGTTGATGTGAGTAAGCATGCTCTTATAATATAAATTCCACGGCTATCCGGATCATTTCTGCTACCGAACGTTGATAGTCTTTGCTGAATTGACCCGTGAAACGGTTGGCGATGATACAATTGATGGCTAAGGCTCTATGCCCCATGAGGGCGGAAAGTCCATACAAGGCAGAGGTTTCCATCTCGAAATTGGTGATTCGCAGGTCTTGGTAGCGAAAAGAAGATAGCTTTTCGTTGAGCAAGGCATCATTGACAGGTAGGCGAAGCACGCGCCCTTGGGGGCCATAAAAACCCGTCGCGGTGGCGGTGATGCCAGTCAACATATCAATGGACTTGGCGGTATGAAGCAATAAAGGATCGGCAGGTGCCCAATAAGGACGTGCCAGTGCAGGCTGCCATTGGGTGTGTGCTATGAAAGCATCGATAAACTTGTTTTGAGTATAGCGTGCTGTACCTTCGTAAAAATGGAGTAACCCATCAAACCCCAGTCCATCAGAGCTTGCCAGAAAGGAATCCACGGGAATATCGGGTTGCAGCGCACCAGACGTACCAAGGCGTATAAAGGTGAGTACCCGTTTATGGGGTTTTACGCTCCGGCTTTCCAGATCGATATTGGCGGCGGCATCAAGTTCATTGAGCACGATGTCGATATTATCCGTGCCCATACCGGTAGAAGTGACGGCTACGTGCTGCCCACGTTTGATACCCACATGGGTGACGATTTCCCTTTTCTGTGTGGTGAAAAGTATTTTGTCGAAATGCGCCGATACTTTAGGGACTCGTTGCGGATCACCCACTAAGAAGATAGTATCAGCTATGTGTTCTGGCTTTAAATTGCAGTGGTACAAGCTGCCATCAGGATTGAGTACTAATTCTGAAGGAGATAATTGGTTGGGCATCGCGTATTTTCATTAGACAAGAAATCAAAGGTACTGCTTAGCGGTGGGAAAATTTAGACCTCGTAAGAATTTTTATAACGAAGTAGGTTCTTTGACAAAAAGTGTGGTATTAATGGCCTAGCGATGTGTAACAGTGGGCGCGATAGCGGACAGACAGCGACCGTAGGAAGCTGGCCGAGCGAATAGCGAGCTGTGGAACGTAGCGCCCATAGGGAGGCCCACCACAGGAATTGTCAAAGAACCACGAAGTAAAAGGAACCCATTCATTTCACAATAGGCTTTTGGCAAGAATTAATCAACAAGTTCAGGTTCAAAAACGTTTGAAATCGTCAAAACGCATAAACTTTACATAGAATAACCAGATAGTTTGTTTTTCGACCAACAGCCCTATTTTGCGCGTTCCAGAAAAAAGTGCAGGTATGAAAAAGACCAAAAAAGCGGCATCTCCCGTGCCATTGCTTCAGGTAGTGAAGGACAAGTTGGGTAAACCTTACCATGATTTAGAATTTTTGTTGAATTGCCTTAAAGAGGTATTGATTGCCAACGGAGAGGAAACTTTAGCCGAATCTATTCCTTGGATCAACGAACCCTTGGCAGTTCCGGAGGTGTTCTCTGATAAATTACTCCAGTTGTATTCTATTGCTTTCCAGATTTTGAATATGGTGGAAGTGAATGGTGCTGTTCAAAATCGGCGTAAACGCATCGATGAAAACTCTCTCGCTTCCGTAAATGGTATGTGGGGGCATTGCTTGGCGGTATTGAAAGAGCAAGGATTGAAGGATCGGCAGATAGCCCCGTTGTTGCGCAGTATCCGTGTAGAACCTGTGCTGACGGCTCACCCTACGGAAGCCAAGCGCACCACTGTATTAGAGCATCATCGCGACTTGTATCTATTATTAGTCAAGCGTGAAAACAATATGTGGACTGGATGGGAGCAGGAGGATATCCGTCGGGAAATTAAACTCGTATTGGATCGCTTGTGGCGTACAGGCGAAATTTTTGTGGAAAAACCGGATGTTCCCTCCGAGTTGCGCAATGTGATGTATTACCTGACCAACGTATTTCCTGAAGTTCTTCCCATGCTGGATCGAAGTTTCGAACAGGCTTGGGAAGACGCTGGTTTTGACCTGTCATTGCTCAGGGGATTTGGTAAATACCCCAGGATTCAGTTTGGCGATTGGGTAGGCGGAGACCGCGATGGTCACCCATTTGTCACTTCGGATGTAACGGCAGAAACCTTGCATACTTTTAGGCTTCACGCCTTTGTAATTGTGCGTAGGCAGTTATTGGAATTGGTGCGCAACCTGAGTTTTTCATCTGAATTGAGCGATACTATTGCTACATTCCAGCAGCGATTCGAAGAACTGAGTAGTTTGCTAGGGGAAGTAGGGGAGGAGGCCATTCATAGGAATAAAGGAGAAGTTTTCAGGCAGTATGTGAGTTTTTGTATGCACCGCCTTCCCGTGGATGTGCAACGACAGCATGCGGTGCAGTTGCATGAACACCCCTACAGTTATCGGTTTGCCCATGAGTTGTTGGAGGATTTGAAATACTTGCAAGATGCTTTGGTAGCTTTTGGTGCCGGCCTCAGTGCGTGGAACGATGTACACGATGCCATCCGAATTGTGGAGACCTTTGGGTTCCATTTGGCATTGTTAGATATTCGTCAAAACAGTAGTTTTCACGATCAGGCGATTGCCCAATTGATGAATGCGGCTTCCTTAGATGGTGATAAATTCTTGACTTGGAATGAAGAGAAGCGGATGGCCTTTTCAATAATGAGTTGTTGACCAATCGTCCATTCACGCATCCTGATGCTGACTTACCCAAAGAAGCACACGCCGTCATTAGTTGTTACCGTGTATTGCACCAACACATTGAGCACTACGGTACAGATGGCTTAGGGGCTTTGATTGTGAGCATGACGCGCAGCAAGTCGGATTTGGTAGGTGTCTATATCCTAGCGCGTGAAGCAGGGCTGACGTTTCAAACGGAAGAGGGTTGGTTTGCAAGCTGCCCGTTGTACCGCTTTTTGAAACCATTGAGGACTTAGAAGCAAGCCCCGATATTTTGTCAGGTTTTCTCTCGCACCCTATCACACAGCGCAGTTTGGCATGGCAACAAACCAAGCGTGGAGCGGATCAACCCGAGCAGCAAGTAATGATTGGCTACTCTGATAGTAACAAAGATGGAGGGATACTCGCTAGCCAGTGGGGGCTTCAATGGTCAAGACCGATTAGCAGAGGTGGGTGAAAAACGGGGGGTACGCGTTCGTTTTTTCATGGCAAAAGGTGGATCTATCAGCCGAGGTGCCGGGTACTACGCACTTCTTTTGCGAGCTTTGCCACACGGCTCTATTCACGGCGACCTGCGGTTGACGGAACAAGGGGAAACGATTGCCCAAAAATATGCCAACAAACTGAATGCTAGTTTTAATTTGGAGTTGCTCATAACCAGGACGGCTACACAAACGATTCTACATGAGTTTACTGAAAAAACGGCTCACCCGTTGAAGAAGACGCTGGCATGGATGGCGGCGGAGAGTCGCAGGCAATATGTGTCGCTGATGCAGCACCCTCATTTTATCACCTTTTTCAGCCAGGCCACACCTATCGATGCCATCGAGCACAACCGTATTGGTTCGCGGCCTTCCAGAAGAACGGGCAAGCGTTCGTTAGGCGATCTGCGAACCATTCCCTGGGTGTTTAGTTGGAGCCAATCCCGTTTTAATTTGACGAGCTGGTTTGGCGTGGGGGGAACTTATTAAAACTGAAAAACGAACGTCCTGACGAGTTCAAGCAGTTGGCGAAAGCCATCAAGCATGACCCCATGGTGAAATACGTACTGACGAATGTGGACACCAGCTTAGCCGCCACTTCGGAGGAAGTGATGGAGTTGTACGCCGGTTTAGTGGAAGATGATGCCTGTAAGAACGCTATTTTTCCTTGTTGAAGGAGGAACTGCACCACACACGCAGCATGATAGATGAACTTTTCGGATGGGACTTTGAACGCCGCCGACTCAGCCATCACGAATCGAATCTACTGCGCGAGCAGGCACTTATGCCACTACACGCCACCCAAGTACGTTTGTTGCGTCAATGGAGAACCCAACGGCAAGAGGGCTTGTCCGATGCCATCACAGAGCAAACCCTGCTGACGCTACTAATCTCTATTATGCGATTGCTAGTGCGTTGAGGAATACGGGGTAATCTGAGTTATTCTGTAGGGCATCAAACGGCAAATTTTGTGCTGCATATTATAAACCTCGATCAGTATTGGGAGGCTGATATTCAGGTATCGCCTGCTTTTTGCACGTCGGACGGCATGAAATTTGCTGCTTTTGCTTATTTATACCCCATCGAACAAGTCTTTTAAACATTTACACCAAAGAGGTATCCGACAAAAGCAGAAAGTACCATTGCAATTGTACCCCAAATGGTAATTGCATGATTGCTTTACTAATGCTTGATCCTCCTGTTTTTGCGGCTGCTGCCCCTAAAATAATCAGAAAAATTGTTGTGAAACCATAGAGCCAGTATTCCATTCCTTTGAGGGGAGCAAAAAGGATTACTAAAAGAGGTAATACCCCGCCTACCGTAAATGCTGCGCCAGAAGCCAATGCTGCTTGAATAGGATTGGCCTGACTTATCTCATTAATTCCTAGTTCATCTCGGATATGCGTGCCTAACGCATCTTTTTCAGTCAATTCAATAGCTACTTGCATAGCTGTTTCTTTTTTTAATCCGCGTTGCTCATAAATTTGGGCCAAAATATTTAGCTCTTCGTCAGGCATTTCTCGTAGTTCATTAATTTCTCGTTCGATGTCAGCTTTTTCTGTATCAGTTTGCGAACTTACCGATACATATTCACCAGCAGCCATTGACAACGCCCCTGCAACAAGCCCTGCTACTGTTGCCAAAACAATAGGTTCTCTCGTTGTACTAGCAGCGGCAACGCCTGTTGCAAGGCTGGAAATAGAAATTATTCCGTCGTTTGCGCCTAAAACGCAACTCTCAACCAATTGCTCCGATGAATGTAGTGAACATCCAGATAGTTGTCTATCGTAATATTTTTACTCATTTTGGTCATTTGTTAGTATTAAAAAACGTATGTATGAAGACATAATAGAGGCTATGTAGGAGAATATTGTATGTGTTTCAAATATCTTTGACGCAGCATGGCGTAAAAATCTTATTCGAATCCCTATACAAATCTCCTGTACATAACCTCTAATGAACCGCTTATTCAACGGATTGTCTTTGACAAATGCTGAATCTATTTTTTCTTATTCCTTATACATTTCCAAAGGTGGGCAAGTGCAAACGAGGTGGCGGTCGCCATGGCCGTTATCGATGCGGGCTACACGAGGCCAGAATTTATTGCCTTCCGCAGGTAGGGTAGTGGCCAAGCTGCTTTCTCGCGGGTATAGGGAAATTCCACTCATCTGCGGTAAGCCATTCCAACACGTGTGGGGCATTGTGAAGCACATTGTTATCTGCGTCAGCTACGCCACTAGCAATCTCATCAATTTCTTGTCGGATGGCGATAAGGGCATCGCAGAAACGATCTAGTTCGGCTTTGCTTTCGCTTTCCGTTGGTTCTATCATGATGGTACCTGCTACCGGCCAACTGAGGGTAGGCGCATGGAAGCCATAGTCGATAAGTCGTTTGGCTACATCTTCGGCAGATACTAGCTGCTTGAAGGGGCGCAAATCGAGTATCAATTCGTGTGCGGTATGGCCTTTCTCGCCGGTGTAAAGCACGTTGTAGTGGTGTGCAAACGCGCCTTGATATAGTTGGCATTAAGAATGGCATATCTGCTGGCGTCTGTCAGCCCTTCGGCTCCCAGCATGCGAATGTAAGCATAACTAATGAGTAGGATGCTGGCGCTGCCCCAAGGCGCGGAAGCAACGGCTTTGGTGCCGTTTTCGCCTCCTGTTTTTACCAAAGGATGGGTAGGCAGGTAGGGTGCCAATTTTTCATTGACACAGATAGGCCCCATGCCAGGGCCTCCACCGCCGTGAGGAATGGCAAATGTTTTGTGGAGATTCAAATGGCACACATCAGCTTCGATAATGCCGGGGCTAGTGAGACCTACTTGGGCGTTCATATTGGCACCATCCATATAAACTAAACCACCATGTTGATGCACAATTTGGCATATAGTACGAATACCCGTTTCGAATACCCCATGCGTGGATGGATAGGTGACCATGAGGCATGATAACTGAGGTGCATGCTCAGTAGCCTTAGCGGCGAGGTCATCAATATCGATGTTTCCTTGGTCATCACAAGCTACTACTACCACCTGCATGCCTGCCATGACCGCACTGGCGGGGTTGGTGCCATGAGCAGATTCGGGTATGAGTGCTACATTGCGTTGGGTGTCGCCTTGTGCTAAGTGATAGGCTCGTATGGTAGTGAGTCCGGCATACTCGCCCTGTGCACCAGAATTGGGCTGGAGGGAGCAAGCAACGAAGCCGGTAATATCGGATAGCCAAGCTTCCAATTCTTCGAAGATACGGTAATAACCAGCGGCTTGTTCCTTGGGTACGAAGGGGTGCAGGTTGGCGAACGCATCCCAACTTACAGGCATCAATTCCGTGGCAGCGTTCAGCTTCATGGTGCAGGAACCTAGCGGAATCATGGAATGTGTGAGGGATAGGTCGCGGTTTTCGAGGCGCTTGATGTAGCGCATCATGTCGGTTTCCGTATGATAGCTATTGAAAACGGGATGGGTAAGGAACTCGGTTTGACGCACTAACGCGGCAGGAATAGCTGCTGCGGGAGGCGTGTCGGTATCGACGTGTAAGGTGTTCTGTTCAAAGTCAACCGCCAGGATGCTGATTAATTGTTCGACATCTTCCAGCGTGGTGGTTTCGTCTAAGCTGATTTGTACAGCATACTGGGTATAATAAAGGTTGATCTCCATTTCCAGCGCAGCATGTTCGATGGCTTTGCGTGTTTGGCGGTCGGCTATGATGCTGATGGTGTCGAAGAAGTGGTTGCTTTCTAATTCGTAGCCCAATTTTAGGGCTGCATCTGCCAAAGTTTGGCTGCGTGGTGCACTCGGTTGGCGATAGCGCGTATGCCTTGGGGTAGTGGTAAGCAGCGTACATCCCCGCCATGATGGCTAGCAATGCTTGCGCGGTACAGATATTGGAAGTTGCTTTTTCGCGGCGAATATGTTGCTCACGTGTTTGGAGTGCCATACGCAGGGCGCGTTCCCCTCTTTTGTCAACGGATACACCGATGATACGGCCTGGGATAACTCGCTTGAAGTCGTCTTTGCAGGCAAAAAAAGCGGCATGTGGCCCACCAAAGCCCATAGGCACACCAAAACGTTGGGTGTTGCCTACTACGGCATCGGCCCCATTCACCTGGAGGTGTGAGCAGTGCCAATGAGAGCAAGTCGGCAGCGACGGTGACGTAAATATCCTTGGCGTTGGCCTCGGTCGCTAGGGCGCGGTAGTCCTCTACGGCACCATTGGCGCAGGGTATTGGAGGAGGATGCCAAAGACTGTTTCATCGAGCTGGAAATCGGCTACAGGCTGCACTTTTACTTGTATGCCAAGCGGTTCGGCACGGGTTTCAAGTACGGCAATGGTTTGTGGGAACACTATGGTCGGACACTAAGAACGTAGCAATGGGGGTGCCTTTTACGCGCTTATTTTTTGTCCGTAAAGAGGTTCATGGCTTCCGCTGCGGCGGTTCCTTCATCGAGTAGGAAGCGTTGGCAATCTCCATACCGGTGAGGTCGCTGACCATGGTCTGGAAATTGAGCAGTGCTTCCAATCGCCCCTGAGCAATTTCTGCTTGGTAGGGGGTGTACTGGGTGTACCAATATGGATTGTGGAAAATATTGCGGGCAATGACCGAAGGGGTAATGGTGTTGTAATACCCTAGGCCAATATAAGAACGATAAACGCTATTGAGCGCGGCTACCTTCTTCAGCTCCTGCAAATAAGTGTGTTCCGTTTGTGCTGGCGGTACAGCAATGGGCGTGTTGCGGCGGATGTCTTGTGGAACGGTTTCATCTATCAATTGTGAAAGATTGGCCACGCCAATGGTTTCCAACATGGCAGCCGCATCAGTTGCTGAAAGGCCGTTATGCCTTTTGGTGAACTGATCGTAAAATAGTAGATGGTTCATGAATGACTATCTATGATTGTGTGGTGGTAAAATCGGGGGCGAAGATAACCATTCTACAATACAAACTGTGGGGATTATTGGTCTTTAGTTATGGGACAACTCAAGGTTGTTCGATAACTACGATCGTGTGAGAAATCGGGTAGTGATTTTTTTGCGTTGTAGTAATTTGACGGAAATAAACTGTTCAATTTTTATCCCGTCCCTTACATAAAATCACTCTTCTTTTCTCCGAACCCATACAGTGTCACTTTCCTGCTGAAAATCGAAGGGGAGGAAAATTTTTACTTGTACTTGTTCGTAGCAAGTCATTCCCTTGGATTGAATGGGTGCCCGCCTCGATTGGTAGGAATCCAAGGTCATTACCTGTTGTATAATGGTATCGACCACCTCGTAGCGTTTATTTTCTTTGATGAAAAAGTCCATAATTCCCTGCGAGGCATTGTAAACGGTTATTTCAGAAGCAACCATCACTTGGTGTCCATCCCAATTGGAGATGGTGTAAGGATCCACTACTTCAATGACAACCTTCTGCACAGAATCGGCAGGAAATACCCAGTGCAGCCGATCGTGTATTTGTGCGGATACTATAAAATGGCTGAATAGCAGTGCAGAAAAAAGCAAAAATCTAGTCATGTGGGATGGTTGTTGCAGGGTGATAACGCATGGTAAGTGATTTTTGTTTTGGAATGAAAAGTATGCGTGGCAAGATACTTCCGGACAAGGGATGGGAACGGGTGCCGCACCACAGTGTAGCGAAGGTGCGGCTACGAGTGGACAGCCCGGCCCCGACCTGGTGTGCCGGGCGGGGTGGCCCCAAAAAATTGGTGCTTTACAAAAAAACGACCTCGTTATTTAACGTCAAATACAAAAGCTTTCAAGTCTTCTACTTGTTGGTTGCTCATGCGTTCTTGGGTGTAATGGGGCATATAAGCCTTTTTGCCATTCATAGGGCTGGTGCCATAGCGAACCACCTGATAGGTGGAATAGCGGGTGTAAACGGGGAAGTGCTTGGCTAGGAACTGTTTGCTGAAGTCGGATGTGTCCAGGTTGAAAAAGGAGTAACGCCGTTCGCCGTGACAGTGCAGGCAGCTTTTTTCATAAACCCGCTGCCCGTTGGCGGCATTGCCCGTGATTCCTTCGTAGCCCGTTTTTCTGTCAGGAGGAGGGGTGAGGAAAGTAGCGGGAGCATGGTCTAGATATTTGCTTTCCAATAACTGGCGTGCGGGGGCGGACTTTTGCTTTGCGTTGTACGCCGTTTGGAGGGTAGCCTGCTCGGCATCTGTTAGTTGGAGGTCAGCAATTTTTAGGTCGATAGTCCAAAGGTAGGCGAGGATGGATTCCATTTCCCAATCGGCGAGTTCTCTGCCTTGTGCACATTCCGTGGCACAGAGTGCAATAGCACCCCGCAGGTCATTTCGAGCCGGGCGGACAAGGTCGCCGTATTTTTTTTCGTAATCGCCATTGTAGAAATGTCGTCGATTGACGACACCATATAACGTAGTGCCAGGCAGGAAGGGAAGGTCATTGGCAATGGCGTAGTTGAGCCGCGCTTCGGGGTCGGAAACGGCCAGGTTGGGGTCTTCTTTTTGGATGTTGTGGCAGGAGGTACAGACGAAATGTACGCTTTGGCGACGGCTTGCCCCCTTGCCGGGAATGTTGGCTATACCTTGCGTGACCAACATTTTGCCAGCTTCTACGGAAACACCTGCTACATCGGTGCGCACTTGATGCGGGGCGGGGGGAGCACCTAGTGCAACGGCTAATTTTTCAACGGAGATACTGCCATCTAACGGAGCAGTAGCGGGTATGTAATGGAAACCCCAGGCACCTAATGCAATAGAAAAAATAGTGAGCAATGGAAGGTATCGGAATCGCATGGCTGACATTTTATAGGTTGAACCAACGAGAAATGGTGAATCCAAGGCGGAAAGCACCATCCTGCCACTGGGTGGTAGTGTAGGGGATGAAATCGGTTTCCATCAAGGCAGTGGCATTGGTAAAGTTTACTTGAAATACGTGGCCGCTGGTTTCAAATTCAAAACCTATTCCTATGGCTGGGTAATACCCATTGGATGATCGACGAGAATCGATAAGGGGAACAGCAGCATCCGCTAAGATACTAAGGGTGCGACTCACCTGTACGCGGGTGGCTGCCCCTATGCTAAACATGCCATTTCTATCTTCGAAGGGCACTAAATTGCGGTGGGTATAACCGGGGTTTAGCTGGAAGGAGAAGCGGTCGCTGAACTTTTTGGCTAAAATGAGTTGGGCATGGTAAGCTAAGCGATGCCCGAATTTTGGAAAGCTAGCAATAGTACCTTCGCTGCCGGCACCCGTCAGTTTTTTTTGGGTGGAGAGGGTAGCCATAGCCATTAAAGTAGCGGTGAGTGGGGTGTTTCCGTCTTGTTGCGTAGCTAATTTGACCTTACCAACGGCATTGAGCAACTGCCGTAAACCAGCATTTCCTTCGGAAGAAACGCCCGCGCCTTTTGAGCGAAAAATACCTGCGGTGAATCGGTCGGAGAAGCCATAATCGGCCCCGATGGAGACATCGCTGGCGGTTTCCAAGCCAAAGAAGGTAGCAAAACCGCCGTTATCTCCCGCAATATCTCCAAAGCGGTGACTGATGCGGACATCGAGCCTGCCTTTGGGGAGGGTTTCTACGCTGTGAAGATTGACTACACGGGTATCCTTGAAGGTGCGGTAAACGGCATCCTGTGCAGAAAGGCTGCTAATAGTGAGCAGGATGGCAAGTATCCAAATGGTGTGCTTATACATGGTAGGAAATTTGAAGCGGGGATTATTCAGGAAAACCAGCGTTCAACCAACATTCGATGAGTTGGAGGTCGCTTGTTGTCAAATCTGTTGGTCGGCCAGCGGGTGCATAATCGGGTGGCATGCCAGTGGAAGCATTGGCGCGCTCGGTGATGACGCGTTGGCGAAATACATTACTTTGGAGGTAAGGCAGTAGCCCTTGGTAAGTGTCGAAGCGACCTGGCGAGCTATCAAGGTGACAACCACTGTAGGCGCAGCTTGTTTCAATGATGGGCTGAATATCCTGCGAGTAAGAGGGGTTGGTTTGAGAACAATCGGCAGCGATTGGCTGCGGTAATTGGTCGGCAACACAGGACGCTAATGAAAGCATACACAAGGCTGCGAAAAATCGAATAATGCGCATGATACGGTTTTTTCTATCGGTTACGACCGAACTTTTATACTGTAAATGTAAAAAAATGTTGCAAGTGGTTCGTCTTTTTTTAGTTGTAAGATGTTAAGGTATTACTTTTGCAACGAAAAAGAAATTACCATGTATCCAGTAGAATTAACAGTCCCGATGACGAGGGATTTGACTGACCACGGCTTTAAGGCACTGACTACGATAGAGGAAGTGGATGCCGCTTTGGATAATAAAGAAGGCACTACTTTGTTGGTAGTCAATTCGGTATGCGGATGTGCTGCTGCCAATGCCCGTCCGGGTGCGAAGATGGCTGCGCAGAACGGCAAATCGCCCGATCATTTGGTGACGGTATTTGCGGGGGTGGATCAAATGGCGACCGCCCGTGCACGTGAATACTTGCTGCCTTATCCACCATCTTCACCCTCGATTGCTTTGTTCAAAGACGGCAAGTTGGTGTATTTCTTGGAACGCCACCACATCGAAGGCCGTCCAGCGGAGATTATCGCTCAGGCACTGATGATGGCGTTTGATAAGTACTGCGATTAGTAGT
Organism: Saprospiraceae bacterium; assembly: GCA_041392765.1. Lineage (GTDB taxonomy): Bacteria > Bacteroidota > Bacteroidia > Chitinophagales > Saprospiraceae > Lewinella. Next base: position 55,345 of record JAWKLL010000013.1, read on the forward strand.
TTATTAGTGGTGATAACTATAAACTGTTCAACTTTTTTCGAATCAAAAGTTGAACAGTTTATTTTTTTCGCCACATAGGTGATCCATCCGCTTATGGAAATTTTAAGGACAGAGCGCCAGTTGATACGCCACATAACCCTGGAAGATGCCGATTTTATATTGGCACTACTCAATACTCCTGGTTGGTTGGCATATATTGGGGATCGAGGGGTGCGGACGGTTGCAGCAGCAGAGCAATACATTCAAGAGCGGATTTTACCCTCGTATCAAGCGCATGGTTTTGGTTTTTACGCTTGCGAGCTACTACAAGATACCACTGTGGTGGGAATATGCGGCTTCGCCCAGCGTCCCTATCTTGCTGAGCCAGATCTTGGGTATGGTTTTTTGCCTGCTTATATGGGGCAGGGATTGGCAACGGAAGCAGCTCTCGCACTATTGAATTATGGGCATAGTTCCCTAGGCTTTACTATCTTGTCTGCCATTATTACACCTGATAACCAGCGTTCTATACGGCTTATTACCCAACTAGGGTTTATAGCTGCCGGTAACATTCGCGTACCTCCCGAGATGGAAGAGATTAATTTGTATCGGTGGGGTGGGTAGGAATGAGTTTGGTAGAATATTTTTAAAAATATGACCTATGAAATGTCCGCGTTGTGGCTCATCGATCTTTAGTAAAATCCTATCAGTTGCCATGACTATCTACGTATCTGATATTCCTCGGTATATCACATGTGATAATTGTAAATCATCATTCGAATTTGAATTACCAGCTATCGCTAACAGTGAAAGATCTATTCCTATGGGGATTAGTGTGGGGTTAGTAGTGAGCCATTTAGTTCTATATCGAACTGATTGGTTGTTTCCTGTTAAGATGGCGGTAATTATTTTAATTGGTTTTTTTTATTTGATATTGTATTTGTTTTTAGTTGTTATTATGACAAAAATTAAAGAATAGATCAAAGTTCTAAGTATATTTATTCTGCTAATTAACGCAGCTATTTTTCCGCTGCTAAAATCTGCATATCCATCTGAGTGTGTTTGCGGGAAATTTTATCCACTTTGATTCATATTGAGTTGAGTAAGAATAGATGTGAAAATGTTTTGTAAAGAGTTGATTATCAATTTGATAATTTCTATTTTATGCAAATTTTATGTTGCGTTTAGCCGAACAAGTCTATTACCTATCATAAACAGGCTTAAGGCGCGTAGGTAGAGATGTCCTCCTTGTCTGTTACGCTGAACGGCTATGATTTCAGCTGCGATAGCAAGTGCAATTTCCTCTGGGGTTTCAGCCCCTGTGTCTAAGCCAATGGGTGTGTATGATGCTATCTTCCGCAATATTAGCAAATGCTTTTATTTTTTCAAATCGCTTTCGAGTACCAACAGCCCTACATACATAGATGGTTTGCTGACAAGGCAGGCAGAGCAGTTGGTCGCGTTTCAGGTCGTGTGTCATCAGAACGATGGCGGTGAAAGCATCGGTGGAAACGGTTGGCATTTCGTCGAAATCTCCTACATGAGCGGCTTGCGTGAAAACGGTTTTGCTGAACTTGCTGCGCTTGCCAAATACCTCAGTAGTCCAGCCTAGCAAGGTGGCTAATTGTACCAATGCTGCCACATCGTAGTTGTCGCCAGCAATGAGCAGTCGGATATTGGGGCGTAGGTATTCGAATAGCAACGTGTAAGTGACTCCTTTTTTATTTTGGAACGCCACCACTTCGGATTTACCTTTATCCAAGACCGCCTTTTGATGAGCCAATAAGGTAGGGTAGGGTATGCCAATAATCGCAGATAGCTCTTCCCACTGGGGCGCGTCCCACAAGCGGCCTCTGATACCAACGTCTTCCGCGCTCTGGAGCATTTGAATTAACACAGATGGCTCGCGGCGGTGAAGGCAAGATTTTAGTATTGCTACGGGGTTGTGCGTATCGCTTTTTACCAAAGGTGTGAAAAGTACCTCAATTTTTCCGTTGCAACCTAATCCTACACCTATTTGTTGGTCATCATCGTTCAGCGTATCGTATATGACCAAAGATGGCCGACAGATGCTATTACTTTTGCGCTTGCCGCAATGCATCGCCCTCCAAACATCCTCCGCTGATACCGCCTGTCCATTGCCCGTTTGTACTCATCAAGAGCCGGGCACCAATCCTCTGTAAGAAGATTCTTCCCACCCCGACCACGGTACCAGGCTAGTTGCTCCGTGTCGGCATCCGACTCGTCGTATCTTTTGATGATTTGCGCTATCTCTTTCATAGCCTTTTCGACAAGTTCAGAACTTGTATAGAAATTCCTGCATGAGCGAAAATAAGTTTTTGGTGAAAAAGGGCGGCAATCCCGATAGCTATCGGGAGAGGTACGCGCGTAATAAGGCTATTGCCAACGAAGTGTTCGCTCAAAATAACCATTTGCAGCCGTGAGGGTTTCTATACAAGTTCTTCGCAAATAAAGTACATTACCCCAAAAAAGATGATTTCCTTTGAAACGGCATTAGACATTGTACTTTCCCACACAGCCGCGGTAAAAAATATCACTGCCCTTGATGGATAGTTTGGGTTACACCCTGATGGAAGATTGGTACAGCGACCGCGACTGCCGCCTTACGATGTGTGACGATGGACGGAATTGCTATTCACTATGATGGCCAAGCGGGTCTGGCTTCGCTACCCATAGTTGGCACGGTGGCAGCGGGGGCGGCGCAATACACGTTGGCTGACCCTGCGACCTGTGTAGAAATTATGACAGGGGCGGTTTTGCCAGTGGGGGCAGATACAGTAGTCCGTTATGAAGATATACAGATTGAAGACGGGAAGGCTACTATTCAGGTACCTATCAAACAGGGGTGAACGTACATCGCAAAGGAGAGGACAGGAAAGCAGGGGATAGGTTGGTATCAAAAGGCACGGTCATTACCCCAGCGGTTATTGGCACGGGAGCTTCTATTGGCAAAACCCATGCGATGGTAACGGCTTTGCCACGCGTTGTCATCCTATCTACGGGCGATGAATTGGTAGAGATAGGGGATGCGCCGCAGCTTCACATCAGGTAAGGCGCAGCAACGTGTATGCCATTGTGCCGTGCTTCAGCAAGAGGGTATTCAGCCTACAATGGCTCACCTGCCCGACGAACCAGCCGTTATCCAGCCCGCTTTGGAAGGTTATCTACGCGATTTCGACCTCATCGTATTGAGCGGGGGTGTTTCCAAGGAAAGTTCGATTATCTGCCAGCATTTTATCAGCACTTGGGGTACAAAGCAACATTTTCATATAGTAGCTCAGCGCCCGGGTAAACCGTTTTGGTTTGGCACACATCCTATGCGTGGATGCACCGTATTTGCGCTGCCCGGCAACCCCGTATCGTCTTTTATGTGCACGCAGGTATATTTGCGCGATTGGCTACGGCTGTCCACGGGTCGAACAGCACGTGCGCTGCCGTATGCTATCCTGCTTGAAGAGGTCGTCTTTTTGCCCGATTTGACTTACTTTCTCGAGTAGCACTCCACTATGATGTGAGCGGACGATTGTTAGCTACCCCAAAAAAAGAAATGGTTCAGGCGATTTGGCCAATCTGTTGAATGGGCAAGCCTTTATCCGTATTCCTCGCGGCAGGGAACGCTTCAAGGCAGGGGAAATGTATCCAGTTTATAGGTATTGAAAAGGGGGATTTACTATTGAAAAAACGTAACTACTTAGGTAGTGCGCTTTCGGATAAAGAGATTTTTCCGACTGACCAGCTCATTTGAGTCATGTCGTGCTAACCGACACGGCACGAAAATAGCTTCCGTCAGGTGGAAAAAGAGCTTTTTAGCCGGTTGGTACTACCTAAGTAGTTACAAAACAGCAACACCAATATCCTCCTCCTCAACGTGTACCTTTGCCCACATGAGTACCCAAGAACGCCCACAAGCTGATACGGGTAGCCTCTTGCATCACGAATTGTACAAGATCGCTACCGCTGCAAATTTCCCCGTAAGGGTGCGGGTGGAGAAGGTTTACCAATTCATACAACTGATTTTCGTTGAAGCCAGTCGCAAGGAAAAGCTGCCGCTCACGACCCATTTTCCCGCGTGGCCTATGCTGCCCATAAGTATAACTTGGGAGGAGGTGCTGTATTATCTCCATTTTTTGGACGTATGGTCAGGAATGGGCAAGAACCAACCGAAACGCTATTGTCCACAGGAATCAAGGCCGCCGCAGAAGCCATATTGGGTATTTGGCAAGCGCCTTTGCCGACGGGGCTGGCGGACTTGCTGCCAGTCCATTGGCCATATCCCCGCCAATCGGTGGAGGTAGTCGCGTTCCGTCCGTGGGCAAGGGTTATTGTGTTGGAGGACGATGAAGATGCTGCTCAATTGGTGGCACGTGAAGCCGATCAGCCTGAGCAAAACCTGCGAATCCAGTACCATATAGCAGACCGTAACGAGCTTTTTACCCCTTCCGTGCAACTCATGCGCCAAGTCACGGGGTTTCCTGTACACTTACACCTTTTAGATATTGAAATAGACGGGGAGGGCGTATGGCGTCCAAAAGGATGGGTGTTGGAACCCGATTTCTTGATTGATGTAACAGCCGTTGCGGAAAGTTTTCATGGCAAAACCACGCATCCTTGGGGATATCTTTTGAAAAAATTTCTTCCCTACGATCAGACACCTGCCCTTATGTTGGGAAATATCGCCAACTTCTTTTTGGATGCGCTGATGAATAAGCCGGAAACTACTTTTCAAGAGTTAGCAGCTCGCGTATTCAGCCTCAATCCATTAGCTTTCTGCCTGTTCAATGACCGCGATGTGAGGGAGATGATGCAAAAAGCACAAGGGCATTTTCTGCGCATCAAACAGATGGTAACTGCTGGCTTCAAAGAAGAGGGTATGCAATACGACCACGCTTATCTAGAACCCGCTTTTTACAGCCAACAATACGGCTTGCAAGGCCGTCTCGACCTCTTGTTTCGCGCTCAAGATGCGAGTGGGCGAACCTCTATCGTGGAATTGAAAAGTGGCAAACCTTTCATGCCCAACTTGCATGGCCTAAGCCCCAGTCATTATATTCAAACCATTCTCTACGATCTATTGGTGCGTTCTGCCTACGGAAGCCAAGCCAATATAGGTTGCTACATCCTCTATAGTGGCGAAATGGAGAAACCCCTCCGCTTTGCACCTGCCATAAAAGCCCAGCAGTACGAGGCTATTCAGGTACGCAACCACCTGTTGGCAATAGAGTACTTGTTGGCACAGTTGGGAACGGAAGGGGAAGATCTGTTGGCGCCTACCCAGCGGCTATTCATGCGCCTTGATCCCGAAAGGCACCCTGATATTAAAGGTTTCGCAGAGAAAGGGATGAGTCGGTTTATCCGTGTATTCCAAAACCTCGACCCGGAGGAACAGCGATACTTTGGTGCGTTTGCGGGTTTTGTGGCTAGGGAACATCTGCTGGCTAAAACAGGGGTACAAGGGGTGGAGCAGATCAATGGATTAGCCAGCCTTTGGTTGGATCACCCCGATGACAAGGAGCAAAACTATCAGCGGTTGGCAGGGCTATCTATCGTTCGTAACGAAACCACCGCAGATGAACCTGTGTTGGTATTCCAGCGTTCGGAAAAAACCAACCCACTTGCCAATTTCAGGGTAGGCGATATTGCCGTGTTATTTCCCTTCACGGAAGATGGGGTAGGGGTGTTGCAACATCAGGTTTTTAAGTGTACGATCACGCACCTGAATGCGCAAGAGGTAGGCGTGCGGTTGCGCAGCACCCAGTTTAATGATTTAGTATTTCGGGCACAAACCACTTGGACAATAGAACACGACTTGCTCGATAGTAGTATCAACGCCTACTACCAAGGGTTGTTTGAATGGGCCGGGAGTCTTCCCCGCCAACGCCGTCTATTACTAGGATTGCGCCCACCTACCCAGCGTGATGTTACTCCCCGACAATGGCCCAATGGCCCTACTGTCGAGCAGCAGCGGCTTTTGGATGCGATGTTGAGTGCCGAAGAATATTACCTGTTGTGGGGACCTCCGGGGACGGGTAAGACTAGCGTGGTACTCCATCATTTGGTGCGCCACCTGTTAGAACACACCCAAGAAAACATCTTGTTGCTAGCCTACACCAATAGGGCGGTAGATGAAATCTGCGAAGCCATTGAACAGATAGGGGAGGAGGTCTGCGAGCAGTACTTGCGCATTGGTTCAAACTATGGCACCCACGCCCGTTTTCAACCGCGCCTGCTCCAAAATGCGATCTTGCAAACCACTACCCGCCAACAGCTTAAATCGCTCATTAGCGGCAAGCGCATTTTTGTGGGAACGGTAGCAGCTTTGGCAAACCGGCAAGAGCTATTCCAACTAAAATCATTCGATCGGGTCATTATTGATGAAGCATCACAGATTCTCGAACCCGTGTTGGTGGGGTTGTTGCCCAAATTTCCTAAATGGATACTCATCGGCGATCATCGTCAGTTACCAGCAGTAGTAGCACAGGACGAAAGGCTGGCGCGTGTGCAGGATCCTGCTTTGTTAGCCGTAGGAATCACTCATTTAGGGCAGTCTTTGTTCGAGCGACTATATTTGAAATGCCAACAAGAAGAATGGCATTGGGCTTTTGGTCAGCTTACCCATCAGGGGCGTATGCACCAAGATATTATGGCCTTTCCTGCTCGCTTTTTTTACCACCAACAGTTAAGTTGTTTGCCAGAAGAGGCTGGCGCTTTTGCTTACCAACAACAACCCCTCCAATGGAAATTACCTGCGGATGCTAATATATTGGAACAACAGTTGGCTAATCGGCGGATGCTGTTTATCCCCACTCCTGTGGATGAGGAAAGTGCCACGCTTAAAACCAACCACCACGAAGCTCGCTTGGTAGTGGATATGATCAAGGCATTCCAACGCATGGCAGACTACAACGGTGAACCACTTCGTGCAGGTGCCATTGGGGTCATTACGCCTTATCGGGCGCAGATTGCCCAAATTCGCGCCCTCATGGAAACAGAGGGCTTGTCGCCTGATGATTTCACTGTGGACACCGTGGAGCGCTACCAAGGCGGTGCCAGAGATATTGTTCTCATTAGCCTTTGCACCAATGCACCTCGTCAAATCCAACAGCTTAGCATCCTGACGGATGAACAAGTAGATCGAAAGCTCAATGTGGCCATTACTCGTGCTAGAAACCACCTCGTGATTATCGGAAACCCTGAACTGTTGGCTCTCAGTCCTATTTACAGGGAACTAATGGATTTTCTTTCTTAGTTACTTAAAAACTACATTTTTATCACTTTTTCGAATCGGTGCTCACTCGGCGTGATAACCTTCACCCAATAAATCCGGGCGGGTTGCTCCAAGGAGTCCACTCTGACGTGGAAGGAAAAAACAAAGTCGTCATAAGGCAATGTCACGCGGGTGGAAAAATTTCCCGTACTGCGAAAATCACTTTCACTCTGTGCTAACACACAAGGCAGTTGATTGACAACGCGCACGGCTTGGTTGCCATCTGTCAGCGCCACCCGTTCACAGGAAACGACGGTGGAAGTGACCCCTTCGCATTGCCACCCCACGGGTTGCTCTCGATTATCGACGATTTCCCACTCATCAAATCCACTGTTCAATACCTGAGCGGTGGTTGGTAGGGGGAGGCTTAGGGCGAGGGTTAATATACCCAAGAGCATTAGGTTGTTTTTCATACGTGTTTTTTATTAAGAATGAAGGTATGAAAAAGAGAGTAAACCCAAGCTGAAAAAAGGAGAATTGTCACAGCCTAAACAAAGTGGACAATCAAAATCATCGCACCGCTCAACCCCCTAACTGAAAATGCTAGCGCTCCTTATGTTCCCAAATGCCATTGAAATCCGCTTTGGGGCGGTCGCGCACCAACTGATTCCGTCAATCTACTATGTTAAATCCTCGCGAATTCCCTTTTTTTACCTTTCCTTTGCCTCTGTCAACCCTAGATGAAGGAAAAGTAGTTTTGATACACAACTTTTTCCGCTAATTACTAAAGTGGCATCATGCGCCTCAATACTTCTTATCGGCAAATATGGATGATTGCTGCCCCCATTATGATCGGGAGCGCAGCGCAAAATATCATTACCCTGACGGATAGAATTTTCCTGTTTTATCTCGGAGTGGATGATTTTGCGAGTATTGGTTTTGTCAGTGTTTTCTATCTGATTATCGCGGCGATTGGTTTTGGATTCAGCAGGGTGGGCAAATTCTGATTGCTCGCCGGGCAGGAGCACGGGATTATGAGGATGCAGGTAGCACCTTTCATTCCGTTTTTCTTTTCGAGCTTGGGTTGTCGTTGTTTATGTTTTTGTTTATGACCTATGGTTGCTACTATCTTTTTGCCCTGATGGTGGACTCCGAGGTGGTTTTTACTAAAAGTTTGGAGTATGTGTCCACGCGCAAATGGGGAGTGTTTTTCTCTTACACAGGTGTAGCGCTTATCTCGCTTTATACTGGAATTGCTAGGCCGCGCTTCTTAATTTTTGACACTTTTGTACTGGCAGTGGTCAATATTGTACTGGATTATGTACTGATTTTTGGCAAATGGGGGTTCCCACAAATGGGCATTGCAGGAGCTGGTTTAGCATCCACGCTGGCGGAGGTAGTCGCATTTGTTGTTTTTGTGGTGTATATGGTTTTCGATAAGCACAATCGCATTTATCGCATCTTTCGCAAACCTACCATCAATTGGGACTTAATCAGGGAACAATACCGCATTTCCATCCCTTTGGTCATCCAACCCCTTATTGGCTTGGGAAGTTGGTTCTTATTTATGGGAATCGTTGAAAACATGGGCGAGGAAGCTTTAGCGATTACCATCCTCGTGCAGATGGTATATTTGGTGTTGTCCATTCCCAGTTGGGGCTTTGCGGCGGGGGTTAGTACCTTGGCGGGGGGATTTATTGGCCACAAAAAGCGCCAAGCAGTCATTCCCATCGTATGGAAGACCGCTTTACTCTCCTTATTCGTCACCCTGTTGATTTCGCTTCCCGTAGTCGTTTTTCCCGAGGCTTCGCTATCTCCTTTCTTTGGAGCAGACGGTCTGGAACTCATTCGGCAGGCTGTACCTGTTTTATATGTTTTATTGGCAACGTTGGCTGTTTTTTCCTTTGGCAGCGTTTGGTATAGCGGTGTTTCGGGAGTAGGCGCGTCTATGTATGCCCTGCGGATACAGGCTTACACTTTAGTGGGTTATCTGATTTATATCTATCTCTTAGTAGAACATTTTGAGGCTACGCTCGCTTGGGTTTGGGCAGCAGAACTGTTCTATTGGATGGTGGTACTGCTATGGTCTATGAAGTACCTGTACAGCCGCCGCTGGTTTGGTATGCTATAACAGCATTAAGACGCAGTCAATAAAAATTTCTGCGCTCATTGTGCGACTTAGTAATTTGACGGAAATTAATTGAACAACTTTTTCTCAAAGATTCGCAAATATTTTCACACAATTTTTCCCGATAGCTATCGGGATCAATTGTTTAGAAAATTTTTCCGAATCAAAAGTTGTGCAATTAATTTTTTTTCCGTCTCGTATCAAAAACTTCCTTACCTTCGCTCCTTGAAGCACAAAAGCAACGATTCTACCTACCTTGCAAAGGGCGTTCAAGCCCTGCAATAGTCATCCCTCAATTATTTGCCTGCCTGTGCAGGCCATGTTCGCAACTATCATTTCAGCATGTTCATCTTAATGCACCCAATGGCATAGCCCCTCGTTTTGCCATTGGTCAAAACTAATTTTTCCTTGGCACTATGCCCTGGTATGGGTTTGGCTATATATTTTTTTAACCATGAACAAATAGAAATGAGACACAATTACTGGATGTTATTCCTCCTCGGCCATTGTTTTGCTTTGTCATTAATGGCGCAAGCTCCCCCGGCTTTTACCTATCAAGCGGTGGCTACCGATGCCACAGGAGACGAGCTGACCTCCCAAACCATCGGCCTTTCTTTGGCTATTCTTCAAGGTTCTTCCGCGGGAACGGCTGTTTATGCGGAAACGCATTCACCTACCACCGATGTGTTTGGCTTATTTACTGTTTCCGTCGGCCAAGGCATTCCTACGGGTGGCAGTTCTTTTGATGAGATCGACTGGTCGCAAGGCCCTTATTATCTACAAGTCGGTTTGGATGTGAACGGCGGCACCAACTTCGTTGATATGGGGGCTACGATGCTACAATCGGTGCCTTTTTCACTTTATTCCAACCACAGCAATACCGCCAACGAAGCCCTTACTGCTGCTTTCGCTGAGACAGCTTTGCGCGCTACTTGGGCAGATACCGCCACTTGGCCGAACATGCACTTTGGGCCGACACGGCTACTTTTGCTTTCCAAGCCGCGCAGGCCACTACCGCCAACATGGCTACTTTTGCCACTACGGCCGCGCAAGCCGATCACAGAACTGGCACAAACGGCAGTCACGGCCTCTATGGCATTGAATGCTTTCAATGCAGAGCAGGCAACCTTCGCACAATCTGCAGCTACCGCCGAAGACGACGACGACCGCGACCCGGAAAATGAACTCCAATTACTCCAATTGCAAGGCGACCGCATCGCTATTTCCAACGGCAACTCCATTAGCTTGACCGCTGAAAATACCTACTACGCAGCAGGCGCCGACTTGTCTTTCCCGCAAGGGCTGCCCAATACGGGATACCGATTTATTCCCGACCAATTTACCGTTCCCCCTGGTATGAACTTCTATATCGTAGCCTCGGAGGATGAGATACGGCTACCCGGGCTAGGCAGCCAGTTTGGTATTGCCAAGACAACCCCTCATTTTCCCATAGTGCCGGGGGGGATGCTGGTTGATAATTGCCGATGCCTGGGCTTTTTAGTGCCGACTACCACGGTAGTCAACCCCTTGGTGTTTGTCTTGCAAGCCAATGGTGGTTCGGAATATACCGTCCCGGAGGGGCGATTCCTTGTCATCAAAAGTGGCATTGACGAAAACAGTGGTCTCACGCTGAATAATATCCCATTGGATGTATTCAGTGGCCCCACGCCTTACTTGGTCATACCGGGTGGGATTACCATCAGGGTCAATACCGATCAAGAAGCCATTATCACCGGATACCTAAACGATTAAGCCAAACCTCAAAAAATGAAACAGTATTCTGTTAAATCATTGATAATAGCTGGGGTTTGGGCAGGGATAATGTTGGCAACCCATACCTTGTGTTCGCAACAGCTTATCCGTACAGTGGTAGGTAGCAGCGGTGCATCCGTCGCTACCGCACAATCCCACCTGCGGTTTACCATTGCCCAACCACCGGGTGTAGGCACCTTGCAGTCAGGCACGGCCTTTCTGCGGCAGGGATTTCAGCAACCCGCTGGCTGCGCTTCCGCGCCTGATGCCATTTTTGCTATCCAGCCCGAGGGCGACCCGCTTTGCGGCGGCCCCTACACCTTCGTTTACTTGGATGAACCCGACGACGAAACTTCTTTCCAATGGTCTTTCGGTGCATTGGCACAACCGGTACAACAATCAGCAGATTTTCGCCCAGAAGGAATCTCTTTTCTGACACCCGGTTCACAACCAGTTTCGCTCATCGTCACCACAGGCGACTGTATCGACACACTAACGCTTCAGTTAGCAGTACAAGCTGCCCCGTTGGCTATAGTGGAAAACCGCCTCGACCTGTTGTGCAGGGAAGAGGAAGATGGCCTCATCAATCTATTCGTTCAGGGCGGCACTCAGCCTTATCAATTTAATTGGTCAACAGGGGATACCACTCATGTGATCGCGGACTTAGGCCCCGGTCTGTATTTCTACCAGTTGGAAGATGCCAACGGCTGTGAACAATCCGATACCGTTGCTATCACAAGCCCCGATAGGTTGGATGTGGCTGTACAAATCCTTCCCGAAAGTTGCCACGGAAGCAGCGACGGCGAAATCATGCTGGCAGTATCGGGCGGCACACCACCTTACAGCTACGAGTGGTCGGTCAGCAACGCCGATGAAGTGCTTTCAGGAGTACCCGCCGGGACTTATGCCGCACGTGTCAGGGATGCCAATAACTGCTCATGGGAAGCGCAATTAACCGTTGATGCAGCTTGTGCCAACCTCGTCTTCTACGAACTAATAACCCCCAACGGGGACGGAAAAAATGACAACTGGGTTATTGAGGGCATCGAGTACTTTCCCGACAATCGCCTGGAACTCTACGACCGATGGGGCGTGCTACAATTAGCCCGCGAAGGCTATTCCAGCGACTGGCAAGGCTATCGAAACGACGGCAGCCCCTTGCCCGCAGGTACCTATTATTACGTGCTGTGGTTGAACGATCCTACCAACAGCAAACGGACGGGGGCTGTTTCTATCATCCGTTAAGGGATGAAAAATTCTGAATTAAAAGAATACCCTCAAAACGGAACAGCCAGTTTACAACATCAAATCTAAACGCATGAAACGACTGATACTTATCCTCATATCGCTGCTAGCAATAGGCCACGTTACCCTGCGCGCCCAGCAGTACCCGTTGTTTTCCAATTATTGGACGCAACCCTATGGTTTCAATCCCGCCACCATCACCCAGCAAGAAGGCGCTGTGGTTGGCGTACAGTACCGCCACCAATGGACAGGCCTGAAGGATGCACCCGTCACCAAGTTGGGCACCGTTCAATGGAAAGGTAGCCGTTGGGCGGTCGGTGGGCATTTCTTTCAGGACGAAGCAGGTGCTTTGCAGCGAACGGGCGGTTCTGCTATGCTAGCTTACCAGCAACCCTTGGGGGCACGTACCCTCTTATCGGCAGGTGCTACCGCCGGGTATTACCAACTCCGCGTTAGGCGAGGTACCCGCGTGCAGCACGAAGACGACCTCCTTTTTCTCACCGCTATGGACGGCACCTGGTTTCCCGACCTCAATGTTGGTCTTCATCTCCAAACGGGGCATTTTAGCCTCGGGTTGAGCGTACCTCAACTATTGGAACGTCGCATCCGCTTCGGAGAGATCAATACCACGGCCACCCTTCAGCGGCACTATTTCGTCAGCGCGGCCTACCGCTTTTTTATTTCCGAGGGATTCCAACTACAACCCTTGGTATTGGCCAAATGGGGCGAAGACGGCGACCCCCAATACGATTTCAGTTTGCGCGCCGACTTCCTCCAAACCTTCTGGCTGGCTGGTACCTATCGTTCCGATGTAGCAGCCGTCGCCTTGGCTGGCATTCAGCTTAATAGCCGGGTGGAACTCAACTATGCTTATGATTTCAACACGGGCGGCTTGCGCGATTACAGCCGTGGCTCGCACGAGGTGGGGCTACTCATCGGCATTGGCGACCGATACAGAGATGCCGACAAAGACGGCGTGCCGGATATGCTCGACAAATGCCGCCAAGAACCCGGCCCCGCCCACAACAACGGATGCCCAGAAGACGTGCTCGCTGCCAAAGGCGGGCTGGCCAACGACTTCGACCGCGACAATATCCCCGACGATCTCGATAATTGCCCTGAAGTGGCCGGCCCTGCCGCCAACCAAGGATGCCCCTGGCCCGATAGGGACTTCGACGGTATCCGCGATGAAATCGATGATTGCCCCGGATTAGCTGGCGTGGAAAGCAACAACGGATGCCCCATCGACGACCGCGACCGCGACGGCATCGTAGATCAGTTCGACGAATGTCCCGATGAACCCGGCACCTTTGTCAGTCGTGGCTGCCCCGACACCGACTTCGACAAGGACGGCTTGGTCAATGCTTTAGACGCTTGCCCCAATACCTTTGGGCCTCGCTCCAACGAAGGTTGCCCCATCGTGAATGAGCGCGAACTGAACATCCTCAATGTAGCCATGCGCAACCTCTATTTCCCTTCCAGCAAGGCCGAAATTTACTACAAAGCGTACCCCCATTTGGATAATTTGGCCGCCCTCATGCGCGAACGCGCCGACTGGGAACTCAAAATCATCGGCCATACCGACGATAAAGGCGCGGCAGACATCAACCACGAGGTATCCTTGCGGCGAGCTGAGGCCGTCATCATTTTATCGCCATCAACCAAGCCGTGGATCGGAACCGTCATCGTAGAAGCTTATGGCGAAACCAAACCTTCGCAGACAACAGCACCGAAGCAGGCCGACAACTCAACCGGCGAGTAGAATTGGAGTTCGCCTTCGATTGACAATCAGGGGGTAATTGCCGATACTGATAGCCATAGCCGGCACCGGGTCGTCCACCTCCTGATGTCGGGGTTACCACTAAATCCTTGCGCCAGCCACAGCCGCCGCCAGGCTCACAACTCCGCTGTTCGCCCACAAGGAGACCACTTTGCGCCGATAAAGCGGGTGAATGATGGGTATATCAAATGATGAAAGCCGCACCGCTTGCAAAACCATTCAGGATTCGTAGGTGTAATCGCTGAAAAGCGTTTGCCAACTATCGCACAACACGAAGTTGTTCAATAACTAGTCATGTAGTATATTTATCCATCTTTCACGATAAATAGTAACATTATCATGACTGTATTTGGGCTAATGGCATCCTTTTCATTTTGTTTATGCACTAGTTTTTCGATTCAAGTTGATGCTGTGATTGTGAAAGGGGAGTTTTTTCAAATGGGTGCGGACAGTATCAACATTCGTATTCAATTCGACAACGCTACTGATGAGCCGATTTTTTTGTTTTTACCCCAAAATACAGATAACATAAAACCTATTGAAACTTTTATGAGTATTGATCTTGGGAGTAGTTATATAACGGATCCGTTGGCTTTTCCAAAATATCAGGTATCACTCATTCCGATTTTTCCTAAAGAACCTTATACGATTGAAATTAATTATCAAGCAACAGAAAAAGCCATGGGCAAAATCTATATAGAATTTGACCTGATTTACCTGAATAAAACTTCGAAAAAGTTAAACCGAAAGCTGAGACGAATTACTAAAAACAAAAAATAGGCAGCATAAATCTTATTGATTACTATTACTATCAAGATGCTATTGGTTCACGCTACGGAAAACATATTCAGTGCTAATAGTATTGGTAGCATCGGCAAAATGTGGTTGCTATGCAAAAATATCGCCCCATATAGTGTATTTTATTACCATAAAACGTTTATGTTTACGATGGTATAGTATTATCAACTCAAATTTAGCTACTAAACCAATCGAAAAACTATGACACTTTATTGCTGGCTACCCAAACGAGCAGGGTCTTTTTTGATAAAAACGCTGCTCATGGCATTGGTGCTCATGGGCAGTGCTTATTTGCTGGAGGGCATCAAAATCGAGGACTTTACACGGGCGCTGATCGTTGCTTTTGTACTAGCCATCCTAAATGCAACCCTTGGTCGTATTCTAGATACCATCACAGCTCCCTTGCGCTGGATCACCTTGGGGTTGTTTAGTTTGGTGGTTGATGCTGCCATTTTAATGATTGCCGCCTATTTTTTGAAGGGCTTTACTATTAAAAATTTTAGTTGGGCATTACTTATGGCTATCTTTGTGGCTATAGCCAATGTGTTTCTGCATTTTAATTAGCAGAAAGACCTTTTGTAGCGACTTTCACTAAGGGTTTTGCGTATATATGGTCATGTGTCACAAACTACATCGTTGGTGCTTCGTATTGGTCGTTGCTCTTTTAGGAGTGGCGGCACAGGTAGGGGTAGCTCAACCCGCTAGCCGCTGGGTTGTGTCTGGTGGTGTAGGAGCCGTGTGTTATCAGGGCGATGTAAGTGAACTCGGTTTTGGCACGTTTAGAGGCAAAACATGGCTCATGGGGGGGAGTTTGCGCTATCGTTGGAACGAGTATCTGCAAATAGGTATGGCGGCTCATAAAGGACGAATCCGCGCTGAAGACCTTTTTTTCGATGACCCCTACCGACAGGCACGCGCCTTTAGCTTTGCTACCGATTTTACGGATTTGGCTTTGGATGCCCGCTTTTATCCCTTGGGCCAACATCGATTTATGCCATTTACAGCCTTAGGCGTCGGGGTGATTCAATTTCAGGACAACGCTTATTTATTGGATAACACCCATTTGCCTCTAGCTGATTTGGTGAAAATTGACCTAGAAGCAGCGTATGATAAACGAGCGTGGATGATTCCAGTATCTTTTGGATTGGAATGGAAAATGATGAGGTGGCTATCCTTGGAAAGCGGACTGCAATATGTGTTCACCACCACCGATTATTTAGATGGTGTTAGTGTGTCGGGAAATCCGGGAGACAAGGATCGGTACGGACAGGTCTTTTTGAAGGCGGCGTTCCATTTGGGAAATACAGCCGATTTGGATAAGGATGGCATTCCCGATTGGGAGGATGCTTGTCCGCTGAAACCCGGCACTGCGCGCACGCAAGGTTGCCCGGATTACGATGGGGATGGAGTAGAAGACGCAGTAGATCATTGCCCAATGGCGCCAGGTGAGGCGGCCATGCAAGGCTGCCCAGATACCGATGGCGATGGAATAGCTGACCCTTACGATCGATGCCCTGTGCTGGCTGGAACGGCGGAAACATTGGGCTGCCCCCCGCAAGATACGGACGGCGACGGTGTACAAGACCATCAAGATGATTGCCCCACCACGAAAGGCCCTCCGGAACGACGAGGCTGCCCTGCAGTGGACACGGACGAAGATGGCATCTTGGACGAAGATGACGCTTGCCCGGAATGGTTCGGACTCCCCTTATTCAATGGATGCCCGGATAGCGACGGCGATGGCATTGAGGATATCCGCGATGCCTGCCCACAAACCCTAGGCTATTACGAAAAAGGGGGATGCCCTAAGTGGAAAAATGACCGCGAAGCCGTAACGGTACTCAGTGCGCAGGTGTTGTTTTTCAAAGCAGAAAGTGCCGATATCAATACTTTGCCCTTTTGGACGAGTGGAAGCACACTTGCCTCAGAACCCCTCCACAATACTCCAAATAAAGGCTTTGCAGATGGCGCTGGAGGGAAGACCTCGCCCGCGTACATCAGCCAGCTACGCGCAAGAAAGGGTGAAGCGCTACCTGATGGATGGTGGGGTGCCTGCTTCCCGGTTAGTGGCAAGAGGGTATAGTGGTCAATACCCTACTGATACGTCTGGTTCACCCACTGGACGCGCTCGCAATAGAAAAGGTAACATTTGGCGTGGAATAGCGGCAAGGATGGGAACGGTGGGCGGCACAAGCCGCACAGCCCACGGGTAGGAAGCGAACAGCGAGCCGTGGACAGCCTGACACCCCCGCCGTAGCTATGGCCAATACCGGGACTCGGTTGATGCGGGGGTGGAAACGCCCTCATTAAACATGGTTGTATAACGATTTCAAGCCCTACTACTCATGCACCCCAAGCATGGCGGGCTTTCCAGAGCAGTTCCACATCCGACCACAGTTCGTAGTCTTTGGCGTAGAGTAGGTTGAGGCGGTGCAAGGTATGTGCATCGGGGTTGGATATTTGTAGGGCTTGGACGGGGCTAACAACGCCTTTTTTTATGTCGGTAGGTGGTGTAGGGCGGCATCGGGAGTGCAAGCCACAGGATTTTTACCTTGCCCGAACAGCACGCGCCACGCGCGTTGTTGAGTATGCCCGCCGGGCGGAAGCAATAACAGCCACAGCGGAGTGGTGGCCATGAGTAGGAGGCTAACGCCAAGGTCGAAAAGGCGTTTGTTGCGCCGCTGGAGTGGGTGGGCAATGTTGAATTGTATGTCAATGGTATAGAGTTCGCCGCTGGTGTTTTTGGAATGGCTGCCGATGATGCTGATGCTGTCTTCGGGTAGTATTTTGTAGAGTAGTTGAGGGCCTAGTTGGGTCATCCATTGCATGATGTCTTGTACGGCCATGTCCTTGGAACAGAAGATGATTTCGTCCACCTTGTAGATGCGCACGATTTCCGGCAGTTGGCGGATGTTGCCCAAGGCATCCCCCGTAGGGGCGCTTGCTTCCAAGTTGACTCTGCCTAATGGATTGCTTTTAACCCCTGCTTTGTGTAGCAACTGAAGGGCACGTTCCGCTTCGGTGGTGCTTCCCACCAAGATAAGACGGCGCGATTTTTCACGCCCCATATCCAAGGAGCGGTGGCGAATAAAAAACCACAACCAACGCACTCCCAACGTAGCGGCAAATGCCCACGCAGTACCCAATAGGAGCAGCGCCCGGCTGCTGCGATAGCTGTCTTCCAAGAACCCATACGTAGCAGCCAGTAGCAGCCGTGCCAGTAAGTAAACCACGTAGCAGACGGCGAATCTGGAAGGGCTCATCGTAGGCACCGGCAAAATATGCCGCCTAACCAAATGAGTACATACAGCGGAAAAGTTGAACCATTTGACCTGGTCGTCGTAATAGTTAGGGTCGTGGAAGTGATAGTTGGAGAAGTGTTGTAGGAAAAGTAGCCCTGCAAAGACCAGTGTGCCTTCCACCAAAGGCAGCAAAAAACGGCGGAGCGTATTGTGTATGAGTGTGAGGCCTGCGCGCAGGTAGATGGCCATTTGTAGCATGGCCACGAACAATACGCTTGACGGCCTGTAAAGTGCTTGCGGGCAAAAATAATCATGGCCTGATAAAAGGCTTTTTCCCGTAGTTTAAGCTGCCTTTTTTGGTGCTTTCACCCTTGTAGTGAATGATGGACGTTTCGGGTAGATAGTAGTTTTTGTAACCTGCCAACACGATGCGGTAGGAGAGGTCGATATCTTCGCCATACATGAAGAAGGCTTCATCTAGCAGCCCTGCTTTGTCCAAAGCTGCTCGGCGCATGAACATAAAGGCACCTGCAAGTACTTCTATTTCATGCGTTTCCATTTCGTTTAAATACCCCAGATGATAGTGGTTGAACAGGCGCGACGTAGGGAAAAGTGCCGACAACCCAAAACTCTTGGCAAAAGCCACCCAAGGTGAGGGGAAGCCCCGCTTCGATTCTGGCAGGAATTTGCCTGCTCCGTCAATCATACGCACACCCACAGCTCCGGCTTCGGGATGGGCATCCATGAAAGCGATACACTTTTCGAAGGTGTCTTCTTCTACCACCGTGTCGGGGTTCAGCAGGAGTACATATTGGCCTTTGCTTTGCCGAATAGCTTGATTGTTAGCAATACTAAACCCGGGGTTGTCTGCATTGGCAATGAGCTTAACTTCTGGGAATTTTTCGCGAACGACCGCCACAGAGTCATCCACCGAATTATTGTCAACGACGAAGACCTCGGCATCGATGGCGCGGATAGCCTTGCGCACGGAGAGCAGGGCTTGCTCCAAAAAATACCGCACGTTGTAGTTGACAATAACGATGCTTAGCTTCATAGGTATCAGTCGAGCTTGTAAGGCACCCGCGCCACGATACTTCGGCCTAGGGTAATACCATCGGCGTACTCCAATTCTCCTCCGAAAGCAACCCCTCTGGCGATGGTGCTGACCCGAACGGGTTGGCCTTCTAGTTGTTTGGTGATGTAGTAGATGGTGGTTTCGCCTTCTATGGTGGGGCTTACAGCCATGATGATTTCTTGGATGTCGCCTTCCTGCACGCGCTGCACCAAGCTGCGTATGTTTAGTTGTTCGGGGCCTACGCCCTCGATGGGAGAAATTACGCCACCCAGCACATGATACATGCCGTGGTATTGCTGAGTCTCCTCAATGGCCATCACATCCCGTATGCTTTCCACTACGCACACCAATTGCGGATTGCGGCGCGTGTCGCTACAAACCGTACACAGGGATTCATCACTCAGATTGTGGCATCTGCTGCATTCGCGCACTCCTTCACGCATACGCACAATGGCGGCGGAAAAAGCTTGGCTCACTTCTGGCGGTTGTTGTATCAGGTGGAGAACCAACCGCAGGGCGGTTTTGCGCCCTATTCCCGGTAGCCCGGCGAACGCGTCCACCGCTTGTTCTATTAATTTTGATGAAAACTGCATAGTTGTTTTGTACTTTACACCGAGGCTGGTGCGCCTGCAAATATACAGTCTTCCTGCTTTGTGTAGCTTTTTTGGAAGTTTTCTGAACCAGGATTTGTGATAACTGTTGTCAGAACGTGGGATATTTGAGCAAAATATCGCATTTTTGCGCCCAGCCCTGACGTATATGTACTAACACACACGAAAATAATAGAATTATGGCGGAAGTCATTCGCATGCCACGCATGAGTGACACCATGGAGGAAGGCAACATTATTGCCTGGCTCAAAAACGAAGGCGACAAGGTAGAGGCCGGCGAAACATTGGCCGAAGTGGAAACCGACAAAGCCACGATGGAATTGGACAGTTACTTCGATGGTGTATTGCTGCACATTGCAGTGAAGGAAGGTACCGTGCCGATCGACGGCGTGATTGCTGTTATAGGTAAAGCTGGTGAAGACTGGCAAGCAGCCATCGCTGCTTCTGGAGGTGGGGCAACGGCTCCTGCACCCGTTGAAACACCTGCTGCTGCGACAGCTCCCCCCGTAGCGACTACGACTGCGCCTGTAGCTGCGCCTGCGGCAGTATCCGTGCCTGCTGCGGATGAGCGTGTGAAGGCATCTCCTTTAGCAAAAAGCATCGCCAAGGAAGCCAATGTCGATTTGGCATCCATCAAAGGATCGGGTGATAATGGGCGCATCGTCAAGCGCGATGTTGAAGCCGCTATGGCTCAACCAGCGCCTGTGGCTGCTCCTGCCGCCCCAGCTGCTGTGGCAACCGCTGCGGCTGCTTTTTCACCTGCGGGTAGTGGTGCTTACGAAGATACACCCCTTTCGCAAATGCGCAAGGTGATTGCGCGGCGCTTGGGCGAAAGCAAGTTTTCGGCCCCCCATTTTTACCTTTCAGTGGAGATCGACATGGGCAAGGCTACAGCTTTGCGCCAGCGCATCAATGAGTTTTCGCCAGTTAAAATATCCTTCAACGATCTGGTAATCAAGGCTTGTGCGGCATCGCTTCGCCAGCATCCGGCTATCAATAGTTCTTGGATGGGCATTTATTCGCACCAATAAGGATATTAATATCGGTGTGGCGGTAGTAACGGATGGCCTGTTGGTGCCAGTTGTGCGGTATGCCGATATGAAGTCCCTCTCGCAGATCAATACGGAGGTGAAAACATTGGCGGGAAAAGCCAAGGATAAAAAACTACAACCCAGTGAAATGCAGAGCAACACCTTCACCATTTCCAATTTGGGTATGTTCGGCATTGAAGAGAGTTTACCTGTCATCAACCCACCCGACGCTTGTATCTTAGCGGTAGAGGATTCTTGAAAAGCCAGTGGTTCGCAACGGTGTCATAAGTAGGCCAGATCATGAAGGTGACGCTTTTCTTGTGATCATCGCGTTATAGACGGTGCCACGGGTGCTCAATTCCTGCAAACTTTGAAAGGAATGTTGGGAAGGCCACATCAGATTTGATGGTGTAACCACTTCGCAATAGAGGTATTCGTACCGATGAAAAACAAACATCCCGGGTAGTGCCGGTTCACTGCTCAGGATGTTGTGTTGATAGGAATATAGGGGTGATAGGCCAATAGGTTTGTAGGGGGGCTGCTGGGCCGGTTGAGCCGTCCCAGCACCGCGTCGTCCGCTACATCCCCGCCGAGCGGGGGTTCCGCTACCACCGCTGCCCCGAGCCTAAAAAAACAGGCAGGGTCGCAGATATGGTAAACATGCCTCGATCACAGCAAAGGAATCGAAATAAGCATACACGTGGAATATTACCTCTGATTCCTTTCAAAAGTCCCACGTTTTTTTACAAAAAAAACACCGAACGACAGTTTGTCGCCCGGTGTTTTTCAACCTGTAAACAGGGGTTGTTTTAGAGTGTGTTTTGAAATTTTGCGAACTGATTTGCTTCGCTGATCGTCTTCGACTCCTCGGAGTTCAACGATTTAAAGTTTCTGCAGCTGAGGAATCAAAACTGAATTTAGTAGCTTGTCTCGGCTCTGCCGAGAGCTAAATAAAGTTTTATTCCGGCGCCACAATTCTAAACCACGAAATAGCCGCAAGCTTGACTCCACGTAATAGCGGCGAAGCCACCACGAAGTAACAGACGCGAAGCGAATCCTTGAAAATCAGGAAGCACTTTGAATATTTAGTCTTGCATTCAAAACTAACAATAACACCCAATTAAATTTCAAAACATACTCTTATTTCGTTACCGCAAGCGTGCGTAGTGCGTCCTTCATCCGTGACGATGTGGAGCATGTAAACACCTACGCTGAGGCGGCTTACATCCACGGTGCGGCGTTGTGCGCCCGGGAGTGCTTTGGTATTGTTCATAATTTCCAGCGCCCGTGATGTCCATGACGATCATTTGAACGTTTCCCTTCCGTTTTACCGCTGAAGAAGAAGTCCACATTCAACATTTCGCTAGTAGGATTGGGGAACAATACAGCGTGATTTACACCCACTGCTGGGTTAGCCACTAACACATCGGCAATAAACTCTTCTCCGCTGAGGCGGTTGCCGTTCACACATCCGCTGATGTTGATATCGTCAAAATAGACGGCATCGTTATCGGCTGAAGCGTGCGTTGCGGAAGCGAATACGAGTGTGCTGTAAATGCCTGTTATCGTGACTGACTCATTGTAGCGGGTATTGTTATTGAAATCAGCGCCACTCGCCCAAGTAACCAATGTCTGGTAACTGCTGCCGCCATTGGTGGATACTTGTGTCGAAATCTTCCCCGCTTTCCATACCGACGGGAGTAGTAGCTGAAGTCAACGGTGACTTCTTCATAGCCACCGATTGAGGTTGCCAATGGTATCACAGAAGTAGAAGTATTATCGCGTAAGCGAAACGCTTCGGTGCCACTATTAGCGTAAGTGGCGTTGGTAACGCGGGCGCAATCGGTGCCGCCGTCTATCCATATGCAAATTGCTTTCAAAGTTGGCAAAGTTCACTTGGGTAGTCGTACAGCCGCCTCCGCCACAAGGGCGCAAGAGCCGCCGCAATCCACACCCGTTTCGTCACCGTTTTGGATGCCATCATCACAGGTAGCACAAGGGCGCAAGAACCGCCGCAATCCGCGCCAGTTTCGTCTCCATTTGGATGCCATCATCACAAGTTGGAGCAGAACGCCACCGATGCAGATATTAGTTGTCTGGCTTGTAGTGAAAGAACCACCGGAAGCTAATGTCGTGCCACCTTGAGAAACGGTGTAAGAACCGTTGCCATAAGCTGCAGCAAATACCGTCGCCATAGCTGTCGCTGATAGTGAAATTGTAGCATCCATCAGGTAGGCATACCGTAGTATTGAGGTAGAACCATCCGCTTGGCTACCATAAGTACCAGAAGCGACAACACTACCGCCAGCGTTGGTAATAGCCCAAGTAGTTTCACTCTGGGTAGTTATCAAAAGTGATCACAACAACGTTGGTACAAGCAGCGCATGCAGGGCAGTTGCTGCCGCCACAGTCCACGCCTGTTTCGTCACCGTTTTGGATGCCGTCATTACAAGTAGGAGTAGGAGAGGCACCACAAGCACTGGAGTTGAGCAGGTAGCACGTGCGCCACCTGTATCGAACAGGGCACGCATACGAGTCTTCTGACCGGACCGTAAAGAGAGTTCATACAAGCATCGTCGGAATAGTCCATGGTTTGTACCATATCACGGTACTTTCAGAAACGTGACCTAGGGCACAACCATAGTTAGCAGCATCAGACGGTGTCGGTTACGAAGTCATCTACATTGCAGTTGCCATCTCCCCAAATGTGGCGGAGATTGAGCCAGTGACCTACCTCATGCGTGGCCGTGCGACCCAGGTTGAAGGTGCCGTAGCTGTGCCGATAGTGCCGAAGTACTGGTAGTCGATTACTACCCCGTCCGTAGCAGCAGAACCACGAGGGGAACTGGGCACTTAACTTAAAATACCTCGATATGTCACATACCCAGATGTTAAGGTAGCTGCCAGCGAATCGGCATCTTTCCCACCTGAAGAATTGAACTTCATGTTGTCATTGGTTGCCAAAAGCGGTGACGCTGGTAGAGGTACGTGTAATGCCGTTGATTGGATTCCCATTAGGATCCACAAGGCCATACAAATGTATTTCGAATCTGCCGCCTGCGACCAAGTATTGTCGGCATCGCTATTAGTACAGCGGAAGTCAGCGTTCAACACATCAATCTGAGTTGGATCTGTTGCATTGCTGATGTTTTTCAGTGGCATTGTTGTAAATGACGTGTACAACAACTGGAATAGTAACGACACCATTGACGGCGCGTTGGTCTGCCTGTTGTATAAACTGGCGGGTGTGTTGCTCGATTTGTTCCGAGTTTCAATGCGCGCTTGGGGTCTTGTTCCATCTCGTGTTCAGATATTCATGGTAACGCAAGTGCGTTGAGCGGAAAGTGTGGTGGTAAATACCAGTCCTGCAAACAGCACGGCAAAACTGATAGTTGCATACATAGTCCTCATGCAAATACTGTGTTTTGGTTGATGAAAATTGACTAAAACTACAACTGGTTAGTATTCTCAACTTTGGAAACTAATGCCGAAACAGAAAGAAAGAGGCGACAAGGCATGGATAGTTTGGCAAAGCGTGGGCAAGATAGTTTCTAAATACTGCAACATGGTTGCATTTGAAAAATAATTTTGTTAAATTTAAATATATTGCAATAATGTAATGAGTCGTATGTGGTTTTGTGTTGATATGATGATTGAAAATTTCTATCGCTTATACTGTTTACAATGAACGGGTATTGCTTACTTACTTACAAGCATGGAAGAGTATCTACATTCCCAGCAAAATCACTTCCTTGCCGTCCACTTCAAGCACTTCGCGGCGGATGCGCTCTTCCCACGGCAGTTCCTCGGAGGTCTTTTTCTCAAAAAGAACGAGGTAGCCTTTGCGTTGCCCCAATTTGTCCATGTATCGGGCAATTTGTTCCTTTCCTTCTGGCTCCGACCATTTGTCATGGTTGATTTTCAATTCAATAGGAATGACCTGTTCGCCCCATTCGACGACTAGATCGGTGCGCCCATTACCAGCGGCCATTTCGCGGTCTATGCGCCCGCCACCGTTGACGATGCGCTGCAAGAAAGCCATGAGTAGCAGTTGGTGCCCCGCCTCTTTGAATTGGTATCTGTCTATCCAAGATTCGGAATGTCGTCGGTAGAATGTCACGAAGGCATCAAGTAGTTTATCCATATTCAAGGAGCCATCGGGATCTAAGTACCAATGCGTTTGTGCAATGTCCTGATTGATGTTGTCTGCGAATACGCTGCTGATGATTCGCGTGATGATTTCCCTGTAGATAGGGTTGGCGAAACGTATGGGCGTACCCTGTGAAATAATACCTAGGTCTCGGCAATATCTGACGGCATCGTCCCAACCGTCAAAAGGCAGCGCATTACCTGAGATGATACTTACAACCACCTTTTTTACGCGGTCTTCCTGCAGTTTATCGGCTAAACTATCCAAATGTGTCTGCCGCTGGGCAATGAGGCGTTCTTTGGCTTGTTCCACCAAATCGGGCGTGATAGGTTGGGTATAGTCGTTCTTTAGCATTTTGGCCACTATTTCGTTGGCCAATGCATTGGTGAGCCAGGGTTGCCCACCTGAGTATTCGTACAGCTTTTGGAATACCTCCTCCGTGAATACCTGTCCCGTATCGTCGGTGTGCTGTTGGAGCAATTCACGCACTTCCTTTTGGCTAAACACAGGCAGGAAAAAAGACTCCGCTTTGACATTGAATGGCGAACCAGCTCCAATGGAAGGGTTGTCGGAGCGGGCGCGCAAGCGGTATTCGCGTATGTCGCGCAGCCCCACCAAAGCCACGGATTGGGGAAACCCCGCTGGCCGTGTCTGGAAACCATCGCGCAACTGGCGCAGGGTGGAGATAAGTACATCGTCGTAAAGGGCATCCACCTCATCCAAAAGGAGCACCAACGGCTTACGCAATGCACGACACCAGTCCGAAAGATAGTCCTGTAGTAGGGACGCGCTTTTGCTATAATCAGCGGGGGAAGGGGGCATTTCGTTGCCTTCCAAGAATAGCGCTGCCGTGCGGTGCATGGATTTGATGAAAACTTCATTGGCATCCTCCACAGAAATACTGGGGTAACCAGCCGATTCCAACGAGCAGACAGTAGCCACAAACTGCCCCTCGCTGTTCAGCCGGTGCGCGAGGGAATGCAAAAAGGTAGTCTTCCCCGTTTGGCGCGGTGCATGGATGAGGAAATACTGCTTGGCCTCTATGAGCCGAAGTATATCTTCATAGTAATCGCGGAAAGGCTCCACCATATAGTGGTCTTCCGGTTTACAAAGCCCCGTGGTGTTGAAGAATCTTTTCATAAAGACAAAGATAGGGAAAGTTTGTTTGCAAGGGTGGGGTAGGGGTTTGAAAACACCCACTGAGTATAGCCAATTGTATAGAAGATTCCTTACATCCCCATCAAAATCACTTCCTTGCCGTCCACCTCAAGCACTTCGCGGCGGATGCGCTCTTCCCACGGTAGTTCCTCGGGAGATTTTTTTTCAAATAAGATGAGGTAGCCCTGTTGCTGTCCCAGCCTATCCATGTAGCGAGTTATTTGCCGCAAACCATCGGGTTGAGAGCGGGCGTTGTGGTGCATCTTGATTTCTATGGGGATGACCTGATTGTTCCAAAAAACCGCCAAGTCGGTACGTCCATTACCAGCGGCCATTTCGCGTTCTATGCGTCCGCCACCGTTGACGATGCGTTGTAGGAAAGCCATGAGAAGCAGTTGGTGACCCGCTTCCTTATACTGGTATCTGTCCAACCAAGATTCTGCATGCCAGCGGTAGAAATCGACAAAAGCCTCCAAGAGTTTGTCCATATCTAACGAGCCATCCGGGCGTAAATACCAGATAGTCTGCGCAATGTCCTGATTGATGTTGTCTGCGAATACGCTGCTGATGATTCGCGTGATGATTTCCCTGTAGATGGGGTTGGCGAAACGAATGGGGGTACCCTGTGAGATAATACCAAGGTCTCGGCAATACCTGACGGCATCGTCCCAACCGTCAAAAGGCAGCGCATTACCTGAGATGATACTTACAACCACCTTTTTTACGCGGTCTTCCTGTAGTTTATCGGCTAAACTATCCAAATGCGTCTGCCGCTGGGCAATGAGGCGTTCTTTGGCCTGTTCCACCAAATCGGGCGTGATGGGTTGGGTATGGTCGTTCTTTAGCATTTTGGCCACTATTTCGTTGGCCAATGCATTGGTGAGCCAAGGTTGTCCGCCAGAGTATTCGTACAGTTTTTGGAATACCTCCTCCGTGAATACCTGTCCTGTATCGTCGGTGTGCTGTTGGAGCAATTCACGCACTTCCTTTTGGCTAAACACAGGCAAGAAAAACGATTTAGCCTTGACATTGAATGGCGAACCAGCCCCTATGGACGGGTTGTCGGCGCGGGCGCGCAAGCGGTATTCGCGTATGTCGCGCAGCCCCACCAAAGCCACGGATTGGGGGAATCCCGCTGGCCGTGTTTGGAAACCATCGCGCAACTGGCGCAGGGTAGAGATAAGTACATCGTCGTAAAGGGCATCCACCTCATCCAAAAGGAGCACCAAGGGCTTGCGCAATGCACGACACCAGTCCGAAAGATAGTCTTGAAGTAGGGACGCGCTTTTGCTATAATCAGCGGGGAAGGGGGCATTTCGTCGCCTTCCAAGAATAGCGCTGCCGTGCGGTGCATGGATTTGATGAAAACTTCATTGGCATCCTCCACAGAAATACTGGGGTAACCAGCCGATTCCAACGAACAGACGGTAGCTACAAACTGCCCCTCGCTGTTCAGCCGATGCGCGAGGGAATGCAAAAAGGTAGTCTTCCCCGTTTGGCGCGGTGCATGGATGAGGAAATACTGCTTGGCCTCTATGAGCCGAAGTATATCTTCATAGTAATCGCGGAAAGGCTCCACCATATATGGTCTTCCGGTTTACAAAGCCCCGTGGTGTTGAAGAATCTTTTCATAAAGACAAAGATAGGAAAGTTTAACCGATACAACTCGCGAGAATCTAAGTGACGGGAAAAAAATAAGTGATCCCATTTTTGACTTGGCTTTATGCACTAAGGGACGGATAAAAATAAACTGTTCAATTTTGCGAATCGCCTAAAAAAATTGAACAGTTTATTTCCGTCAAATTACTAAGTTATTCGTTCCGTTATACTTTAGCATCCTAATCATTAGGCGTTGTTTGCAGCCGCTGCCCTTGGCTATGACTTACAAATTTAGGGGCATACATACACTGAAGGGTAGCAAGCCCACCCGAAAAATCACCAGTATGGTTGAGGGTGAGATCGTATTCCAGTACGTAAGCACCCTTAGGCAAATAGTCCATGAAAAAGTGGGTGCCAGTATCGGTCGTTTGCTGGTAGTAGCCAAGACCTCCCTGCCAACGGTATCGGCTTATGATATCTATCGGCTCCAGCCCGCTGGCACGGCTGTCGCGAAGGTGCACGAACTCCATATCGCGGTCGGTTTTTACCACCAAGCGCACCGTGATGCGATCACCTGCCTGAAGGGTTCCTTGTAGCGGAAGCAGCACTTCCCCTTTTCCTTCGTTGACCCTTCGGTAAAGCTGGCGTTCTATTTTTAGCGGGTTGTCTGTGGCACTTTCCACTTGGTCGATGGTTTGGTAGTATTGCCAATACATGGCGCCCCATCCCGGCACTTTTCCTTCGTTCTTCAAGCGTACAACTCCCAAGGTAGGTTGTACTTCTTGGGTTGTCCACTTCACTTGGTAGGCACCGGTGCCTGCTTCCGCTTGTGCTTGCGCCGATTGTAGTTTGGTGGAATAGTCGGAGGATTGGAATTTTTGGAAAAGTAACCTGCAAGGGCGTAGTCTCTGCCAGCCAGTCGTCGCCTGTATTGGTTAGGGCATGAATGGCAGCAGCGGTGGCTGTTGTAGTTTTCCATCGGTTGGTTTCCTTGTGGCGAAGCAACCATATCTTCATATTGGATAAGTCGTTGTCACTGGCATCCATTTTGTCAAAAAATTCCAAGAGTAGTACGTGCGTTTCTACGGGTTGTTGATACCAATACCATCCCGAGTTGTATTTCCAATACATACCCAATTCATTGGAATGGAGTGCCCGCTGGCCCAAGGAAGTATAAATTTGGTTGGCCAATACCTGGTTTCCACTGATATGTGCGGAAAGCCCCAACAGACCTTGGGTGTGCAGATTCGTTTGCAGCCAGTATTTCTCGGACTGTTGCCACCAGTAGTCATACATTTCTTTGTATTGCTGATCTAATGGGGCATCTTGCCCAGCTAAAGCACGCACATAAAGGTAATTAGCAATCAAGGGGGATGGCGTTGTTTTGGACATATCCCCACCCTGTTTTTTCATTTCCTGATAGTGTTGCCAAGCCTGTTCATCGCAGTAGCGCACCGCTCTATTCAACGCTTGTTGGGCATCATAAGGCAATGTGGTGGTAGCTTCTCGTACTTTTGCTAATTGTACGGCTACATACTGCGTCATGTACCAGTTTTCGCGCCCGCCCGGAAACCAGCTAAAGCCTCCGTTTCGCGCTTGGCGATCCAATAGTTTTTTAAGGGTCACAGCCTGTTCATTCGCCATGCGGTCGATGTCGAATAGGAGGGCGATTCGTTCGCGTTGCAGGCTTTCGTCTTTGGCATCCATTACCCAAGGCGTGGCTTCCAATAGGGCTGTTTTCAAATCCTGATTGGTTTGAAGCGGGCTTTTTAGGGAAGCATCCGAACGCCGCCAAGATTCGAAGATTGTTTTCACCTGAGGGTACTTAGTGACTACCTGCGTAGCCAACGCATTGGCGTAGTAGCGGTTCACCATTTGCTCGGTGCAGTCGTAGGGATATTCCTGCAAATAGGGTAGTGCCTTGATAGCTTCCCACGCCGGATTGCTTGTGATGTCCAAGCGAAATAGTTGGTGGTCGGTATTGGCAGCAGCATCCACCAAACGGGGCATTTCAAAAGTAGCCGTTTTTCCGTCAGGCACAAACAGTGGGCGGGCTTCCGTCAACAACAAGCGGTTGGTCAGCACGGGAATAGCGGCTTCTTCTCCGTCAGAAAAGTTGCCAGCACGCGCTAACACACGATATCCCAATACACCCACTCCTGATAGAGGGACGGTGAGTTCCCAGCGCATGGCTTGTGAACCGTCAGCAGCTAATGCAAAGGCTGTTTCCAAAGGGCGTAAATGATAGACAGCGTCCAACGGCTGGTTGGTTTCAGGGTCGAAGAGTTCCAGCGTAGCTTGCCCTTCGAGAAGCGTATCCGAGAGGTTGCTCACCTTGGCAGTAAAGACTAACCGATCTCCTTCGCGCACAAAACGCGGCGCATTGGGCAAAATCATCAACTCTTTTTGGGTCACTAACTCCTTGCTATCCAACACATATTGCAAGTCGGTAGTATGTCCGAACAACTGTAATTTCCAACGGGTCAGCGCTTCGGGCGAGGTAAACTCTAATCGGATGCGCCCATCGGAATCGGTGCGTAACTGTGGGAAGAAAAAGGCCGTTTCCTGTAGATTGGTGCGTATGGACACAGGAGCAGTAGTCGCATTAGGCTCGGGTGCTCCAGGTGCAGGTGGTGGCGGTGGTGCAGCAACAGATGCCTCCGTAATGCCATCACTGTCCATTTCCATTGATTGTGATTTGGCCAACATAGGGGTGGGGGCTTCGGCCATCATCATTCGCTCTCCCCGCAGGTGCAAGCCCCCTGCTATTCTGCCATACCTGTGTTCGTTGGACAGCCATAGGGTGGGATAGATGCGCTCCCCAGCGGATACATATCCTTGATAATCCCTAAAGTAACACCACGCGTTGAGGGGTCTAAATTGACGCGATTGCCAAGCTGTTTCCACCCTATGCAGGGGATAGGCGCCAAAATGCCATTGGAATGGAGAAAGCTGGGTCTAAACTGGCATCGTACATACTCGCTAATAGCTCCGCAGCGGCGATTGTTGGTTGGGAGCATCAATGCGCAATACCCACTTTTCTTCGGCACATAGGTATAACTGCGAACGGAAAGTTTCATAAACCACTTCCAATTGCTTGTTAGACCAAGGCACCTCCAAGAATATGTCTTCTGTAAAAAAGCGGTTGTTCAATACATACACCAATTGCCACGATAATCCACCTCGGTCTTTTTCTTGTACAGCGTAGCTCCACGCCTTGTTATCAAGCCACTGCTCCTGAAAGGGTTTTGCTGCGATTGGATAGTTTTAAGTAAGGGTGAACGGCCTCCGATTGCACATCTAACGTATGGGAATAAGTGTCGTTGGGTTGCGCTTGTTTTGTGGCGATTGCAAGTAAAGCCATTGTCCGGCAGGGTGCTGATGGCTTTCCCAATCATGCAGGGTGAAATCGTGTGTAGCCATCAGGGTGTCGCCTTCTTCCGTGATGCGTAAAAGTCTTAGTTCATAATGCCCGGGTTGCCAGAAGGTGGCAGCGGGGAGTTCAATATTGGCACTACCATCTAAAGTAATGGATTGTTCCCAAACCTGCGGCCTATTTCATAGTTGCCGGGCAGTTCATTTTGGCGGAAAGCCAATAGCGGGAACTGTTTGCGAAAATCTTTTTCCCGCATTACGGGCATATCAGGCAAAGACCAAAAACGTTGAATTTGGGTGCGCTCGGGGGCTTGCTTACGGAATACAGCTACCTGTACGGGTTGGCTGACGGGTTGCCCTTCCAAATTGGTGCAACGCAGCGTTGCCGACAAGGCATCCTTCCGATCGCAACGCGTTTCCATACTGATGTCTAAATTGTAAGGATAGCGGGACAACATAACCTGTTTGTCGGCTGCATGGGTTTCGCCAGTGATGTCCGTTACATCAACATGGACGGAAAAGGTGAATTGCGCCAAGTTTTCTTGTTCCAACGAGGCATCTGGTTCTGCTGGAAAAACGATGGAGAACTGCCCTTGGGCATCCGTCATTACCGTGCCAGTAGCGATGGTTTGTGGTTCGGAGGAAGGAGGAGGGAAATACCCACGGAAATGCCAACGCCAGTACGGATGCCACGTTTTGCGAGTAACCGTGTATGTCACCTTGGCATCTGCTACTGCTGGGCCGCTGTATCCCAAGGCCGTACCTTTTACCTCTAATGTATCTCCTAACGCAGCACCTCCTTCTAAGGCTTGAAAGGCTACCTCAAAACGGGGTCGCTTGTATTCCTCCACGCGAAACCTTTGGGTGTTGCCCCTGCCGAGGTCGGTGCGCAGCCCCATTTGACCCAATAACCCACTTTGGGGCAAAGTAAATACCCCCGCTGCTGTGCCAAAACTGTTGGTTTGCAAGGTCAGGCTGGCTACGTCCTGACTGTTGGCATCTTGCAAAGTGACCGAAAACGATTGGTTGGGTACAATCTCGTTCAAGCCCTCTTTGGTAGTCCTGAGTGCTAATACTTTAAAATGCACCTGCTGGCCGGGGCGATAGATTCCCCGGTCTAAGAAAAAGACTGCATAAGGCACGTTTTCCCGTTCTATGCCAATACGGGAGGAAACGGTTATATCTTCGTCTAAATAAAGATGATCGTTGGCTGTTTGGATGGATATTTTGCCATAGACTTGATCGGGTACATTGATATCCGCAATGCCATTGGCATCGGTTGTAAAATCCCCTAAGCGGGTGAGTTTATCGCGATTCCAACGATTGGCATACCCCCATAGGGTAATAGCCGCTTTTTCCACAGGCTGCCCATTGCGTCTGTTGACGACCATCAGACGATTGGCGTTCCAATAACTGCCTTCGGTAAGCAATGCCAGTTCTGATACCCAAAAATGTACGTAGGCGGCTACCCCCTTTTCTTCGTGAAAATCTTCCCGTGTCGAGACCAAAAGACTGTAAACTCCTTTGGGCAAACCTTTGAACGAAACTTCCGTACGGTGATCGCGGTAATCCCCTGCTTGTGGTAGTTCCTGCTGCCAACTGAGAACTGGTTTGCGAGAAACCAACGACTGAAGTACCTTCTCTCTTATGTCGCTCGAGTGGTAAAAATCAGCATCGATGGCGACAATGCGGAAATATACCTTGTCCACATTATTCCAAGATACAGATACCAACCCTGCATCGTTTGGCAACAGCACTGTTTCCATCTGCACTTCCAACGAGGGGCTTTCTATTTGTCCGATGATAGATAAAGCATCTTGTGCAGCCGCTGTCTTGGGATACTGTTGAGCCAATTCTTGGGCAAGGTCTTTTGCCTTTTTCAAAGACCATCTCAGGGTATCGTTAGGGGTTTCTGCGTTGTAGGATTGCCCTCTTTCGTAGTGATAGGTTACGATGGCAGCCATTACTTCGGCTTCTTGTGAACTGCCTGCCATGCGTTGGCGCAATTGACCCAAAGCGGCTAAATAGGCTTCGTGCTTGTTGCTAGATTGCAAGTAGTTATACACCCAGCGCAAACGGTGCAAATCCAGCATCAGGTACGCCATGCTGGTAGGGCGGTTGGCTAAGTCATACCGCAATGCCGATTGAAAAAGGGACAACATCCGATACTGGGCGGTGGGTTGATCTGAGGTAGGCAAGTCAAGCCGGATAAATTCTGAAGCATCGGCCAGCCAATGCACATTGTCCAAAGCCGTTTCATATTGAGGTTCTCCTACAAAGGCATCATTCTGGGTGTAGTAGGTCAATACTTGATAGAGGAGAATGTCGTACAAGGTGGGGCGCGTAGCGTTTTCTTTTGAAGGACTGACGATCAAGGGGCTGATGGTCGCAAAAGCAACATCGCGCAAGCGCACATCATCCATCACCTCCTGAAAGAGCGTATTGATGCGAGCCAAAAAATCTGCCGACGACCAAGAAGTCTCCTCTTCTGTAGGGGATGAACCACTGACGAACGTGCGCTCGTTGATCGTCCAAGCGTTTTGTTGGTAGTATTGGTGGTACTGTTGTGCCAGATAAAAAGCCAGCAAGGTTTTTTCCATCCCTTCCGCGGAGGCCCATTTCGACTCCATGCGCCGGATGGATTGCCATTCTCCACTTTCCGTCAGTTGTGTTTCGATGCCTAACGTATAGAGCAAGGATTTCAAGTGATGAGCCGTACGCAATGGTTCGTTATCCAAGTTGGGTAGCTCGGTTGCTAATCCCTCCAACAAAGTTTGGGCAGATTGGGGCAACCCGTTCGACAATGCCTCGTCGATGGATTTCCATTCTTTTTCAAAAGGAGCGTTGGACAGGACTTGTTGTGCCATGATGAGGTGGGTAGTCAATAAAATGGTCAGCGAAAGAATGAGTTTTTTCAAAGCCTTACTTTTTTTGGTAATGCGAAAAGTTTGCTTGCCAAACTAGCAACTTCTAAGGTTGAAGCGTTTCTTTAACGATAATAAATTCCTACCTATTGGAAGGGCAATACTATATTTGAGGCTGCTAGTTGATATTTGGGTTGCCAAGTGGCTGCGCAACATTGAAACACAAAGATAAAGGTACAACAATGGTATTAAGAATTTACCAAGTGGATGCATTTCACCACCAAGTTTTTAAAGGCAACCCCGCTGCGGTGATACCGTTAGCCGAATGGTTGCCAGACGAGGTGTTGCAGGCTATTGCGACGGAGAACAACCTATCGGAAACCGCTTTCTTCTTGCCAGAAAAGAAGGTTTTATCCCATTGCGGTGGTTTACACCTGTACAGGAGGTGCGCCTTTGTGGTCATGCCACGCTGGCTACGGCTCATGTGTTGTATCAGGAAATAGGGGTGACGACAGCTCAACTCCGGTTTTCGACGCTGAGCGGCTCGCTTTTTGTGGAACGTACGGCTACTGGATACCGCATGGATTTTCCAGCAGATTTCCCACAGCCTATTCCTGTGCCGGATGGTATGGAGCAGGCATTAGGAACACCCATTCAGGCGTTGTTTACGGGGATAGATGATTATTTGGCGATAGTGCCAACTGCTGCTACCGTAAAGGGGCTTCAACCGGATATGGCCTTGATAGCAGGAGTACATCCACGAGGTATCATCGTGAGCGCGCAGGGGAAGATTGCGATGTGGTGTCCGCTGTTTTTACCCTAAATATGGCATACCAGAAGACCCTGTGACGGGGTCTGCACACACACTAATCACCCCTTACTGGGTAAAAGCTTTGGGTAAAAATACCTTGCAGGCACGCCAAGTGAGTGCCAGAGGAGGCCTGCTGCAATGCACCCTCTCCGGCGACCGTGTGGCATTAGATGGCCAAGCTATCACCTACCTGCGGGGAGAGATTTGGATAGCGTAAAACCTGCTCAGTGGGGATTCAGATTATTTCTAAACTTTCCTCTTGGAGCGAAAGTGAGTACATTTTAGAAATACGCTTAGTCACGGCTCATCCGCGCCACCTTTCGCACTCGCTATTGGGGTAGCATATTTATCACATTCCCATTCTTTCCAAAATTTTCTTCTGACTACCTCTTGCACGGTTGTATCCTCAATTTTGCTTTCCAACCAAGAGATGATGTCTAGGTAGAGGAAGGGGCGGCGGGAGTAGGGCTGGTTTTCTAATTTCACCAATTTTTCTTTCAGTGACACAAACTCTACCCTCAGCTCGCTTTGACGCATACGGGGCGTTTTGCGGATAAAGTGGAATATTTCACGTTGGATTTCATGTAGATCCTCCAATTTTGCTAAGAACCGATACACCGATTTAACTTGGTATTCCACCAACTGCCGATTGCCTAGTTCAAAGTGGGCTATGAGGTTTAATATTCTGGAAAAGGACTGAATAT
The DNA here is from genome assembly GCA_041392765.1 of Saprospiraceae bacterium. GTDB lineage: Bacteria > Bacteroidota > Bacteroidia > Chitinophagales > Saprospiraceae > Lewinella. The sequence goes on from JAWKLL010000013.1 coordinate 90,872, forward strand.
CCTCGCGATAGTCGGGGTTTTTCTGGTTAATGATCAGGTTGAGGTAATCAATGGCTTTTTCGTTGTCACCGCTGGCGAAGTAAAGGCAGGCAATGCGGTAATAGAAGACCAGCACGCGCCTTTCGTCCCAGTTGTAGGTGTCTTCTTCAATTATTTTCATCAATGGCTTTACCAACTTCACTCCTTCGGAGAAAGTACCTTCCAAAAAGTGGAGTTTAATACGGTGGATATACCAGAATAAGTAATAAATACTCTCCGTATTGATGTCACTGGTGATATCGTACCGTTTAGGAAAAGCCTCCAATTTATCCAGTGTTTCCCGGAAGCGATTGTATTGTAGGGTGTTGTACAAGGCGTTGAGTAATTTGTGCATACCTTTGAGGTACTCAATGATGTACAACCCAATCATGGTAGGTTCTTCATGGAAAACATCAATCCAACGCTGGCTATGACGATAACACTGCGGGAAATCTTGCACGATATGATAGTACCAATAGTGGGCGCTACAGTAATTCATTTTACCCCAAAAATCCAGGTCTTGGTAGGCAATTTCTGGTAGGCTGGAATGGAAAATACGGCTGATGTAGTTAAAATCCTTTTCATCGCGCACATAGCCTACTTTCAGATAGAGGGCATACATCTGTAAACTCAAATCGGAAAAGGCATTGGAAGTGAAAACATTTCGGGAAACTTCCTTTACCTGTTTTTTTAGTTCATCTGCCCGCCCTTCAATGCTTTTGGTGACGTATTGGCTTTCAATACGCTTTTCAAATTCTAATATTTCCAATGCCAAGGTGTTGAAATGCTCGGCTTGGGCTTTTTGCTTGGTTTTGTCTAATACGTCTAGGGATTGGCGGTACAATCCTTTATTATACAACACCCGGGCATAGTCTATGGACTCCCGTATGAGGATATCTTCGTTGTTGTTTTTAGCCAATAGGCGCAAGCTGGTTAGCAATTGTTTGTACAAGTGCGCCTTTAAGTTCGACAATTGGCTTTTCTTGATTTCAGGAATTTTTTTTAACAATGCGTTTTCATCGTACTCCTGATATTTATCCAAATGGTCGAATAATTGAAGGAATAAGATGTCGTTGGTCGATTGATTGCGCTTCACAAAAAGTCTAAAATGGCGCTTTTCTGCCCGAGTAAGCGACACGATCAACTGCAACAAATCATCTGTCTTCTGCTTTGGCATTGTATTTATACGTTTGTTAAGTTTTTGAAAAACAGTTGTTTGTGTTTGGAAATACCAGTATGGCATCTTGTACTAATGCCCTATTTTGGGTATTCTTGCTCACTGCTTCCCAATATCTTTGAATGTTACAAACATACAGTATTCTGTTTAATATACATTCCTAATCAAATGGCAACAGAGCATATTTTTATATTTGACACCACCTTGCGCGATGGTGAACAGGTACCAGGTTGCAAATTAGCGACCCCCCAGAAGATAGAGATCGCACTACAGTTAGAGACGCTCGGTGTGGATATTATCGAGGCTGGTTTTCCAATTTCTAGCCCAGGAGATTTCAACTCTGTGGTGGAAATATGTAAAGCCGTTAAACGCCCTACCGTTTGTGCTTTGTCAAGAGCCGTTGAAGCGGATATTAAAAGTGCAGGCGAAGCCTTGGTCTATGCCAAACATCCCCGTATTCACACAGGTATTGGTACGTCCGACTCCCATATCCTTCACAAACTCAATTCCAATAGGGATCAGATTTTGGAAAAAGCCGTCGGTGCGGTAAAATATGCCAAGACCTTCGTCCAAGATGTAGAGTTCTACGCGGAAGATGCTGGCAGAACCGATAATGAATACTTGGCTAGGGTGTGCGAAGCTGTTATCAAAGCAGGTGCCACTGTTCTCAATATTCCCGACACCACAGGCTACTGTCTTCCAGAGGAATACGGTGCCAAAATCCGCTACCTGCGGGAAAACGTGGCGGGTATCGAAAACGTCATCCTCTCTACCCACTGCCACAACGATTTGGGATTGGCTACAGCTAATTCCATTGCAGGCATCCAAAACGGTGCCCGCCAAATCGAGTGTACAATCAATGGCATAGGCGAACGAGCTGGCAATACTTCGCTTGAAGAAGTGGTCATGATTATGCGGCAGCATCCCTACCTCCATTTGGATACCCAAATCAACTCCCGTTTACTTAACCCAACCAGCCGTTTGGTCAGTGAATTGATGGGGATGCCTGTTCAGCCCAATAAAGCGATTGTGGGGGCCAATGCCTTCGCACATTCCAGCGGTATCCACCAAGATGGGGTTATCAAGAGAAGAGACACTTATGAAATCATCGACCCGAAAGAGGTGGGTGTAGATACGAGCAAGATTGTCCTCACAGCGCGTAGTGGGCGTGCCGCTTTGGCATACCGTTTCAAAAACCTCGGACATAACATCAGCAAGGTGGAATTGGATATTCTTTACAAACGATTCCTGACCGTAGCTGACAGCAAGAAAGAAGTCAACGATGAGGATTTGGAAACCCTTCTCAAATCGGAGGGCTTGGCTGCCGTTTAAGGGGTAAGAAAAAATAAGTTGTACCATTTATTTTCGCCAAATTGCTAAACGCTCGTTTTATCAACTAACCAATAAGCCATTCCAATATGTCAGGCACATTATTCGATAAAATCTGGGATGCCCACGTAGTGCAAACGATCGAGGGCGGCCAACAGATACTATATATTGATCGGCACTTTATCCACGAGGTAACTAGCCCGCAGGCTTTCGATGGGCTTCGCAAGCGGGGACTTCCTGTCTTTCGCCCTGAAAAAACCGTGGCCACTGCCGATCACAATGTACCCACGCTCAACCAACATTTGCCCATTGAAGAGCCGCTTTCGCGCAAGCAGGTAGAAGCCTTGAGTACTAACTGTGCCGATTTGGTGTCAATCTCTATGGGCTGGGGCATCCTTATCAGGGCATTGTACACGTCATTGGGCCTGAATTGGGTATTACCCGCCCGGGTATGACCATTGTCTGTGGGGATAGCCATACCAGCACCCACGGTGCTTTCGGTTGTATCGCTTTCGGCATTGGTACCAGCCAAGTGGAGCAGGTTTTTGCTACACAGTGCCTGTTACAACGCAAGCCCAAAAGTATGCGCATCTCGGTAGAGGGTGAGCTGCAACCGGGCGTTGTGGCCAAAGATATCATTCTCTACATCATATCCCGTTTAGGTGTGGGCGGCGGAACGGGCTACTTCGTGGAATACGCGGGTAGTGCCATTCGCTCCCTTAGTATGGAGGGCCGCATGACCATTTGTAATATGAGTATAGAAATGGGGGCCAGAGGTGGTATGATTGCACCAGATGAAACGACGTTTGCGTATGTGAAAGGGCGCGAATTTGCCCCAGAAGGTGAAGCTTGGGATGAGGCGTTGGCTTATTGGAAAACCCTGCAAACCGACGAAGGTGCCATTTTCGATGCCGAGTTTACTTTTGATGCCGCAGATATTCAACCCATGATTACTTATGGTACTAACCCGGGAATGGGTATGGCCGTTTCCGATCATGTGCCTGAACAATCGAAAGCGGGAGAGAGTCAGGATACCTTCCGTAAATCGCTAGATTACATGGGAATTGCTGCGGGCAGCTCACTGTTGGGGCATCCTATCGATTATGTATTTATTGGGTCTTGCACCAATTCTCGGATCGAAGATTTGCGCATCGCCGCCCGGTTGGTGGCTGGCCAGCGAGTAGCCGACCATGTTAAAGCTATGATTGTGCCAGGTTCCCAACAGGTAGCCATACAAGCTAAAGAAGAGGGATTGGATAAGATCTTCACCGATGCTGGTTTTGAGTTCCGGGAAGCGGGTTGTTCTGCTTGCCTCGGCATGAACGAAGACAAGGTGCCTGCTGGCAAATACTGTGTGTCCACCAGTAATCGCAATTTTGAAGGCAGGCAAGGCCCTGGTGCCAGAACTATTTTGGCCAGCCCCTTGACAGCAGCAGCGGCGGCTATCGCCGGGAAAATTGTTGACGTAAGTAAACCCATGCAGGCATGAAACCATTTACCACACTTCAAAGCACAGCGGTTCCTCTTCCTATCGAAGACGTTGACACCGACCAAATCATTCCAGCCCGTTTTCTGAAAGCCACTACCCGGGAGGGATTTGGTGATAATTTATTCCGGGATTGGCGGTTTCATCAGGATGGTACATCCAAGGACGATTTTGTACTGAACAACCCCGTCTATCAGGGCGAAATATTAGTAGCAGGTAAGAATTTCGGTTGCGGTTCCAGCCGCGAGCATGCCGCCTGGGCCATTGCCGATTATGGTTTTAGGGTAGTTGTTTCCAGCTTTTTTGCCGATATTTTTCGGGGCAATGCCCTCAATAATGGTCTATTACCCGTAGTGGTTTCGCCTGATTTTTTGCACCAAATATTCGAGGCGATAGAAGCTAATCCCGTTGCTACCTTCACAGTATCCTTGGAAAACCAAGCTTTTACCATCGACGATACGGCTCAAACTACCTCATTTGAGATAGATCCCTATAAAAAAACGTGCCTCATCAACGGGTACGACGACATCGATTTCCTCATCAGCCAGCGGGCTGCCATAGAGGTGTTTGAACTCAATTCCCTTGTGAAATGAAAAAATATAAAATAGCCGTATTATCAGGCGATGGCATCGGCCCAGAAGTGGTTGCCCAAGCCATGAAAGTATTGGATGCAGTAGCCCATCGCTACGGCCATCATTTCGAGTATTGCCACGCACTAGTGGGAGCTATTGCCATCGATGAGACAGGCGATCCGTTGCCTCAAGATACCATCGATACCTGCTTAGCCTCTGATGCCATTCTTTTTGGCTCCATCGGCCACCCTCGGTACGATAATGACCCCACGGCCAAGGTACGCCCGGAACAGGGGTTGTTGAAATTGCGCAAAACGCTGGGGCTGTATGCCAATTTACGCCCCGTCACCATCTACCCTAGTCTGAGGGATTTGTGCCCGCTGCGCCCAGAACGAATCGAGGGGGTAGATATGCTCATCGTGCGAGAACTGACAGGAGGGCTTTACTTCGGTGAACGTGGACGTAGTGAAGATCGCCGCTATGCTTATGACACTTGCTCCTACAGTTGGGAAGAAGTAGAACGCATTGCGCGTATCGGGTTTGAGGAATCCCGCAACCGCCGTCGCAAACTCACCTTGGTGGACAAGGCCAATGTATTGGAATCCAGCCGGCTGTGGCGCGAGGTCGTCCAAGCTATGGCTCCCGAAGACCCGGATGTGGAGGTGAGTTATATGTTTGTGGACAACGCCGCCATGCAATTGATTCTCTATCCAGCTCAGTTCGATGTGATTATTACGGAGAATATGTTTGGAGACATCCTATCTCGATGCTTCCAGTGTATTGGCAGGGTCGTTGGGACTGTTGCCTTCTTCTTCCGTAGGCGTGCATACCTCGCTATTTGAACCTATCCACGGGTCTTACTCTCGGAGGCCGCAGGGGAGGATAGAGCCAACCCATTGGCGACCATTCTATCCGCTGCCATGCTGTTAGATAGCTTGGGCTTGTTGGAAGAGGCAGGCAAGGTGCGCAATGCGGTAGCACAAGTACTCGAAAAAGGTTTGGGTACCGAAGATTTGCACCCTAAAGTGAAGTGTTCCTGCTCCGAACTCGGCGACATTATCTCCGATATAGTGGAAAATGAAGAAATGCACAGCCTTCGATTGGAGAAAATCACGGATCGCTTGTCCACAATCATATAGAGGTGTCAAGCTGATAAGGTCTATAAAAAAATCCCCCCAAGCGCGTGCTCGGGGGATTTTTTGTAGTGGCAATATTCAAGCAACTTATAGTTTAGTGTTGCACGACCACTTTTTCGATGCGCTTGCCAGCATCGGTATCCAATTGGATGAAGTAGATACCATTAGCCAAAAGGCTGGTATCGTAGGTAAACTTACCTTCTTGTAGCTGGTCGTAATGCTGTGTGAATAGGATGCGCCCTGTTTGGTCGTAAAAACGCACCAATACATCCACTTGCTCGGGGAAGTCCATATTCACGTTGAAGAAATCGTCTGCGGGAACAGGATACACCGTTAGGCCAAATTCTGCAGGCAAAACATCTTCTGTATTAACCATTGTAATAGCTGGCGCTGTTAAATCTGCGTTGTCACCAATGTGAAGGCGTACGATAGGTACCACGGTACCACCGAAACCACCAGAGAAGAAGTTGGGGTTTTCACCCACCAAGTCAACAACGTCAGAATATTGCTCAATACCAATGGAATCGGTGATGAAGTTGTTAGCGTTGTAGTTGTACTGCTCGCTGGCAGAGATAGCGACACCATCGTTGTCACCGGCACTCACATACTGCACTACGGCGAAATAGTATTTGCCATCCTGAAGGGGAATACCTTCCTCATCGACACTTACAGGAATGGTGATGAGTTCTTGGTTCTCCGTTCCATCGAAGAAGTAGTCATTGAAGGCAATATAGCCACCGTTGTATTCGTCAGCACCAATACGACCATCTCCGTTAACGTCGCCGTCGGACTCGAATAATAATAGGGTAACGCTTCCTGCACCGGCAGCGGCATCATCTGCATTGTCTATCATAAAAGATACCCAGCGGGCATACCAACCTTCGCCATGAGGTGCATAGTAGCTGTTGCCGATGTACCAGTCCGGTGCGGTGGTGAGGAAGATACCACGGGTACGGCCTGTTTCTTTAGCAAACAGAGTATCTGTTACTGCGAAAGAAAACCGTAGGGTATCGTTGGCCGTGTTGCTTTCCGACGCTACAGAGTCATGGCGCAGGGTGTAAGTACCGAAATAAGAACCCATAGAACCCATGTCGGCGGGAAGATCTAAGACAGCATCAAAGAAGTCGTTTTCTGCCAATGAATCCGGAGGAATGGTACCATAGATATTGTCAGCATTCAACAGTTCAGCACCATTGGCATCCGTTACAGTTACGTTTAATACCACATTTTCAGCTGCAAGGCCGCCGTTGTTCTGTATGTCCGACATAAAGAATTGTGGCTGCAATTGGGAAAATGGCGTGTTCACGTTATCGGGAATGGCATAGAAATTGGCATTGGCCTGCATTTCATATCCTACCCGCTCGCTGAGGACGATGTCGTCGATGCCCCAGAAATAAAAGTCGGTAGCGAAGGTCAGCTTGATGCGAATTTCATCCGCGCCTTCTGTGTAAGCATTCAGTACAGGTGCCGACACGGTGTTGCTGCGAAGCGTATTCGTGGGGAAGTTGGGGTTCAGATCCGAAGCGGGGCTCCAAGTAATACCATCGTCGGTACTGACCGAAAAAGATGTCTTTAAGCCGTTGGGGGCTTCCGTTGGTGTATTCAGGTAGGCCATGAACTGCGTGACACGGATAGACAATGCACGATCGGCACCAGAAATATCAATAGGAGGCGAGATCAACTCCGAAACATAGTGTGGATAAGGCGGAGGGTTAGGGCTAGGTACCACGCTGGCATCACCCTGTGTCATTTGGTAAATGTTGTTCATCACCATCACGCCATTCGCACGGGTAACGGAATTAACGAGTGCCACACCGGGTTGCTGCCCGAAAATACCATACCCAAGGTTGCCATTAGGACTCCACGTCCACAGAGTGCCACATTCGTTTCGCTTGTTCATGATCATGACGGTAGCACCATCTCCTGACGTGTAAGTAAGGGTAGCACCACCATTGCTCAATACAACTGTTGGGTTGTTTAGGCCAACTAACCCTGAAACTTGGTCAACTGATTCTACATTGAGGTTGGTAGCCCAAGTGACGATACCATTGGCTGTTTGCTCGGCGAAAGCGACCCCGTCAGGAACGATAGCTGCAGGATCCACAGAGGAGGTCATCACATTGTTGTCATCAATCTCATAGGTGCCATAAACGGTGCCATAGAACGATAAATCACTATTGTAAAAGACCACCATGTACTCCTTGGGGTTGAGGAAAGACCATTCAAAAACTTCGCCAGGTTCCAGCGTAATGGTTTCTCCATCCACAATGGCACTGGATAATTCCCAAATGCCAAATTCCGGGCCAGAGTTGTTGCCGAATTGCGCACCGGCATTGCTGCCGCAGATCAATGGGTTGGTTGTCCAACCGGCCATGCCTTTAGAAAAATCCTCTTGCCAGATGATATCTTGGGCAAATAAGGAAGGAATAGCCAACATGGCAATAATTGCCGAAAGTAAAAGCTGCTTCATGAAAAATTGGTTATTGATTGGTTTGTTTGATATTTTTCGTTTTTAGTTCTTTGACAATTCCTATGGTGGGCCTCCCTACGGGCGCTACGTTCCACAGCTCGCTATTCGCTCGGCCAGCTCCTGCGGTCGCTGTCTGTCCGCTATCGCGGCCACTGTTGCACATCGCTAGGCCTTCAATGTCACACTTTTTGTCAAAGAACCTCGTTTTTAAGCAGAAAAGAGGTGCCACAGCCGCAAGACTCCTTGGCATTGGGGTTGTTGAAGGTAAACCCTCGGTTGTTGAGACCCTCGTGCCAGTCTATTTCCATTCCAAGCAAGTAGATAGCATGGGATTTTTGCATAAAAACTTGCAAACCTCCAATTTCATACACTTCGTCCTGCTCTTCTTTGGCATCAAAGCCAAGCACGTAGGAAAAACCTGAACACCCGCCTCCTTTTACGCCTATGCGCAGGCCATATTCGTCGCTCAACGATTGTTCTTCGCGAATGCGGCGCAATTGTGTCAAAGCACCTTCTGTCAAACGGATGGGTTCAAAGCCCACTTTTGTTTCACTCATGGTAGTTACGGTTAATTAATCTGTGTAAAACTAACTAACAAAACACATTTCCCATACATTCGGTTGGAAAAAAGAAAAAATGCCGTGCTGTGTACATACCTTTTGATATAACACTACCTTTGTGTTGGAAAAAAAATAGCAATATGACCTTCCTGTGGGAAATTCTTCAATTGGCCATACCTGCCCTCATAGTAGGGCTGACGGCTTACTACCTTGTCAAGGAAATGCTGGAAAAACAGTTGGCACTCCAAGCCCAAAAGATTCAGCAGGAACGCCAGAGTGCCGTTACCCCTTTAAGGATGCAGGCTTACGAGCGGTTGTCAATTTTAGTGGAACGACTTTCACTTCCCGGGTTGCTCATGCGCAATACCTCGGAAAATATGCAGGCGAATACCCTGAAAATAGCGCTGCTTATTGCCATACAACAGGAGTTTGACCACAATACCTCCCAGCAAATTTACGTGTCTGATAACCTGTGGAAGATTATCCAAGCTACCCGAGATGACCTTATTGAATTTATTGATATCGTGAGCCAAAAATACCGCGCGATGCACCTGCTAAAAATTTAGCCGATGCACTCATGGCTATGCATTCGCAGCGGGAGGCTAATCCCTGTGCTACGGCGCAAATGGCCATCCGCAAAGAAGCTACCTTGTTATTCTAACGCAGCCTCCAGTGCAATACGGAACATATCTGTGTATGATTGCTCCCTGTCCACTTTGAAGCGGAAGCACCCGTTAGGATGTTATCGCTCACCGTAAGGATGGCCAAAGCCTTGGCACCCAATCGCTTGGCTAAAGTAAACAGTATTTGAGATTCCATTTCTACGCCCAATATGCCATGTTGTTGCCACACATCCCAGCGGTTGTCCTCCATATCGTAGAAGGTGTTGGTGCTAAAAATTGTAGCCTTGTACCGTAGCAATGCCGAGCCGCTTAGCCGCTTCAACGGCTCTGTATAGCAAATCATAATCTGCGGTGGCAGCATAATGCAAGCCTTTGAAATGGTAGGAATTGGCATCGCTATCCCCGGAAGCACTCATCGCAACAATGATTTGCCCCAAATCCAAATATTCCTGTATGCACCCACAAGTACCTACCCGTATGATGTTTTTCACACCATAGGTTGTTATCAGTTCGTGCACGTAGATACCTGCACTACCCATACCCATGCCTGACCCCTGTATGGATACCCGCTTGCCTTTGTAATAGCCAGTAAATCCGTACATGCCGCGTATTTGATTGTAGCAAACCGCTTCTTCCAGCATGGTTTCTGCCATAAATTTTGCCCGCAAAGGATCGCCTGGCAATAATACAGTTTCTGCAATTTCGCCGATCTCGGCTTCGATATGTAGGCTTGGCATAAGCGTTGGTTAGATTTAATCCGTATGAACAATACGGCTGGGCGCCATTGTTTCGTGGCGAACGGCTACTTGTTGTATCACTCTTTCCGCTACTTTGATGAAGGCAGGTGCAACAAGGCTATCTTGGCTATTCAAAACGGCTGGTACGCCGCTATCACCCGCTTCTCGTATGCCTTGCACCAACGGAATCTGCCCCAATAATATGGAGTTGCTGGATCGGGCTAATGCTTTACCGCCCCCCTCTCCGAATATGTAGTACTTGTTTTGAGGTAACTCAGCAGGTGTGAACCAAGACATATTTTCCACGACACCCAAAATCGGAACATTGATATTAGGCAACAAAAACATATTCATCGCTTTGACAGCATCTGCTAAAGCTACTTGTTGGGGGGTTGTTACCAGTACAGCTCCTGTGAGTGGCACGGTTTGAACTAAAGTAAGCTGGATGTCGCCTGTGCCCGGGGGTAAATCGACGATCAGGTAGTCCAAAGCGGGCCACATGGTGTCGTTTACAAACTGGCGGATAACGCCACTAAGGCGAGGGCCTCGCAACACTACTGCTTGCTCAGGTTCGATAATAAATCCGATGGACATGGTGTAAATGCCGTGTGCCATCAGGGGGACAATCTTCGCTTGCCCGTGAATATCTTGTATTTGAGGGCGCTGACCTTCTAGCCCTAGCATAGTAGGAATAGAAGGGCCGTAGAGGTCGGCATCCAAGAGGCCAACGGTTGCCCCTAATGCTTTGAGTCCTAATGCGAGGTTGGTAGATACTGTGGACTTGCCTACCCCTCCCTTGCCGCTGGCTACCGCAATGATGTTTTTAACGTGTGGTAAGGGATTAGGGGCTGCTTGAGTACCCGGTGCAGTAGCCATCATGTGTACGTGTACATTGGCATCGGGGTAGTGTGCCAAAATAGCTTCCTGGCAGGCAAAATTCAACTGCTCCTTGTATTGGTTGTCCAAGGAGGGGAGTTCTAAGGTGATGCTGACGTTGTGGCCATCCACCTCCATTTTGGTGACGCGGTTGGCTGTTACCAAATCTTGGCCCGTATGTGGATCTTTTACGCCACTCAGCGCTTTGGCAATCGTTAGTTTATCTATGGTCATGGCAGTTTCTAATGCGAATGAATGAAATCGTGCAAATATACCTACTTTTGTGGCTATGACCACATTGCCGCCGGAATTTGTGATACAAGTACAGGAATTGTTGGGTGCTGCATCCGACAACCTAATCGAAGCGTTGGCTGCTACTCCGCCAGTGAGTGTACATCGCAACCCACGAAAATCGGTGGATTTAGAAGGTATAACGGAAGGGGTGCCTTGGTACAGCGAAGGTTATTACCTCTCTTCGCGACCCGTATTTACGTTAGACCCAGCTTTCCATGCGGGTGCGTATTATGTCCAAGAGGCATCCAGTATGCTGATTGCGGCGGCCTTTCAACGTTGTTTTCCCGAAGGGCGGCCTTTACGGGTGTTGGATTTGTGTGCGGCACCGGGCGGCAAGACAACCTTACTGGCTTCCCTTTTGCCACAGGGGAGTTGGTTGTTGGCGAATGAGGTCATCCGCAGCCGCTACCAAATATTGCGCTACAATGTAGCGAAATGGGGGCACGCGTCTGTCTTTACTTCCAATCACGATGTGTCACAATTTAAAGGGTTAGAAGGCTTTTTTGATTGTGTGTTGGTAGATGCCCCTTGCTCTGGGGAAGGGTTGTTTAGAAAAGATCCTGCTGCCCGAGATGAGTGGTCGCCGGAGCACGTACAGTTTTGCGCAGCTCGCCAAGGTCGTATTTTGGAGGAAGCAGCTCCCTTGGTAGCACCAGAAGGAGTGTTGTTGTATAGTACTTGTACTTACAATTCCTATGAAAATGATAGCCAGGCACGCTGGTTGAAAGAAGTAGCTGGATTTAACCACGTTGATTTAGACTTCCCTGCTGAGTGGGGCTTGATGGAACGAACATATGGTTATCAGGCGTTTCCCCATAGGGTGAAAGGGGAGGGATTTTATCTGGCGGCCTTCCGTAGGGAAGATGGAGACCGAAGCGTTTTGCGGAAAATTCCTCCTTTTAAGAAACTACAATTAGTGGCAGCAAAGGAGGAGTTCGTAGCACTTCCTTGGGTGAAGGCCGATACAGATACGGTGTTTTTTACCACGCCAACCAACGCTAACTGGCGCGCACTCCGAGCGTCATGGATGGAAGATGCCCGCTGGTTGTCGGCTCATCTACCTGCCTTGGAGGTAGGTACTTTGGTAGGAGAGCTAAAAGGTAAATCATTGATTCCTGCACCAGAATGGGCTTTACACGAGGATTGCAATTCCAATCTTCCTACCGTGGATACTGATAGGGAAACCGCCTTGGAATTATTGCGTAAGCATACTCCTTCACTTTCCTTACCTCCCACAGGTTGGGTTTTGGCCCACTATCAAGGGCTTCCTTTCGCTTGGTTGAAAAGTATTGGCAATCGGTACAATAATTACTATCCGGTGCAATGGCGCATCCGTATGCAGGAATGAGTTGGGCTATTCATCACTCACGTTAATAGTACGATAGAGTTTATTAAAACGGATTTCGTATGATGCTAAAATATCTTTTTCCATCACTCATCGTCAAGGAACCATTCTCCTTAGCTAAGGCTAAGCAAAAGAACCCTTTGCTCGATTGATGAAAAATCTTATTTAATCCTCTATACAAAACTTGCTTTAATAAACGCTAATAATCTTACAAAATATGACAAACCAACCTATCGGTATCGGCACCCTCAGCGCACGCGATCCTGAATGGACACAGGGCAACCCGCCTCATCAATTGCCCATTTATGCGGCTTCCTCTTCGTTTTCGATGACCTTCAGCAGGGTATTGATATCTTCGATGGTAAGGAGGTAGGCAATATTTACTCGCGCTTTGGCAATCCTACGGTGGATAGTGTAGCATCAAAAATTGCACGATTAGAATCAATAGATCTTGAGCAAACGGCCACGGGATTGCTTACAAGTTCCGGTATGTCGGCTATCGCGTTGGTGGCGATGGGGATGCTACAACCCGGCGATACCCTGCTTACTCACCCCGATCTGTATGGCGGAACGGTGGCCTTGTTTAGAGATGTGCTTCAGCCGCTCGGCATACAACTGTTGACTACCGATTTAAGGGATGATGAGGGCTTGGTAGCCTTGTTGGAAGCGCGTTCCGATATTCGCATGATTTATTGCGAAACGCCTTCCAATCCGCTTTTGCGCTGCATTGATCTGGGAAAAATCGCTGCTTTTGCCAAAGCTTTTGATTGTCATACCTTAGTGGACAACACCTTTGCTACGCCCGTATTGCAACGCCCCCTTGCATTGGGTGTCGACTTTGTGATTCATTCTACAACCAAATACCTCAATGGGCATGGTACAGGTACAGGCGGTGTGGTAGTAAGCCTGGATATGGAAGCTATGCAAAGTCGGTTATTGCCTAAATTGCGCTTGTTGGGTGGAACAGCTAGCCCTTGGGAGGCTTGGCTCATTCACAATGGCATGAAAACACTGCCGTTGCGCATGGAACGACACAGCCAAAACGCAGAGATCATAGCCAACATGCTCGAAAAGCACCCGCGTGTGAAAAGTGTTCACTATCCCGGATTAATTTCTCATCCCGATTATGAATTGGCACAACGGCAAATGCAAGCAGCAGGCGGCATGCTAAGCTTTGATCTGGGTGGCCGAGACGCGGCCATTCGTTTTGTGAATGCCTTGCAATTATGCACGCTTACACCTACGCTTGGCGATGTGGACACATTGGTGATACATCCTGCAACGATGTCGCACCGAGCCTTAGCACCAGAAGTGAGAGCCGCATTGGGTATTTCCGATGGTTTAGTACGGCTTTCTGTAGGCATCGAAGATGTAGCAGATCTATTGAGTGATTTGGTGCAGGCGTTGGAGGTAGTTTGAATGTGGGATCCCGATAGCCATCAGGAGCGGGTAATGGTTTGAAGGGAGAGAGTATGGGGGTATAAGGGTATTGATTTTCATTGGAAAAATTGGGTAACTGAAATCCTGCTAATTTTACCATCCTGAAGTTCCTGCTTCAGACAATATTATCTCCTTTTACCAGCGGGTTACGCGTCCATTTTTTGGATGATAAGCCCATTCTTCATGCGAGGTTCAAACCAAGTGGACTTGGGGGGTAATACCAACCCGTGGTCGATGACTTTTGAGAAGGCATCCCAAGAAAGAGGGTGCAGGCAGAAGCCTACTGCATTGTGTTTGTTCGATATTTCAGCTAAAGCACCTAAACCTTGGGGGCCTTCTACATAGTGAATACGCTCGTCGTTGCGGACATCTTCCACTCCGCCAATTTGCTGAAGTACGTAATAGTTCAACATGGAAACATCCATCGAAGGGAGGCCTTCCTCCAGACTATTCATTAAGGTCTCATTTTTCCAAGTTAATTCAAACCATTCTTGCCGTAGGTACATGGTTAAGGTGTGGGGTAGGGTAGGTTGTTGGGGGTTTTCCATAGGCTTGATATGTGCAAACTCAGAAAGATGCGCCATAAATGCCAAAGGAGTAAGGCCGTTTTCGAAAATGCTGACAGCCCTGTTGAAGTTATGAATACGCAGTGCTCTCCCGGGAAAAATGGCACATATCAGATGCGTGTAGGGGTTGTAAGCACCCGTCGATGAAAGTTGCTGGTAAAGCCGAGCAACGGAACTAAAGCGGTGATGCCCATCAGCAATGTAGGCGATGGTGATCTCTTTGGCAAACCATTCGCGGAGTTGGCGTATCGTTTCCTCATCGTCAATCTTCCAGAAGGAGTGTTCTTCCTCAATATCTTCCAAGGTTATCGTTTGTAAAGGCGCGCTATTGGCAATTGCCGACAGCTTGTCGGCTAAACCAGTATGGTAGCGATGCGCCAGCAATACAGGCTTTACTACCGCTCCTCGCTCCTTGAGTAGCGCTGCTTGCCTCACTTCTTTGGCTACTAAAGTATGTTCGTGGCGCTTGATGTGTTCCGTGATGTAGTCATCCAATGAGACACCAGCTACTAACCCCAGTTGGCTATTGCCGCTTTTCTGATGTATGCGATACACGTACATGGCAGGAGAGGTAGCGTTTTGAAAGAATCCTTGTGCTTCCCACGCGGGGTAGTCGTATTTGATCTGTTCCAAAAACTGCACGGATTCGGCAATCGTTTGCTTACTGGTGAAAATTGCTGTAATTGGTTGAATTTCCATGATGGTTGGTTAGGTTGTGGCAAATATAGATGAAAGGAGGAAACGTTGAGCACCAATATCTTGTAGTTTGGTGTAATGATTAAAAGTTATTGTCAATGAAAATTTAACATTACTCATACAACTATCTTAGCTGTTTATTAGTTATTACATCAACAAATATTAAAAAAATTCCGAAGCAAACTTTGTATTCGGAATTATGTTTGACTATCAGGCCTATATTAGTCATTTTATTGTAAAATGGCACAAACTAAAAAACCGTGGAGTTATGGATGCAAAGTTTCTGAAACAAAGGCTTTTAAGAGCGCGTTATGCCCTCAATCAAACGCTTCATAATATTCTCAACATCAACCGAAAACGGAAGATATTGAACGAATCCAAAGAGTTTCAAAATGAAATTATTCGTTTAGATGATGAATTGAAAGTCCTCAATCGATTGGCTACCACCCAAGTGACGTTAATTAAAAAATACGAAAAGCACAAGGCTTCTAAAGCCGAAGCTTAAGCGTGTGTTAAGAATATACTAAGCCGGGGAGATTGTCATCTTTCCGGCTTTTTTATATCATTCTCTGAACAAAAACCCCATATATAGTTGTTTAATGGGCGGTATCAAATTCGGATGAAGTAAATGATTTATCCTTCCGTTGGCCAACAAGTTCTCAAACACATGCTTACCGACGGTGGTAGCAATGTGCTGGAGTTGTCACAACCTCAGCCACTTATGCTTATTTTTTTACGGCATTTTGGCTGCACGTTTTGTAGAGAGGCATTGTCTGATATTGCCAATTTAAGGCCGTGGATTGAACAAACGGGTACACGTGTTGCATTTGTGCACATGACCGACTTTGAAACGGCCAGCAAATATTTGAATCGCTACAATCTACAAGGTATCCCTCACATCAGCGACCCCGAATGTCGATTCTATGCAACTTTTGGTCTAATGAAAGGCAATGCTAACCAACTATTCGGTTTACAATCTTTGATTCGCGGTTTTCAGGTGGGTATCGTAAAAGGGAATGGCTTCAATTTTCACCAACAATTGGGTGACGGCTTCCAAATGCCCGGTGTCTTTATCTTACACGAAGGAGTGATTAAAGATGGGTTTATCCATAAACTTTCCCACGATCGGCCTGATTATAAACAACTGGTTTCTAGTTGTTGTGATCTTTAGTAATAATTTAATTATTCCTGAATTGATCGCATATCCAAAATATTCACGACCCGCGTTTGTCCATTCCAAGTAACAGGCTGTTGATGTGTCTGTAACGCGAAGTCAGGCACTTTCTCCAATGCTTGTAGGAAATCCTTAGAAATCATTCGATTAGGTTCCGTCAGGATAATCCTACCGCCGGGCAGCGTCAGCAGTTGGAGCGTGCTGATTACGGCCTCAAAGGAACGGCGTTCATAAACTATATCAGAAGCTAGTAGCAACTGAGCGGCACAGGATGCATCGGGATGACGCCAGTCCATAATCTTAGCATCAAGGGGTTGCGAGAGGTTGCTCGACCAATTCTGAGCCAAAAATTCCAAGGCTTCAGGCAAGTAATCCGTCATACACACGTTTCCTCCCATTTTAGCCGCTACAATGCCGGGCAGCCCCAAGCCACACCCCAGCTCCGTGACCCGCATACCCGGTGTTACAATAGCGTGAGTCGCTAAATAATCAGCCATAGCAATAGCGGAGTGCCAAAGATCGGCCCAGTAGGGCAATCGCTCATCCTTGACATCTTCATGATGGTGGCCTTTGTCCAACAGGTCATTTAAAAGATCATCCAAGTTGGTGATGTGAGCCAACTGAACCGAAATATCCGCAAAGGACAAGACTGCTGTTTGAGTTTGATAGGGAAATGCCAAGTTTTTTTTTGGCAAATATACAGCTTAGTAATTTGACGGAAATAACTGATCCCATTTTTTCTGAGGGCTTATCTTTATGCACACGCTTTGTGCAAGTATTCCTACGCTTAGTGCATAAAGCTAAGCCAAAAATGGGATCACTTATTTTTTTTCCGTCTCTTACTCTTAATCAGTGTACAACCCCGCTCTCATATCCGTAAAAGCATACCGCAGCAGATCGTGGGTTGTCACGATGCCTATCAGTTCGCCATCATCTAGGATGGGTACGGCGTGCATCTTGTTGGAGAGAAAAATATCGGCAGCTAAGTCAATGGAGTCGTCAGGTGTCAAGAACACGGGATAAGAAGACATCAAATCCTTGGCGGTGATATGGTTGAAAGCTAACTCGGAATAGGTTTTACCCGCTGTATGCAGGGACAGTACTATCGATGCTTTGCCCAAGTCCTCGCGGCTGATGATGCCTTTGAGTTGGTGTTTTTCATCCAGCACTGGAAGGTGGTGGAAATGGTGCTTGTCAAATAATGCTTTTATTGCTGAAAACACAGTGTCTTCGCGAACGCTCACCACGTTTTTGGTCATTATGGTTGATACATTTTGCATAGTACGAGCCTTTAGGTTCACAATACAGATCGTAAGATGGGTGATTCCTAATCCCTCTCTTTGTCGATCTTTTATGCAAGTTCGCTATGTTCACAGTAGTGGAAAATGACAATTATCAGCGTAGTTGGTGACCTTTATTGTGAAAAATATGCTCTGAATGATCCACAAAAAAACATCCCGAACAGCACTGCGGCAGCTCGGGATGTTTTTTATGAAGTAGCTAACAAGAATTGATTGATTAGCTGTTCTCTTCGTTGTCACGCATCTTCGTCTCGCGGTAAACAGCCTTGAGCGTTTCCTGGCGACGCTTCACGGAAGGCTTTACAAATTCCTTGCGGGTACGCAATTCACGAATAACACGAGTGTTGATAGATTTGCGCTTGTAGCGCTTCAAAGCCTTGTCGATGGTTTCACCACTGCGAACGTCTATAATCAGCATATTGTTGTCGGTTGTTTTTTTGCGGTGCAAAGGTACGTGAAGACTTTTGCTTGTCAAAGTTTTTTTAGAAAAAAAATCGAATCAATGAGCGTGCCTCCCTGTTTTTCGGTTCATTTTATGCCCAAAAACCAAAACAAGCCATTGTTGCATTAAAAAGTGACCTTGAAAGTAAGCGTTTCTTCCCCCCGCTTAACAACCACATCGGCAGATTCGCCCTTCTTGAATTTGCTAAGGCCCTCCATGTAGCCGTAAATATCTTCCACGTCCACATCGCCGAGTTTAATGATGACATCGCCGGCCTTCATGCCTGCTGCTTGCCCGGGGCGGCCTTCTATGGCACTGTCTATGCGCATCCCTTTGCCGTCATACACGTAATCCGGCATAACACCCAGCGTTACTTTGAAGTCGGCAGCTTGGCGGTCGCTCTCGTTCTTGGTAGGCGTGAATGCCAATTCGCCCGTTCCATCTAATTGCTCTACCAAGGCAAGGATGTAGTTGGAAACATCCAGCACGCCGGGGTAGTTGATGCGTTCGGCATCGTCGATAGGCTTGTGATAGTCGCCGTGTTGCCCCGTGAAAAAGTGCAGCACAGGAATATCCTGAAGATAAAAAGAAGTATGGTCGGAAGGCCCTACCCCCGATTCGCTGGCCTTGGCTTTGATGCCGCCTATTTTCACCTTGTCCAATACGGTCTTGAAGGCAGGAGATGTGCCGGCACCATTCACAGCAAGTACTTTTTCCTCATTGAGGCGGCCTACCATGTCCATATTGAACATATAGTTGATGGTGCCCAAGTCGATGGTAGGAGAGGCTACCCATTTTTTGGAACCCACCAAGCCCAATTCCTCGGCAGAGAAGGCCATGAAGAGGTAGTTGTTGTGCGATGCTTTGGGGTTATCAACAAGGGCATCCGCCAAGTAAAGCAGGGAAGCTACCCCGCTGGCATTGTCGTCAGCTCCATTGTGGATGGCGGGTTCGCCCGTGTACAGAGAACCAAATTCACCATACCCCAAGTGGTCGTAGTGTGCGCCGATAACCACCGTAGTCGATGCGCCATTGTCGATGTAGCCCAAGATATTGCGGCCCGTGCGCGGCTCACCTCCTTGGGCATGCGGGTTGGGGTTGTACGTGAAGGGGAATTCATGCAGCCAGCCGCCGTTTTCACCCTTAGGCGTAAGCCCCAATTGCTCGAAGCGCCAAGTGATGTATTCCGCAGCCAACTGTTCGCCCATTAGGCCAGTTTCCCTCCCTTCAAGATAGTCGGAAGAAAGATAAACGATGTCTGTTTTAATCTGTTGCAACGGATTATTGGTCTGTGCAGCCAAGTTAGTGGCCACCAATAGCCCCAACGCAACTTTCAACAAGCTGTTCATACTGGTATTTTTATTTGTAAGTCTATTCATTCTTTTTTGTGAAAATCAGGGCGCAAATATCCCTTTTTTTGTGGAGCAAGATGGTAAATGAGCGAATTAATGACAAATTCTTTACACCCATTCATTGCTACAGTTGATGCATCGCTTTCCCCGATGCGCGCTGAAGGCTATATCTAACCGCCCCAACAGGATGCCACCCCAGCCCACCTGGTTGACGATGACAGGCTGTTGTTCCCGGTTCCTGATGATTTCGGGTTGCTCAAGGAAGGTATGGGTATGGCCTCCAATGATAATATCGATATGCTCGGATGCTTGTGCCAAAACGGTATCGCTCACCTTTTCATCCCTGTATCGGTAGCCGAGGTGCGACAAACAGATGACCAAGTCGCATTTCTCCTCCATCGTGAGGTGTAGTGCTGTTGCATTGGCACTTGCTATGGGGTCGCGGTACTGTATGTTGCCGTAAAGGGAGGGAGCTACTAGTCCTTTTAGTTCAATACCTACCCCGAAAACGCCAATTTTCAATCCACCTTTGCGAAATACCTTCCAAGGCTGTACCTTATCATGAAGGGGAGAATCCGACAAATCGTAGTTGCAATTCAGCATGGAAAAAGTGGCATGACGTTCCAATTGGGAGGCCAGATTATCCAAACCACCGTCGAAATCGTGGTTGCCGATGGTGGCGGCATCGTAGCGCATGGCACTCATCAACTTGAATTCTGGTTCGCCTCCGTACAGGTTAAAATAGGGTGTGCCCTGAAAAATATCACCAGCATCCAACAATAACACTTGCGAAGATTCCGCCCTGATGGCTTCAATCATACGTGCTCTCCGAACAGCACCGCCCATACCCGCATTGCGACCACCATCCTCAGGGAAAGGCTCAATGCGGCTATGCCAATCATTGGTGTGCAAAATGGTCAGTGTTTGGGTCGTGCCGGCTGTATTCGCCAGCAACGACGGCATTCCGCTACTGAGCAGCAGGGTGGTCGCACCCATTTGGCGTAGGAAGGTTCTTCTTTTCATAGTTGGAATTATTGCATACACCGCCCCATAGACGGCATCTCAATCGAACGGTTATCTGCTTGCAAGCGGCTTACGCCCGCTATGAGAATATCGCGGATAAATACCCCGGTGTTCTGGTATGGCAGCCCCTGTAGAAAACTGCAATCACTGCCACCATTAGCGATGTAGTCGGGCATGGCAATGGAGTAGGTGGCTTGGGCATCTAAAGGCACTTCATTGATGATTACTGCTATCGCCTGTCCATCCCGAATAGTAAAACGGCTTCCCTGGCTGATGGGCCAGCCGCCTTCTTTGGCTATCTGATTCATCAATTGTTGTACAAGCTCGCCTTTGAGTTCCATAACGACCAACGTATT
Organism: Saprospiraceae bacterium; assembly: GCA_041392765.1. GTDB lineage: Bacteria > Bacteroidota > Bacteroidia > Chitinophagales > Saprospiraceae > Lewinella. The sequence continues at coordinate 111,845 of JAWKLL010000013.1, forward strand.
GTCAAAAGGCATCAGTTCGTACATCCTACCCCGCGTGATAGGGCCTGCCGCTAAGTCCGGAATGCGGATGCCGCCGTAGTTTTGTATAGCCATATCGACTCGTTTGCCAGCTATTTGAGGAGTAGCGAGTAACAACTCATCCGCCATCCAGTTGCCTAGGGAGGATTCTGGTTGCCGTTTGGTCAGGTGTACCTTACAATGACCAATGACTTGGTTCATGCTGCTGTCCAAGGTGATTTTGTAAGGCTGTATGATGCGTTGGTAGTTGTTGTCGATAGCTACGGTATCGGTAGCCGAGGGTGTCATCCGATACTGTTGCATATTCGCCGAGGAAGGCAGGTAGTAACGGGAACAAGCCCCGGTGGTCATCAGTAAAACGACCGCTATGATGGTGAATACACGGTAGGTTCGCATAATTACATACTGGTGGGGGCGAATTTGGTAATTGAAGCAGGGTGGGTATTGGTGCCCTCCGAGGAAATGAGTAAGTTGCCCAACGGGTCGAAGGCAATACCCTCCGGTTGGGGAAACTGTAAGCTATCGAGCAACTGTACGTGCATAATTCGATTGCCGTCTGGTTGCAAGACGATGAGGATTTTTCCTACGGAAGCCAATATATAAATGTTACCACTGTCGGGGTGTACCGCAATGGCTGATGGTTTGAAGGAATGAGGTTTGCCGTTTTTGCCAATGATCGTACCGATTTCCCTTTCAGAAATACTGCCCACCAATTGTCGTTTGATGCGCTTATTGACTAAGTCAAATGCATAGATACCAACGGTGTGCTCGCCAATTTCCATACTATCGGGTGCCCCTTCTTTGGGCGCAATGAGCAACCGATTATGCCGAGGGTCGAAACCGAGGGTCTCCACGTCGTTCCGATAACTGAAAAGCGTTTCATATTTGATGGTAGCATCTTGGGAGGTCATATCTACTTGGTAAATATCGCCGTCTCTTTCAACTACGAAGACGTGGTCGCCTACTAAACAGAGGTCTTCGTAGTCGCGGTCTTTATCAAAAGGTATTTCATCAACGATGTTGCCAGTTTGAAGGTCAACGGTATAGAGAATGCCTTTTTCGTCCTGAATAGCCATTACCTGGGTTTCATTCAGGGACGTGATGCCCGAAATTTCTTTCAAGGTACTCCCCAACTCCATCTTTGTTCCGCTACCGGCAGCAATATGGTAGGGGAATTGGTATCCGCTGGCGGTGGTGAATGCCATTTGAGGCGGCTGGTTTCTGATAGCAATCCAAGTGTATCCCATCGCAGTAAAGACAATCAGGGACAATATGACCCAGGTGGCAGTGGTAGTATCCTGCAAGTTTATTTTCATAGTATGTTCAGTGTAGGCTGCAATGTAAGGAAACTCCGTTATTTGGGCAAATTATCTATCCGAAACCCTACTCATCAACCACGAACGGTCGTTGAGCCGCTTGGTGCGTTCAATTTCAGTACGCAATTTTTCGAGTGCCAATTGGTCATGGGGACGTATTTTGAATAGCTTGAGTATTAACCTGACAAATTGTTGGTAGGCAGCACGAATATCTTCCGGCAATGCCTTTTCGCGCAGTAGCATGAGTCGGTAGGAGGCCACCAAGGAGGCAAACGCCTCGGTTTCGCCCAGTTCGTAATAAATTTTTAAAAGCATGATTTTTGCACCATGCTTGTAGGAGGCATCCGAAAATTCGACTTGGTTCAAGAACTGAAGTGCCTCATCGTGGTGATGTTGGTGATACCGCAAGTCGGCCATATTAAAACAAAAAGCATCTTGCCGTTGGTGGTGCGGCAGATGGTCGGTGTATTGCAGAATAAACTGTTCCGTCCAGTCGAATCGCTGCAAACCTAAGCCCAATTTGACGATGTTTTTGTACATCCAAGGGGATAGTTCACCGTTAACGAGGAGGTGGCCAGTTAGCAAACCTTCTTCATACAATTCCAACAACTGCCCGGCAAATTCGCGGTGGCCTTTATTGATGGCAATCAAGCAGTAATTGATGGCCATGTAGTAGAGGCTGATGAGGTCGTCTTTAGGTATTTGGGATTGAATTAGTCGGAGTGCTTTTCTGAAATCACCTAACAAGGGCAAGGAAGCGTCAGCTGTTTGCAATAGTGCCTGAAGTGAGCGGTACAAATCATATACGCTTTGCTGCGGGTTAGTGTCGCGCTCTTCCAATGGGTTGCTTGGCCACGAAAGTGCCGGCGTAGGAAGATTCAGGGTGCGCGACTGGTTGAGGAGGTTGCAATGCAAACGGGTCTTTACGATGCGATAGTATTGGTCGTACTGTTTATCCAAAATCGCTAAAATAGGATTGGCCGTGCGTATGTTTTGCAGGTTGAAATGGAGGTCTTCAACCTCAGCCAACCAAATGCCTGCATAGTGCCAAGAAGCATCCCGATAAGGCGATGCTTCCCACTGTGCCTTCGTTTCCTTGTGGCGGCGAGAATAGCTCTTATCCAATTTGCGGTAAGCAAAAGCCTCCAACTGGTAAAGTTGTACATCCAAAGGGGCATTTTCCATTTGTCGTTGGCCTAAGAATTTTTCAATGAGTTGTACAGTGTTACTCATGATATAGGAACACGCCTTCGCATCCCAAGCCTTTTTCGGGAATACTTGCGCCCAAAGGCTGCGCGTATCGGCAGGCATGGGTTGTACGCACGAACAGAAAATATCGTACAGGCATTGCCCCATACGCTCCACATCAGCGTCTTTGTTGAAGTAGGGAGAAGAGGCAAATTCCAGCAAAGGCCGCCATTCTGCTTTTTCTATCGCCCGACAAATGTCAAACAGTTTACTTTTTTGCATGCTGCAAAGGTAGGTTTTTGATTCGTTTTTATGGAAGTTTATTTTGTTAAAAAATTGACAAACAATTGATTATGAAAAAAAATTTATCATTTTTTTTTGATAAAATGCACTATTTGTTGTTGCACGGTGCTGGAATTGCCTTTACTTTTACAATAGAAAATGAAAGAACCATGTCTAAATGGCTGATAATAAGTTTGTTGTTTGTAAATGTAATCGCCCTCAGCGGTCAGGTTGAAGTATTCCCCGGGGATGCCAACGCCAACGGTAGGGTGGATCAATACGACATACCTTATATAGGGTATGCTTATGGCCAAGTAGGCCCGTCGAGGATTATGCAGGAAGAGGTAACATTGGCTGGCGTTCCTCAGGATTGGGCAGCTTCTTTTCCTTCCGGGCCTAATTTCGCCCATGCAGATGGCAATGGGGATGGCGTAGTAGGGTTGCTGGATTTCATTACTTGGAGCAATCAGTTTGGTATGGAAATGCCACCTGTTACGCCTGTATCATTGCCAGAGGTGAACCCGGCCTCTGCATTGTCGGTCGTTTGGAATAACGGAGAAGTGGTAGCACCACTGACCAGCAATGAATCGGTAAGCATTCCCCTTCACTTCTCCATCCCGGAAGGCCAGCCCGTCAATGGTCTGGCGTTTCGGTTGCGTTATCGGCCTTCACATTTTCAGATGGCTCAATTCGATGCCGCTGGGAATTGGTTGACATCGGATGGAGATGGCATTTTTTTGCAACATACAGCTCCCGGTATCGTGGATGTGGGCATGACACGCTTTGGAAACAACCCCGTGGATGGTGGTGGCGCAGGAGGTGTGATGAATTTGGTCATCATCACGGATATGGTGGGGTTGTTGGAAGCAGCGCCCGATACCCTGATTTCTTGGGTGGTGTTGGAACAACTGTTGGTAGTGGACAACACCTTTACTCCTGTTGCCGTAGCTACAGATTCTGTGGCCGTGAAACTCTATCGCCCCGGCAATACGACACCTGTGGAGGAGGCGGCAGGACAAGCGTTGTCTTTCCAACTTTTTCCAAATCCTTCACTAGGAGACTGCCAGTTGGTGACCAGCGTTCCTTTCAATTGGATACAAGTAGTGGATCCATTGGGTAGGGTGGTATTGCAACAAGAAGTAAAGGACGTTTTTGATTTTCGACTGCCATCCGGCCAATGGCCACCGGGGATTTACTCGGTGCGCATCCGCAACGAAACTGGCGATAGGGGTAGTGCGTTGTTGGTGCAGCGATGAACCCGGTTGATGTGTGATGTTTGATGTTTGATGTTTGTCCCGATAGCTATCGGGATGTGATGTTTGATGTGTGATGTTTGATGTTTGATGATTTTGGGAGAAGGACGGAATGTCACAAGGTCTTTTGGGTGAAGGATGGAAGCGGTACTGCCGCAGCGTAGCGAAGGCAGTAGGAGCGGACAGCCTGACCTCGTATCGGCCTCAGCCGGGACGAGGGCACCCCCAAGTTATTATTTGGAAAATTTGAAATTTTACCATAACCATAATTTTTTACCATGAAGAAGCAATTAGTTTCGTTACTCTGCTTATTGATGACTGTCTTTTACTTGGGTGCCCAAGTGACGGTTGCTGGGCGGGTAACAATCGGTGCGCCAGATGGGCCGCCTATTCCTGCAACGGAGGTTGTTTTATACCAATTTGGCGGAGGAACGCCCGACGGCGTAGCCTTGACAGACGAAGCGGGGAATTACTCCATCACTATCGACAATACCGCAGCTGGTAATGCTGAATGGATTGTAGAAACCTTTGACTTTTGCAACGGAGATGTGTTGCAAAATAGCATTGCTATGAATCCTGGTCAGCAGACCTATGTTTCGGATTTTGTGGTATGCGAAGGTATCAATCCACCGCCGCCACCAGAAGATTGTACGGTGTTTTTCTACTGGGAATTACAGCCAGGAGACGAAGGCTATACTGTACAGTTTTATGACCTTTCCTTCTTGAATACAGATGCTGATATTACATGGGCTTGGGATTTTGGCGACGGTGCTACGAGCGCGGAGCAAAACCCAGTGCACACTTATGCCAATGCCGGGGAGTACGCAGTTACTTTGTCCGTTTCAGGGGAGGATTGCGCACAAACATTAGTGCAGGTAGTAAATGTAGTAGATATAGAAGACTGCATCTGCCCACAGGTATATGACCCGGTTTGCGTTTATACGCCTGGTGGCTTGGAGCTTGTTTTTGACAACGCCTGCTATGCGGAGTGCGCAGGCTACGGGCCTGAATTTTATACTTCCTGCGATGGGGGTGGAGGATGTGGATGCCCTGAGTTTTTCTCTCCTGTTTGCGTTACAACGCCGGATGGAGAGGTATTGGAGTTTGTGAACCACTGTTTTGCGGAATGTGCAGGCTTTACGCCCGACCAATGGGAAGACTGCCAAGGCAATGGCTGTGAATGTCCTCCTGATGGCGAGCCGGTTTGTGTGGGTACAGAGGCTGGTTGGTCGATTTGGTTTCCCAATGCTTGTGCAGCGGAATGTGCAGGCTTTACCCCTGAGCAGTTTGTTTCTTGTGGCGGTGAGTGTAACTGCCCCGAGTTTTACGCCCCTGTGTGTGTAACTACTGACAGCGGAGAAACACTGACTTTTGACAACTTCTGCTTTGCGCAGTGTGCCGGTTATGGCCCCGACCAGTGGGAGGATTGCGGCGGCAATTGCGATTGCCCTACCGATGAATATATGCCTGTATGCGTGGCAACGCCAGGAGGCTTCATTATTACCTTCAATAACCCATGCGAGGCAGAATGTGCTGGCTTTGGTCCGGAAATTTACTACGCCTGCGATGGCGGTGGTTGTGCTTGTCCCGAATACTACGACCCTGTATGTGTAATGGAGGCAGATGGCAGTATCCTTGAGTTCTCCAACCCATGCTTTGCTGCTTGTGAGGGTTATACAGAAGCGGATTTTGTAGATTGCGGCAATACCTGCGAGTGCGATGATGTGTATGAACCTGTATGCGTAGCCGGGTTTGCGGGTATCATTACCTTCCCCAACGCCTGCTATGCAGAGTGTGCCGGGTTTACACCTGATATGTTCCCGTGAGGAATGTCCTGGAGCGTGCGACTGCCCAGCTATTTTTGAGCCTGTTTGTGTTATGTTGGATAATTGAGTGATCATAACTTACCCGAATGCCTGTACGGCACTCTGCGAGGGCTACACAGAAGCGGATTTCGTGGATTGTGGTAATAACGGTGGTTGCGACTGTGAGCCGGAATGGGCACCTGTTTGTGTGTCTTTAGAAGACGGCCAAATCATCACTTTCCCTATCTTGTATCGCACTCTGCGAGGGCTATACAGAAGCGGATTTCGTGGATTGTGGTATTAACGGTGGTTGCGACTGTGAGCCGGAATGGTCACCTGTTTGTGTGTCTTTAGAAGACGGCCAAATCATCACTTTCCCTAATACTTGTTTTGCACTCTGCGAGGGCTACACAGAAGCGGATTTCGTGGATTGCGGTAATAACGGTGGTTGCGACTGTGAGCCGGAATGGGCACCTGTTTGTGTGTCTTTAGAAGACGGCCAAATCATCACTTTCCCTAATACTTGTATCGCACTCTGTGAGGGCTATACAGAAGCGGATTTCGTAGACTGCGGTGGTGGTTGTGATTGCTTCCAAGTATATGACCCCGTATGTGCTGTTGACCCCAACACTGGCGAGACGATTACCTTTGTCAATGCTTGCTACGCCTTGTGTGAGGGCTACACCGCCGACCAACTGACGGAATGTGGTGAATGGAATGAATGTTGGGTGGACATTACATTTGATTTCGCTGACCCCGCTAATTCGTTGACACTTACTTTCAGCGCGTTTGCGTTTGGCGACGATGTCACCGATTATCTGTGGGATTTTGCGATGGAACCACTCTACCGAGGCTAACCCAACTCACACTTATGCTGCTGAAGGTGTTTATGATGTAACACTGACGGTAACTTCTGCTACTTGCGGTGAAATGGTGGCTTACCTACATATCTGCTTGGGTGAAGGCGGTGGTTTCCCCTACCTACTTGTGAAAGTTTCTTCTTCTTTGAACAGCCCAATCCTGATAATTTGCTGCAATTCCAGTTCATTGAACTGCCATTCGGCAACATCAATGCGCGTCTATGGGATTTCGGTGATGGTAATACCTCTACCGAGGCCAACCCGCTGCACGAATACGCAACCGCCGGGCAGTACTTAGTATCACTCACGGTATTTGGAGACGACTGTAAAGCACCGTACAAATACTTGTCAATGCAGGGGAGAATATTTGGTATGGCGATTTGGAATGTCGTGCGTGGTTCCTGCCTATCATCAACCCCGAACGAATGAGGTACTTTATCAACCTATCCAGTGAGGACGCGGTGGAATTCAGCTGGGATTTGGGCGATGGTACTACCAGCAATGACCCCATTGTGGCTCACACGTATGAGCAGGCGGGTGCTTACACAGTAACACTGACCATCACCTCTGAGAACGGTTGTACCAATACGTTCACGGTTGTGTTGAATTTTGCGGAAGATAGTGGCAACTTCACGGCCAATCCTTCCTTCTTTTGATCAGCAGCACCGAGGATTTGCCCGTACCAACCGCTATCCAAGCCTATCCCAACCCCACTAAAGATGTGGCGAAGGTGACTTGGACGACTACGGTAGCCGGCGATTTCCAATGGCAGTTGATGGACATGAACGGACGTGTCGTTGGTCAGCAGCGAGGCGCTGCTATCCAAGGAGAACAATCTTTAGATGTAGATATGTCGCACTTGCCCAACGGAATATACCTGTTCCGTTTGCAATCTGGCAAGGAGCAACAGACCCTGCGTTTGAGTAAATGTAAACTAAGATGGGTAGCTACGCAAGTAGTTACCCACTTGATAAGAATCCAAAACCAAGGACGCAAATATGAACAGGACAGCCGCAGCAATGCGGCTGTTTCTTTTTGTGCGTTTCTTGAAGTCTAACGCGAATATTGTCTTGTTATATCAATATTCGACCTCTTCAAGGGCGTCCCAAGGGCTACAAATGACCTTTTTCTACAAACTTGCTTGCCCTGAGTAACTTCTGTAAACATACGTTTCTGCTACGCGAGATTGCGTTTTAAAGGGCATTTGCGTATTATATGCCACTCCTTTCGGGGTTTTATTTACTTGTATAACAGTTTATTACAATCAGTTCACCCCTTCGGGGTTTGCTTAAAAAACCTACATACCCTTCTAAGAAAAATCCCGAAGGGATGACAATATTGTAAAGTTCCAGTATATAGGATGGCTTTGAACCCCGAAGGGGTGATATAGAGGAGGATGATCTTCATGTGTTCTGAAAAAGAAGCGCATTGGTTTGCAGTCATTAATTAATAATTGCAATTAATTGAAAAAGAGTATCTTGTGATGCGGCACGCCCATTTGTATCCACACGTAAGGCCGCCAAAGGATAATATGCTCAATAAAAAGTGTAGATAATACTGAAATCGGCAGCTACCTATTGGTAACGTAACGCTAAGGTGTGAGTGCTAAAGTCGGTGCTGTTTTGTAGTGTATTTTATTTTGTAACTACTTAGGTAGTGCGCTTTCGAGCTAAAAAAAGAAGATTTTTCCGACTGACAAAGCTCATTTGAGGAGTCATGTCGTGCTAAGCCGACACGGCGACGAAAATAGCTGCCGTCAGGTGGAAAAAGGGCTTTTTAGACGGAATTTGGTACTACCTAAGTAGTTACTTTATTTTTACAATTACCCTTTTCTAAGCCAAACGCTCCATACAGCCCTAGATTGTTGCCATAACCTAAAATACAAGATTTGTAAATAAATGTACGCCTATATTTGCATCGTGTAGTTTTCTCATAGTATGTTATTTGCCCCTGCAGCAGTAATTTATGTACTGTTGCAGGGGCTTTTTTTTTTCGTCAAATTACTAGGGGACGTGAATTATGGATAACAACCAAATGTAAGAAATTAAAAATCAACAGGTTAGGGTGTGCCCCCTGCCAAACAGGGATCGGGCTATCCGCTCCAGTACCTCCCTGCGGTCGGCACGTCCGCTCTTATCCCTTACACGGATTGCATTTAACTGACTATCAATCACTTGTGTGTTTACTGTTCGATTTATTATCCATCATTCACGTTAGGTATCAAAAACGAACCGATACCCCTGTGGTGGCTAGCGAAAGTCCGTAGCCTATTTCGCCGAACAAGCTAACTCTTTTTCCAAGGTGGTAGCTACCTCCCATAAAGGCAGAGAAAAACAAGCCATTCCTAACATTTGGTGTGGGGAAAAAGCTCGACTATTCACCTGTTTTAGGGGTTGTTTCTGCTGTGTAGGTAACATCGCTATGGCTATACCCCAATAAAATGCCTCCATAGATTTCAGCTTTTTCAAAAGGGGAAGAGTGCACAGCGCCTCTCAGTGCAGCGATTTTGTAAGCGTTTCGCACCAATCTCGATGCTCCTGTATGGTGAGTTTGTCGGGCTTCTGTAATAGAATTACCCCCTAGTATGCCCAAGCTGAAGCGTTCGTTAGGGCGATAACGTACCTCCAGCGAAAGCGGGAGCATCTCTGTCCGGGTGTGGTCTTTTAAAAAGGTGGGTAGCAACCCTAGCCCTGAACGGATTTCCCAATGTTGGAGGGAGGTGCCGCGTTGAGCGGAAAGGCTTAATGAGCTAAAAACGAAACTTGCTATTAATAACAAGGTAATGGTTAAGCTGGCGTTTTTCATGACAATTGTTTTTTGGTAGTTCAAATTAAATATGGTGAGGTAGGTGTTTGCCTACGACATAGACTTACTGTTATCTTCAGGTGTCACTCACCTGAAAATTGAAAATAGAATGTACCACCAGTAGATACGACTACTGGCATAAGATTTTCCAAAACCGCTGTTTATGAACCCTTTACGAAGGAATATAAAATCCTTCAGGCGCGCTCCTTAATAATTAAGAGCTTGGTGTTCATTTTCATATAAAGACACAATTAAAACGGATAAACGTTGTAAAATGCTCCCGTAAAATTGAGATTTAACACAAATTTTATATTCCGTTACTTTTTTTTAGTAATTTGCCGGAGATAGACCGTTCCTTTATTGCGTATCAAAAAAGGAACAGTGCTTTTTGTTTCGTACCCTTTACAAAGTTAACGATTCAAATGAAGATTGTGCAACTGTCAATGTACGAGTAGCCTTTGCCACTGTGTGAATCCGTTCTATAGTAATGACACAGATTCTTTGCGCTACCCCTAACTAAGCGTATGCTTAAATTTTCATTTAATACTAAAATACTATAATTATGCACTTAGGCGCATTTTCAATCAGTTTGAGCGTAAAGAACCTAGCGGTATCCAAATCTTTTTATGAAAACTTGGGTTTCGAGGTATTTGCCGGAGACGCTGACAAGCGTTATTACATCATGAAAAACGGCCGTGCCCTTATTGGCCTGTTTGAAGGAATGTTTGAAGGCAATCTGCTAACTTTCAATCCGGGGTGGGATGAAAATGCATCGCCCTTAGACGCATTTACGGATGTGAGGGACATACAACGTCACTTGCAACAAGCCGATATTTCGCTTATTAAAGAGGCCAACCTCGAAAGTACAGGTCCCGAACATATCTCACTGGTGGATCCGGATGGGAATGTTATTTTGATTGACCAGCATCGTTGAGTTTAAGAAATGTAGGCGCTCCTAACAACTCCTTAACACCGCTTAACGCTATTTAACCTCAGGCAGTGGGGTGTTAACTTTCCTATAATAACATCTCTTTTTTTTCTCCTGCATCTTTGTGACATACGAAGGGCAAACCCCTCCTGTATAACCCCAAGGAAAACCCATTGTAGCACCCTTTAAACACAGTTGCCATGAGACGTATCACTGCTGCTTTTTTATACTTGATATTGATAGCTTTCGCCATTTCAGGTTGTGCAAGCGCTGAAAAAATGGTGGATCAGGGTGAATATGACCGCGCCATTAATTTAGCCGTAAAAAAGCTGAGCGGCAAAGACCGTAAAAACCCCAAATTGGTACAAGCCGCTGAGGAGGCGTATGCCAAGGTGACCGCCCGCGAGCTAAGAGAGATAGACCGGCTCAAGGATAGCCGCGACGATGCCGCTTGGGGGCGCATCAATAGCTTATATCGCAACATTCGTAAGCGGCAGGAAGCCATACGCCCATTGTTGCCCCTGACCGATAAAAATGGATACACCGCCGCGTTTAGATTTGTAGAAGTGGATGCCATGGAACAGGAAAGCCGCAACAAAGCTGCTGCTTACCACTATGATCAGGCTCAGCAGTTGCTCGCAGCAGCTCAGCGGGGCGATAAGTCAGCGGCAAGAGCGGCCTACCGTGAATTGGAAGAAACCCTCCGCTATTATCGCAATTACCGCGATGCCGCCGACTTACAGCGGCAAGCTCATACTTTGGGCATCAGCCATATTCTTGTGAACGTCACGAATGAGGCACCCGTCGTTACTCCTACAGATTTCGACCGCCGACTCAAGGCCATCCACGTTGCCGATATGAATACTTTTTGGCAGCAATACCACTTGGCAAACAGGGGTGCTCAAGATTTTGATTTTGAAATACGCTTGCGCATCACCGACATCCGCGTAACGCCCGAAGTGGTGCGGGAACGCCAATATACGGATACTAAAGAAGTGGAGGATGGTTGGGAATACGTGTTGGACAACCGAGGTAACGTAGCCAAAGATTCCTTGGGCAATGATATCAAGGTGCCACGCAAAGTCAAGGTGTTTGCCACTGTCACGGAAGTTTTTCAGCAAAAGGAAGCACTAGTACAAGGCGTATTGGAGGTATATAATGCCCACAACCGCCAGTTGGTACGCACACAACCATTGACGGCTAACGCTATCTTTGAAAACTACGCATCCACTATTCACGGCGATAGACGAGCACTCAGTGCCGACAGCCGTCGCCGCATTGGCAATGCCCCTGTACCTTTTCCGAGCAACGAATACCTCATACTGCAAGCTGCCGATGAGTTAAAACCCGAGTTGTTGGAAATGATGGAGGACAACAGCCATTTTGTGCAGTTGTAACAATCTTATACCCATAGCTTTCTTGAAGCGTGAAGCCTGTCTTTTTCACCAAAGGCAGGCTTCGCTATAGAAGGCAGTTCGCCCGGGGCAGCGGTGGTAGCGAAACCCACGCTCGGCGGGGATGTAGCGGACGACGCGGTAGTGGGGATGCCAAGAAATCGTTTTGCTGGCCGCAGGGATAGCGGGTTTTGATGTAATAGCCAACCAACTCGATACGGGGCATTTGCTGAATAGCCCACCTGCTGGCGGTTGCGATTCATTTTTGCTGAATTGGTTGGCAGCCCCACTAGCCCTCCTATTTCATTAGTGTTGTACTATGA
>JAWKLL010000014.1:0-121211 GCA_041392765.1 Saprospiraceae bacterium
ACAATGGCATTGGGCGGGGTGGAAACCGGCAAAAACAGGGCACAGGATGCCGCTAAACCAATCGCTAAAGGAAGCACCGCAGGGTGCAAACCCGGCCATATAGCACCTATCGGCATAAGAATAGTGGCCGCCACTGTATTGCTCATCACGTTGGACATAACAACCGTCATCAACGCAAATACTGGCACCACCAACCACGTAGCTACCGACAAATGCTGCAATTGGCTCACAAAATAATCAGAAAGGCCAATATCCTGTATCGCTAATCCTAAGGAAAGACCGCCTGCTACTAACATCAGCGTATCCCAAGGCAGCGTGCGTACATCCTCCCCAGTAATAATGCTGACCATGGTGAACACAATAATGGGAATACCCGATACCGCCGCCGGTGGAATACCGTGGATTCGACCTGTAAGCCAAAGCAGCAGGGTGACACCCAAGGTGACGATGACAATGCGCTTGCGCAACCGCCCTCCATCTGGAAGGCTCATGTTGTGTTCCTCATCAATTTCTATGACCATACGACCCTCTTTTTCTGGCTTTTCCAATAGGTCGGCAATATCAATTAGGTCGTTGCCTGTTTTATAGCGCTTGAGCAATGCCTGCCATAACACAAACGTCAGCACAATAGCCAAGGGCGCCCCCACCAGCATCCATTCCAAAAAGCCGATGGTGAAGGGCAGCGCACCGCTATTGTTGATAGCTTCCACCGCGATGGCATTGGGAGGGCTGCCGATGATAGTACCCATACCGCCCAAGGATGCCGCTATGGGCATACCCAACAACAGCGCTTTGGCAAAGGGGTGCTGATCTTCAAATTTGCTCAGTATAGGAGCGGTGGTTGCCACCATCATGGCGGTTGTTGCCGTATTGGACATAAGCATGGATGCCAAACAAGTAGCCAGCATCACACTCAGCAAGATGCTGGACGGGCGAGGCTCGAACCGCGACACCAACAGGCGAAACAAATCCCTGTCAACACCCGTTTTGCGCATACCTTCCGCCAAGAAAAAACCGCCCAAAATCAGCCATATCACACTGTTCGACCAAGTGCCCACGAACTTATACACATCCAAGGTCGCTTGCCCATCTGTTCCTACCTCCTCCGGCGATAAACTGCCGAGAAAAAAGACCAAGAACCCTACAATAAGAATACCTACCGCAAACGGCGGTATCGCCTCCGTAAACCACAACCCGATGGATAGAAACAGCAAAAACATCACATACTCCTGCGCTGGACTGAAATCTGCACCTGCCAAAAGGTGAGTGAGTACAAAAGCACCGATGATGCTCAATAAAAAGTAAATGAAATTCGTCTGGTATTCTACCATCCGCTGGATGCGCTTCATTTGTAGCGCCGATGCCCGACGTGAATCTGCCATGGCTTTTAATTTAGTGGGTATGAAGTGTGTCTTTTTATAAAACACCCCGCAAAGATACGAACTTCGTGTAAAAAATACAATAACAAAAGATAAACAAAAACGGTGATGTTTGACAATTATTTGTCACCCTGACAAGTTAGGGATAAGAAAAAAATAGATTCAGCATTTGTCAAAGACAATCGGATGAATAAGCGGTTCATTTAAAGCGTTTTATCCGATTTCTTTGACTATGAAAATTCTGAATCTATTTTTTTCCCCATACTAAGGCAAGCAGCGGTACGCTCACACGGCACGTTACCATTATTTAACATGCTTGCTCCACACATGATGAAAAAACACCTGTTGTACTTTTTCTTATTGGCCTTAGTATTGGTAGCTTGCGTCAAGCAACCAGCTCCGTTACTCAGTGGTATGGGCAAGAAGCCCATATATTTATCGCTGGATGCGTTGGATAACATCGCCAATCTGCCGCCACGGGACGTAGAAAGTTCTGGTTCTATTTTCTTGTTAGACACCTTGTTTTTCCTGATGGAACAAGGGCAAGGCATCCACGTTTTCAGCGTTAGCGACCCCGAAAACCCAACAGCACTTACTTTTTTACAAATACCAGCCATCAGTGCCTACACCATCAACGGCAACCGTTTGTTTGCCAACTGTTGGCGAGACCTCGTTACCATCGATATCAGCAATCTGTACGCTATACAATCCATTGATCGGCAGGAAGGGGTTTTTGACCCGCTGCTCTTCCCGCCCCTTTTTAATGGCATTTTTGAATGTGTGGACGAAACCAAAGGAGCTGTCGTAAAATGGGAAGATGCCGCCTTGGAGAATGTAGCTTGCAGCACCATTAATTAATAGACTTGTTCAGTCGGGACAAATTTTGCTGCAAGTTGCAAATTTCATCCTGTATTTCGTTAGATTTTTCGCCGAATCGCCCACATTCGACTGCAAAATCTACCTCGTTCAGAACGAAATTTATTAGCTTTCGCTAAAATAGCCCTCGGCTGAACAAATCTAATCAACAATAATTTCAAAATGCAATTTGTACCCATGTTGAAAACACTACTGTCCTTAACCATACTGGTGCTTTTTGCCGGCTGTGCATCAGATGCGTCGGTAAGCGAAGTAGCTACGAATGGCCAATCCGGTTCCATTACTCGGTTTGTAGTCTATGGCGACTATATGTACACCCTCAATCCCAATGAGGTGCAAACTTGGTCGATAGCGAATGAGGATAAACCCCAGTTGCTCCACACCTTAGCAACAGACTACGGCTTGGAGACCATCATTATCTACGACGAGACTATCTATATTGGTTCGCGTACGGCTTTGTACATTCTGGATATTAGCCAGCCAGCCACGCCAGTATTGCTTTCGCAAACGGATCGCGATGCCTTTTTCTTTGGGGGGTGCGACCCCGTTGTAGTAAAGGACAACTACGCTTATTCTACGATTAAAATCATTGAAAATGTTTGTGGCAGCTTCAATAGCATAAGTGCCTTACTAACGTATGATGTGACGGATAAAACCAACCCTGTTGTGACAAATGAGCAATTTTTAGACATTCCAAATGGCTTGGGCGTTCAGGGTGATTATCTTTTTGTTTGTGATGAAGGAATGGATCAGATTGTGGTTTTTGACATAACCGATCCTGCTAATCCACAACCTACCGAATACAATGTACCCCTTACCGATCCTGTGGATGTTATTGCCCGTAATGGGGAATTAATCGTTTCTACCAAAACAGATTTCCAGTTTTACGACATCACCGATATTGCCAACATTCGCCCATTGGGTTTCATTAGCAAATAAGATGAGGGTACGGATGATAGCTTTGTGGGTAATGATAGCCGTAGTGCAAGCATGGGCACAAGCCCCCACACCCTACGAACTGCCAAAGGTTGCATTGAAAACCAATATAACGGATCTTGTCAGTCCATTCAAGCCTACACTTACTTTGGGCACAGAAATAAGGTTGACTCGGCAATTTACAGCGGAGTTCGGGTATGGCTATATATTTGATGGGTTCCCTTACGCCGATGAAGAGGAAGAATCCTACACGGGGGCTTTATGGCGGTTCAATAGCAAGTACTATTACCGCATACACCCCCAAAAAAGTTCCTACTGGGGGATAGAACTCAAGCGCACAGATGTAACCAATGAGCATTGGTTGCAATTCAGCCGGCAAGGGAATGCATACGAAGAAGTGAGGCTGGTCAACCGCACCGTGTTGACAGAGTCGATAGGAGGAAAAATAGGTAAGTTGATAAAGTTGGGTGCTACGGGTAAGATATTCTTAGATGTTTACTTTGGGCTTAACTTTCGATGGAACAAGGTAGCAGTAGATTTACCTGAAGATGCTATTTTGGTGGAAGAGACCGTCGGATTTCTTGAACCTAACTTTTATCTTCCTTACGGAAAAACCCAACGATCAGGTTTATTAGGTGGGGTTTACTTAGTGTGGGTGGTGGGACAATAATCAGATGCTGAGCTTTTGGAATTAGCGATGTATGACATTGGCCAGCTTCTTGTGGCTGAGTCTTGGTGCTACAGATGGCTACTGGAATTTCCTCCAAATTTTATCCTGTTAGCCTCCATCAATTTTGTGCGTTCTTGCCAAAGATTTCTATCTTCGCGCATCCAAGCGGGGATAATCCGGGAACTTACCTCTCATGTAGGGGTGTTTACTTGCAAAATTGGCCAAAAAAATCGGTCTTATGATTACCAGAACGGAAATTGCGAAGATACTCCAAAACCCTCCCTACGATTCGGAAGTGACCGTCATGGGATGGGTGCGTGCCTACCGTGGACGTAGATTTATAGCGCTTTTTGATGGCTCTACAGCAGAGACCTTGCAGGTAGTAGTGGAGTTTGAAGATTTTGATGAGGATTTAATTAATCGCATCGTTTCATTCCTGTATTCGGTGACAGGTACGGTGGTGGAAAGTCAGAGGAAGTGGCCAAACACTAGAGATTGTAGCCAAGGAATTGGAAATTTTGGGAGAAAACAACTTAGAAAAATACCCGCTTCAACCCAAAAAACAAACCATGGAGTTCCTGCGAGAGCAGGCACACCTGCGTATGCGAACCGCTACGTTCAGCTCGGTATTTCGCATTCGCTACTGCGAGGCTTATGCTATTCATAAGTACTTCAACGACCGTGGTTATTACTATCTGCACACGCCGATCATAACAGGAAGTGATGCAGAAGGTGCAGGCGAGATGTTCCGTGTGACAACGCTTGATCCGCTTCAACCACCACGCGACGAGGAAGGTCAGGTGGATTGGTCGAAGGACTTTTTTGGCAAACCCACCAATTTGACAGTGTCGGGTCAGTTGCAGGCTGAAATCGGCGCAATGGCGTTGGGCAAGGTTTACACTTTACTCTACCTTCAGGGCGGAAAACTCCAACACTACCCGCCACCTTTCGGAGTTTTGGATGATAGAACCAGAGGCTGCTTTTTTTGATTTGGATAACGATATAGATCTGGCAGAGGATTTTGTAAAATACCTCATCAACTATGTGTTAGGAGCATTTTGAAGCGGATTTGCAGTTGTTGGATCAGCGCATTGTAGAGGCAGAAAAGAGCTTGCCGCAAGATCAGCGCCGCCCAATGGGGTTGCTGGATATGCTACGTTTTGTGGTGGATAATGATTTCGAGCGCATCACTTACACAGAAGCAGTGGAGTTGTTGCGCAAAAGCAAGCCCTTCCAGAAAGGGAAGTTTGAATTTGAACCCCAATGGGGAGCCGATTTACAGGCAGAACACGAGCGATTCTTAGTAGAAAAACACTTCCAAAAGCCAGTCATTGTACGCAACTATCCTAAGGATATTAAAGCGTTTTATATGCGTATGAATGATGATGAGAAAACGGTGGCAGCTATGGATGTGCTTTTCCCTTATATAGGTGAAGTGATTGGCGGCTCGCAGCGTGAAGAGCGCGAGGACAAATTGCGCCAACGCATGGCCGAGATGCATATACCTGAAGAAGAGCTTTGGTGGTACATGGATTTACGCCGGTTTGGGGGGGCACCTCATGCTGGTTTTGGCCTCGGGTTTGAACGCATTGTGCAGTTCATTACAGGCATCACCAATATTCGAGATGTAATCCCATTCCCACGAGCGCCCCGTACTGCTGAGTTCTAAGGGAGAGGCAGCGGTGGCAAACCCCATTCCCCATGCGCAGCTACCACGCTCAGGATAAGGTTGATCTGATAGCTGAACTACAGCCGGAAACTCCATTGGAGCGTCTCCTTTTGGAGCAGCCGCAAGTTCAGGAGGGGCTGATGTGGGGCTTACCTCGTTATGGCCACCCGGAGGGGGAGGTGTATAAACACGTCAAGGAAGTATTAAGCAACATAGAACGGCTGTCCCCCCTCATCAATAAGGAAGAAAGGGAACGCCTGCGGTTGGTGGCTTTCGTTCATGATACCTTTAAGTTTTTAGAAGATAAAACAGAACCTCGAAATTGGCACAAACACCACGCTGTTTTGGCTCGCCGATTCATGGAAGGCTTTACTGAGGACGTTGTGTTACTCAATATCATCCAGTACCACGATGAAATTTATTACATTTGGCGAGACACAGCGGTCTATAACGAGCAGGAGCGTGCCATTCAGCGTATGTTACATCTTTTGAATCGGCTATTAGGACACAACCAACTTTATTACTATTTTTTTAAATGCGACACGGCCATGGGTATAAAAACCCCGCCCCTATCCGCTGGGTGGAAGCCAATTTACTATAGGGAATAGTACCCGTGGTATGGGGGTAGTGGTTAGCGTATGTCTAAGGGACGGGAAAAAATAAGTGATTAGGGTGATATATTTTTTTACTAAAAAATAAGCAAGCGCTAACAACTTACGAAATATGAATGTCGAATACGATCCTATTCCCAAACAGAATATTTCTTCAAGGAACTTCGTCTGAATATATTTTTTCTCCGTCTCTTAGAAAAAAGTTGAACATGGTATTTTCGCCAAATTACTACGTACATTAAAAATCATCCTTCGGAATGCATCCTTTCAATCATATCGAATCTGTTTACTGGGTTTTCACACAACTGTGCAACGATCAGTGCGACCACTGTTATAACTTTTCAGGGCCTTATGGGTCAAGAATCAGCGAAGAAGAATGTTTGGCCATCATAGACAACCTTCCCGAATCAATAGATCGATTGATTCTTTCCGGTGGTGAACCCTTAGCGGAAAAAAAGAAGCTGTACCTCATTCTTGACCAACTTAAAGCACGCTATGGCAATCGCACTCAAATCATGTTGCAAACCAATGGCGATCTGCTGACAGGAGAGATTTTGGACATCTTGATTGAAAAAGGTGTTACCCGTTTCGATATCGCTAGTATCGACCGCTACCACAAAGCAGCAGGTAGCCGGCTAATGGATTTGGCCGAACTATTTGACTCCCGAGGCGTTAACGGCGATGAAAAAGACCCTTTGGTGCGCAAAGAGAACTACTTGCACCATTTTCCACTGAGTTGGGGATATTGGGGAGCTACCGAAGAGATGTGGTTAGGGGGCAACTGGGCACGTGGCCGTGCGATGGAAAAAAATATATGGATGCAAAATCCCGAGCATAATTTCTGCGCTATCTTATCAGGCGGCATTGGTTTTCTAAACGGTGGAGCGGCTATACCGCAAGAAATATCCATACAATTATGGCGCATCAACCCCTGCTGCCCAGGCACCAAAGATGCGTTGGGAGATGCCAGGTAGAAAAAGTTCCAATGTATTGGCTCGCGTAGCTGACAATCCGATATTTCAAATGATCGATCAAGGCGACCCTTACCGCATGGGCGAATCCATTGGCATCAGTGAATCTTATGCGCGCAATCGGTGTGGTGAATTGAAAAACGTATGTCTTTGGTGCGATGAATTTTTTGAAAAGCACTACGATATGCAGCGGATGTGCCCACGAAGTAGTTAACCTCTTCACCCCTCCTTCTTATGCACATTAGCATCGTTATTCCTACCCGCAATGAAGCACTTTGGATATCCCAAAACATACGCCATATACAGCAGTGTGCCCGCAATTACCAAGGGTCGCTCTCCTTATTAGAAATCATTGTAGTAGATGCCGACAGCCAAGACGACACCGTTGTATTGGCTTATCATGAAGGGGCAAGCGTAATTTCTGTTTCATCTCCCTCAAGGAGTATCCAGCTCGATACAGGTGCCAAGCAGAGCAAGGGAGATATTCTCTATTTTGTCCACGCTGATTCGCTACCACCTTCCACTTTTATGGCCGATATAGAAAAAGCATTTGCCGATGGCTATCGCATGGGCAACTTTCAGTATCGTTTTGACCGTACCCATTGGTTATTGAATATAAATGCTTTTTGCACCCGCTACCGGTGGTTTTTCACACAAGGGGGCGACCGCACTTTTTTTATCCATCGACCGCTCTATTTTGAGATAGGAGGCTATGACCCCGACTACGTAGTGATGGAAGAATACGACTTCTTACGCCGCGCTATGCGGAAAGGTCACCATTTCGCCATGCTAGATAGCAAGTGCACTGTTTCATCGCGAAAATATAACAACAGAAGCTGGTTGCGCGTTCAACTCGCCAATTTTATCGTTTACCAATGCTGGAATTGGTCTTTGCTGCGCCCCATTCAACTCAAAACATTGTATAAAAAGCTATTGGGATGAAGCTTCAAGTACATACCCAAACCGTCTATCTTACCTCATTGAGCGACCAATCATAAGAGATATACTCGATGGGTATATTCGCTGAAATGGGTTGATCCAAAAAGCGATTAACATACGCCCTGACAGTACCCGCATCCCGTTTAAAATCACCAGCAAACCAATTGAAAATGGCCGACAATGCTGCTTTGTCGGGCTGGATACGGTTGCGGAGTGGGTCATTGACAAAGGTGCGCATGGCCGCTTCTAGTTGTTGCTCCAACTTATCCGCAACAAAAGCTTCGTTCTGCAAGCGAGGGCAGGAATACGATGCACAATTGACAGCAGCATGTACCCGTGCATCAGGAAACTCTTTTCTTAAAATACCATGCTCAATATTGTTCAGGTCATACGTCTGACCCTGAATGTGAATGAATTTGATATCCCAAACCGTATTTATAAAAGGAATCCCGTTTTTGATGTCCTTAATACTGGCCACGGGGTAGTGATCTATGATAAGTTTGACGGTGTATGCGTTGTAAGCATTGATCCAATAAGCCATTTGCTCGTTTTTAGACCACGTACTATTAGGGTGCGCCGATTCCAACAAAGCCAGATAGCGACCCAGTTGTACACTATCTCGGATGACACCTTTGTAATCCACAAAACCAGCCTCTTTGACATGCCGTTGCAACAACTCGTTCCAAAGAGCATGACTTACAGGTGGTTGTATTTCAAAATCCTGTTTGGGGTCAGCCTTCATAGCTCCACAAGAGAAAACAGCGGCCAACAGCGCGAAAGTAAATAACCGTGACAACAACATAAACAATGATGCTTTTTATAGACTTCTGTATTTATTTAACCTGAACTTCCACAATGGGAATTAGGATTTCCACCCGCGTGCCAGCAGGGCTACCATCTTTTTTATGGAAAAGATCGGTGGTTTTCACTAATACTTCTTTATCCTTCGATTGTCGTAGTAACTCAAGTCGTTTTTCTGTGATTTGAGTACCCCTTGATCGGTAATTTTTCCGCGAAGCATCCTTCATCTGACGGCTTCTTGCTTCTTGTCTGCCGATACCGTTATCCTCCACGATGCAGCATATCGTGTCGTCATCCCAAAGGTAAAAATGCACAGAAACCAGCCCATCTTTGCGGGACCGTAGCCCGTGTTCCAACGCATTTTCCACGTAGGGCTGCACAATCATAGTAGGAACACCGAGAATATCCTCCTCCAACTCATCGTCCACGGTAATACGGTAAGAAAGTCGGTCTTCAAAACGCAACTTCTCGTTGATGTATAAGTAGTCTTCTAAAAATTCGATTTCTTTTTCCAAGGAAATGCTTTCCTCATCTGAATACTCAAGACTTTGACGCATCAGCTTGGCAAACTTAGCCAAATACTTTGAAGCCGTAGAAGGGTCGTTGGATGTGATAAATTGTTGGATGGAATTGAGGGCATTATAAATAAAGTGCGGGTTCATTTGGGCCCGCAGCGCCTTTAGCTGGAGTTGGGTAGCCTTTAGCTCCAGCAACTCCGCTTCCTGCTCCTTTCTGGCAGCTTGGTATTTAACCTCCAATTCTTGCTGTTGCCGCCGGTCTTGTTCTTCTAAGATGAGTTCCCAGTACCGTTCGTGTTCCAATTGTAGCTCAAATGCGCGCTTGTAATCCCCCATATCGGCATACAGAGCGGCAAAATGTTCATAAGCCTCTGCTAATAACCCTGGGTCGTTTTGCCGTTCTGCCAACGATATTGCTGCTGTAAAAGAGGTCTTTGCGGCTGGATAGTCTTTTTGTTCTGCCTGAATGCGTCCGCGCCAAGAAGCAATGACAGCCAGGTTGTGGAAATCTTCGGGGTTCAATTCTCGATGCAAGTGCTCCGCCCTATCAAGTAACTCTAATGCTTTAGTCAGTTCGCCTTCGCCGAAGTAACAAAAGCCTAGATTAGCATAGGCACTGGCACGAGCTTCCAAACTTAGGTCGTCGCGGGTGTCGATGACTTTTTGAAGATATACCTGCGCCTCTTCATTGTTTTCTACCCCTAAATAAGCTCTACCCACATTTAGGTAATGCCAAGCTAAACGGTTGGTGAACCCCGATTTTTGACACAATTTGACGACTTTAAGATAAGCACCTACACTCTTCTCAAACTCTCCTAGTTGTTCATATACCTGCCCCAGGCCTGCATATGTCAGAGAAAGAATGTACTCATCAGAGAGGGACAAATTTTTGCTTTGCTCTTCCATGATGGCGTTGGCTTGCAAAAAATGTTCCGTGGCAAGCGCTAAGGTGCCACTGTGCAAATGCATATAGCCTGTACGGCAAACTAAGCGGGCAGACAACAACTGATCGGGGAAACTCTTGAGTGTTTTAGCCGCTTTTTGTAGGTATTTATCGGCGGTATCGATATCTCCAATATTGCTACAAACACCCGCAAATTCTATATAAAGCTCTGTTAGTTGATGTATTGAGCCTACTTCCTCTAAATAATCGAGGGCTTTTTGTGCGGTACTCGCTGCTTTTTCAAACTGGTAAAGCTGGTTTTCCACAACCATCTTATTGAGAAAGAAGTGGAACATGAAATCCGCTATTTCATGGTGCTTCAACAAATCCCACTGTTCGTTCAATAATTGCTGAGCACGTAAAACATTGGTATAGGCATAATGGCCAGCCAACTTGTCGATGATAGCCAACCGTTGAAGTGGGTCTTTCTGTTGAGTGAGTCGCTGCTCCCAAATACCCGGCTGGAAGGAGGCCGTTTCCGATGATGTAAACATATATTGAAAAGTACTCGTACTGTTTCGTTTCCTCGGGGCTATGGTGAAGCCCCCTACTCAATCGAGTTAAAAAACAAAACAGGACTATGCCTGCACGGAAGTATAGTCCTGTTAAATCGTTAAAAAAGAAAACTCTTTTTCCGATGCAAACACGTGTGCTTAGACGGAAAAATTATTGTGGAATAATACTTCCACAACCTTTGCCAAACTTCTTTCTCTTGTCTTGGCCACCTTTTACCTTGGCCATGTCTTTGTTGGGCAAAGACTTCACGTCTTTATCCTTTTTTAATTTATCCAAACCAGGCTTGCTGTCTTTGGACGTATTCTTCGGTTTGAGGAATGACATAAACTTCATCGTAGGTAATCAGACTAGTGATGAAATAAACTAAACGCTTAGTGACGAAAAACAAACTGATCAATTTTTACGAATCTTTTGAAAAAATTGAACGACTTATTTCCGTTTAATTGCTTAGCGGATAAAGGTAGCAACTTTTTATGGTACGCCATAAAAAAATTTGCTCTTTTTACAACCCGCTCTGTAATCGCTTCATTTGCTCCATAAATGCCGGGCGGCGACGGCGAGAAACTTCAATCTTCATATCATCATCCATGATGAGGTAGCCGCCATCACCTTTTACAAATTTACGCATGTAGTTGAGGTTGATAACATGGCGTTTATGCACCCGATAGAAGTTGAACGGTGCTAGCATATCCTCGTATGCCTTGATGGTCTTGGAAGCAGTAATTCGCTCGCCATTTTCCATGTGAATATGCGTGTAGTTGTCTTCCGCTTCGAAGCGGAGTATATCCTTGATATTTACAAAATAAATACCATCCAACGCAGAAATACTCATTTTGGTAAACGCATTGGGGTTGTTCATATAACTCTGGAAGACATCCAAGCGCTTGTCCAAATTCCGAGAACTGCGTGGCTGGATACGATCCACCGCTTCCACCAATGTATCGGGGTCTATCGGCTTCATCACGTAACCAATAGAACTGTACTCACAAGCCTTGATAGCGTGGTCTTCAAAGGCGGTGACAAAAATTATGTCGAATGAAATAGGCCGTAAGCGATTCAATAGCTGAAACACTAAGCCATCGGGCAGGTTGATGTCCATGAAGGCTACATCAGGCTCTACGTCTAAATCCGTTAATAGGTTATAGCCATCTTCTACCGACCCCGCCGTGCCTATTACTTCCACCTCCTCGCAATGTTCGGCCAGGAGATTCTGAAGATTCATCAGGCCATTAACCTCATCTTCAATGATTACAGCTTTAATCACGTTTTTGCTTTTTTGTTATCCCATTCGCTACGAGTTCGGAAACCGGTCGTGCAGCGGGAAAATGATTGCTCTGTGGTAGTTATCAGCGGAAGGTATCAGTGATATGATGTGCCCTCTGTCTTTTCTCAAAGTAAAAAAGGTGTAACAATTGTTGTGCCACCAATAGATATACAAGTGCAAAATTATAAATTTATACGAACTATATAAACCTACACCCAAAATACTTCCCATTTTTGAATACATTTGCAATAGTCACCAAAAAAACAATATTTTGAGTTTGCTCCCCTCTAAAGATAGGTTGCACGAAATAATCTACGAAGCCGACACCCCCGCAGGCAAAGCTTTCGATGTAGCGTTGCTCATCCTCATTCTTTTCAGCATCCTATTGGTTATGTTGGAAAGCATAGAAAGTTTTCAGGCAGCCCACAGGGGATGGCTCATGGTATTGGAATGGGCGGTCACGATTTTGTTTACCATCGAATACTTCCTTCGGCTCTATTCTGTACAGCGCCCCCTGAAATACGCTACCAGCTTCTTTGGGGTAATTGACTTATTGGCTATTCTTCCTACTTATTTCAGTTTTTTATTTGGCGGGGCACAAGCCTTCCTCATCATTCGAGCGTTACGGTTACTTCGTATATTTCGTGTACTCAAATTGGGGCATTTCCTACATGAAGGGCAGTACATCGCCGCTGCTATGCGTGCCAGCCTGAACAAAATCACGGTTTTCCTTTTCTTTATCTCCATCTTGGTCACGATACTCGGAGCTATCATGTACCTTATAGAGGGCGGTACGAACCCCGGCTTTGCCAATATTCCAAAATCCATCTACTGGGCGATCGTCACCCTTACCACGGTGGGCTACGGAGATATCACCCCTTCTACTGCCTTTGGGCAGTTCATCTCCGCCATCGTCATGATTCTCGGCTACGCCATTATTGCTGTCCCTACGGGAATCGTAACAGGCGAGTTCGTCAAAAACATCAGGAAAACACAGTTCACCACCCAGTCCTGCCAGAGCTGCGGTCGAGAAGGACACGATTTTGATGCTGTTTATTGCAAATTTTGTGGCGAAAAACTGGGCACTTCCACTTAAATATCAATAACTTTAGAGACGGAGAAAAAATTACTTAATAAATCGACGCGTCCTTTTTTCTTCTTTCTAATTCCTGTTGGATGATGGACGCTATTAATTGTACATCCCGAAAAGCGGGATAGCGATTGCGCAGATAGTAATGCCCCAGAATAGCAGACAGCAGGGAGGTAGGCACTAGCAATAAAAACAAATAACTATAAAGTGGTTGGTCAAAAGCTGCGCAAAGAAACGCTCCAGCTATCCAAAGAGAAATGCTGAATCCCACCATAAACAATCGATGTTGCCACAAGGTGGTGAGTTGTTTTTGGGATTGCACTTCCTCTAATATCCCGTACAGTTCGGGGGTGGTGTAAGCCTCTGCCCCAAACTCCATGATGAGCAACAGATCATTATTGCCTGTTCCCTCAATTTTTGAGATGTAGTGGTTAAAAAATAAGTTTTTCATCCGTGCAAGCCCCTGTATAGCAGAGCGAATATCTTATTTATATCTGTTTTAACCAAAAAATTACGCTTGAAATTGCCAATTAACGCCTTTTTGTGATGAATGCGCCAACCTCTCTTTAAACTTTCCACCTCATAGACAGTCTTAGGAAGTGTAGGTGGAAAGAAAAGTGTTCTTTCCATTTTTCTATCACTAACGATTGTTGAAATAAAATTCCATCCTCAATGAACAAGCGATTTTTGTTATTAACACTGAGTATTATCTGGTTGGCTGCCGGACAAGTTGTAGCACAACACCATCCGTCACACCCACCTCGTCATTTGGGTATGACGGACGAAATGAAAGCAACACTGCAATTAACCGAACAGCAGACTGCTGAAATCGACGAGATACTGCTACACGCGAAAGAAAAGGCCCAAGCCCTCCGCGACAATGAAGACTTGGCACCCGATGCCAAAAAAGAACAACTGAGAGCCATGCACCATGATACCAAAAAGGCGGTGGACGCAGTGCTAAGTGATACACAACGCACTCAGTTGAAACAACTCATTGACGAACACAGGGCTGAACATCGTGCCCTGATGGCGAACGTGGATCATCAGGGCATGCGCGAAGAGCTGAAAGCGTACCGCAAGGCCAATATAAAACCAGTTCTTCTGGCCCAGCGCCAATCCTTCGACGCATTACTCACTCCTGAGGAGAAAGATCAGCTCGCGAGTATCCGCACTACCCTGCAAGCAGCGCGTCGTACCGCTCGGCAGCAGGGGAAACACAGCAAGGCGGAAGATGCACCACGCGGCGGCAGTCCGATACACCATCGCCCCAAAGACTCCCATAAAGGTCTAGCCGCACAGTTTCCGGATGCATTTGCCACGTTGGAAGCTTTAGCTGACAAATACGCCGCTGCACTAGATGCCGTGCAAACTACCTTGGCTCCTCAACGCCAACAATGGCACGCTGACCAAAAAGCAATACGCGACCGCTACCTGCCTCAAGACCGACCCGTCGCCAAGCAAGATGCCCCCGATCGCCAAAACATAGAGGAGCGGCATGCTCATAAAGCCTACATCCGATTCTTGTTGATGGATCCCAACAACAACCCCGACGAGGAAGGTTCTCGATCAGCGCAAATACCTGTCAGTATATATCCCAACCCCGCTGGTGCCACTGCCCAAATCAAGTTGACCTTGGAAACGGCAGCCACCGTTCGTTTGGAACTAAAAGATGAAAAAGGCACTTTGCTGAAAACAATCGGCATACAACGCCTACAGCAAGGCATCAACACCATAGATGTTGACCTATCCAATGTACCCAACGGCACTTTTTACCTTCACCTCTTTAGTAGAGAACTTGGCCTACGGCAGGTGGAGAAAATGGTTGTAGTTAAATAGACTATTGAATGAAACGCATACTCCGCTAATAATGTGTTATTGGCGGGGTATGCTTATTAAGTGTATGGCTAAATGCTCCTGACAAGGTGATAAGGTAAAGAAGCATAGACTTTTACATCGGGTTTATACCGCTACACATCTATCGCAGACACCCTCCAATATGATATGCGCATGGGTTAATCGGAAACCATCAGGTACTTGCACTTGCCCGATAGGGGGAATATCTAGGCAAAGTGTTTTGCCACAGTCTTGGCAATGAAAGTGGGCGTGCTCATCGTGGTGATCATGTTCGGTACAGTTGCCGTGGCAGAGTGCGTAGCGGGTAGCTGAATTGTTGTCCACGACTTGATGAAGGATGCCCTTGTCCTCAAAAGATTTTAACGTACGGTAAAGCGTGATGCGATCAGCGTCGGGCAGCAGACGCTCCAGCTCGGGGTGCGCTATAGCTTCATTGCCTACGGACAGGAAAATGCGTAGCACCTCCTCTCTCATTCCCGTGCGGCGTAAGTTATGCTTTTTGAGTATGGCAGTAATATTGGCATCCATATTCCGCTAAATTGAAGTTCAACTACAAATATACGACCTGAAGTGACCTATTCAGGGCTTGTGATTCAAATAATTAAACTAAAATCATGCAATATTGTTGCATATTATTATTTTTGCATTCTAATCTAGATTTGATTATGCGATTTATTACCACTTATTTGGACTGGCTGGGTTTCTCTGCTTCTTTTTTGTGCGCTATCCATTGCTTGGCAGTACCCTTTGTCATGACATTCGGTTTGGCAGGTGGAATGGCTTGGTTGGAAAACCCTTGGTTGGAAGGGGGCTTTTTTGTATCCACCTTCATCATGGCGGGTTGGTCTCTTTACGGTTCTTATCCGCTGCATCGCAAACTAATGCCTGCCATACTAGCCGTTACGGGGTTTGTGGTTATACTAGGGGTGCACCTGTTAGAAGAGCACCTTTCCCACGGATATGCAGCCATAGGTGGAGCGGCTATTGCCTATGCACATTACCTAAATTGGCGTTATGCACAAGTATGCCCTGCTACTATACGTCAGTCCGTTGCCAAATAAAATTAGGGATAGAAAAAATTATCGCCGTCCAATAGAGGTTAAGTATGGGTAATTTGTATAGGGATTCAAACAAGATTTTCACCTTAGTAATTTGACGGAAATAAACTGTTCAATTTTTCCGAATCAAAAAATTGAACAGTTTATTTTTATCCCGTCCCTTAGGCAAGGAAAAGGTTCTTTTGCTTAGCCGTAGCTAAGGAAGATGGTTCTTTGACGCAGCATGGCGTAAAAAGATATTTGAAGCGCATACAAAATTCTCCTACATAACCTCTAACTACTACCCTTCAATATAAACCCCCATTTTCCCCATCTGGTAATCGCGCATAGCCTCCATGATTTGAGTTTGGGTGTTCATAACAAACGGGCCGTACTGTACCACTTCCTCATTAAGCGGCTCGCCTGACAGCACCAATACCTCGGAATAATCGGACAATCCATTGATAAGGATGCCTTCGCCATCTTGTCGAAAAACCACCATTTTACCCGCTCCATAGGACCAATTTTGATTCAGTTGTACTTCTCCCGTAAGGGTATATATCAATGCATGGTGCGTGCTAGGTAGTGGAATCTGTATTTGTCCTCCTTTTTGGATGGTCAACTGGAATGCTTCAATAGGGGTTTGTGTTTGGGCAATTCCTTTGATGCCTTGAAAAGAACCAGCTACAATACGAAGGGATGACAACCCATCTGGAGCATGCCATATAGGTATTTGAGCCGATTTGATATCTTGATAGGCGGGTTGTATCATTTTTCGGTTGGCAGGCAGGTTGATCCAGAGTTGTATGCCCTCCATTACGCCCCCTGTTTCTAAAAAAGCACGGGAAGCGCGCTCGCTGTGGATGATGCCTCTACCAGCCGTCATCCATTGTACATCGCCTCCTTCTAGGATACCAGTATTATCGCGGCTATCGCGGTGACGGATACCTCCTCTATATAAGAAAGTGACTGGTTCGAATCCCCTATGCGGGTGCGGCCCTACATCTAAAGGGTCTGTGCCGGGTGCTACCTCGTAAGGACCAAAATGATGCATCAGTAAAAAAGGATCAACCGCGTTTACCCGTTGGGTGGGTAGTGGTTGTTTGACAATAGTACCCCCCATATCGAGTTCCTGCGCATCCGTAATGTAAGCTACACTTCTAGTTTTCATATTATGAAGATTGTATTTCCTTAACAATAGATGTAGCTACATGGTTTTAAAAAAACGAAGCGCCACAGTCTAAAAACTATGACGCTTCGTAGTATCGTGTAGAAAGCAGAACGGGGTAACTATTCTTCCTCCGCTAGTGCCTCGTTGATATCTGCTTTGATTTCTTCCACTTTTTCCTGAAACTGCTGGGAAACCACTTCTGCCACAGCACGTACGGTATCTACCACATCCTCTAAGGATTCGCCTAAGGTAGTACCTATAGCACCTAAGAGGCTTTCACCTGCTTTAGGAGCAGCCGTAGATTGGGTTTCCTCGGTTGATTCTGTGGTTGCTTCAGGCTCAGCAGCTTTTTCTTCCACGACTTGGCGGGCGGTAGCAGCCTTTCCTTTTTTCTGTTCGTTGATAGCCAAGGCAGCGGTTTCTAATTCTTCGGCAGCAACCTGTATCGACTCTTGCTGCTTACGAATATCTTCAGCAATTTTTTCCTTGGCTTTTTCAGCTGCTTCTTTTCTGGCGGCCTCTTCTTTTTGCTGGGCTTCGCGTTTGGCTTGCTGTGCCTTTTCGCGTTCCATACGCTGCTCCAACTGCTCTTTGGTTTTGAGCATTTCATCCAACTTCTCCTTTTTGGAGTCGTACCGCTGTTGGATCATTAATATCTTAGCTTGGCGGATTTGAGCCTCCAACTGCCCGTCAGTCGTATTGATTTTACGCTGTTGGAATTCCAAATCCTCTGCATCGCGTTCGATGGAGCGTTCCATTTTTTCGATTGCATTTAGCAACCCATCATAGCGGCTTTGAACACGGCCCAATGGGCTGTCATTGCCCGTTTCTCTCTTTTCGCCAAAGCGCTTTTCTTTCACCTCTTTGAAAGCGTCGTCCACTTTCTGCCACATCTTATTGCGGTGCTCCTTGGTGAAAGCTACATCCTTGATGTCGCGTTGGAGTTGTTTGAGGTCATCGAATACGCGGTTGAGGTGTTTGTTTTCCTTGATGCGGGTATCGATATCTTGCAGCAAGGCAGTGAAACGATCCATGTTTTCCTTGGACTGCTGGCGGAAAGCATCATCCATTTTGGAGCGTAGTGCCTTGAGGTCTTCGAAAGCTTTGTTGGTGCGGTCGCGTAGTTCATCAGCGTGTTCTTTGAGCAGGGTTCGTTCCTGTGCTTGTTGCTGCACTTTGTCCCAAAACTGCTTGAGGCTGTCCCACATATCCTTGCTGTATTCCTTCAGCCCGGCTAAGGTTTCTTCCAAATCTTGGATTTCGCTTTTGTAGGCTTCACTCAATTTAGAGGAAAGCACTACGAAATGCCATTCCGTTTGGGCGCGCTGTATAACATCGCTACGTTCTACCCTAATGTCATCGGGGAGTAAGCTTTCAGAAACAGACAGTTCGCGGGCAATTGCTTGGTGCCCATCGGGAAAAGCGACTTCTCCTTTGTCATCGCGCCACAAGTCCATCATTTGCTGGTAGAACTCGTCCGAAGCCTGTGCCTCGGAAAAAGTGTAGATCATCACTTTGTTTTGCGCTACTTTCAGTTCTAAGGCTACCAGCATGCGTTCGTCTGCTGCATTGGTACCCCACAGTACAATCTTGTTTTTCATTGCGTCCGTGCTTGTCAGTTGTTACTGTATTCTTCAGTCTCAACGGTATGTACAAAAAGTAAAACAGAAGGGGGAAAATTTAATATTTTATTCCCCAGTATTGTGAAAGGATAATAACAAAGCAATTGCAGTTGTTAATGACCTCACAAGTTTCCTGTAAAAATAGTAATAAAACGGATAAACACTAATGTTGGCCTTGTTTCAAGGCGAACAATCCATTGGTGTGCTTAATTTTCAGGCAGCTCTTTGAGCAACTGCTTAGCTAGATCATGTCCGAAGAGCTGGCTATCGGCTAGTTTTGTTAGTCGTTGCCTCGCTTCGTAAACATTGTTGAAACTTAGGTAATTGAGTGCCAAATACCACTGTGAAATGGAATGTGATTCACCCATTTTGGTTTGAATACGTTGCAAGGTAATGAGCGCCTCATTGTCATTACCAGTCATTAACTCGGAAATCCCTTTGTAAAGCAGTATGTATCCAGCTTGTTCTAAATTTCTGGCGTAATTTGGAAATGACTTAGCAGCATTTTCAAATTGACCTGTATTGTAAGCATCAATTGCTTTGAGAGTAACAGTATCTGAAGGTAGGAGCAAAGCAGTAAGTTCATCAGGGTAAGGTTTGAGGTACTTGTGTAGCAGGTGCCCCTGTTCTTTGTCCTGAAAGTTGCCTTTGTCGGGTTTACAAGCAGTAAACACCCCAACGAGTAGGATGGCAGCTATCCATACTGCTGTGAAATGTTGGTTACGATTCATAGGATTATCATTTAAAATACTTGCTGGATTAGGGAAAACATAGATTTAGTGCATTTTGGGCAGCTCATCTATTTTCACTAACCAGTTGAGGGCACAAAGGTATAGAATTAGATGATTTACTACAACGGTTTATTTGATAGAAGAAAAAGAAGCATCCGGACAAGGGATAGTAACGGATGCCGGCGATTGCGTTGGCTACTGTGCGTGGTGCCGGTATGGAGTGGATAGCCCGGCCCTGCGGGATAGGAGTGAAGCGGATAGCACGCAGGGTGGCCCCTCGTTAAAATTGGCTACCAAGTGGATTGCTTTACGAGGGTTGTACACTGATACGCCTCCCCTGATGTGATGCAAAGCCAGTAAACGCCATCTGGCAGGTCGCGTAGATCGACTGAAATTGAAGTGGCGGAGGTTGCCCAATGGCGTAACGATTGCCCTTCGGCACTGTAAACATTGCAGGTATAAAAGGAAATATTACCGGAGGGTATCTCCAATGTAAATAGCCCATTGCTGGGATTAGGAAAGATGGTAAAATCTAAGGTCGGTGATAGATCGCTGGTATGGGTAAGCACTGCTATTACTTGTTGACTAAGTTGGCAGCCGCTGGCATCGGTTACGGTCAGGCTATACGTCTGGCCGGGGATCATGTCTGGATGGACGGCAGAAGCTGTGCCATCGCTCCATAGATAGGCGTAAGGTTCTGTCCCACCCGATACAATGGCGGTGCCAGACAGTCTTTCGTTGATGGAATTGCTGGTAAAATAAACATTGAGGGAAAGGGGTTCTGGTTCGTCCACCCAAACGGAAGCGGTTACGCCGCACCCTCCTGCTGTCAGTTGGTATTGATAGCTGCCTCCGCTGAGATTAGATAAATCCTGTTGAAAAATACTGCCGTTCCAGACGACTTGGTAAGGGGGGAGTCCGCCTGTGGCCTGCAAGTCGATGGCACCGTCGGCGGCTTCCGGGCAAGATACATGTATCACTTGGGTAGCAACGGACAATGGAGGGACGTAATTTACGGTAAAAGTAGTGGCACCAGAACAACCATTTTGATCTGTGAGGCTAAGGGAATAACTACCTGCCGACATACCATACAACACAGGCAACTGAGAGCCTGTACTCCAGTGATAGGAAAATGGTGGATTACCAATAGGTGAAGAAGCAGTAACGGTGATAGCGCCATCACCACAACCATAGTTGATTTGCGTCTGCGGTAGGAGTAGGGCCGTCAGGTAGGGTGACAGCGGTGGTGTTGGTGCAGCCAGCGGCATCGGTCACAGTGAGTTGATATAGCCCTGCGGATAGATCCTCCAACAGGGGTGAGGTGTCCCCTGTGTTCCAGTGGAAAGAAAATCCACCATTGCCACCAGCAGCGGAAGCGGTAATGTGGCCATCGGAAATACCCTGACAGCTTGGGGTTACCGTGGGGGTGGTAATCGTAATAGGAGGAGGTGCTGAAATCGGTATTAATCCTTTTTGCACACATCCTTTTTCATCTTGTAAACGAAAGATATACTCTCCGCTACAAAGTCCTGTACGTGACATACTGGGGCTGGGGGAATCGACCCACCAAGCGGTAATGACACCTGTGCCCCCGTAGCTTGTAGTAGAATACTGCCGTCGCAGGTGTTTGCACAGCGGCTATCTAGTATAGTAGCATCGGTAAGGTACAAAGGAGGAGGGTCGGGCAAAACAATAGTATCACGGTATTCTCCGCCTACTGCATCGGAAATGTATATGACATAATAGCTGGCAGGTAGGTTATTAATAACCCCTGATGTAGAAGAAGCCTCTAAAATACCCGTTGCAAATACAAAGGGATTAGTGGTGGTTCTCCATTGGTAGTGATAAGGAGGCACACCACCGCCAATACTGAATGTTATAGCACCGTTGGAGTCACCATGGCAATTCA
Source organism: Saprospiraceae bacterium (assembly GCA_041392765.1). Lineage (GTDB taxonomy): Bacteria > Bacteroidota > Bacteroidia > Chitinophagales > Saprospiraceae > Lewinella. The sequence continues at coordinate 21,511 of JAWKLL010000014.1, forward strand.
GGCTATCTATATCCGCTGTGAGCAAAAAAGGCATCGAATTTTGAGCACCAACCGTAGATAGTAAGAATAGCAATCCGCAGCAAACCTGGATGAATCGATTAAATGCTAGGGATACATCATTATTGGGAAAACGCAAGGCAATAAACATACCGGCGAGATTATCTGGCAAATATCGTTTTTTCCTACTATTAGCGTTTGGAAAAACGTATTTCGTATGAGTCTAAAATATCTTTTTCCATCGCTTTCGCCAAGAAACCGCTTTCCTTAGCTTAGTCCCCCTTTTCTCAATTGATGAAAAATATGATTAGACTTTCCACACAAAACTATCTTTTATAAACGCTATGATATGATACCATTTCAGGTATGGGCGTTATTTTTTGAAAATGAAATAAACAGCAGCGATCAGCAGCCCAAACCCTACTAAATGATTCCAACGTAACGAATCTTGCTTGAAGAACACCAGCATGAACACCGTAAAGACTACCAGCGTAATTACTTCTTGAAGCACTTTTAATTGCCATAAAGAGAAAGGGCCACCATTGCCAGAAAAACCAATTTTATTGGCAGGCACCTGCGCACAGTATTCGAACAAGGCAATACCCCAACTAAATAGGATGACTGCTCCAATGCCCCATTTGGCAAACCAAGAAGAATGCGCGAGCTTCAGATGCCCATACCAAGCTAAGGTCATGAAAATATTGGAAACAAGCAGCAATCCGATGGTAATCCATGCTTTCATATCCCTACAAAAAAATCCCGAATAGTGGCATAAAGCCTCTATCCGGGATAGATTATTTATTCAAAGGGCAGTTGCTTATTCTGCAACTACTTCAAAGGTAACCTCTGGCTGAACTTCCTTATGCAGGTTTAGTACGAGCTTGTAGGTGCCCAGTTCTTTTACGCTTTCAGGCAATACCACTTTCCGGCGTTCAATTTCCACATCGAATTGCTCTTTGAGCGCTTGGATGATTTGAACATTAGTAACGCTACCGAAAATTTTGCCACTGGTACCTGCTTTGGCACCAATGCGAAGAGTTTGATCCTTCAGTTTGTCGGCAACGGCTTGGTATTCGCCCAAACGCTTAACTTCAGAAGCTTCCTCGCGGCGCTTCATCTCCTCCAACCGTGCTTTATTGGTAGGGTTAGCTAGCAATGCCAACCCCTGAGGAATCAGGTAGTTACGGCCATATCCAGGCTTAACGGTCACCACCTCATGCTTATCTCCAACGTGATCGACGTCTTTCAACAGAATGATTTCCATGTCAGTTCGTTTTTTTGGTCAAAAAATGAGTCCGCGCTGCTTACTTGAGTAAGTCAGTCACGTAAGGCAACAAAGCCAAGTGGCGAGCACGCTTTACTGCGGAAGCCACTTTGCGCTGGTACTTGAGGGAGTTGCCCGTGATACGGCGTGGTAAAATTTTACCCTGCTCATTAACGAATGACAGCAGGAAATCAGCATCTTTGTAATCAATATACTTGATGCCATACTTGCGAAAACGGCAGTATTTCTTGGAAGAACCGCCAATTTTCGGGTTGCTCAAAAACTTAATATCATCGCGATTAGCCATAGCTTAGATGATTTTCTTTGTTAACAATAGCGGTTTACTCTTCTTCTTGGACAGCCTCAACGGGTGCTTCAACAACGGGTGCTGCAGCAACAGGAGCGGCAGGAGCAGGCTTTGCAGCAGGCGCAGCCTTTGCAGGTGCAGCTTTAGGCGCAGGTGATGCAGCGGCCTCAGCAGCTTCGCGTTCCTTTTTGTCCTTAGATTTTGGACGCTTCGCCTTAGCGATTAATCCATTGCGCTTATCCTCGTTGTACTTAATACCAAATTTGTCCAATTTGTAAGTAAGGAAACGCATGATGCGCTCGTCGCGGCGCAAAGCCAACTCGAGGTCATCTACCAATTCGCCATCGGCTACTTGGATTTCAATACAGTAATAGACACCACTATTGCGTTTGTTGATTGGATACGCCAGCGTGCGCAAACCCATTTCATCCACATGGACAATGGTTGCACCGACTTCCTTCAACATCTCAATGTATGTCTGAGCCGTCGATTTGATCTCTTCCCCCGACAGCACTGGGTCAACGATAAACGTTACTTCGTAGTTACGCATTAGGTCAGACAGTTAGTTGAAAAAAATTTAACAGCTTCGAAAAGCGGGTGCAAAGGTAAGATTTTTTACTAAACTTGTATGCCTGTTTGTTAAATATTTCATTTTGAACCCTTTGTCTATTGAGGTTGCACCTCATGAGCCATTTATTGCTTACATTTTGCTTATTAAGTCCTTTGCTTTGTAATTAACCAAACGAAGTGATAAAAAAAACGGTTCTTCAACAAAAGTCGAAGAACCGTTTTTTTTGCCAATTCCGCAGGCTAGTTACTCCATATCAACACCAGCAGGCACGTCCTCTATTGGCAACTCAGGCGTTGGCTCGGGCTGCAGGAATTCCCCAAAGGTATCTTGCAATTCTTTTAGGTACTCCTCATCGCCTCCCATACGTGCATAGGCCACCAAGCGGTCGGCAACGGCCAAGGCCGCCTGAAAATCGTTGGCGTAACTACTTCTCAGTAAATCGTCTGGCAATAACATGAAGTAGTCGAGCTTGTCGATTGTATTACGTGCCAGTATTTGCATGTGTGGCTTGGCCTTATCGTAGGCATCGGCGCGAGTATAAACCTCCAGCATATAGGCAGCATGGATGCCGTACTCAAAATTCATATCAGGAAAAGCCTTGAAGTAGGTGTCGGCTGTTGCTATGGCTTTCTCTTTTTGGTTCTCCCGTAGTAGTTCCAAAGCCGTGCGTTGCATCACAAACTGCATGCTCTGTGTGCTAGAGCCATAGCTGGTATTGACATAGACATCCTCTTTATCGAAGTTGCCCCATTTCCATTTGGTAGTAATATTTTCAAACGCCTTATCGGTCTTTACCCTGCCAGAACCCACCATGCCGTATATTTGGTTTTGCCCCGGTGTTTTGACCGGTACAATGCGCAGTGCTAACCCTTCTAATTGGGTGTAATCCTGCATGCCAAAGAGTTTGTCCATCTGGGCTGTTACGGCGAAGTAAATGGGTCGCTCCCAAAGGTTGGAGGCCAAAATATCGAGTATGGCAATATCATCCTTGAGCAACTGGGTATCATCTATTTTCACAGGAATAGCTGGTACGATGTTGGCCGTGTCGGCAACAGGTACGACCTTGTTGCGCAGCACCGCTTCCTTATCCACTTGGAGGAATACGCTTCGGGTTGGATAATGCGCCTCAATAACCCTGCCGCTTTGGCTCTGAAGCGGATGATCTTCTCCAATAAAACGGATAAAGTTTTGCAGGGTGACGGGGCGATCCTCTTTGGATTGGTTGTAGTAGAATACCTGATTGCGGAGCTTGCCGCGAAGTTGTTCGCGAGGGATGCTCATTTTGATAGGTGCGGAGTCGTTTACCTTTCTGCGCAGCAAATCTATATACCAATCCACGGCAATAAGGCTGAGATTGACCACGCGCACATCCCGGCGCACACCTTCCACTTCCTGGGCGTACCAGAGTGGGTAGGTATCGTTGTCGCCGTAGGTGAAAATGATGGCATTTTCATCAACTGAATTGAGGAAGTTGGTGGCATAATCTCTTGCGCCATAGTTTTTGGCCCGGCTGTGGTCATCAAAGTTTTGGAAGCCCATCAGCAAGGGAGCTACGAGTACTAAGGCACTCGCCAATACGGCACCCACTACTTTGCTACTTCCTAATCGCGCCATCAGGAGTTGATATAATGCCGGCACTGCCATGCCAATCCATATACAATAGGTAAAGATGGAGCCTGCTAATACGTAGTCGCGTTCGCGGGGTTCATTCGGGGGTTGGTTGGAATAAACGATGATGCCGATACCCGTAATGATAAACAACGCCAGCAAAGCTGTGAAATCATTAGATCGGCGGGAGGAATGCCAGAAGAAACCCAACAGGCCAAAGAGGAATGGTAAGGCATAATACACGTTTCGCGAAGGGTCATTAGCCATTTTTTCTGGCAAGTTGGACTGGTCACCCAATCTGGCTTCATCCAAAAACTGGATACCAGAAATCCAGTTGCCTGCACTTTTATCCCATTCATAAAAACCCTGTTCACCATTTTGGCGACCCGAGAAATTCCACATAAAATAGCGCCAATACATCCATCCCAATTGATAGCGAACAAAGAAGTTCACATTGTCTAAGGCGTTGGGCCTTCCGGGAGGCAGGGGCGCATCGGGATCCATTCCCAACCATTGCTTATAGAGGCGGGGTCTGCCCATGGTGCCATCGCCTATGCGAGGAAAAAGCCGCTTGTCCTTATTGGGATAATTGACCGTAATTTTATAATCTGTCACCTCATAGCGGTCACCTACCAAGCCGTAGCGGTCGGAAACATCAGTGCTTTCTACGCTAGAATCAAAATCGGGTCCTCGCAAGAGGGGGCGTTCGCCATACTGCTCGCGGTTCAAGTAGGGCAAGACCCGCATGGCATCGCTCGGATTATTCATATTGATAGGTGGGGTTGCATTCGCGCGAATCACCACCACTCCTAAGGTGCTAAAGCTAATAACGACTAAGGATAACGCTACAAAAACCTGTTGAAGTAAGGCACTTCGATTTTGGTGTGCCAAATAGATACCTAACGCCAAAATTCCTACCACCACCAAAGCGGTAGGTATGATACCCGTGTGGGGTGGCAAACCAAATCCATTGACGAACAACAGTTCCATCCATGTCCACAGGGTAGGAATGCCTGCAATGATGACTTTTTGTATAACGACAATCGCCAATACACCACCAAAAGCAGCGGCTGCCATACCCAACCAAGTGTGCTGTTTGTATTTTTTGAAATAGTATAAAAGCGCCAGCGCTGGGAAGGTAAGGATACTGAGCAAGTGGACACCTATGGACAAACCTGCCGCGTAAATGGAAAAAACAAACCATCGGTCATGGGTTGGTTCGTCTGGCAGGGAGTACCATTTGACCATCGCCCATAGCGTAAGGGCAGTAAACATGGTGGACATGGCATACACCTCCCCTTCCACGGCTGAAAACCAGATGGAAGTGGCAAAAGCCGTGGCTAGGCCAGCTACTAATCCACCGCCAGCCAAGGCAATATCCTACCGTTATCGGTATCTTGGGTGCGGCCAACGAGCGCCAATTTGCCTAGGAGAATCGTGACCCATGCCACAAACATAGCGGCAAAGGCAGTACTGATACCCGACATCAAGTTGACAGCAAAGGCAATATCTTCGGGGTTGTCACTCAACAACTCTGCCACCCAAGTGAACATACGGCCAATAAGCACAAATAATGGCTCTACGAGGGTGTACTACTTGCAGTTTATAGGCACCGAGGATAAACTCTCCACAGTCCCATAGGCTGCCAGTGCGTTCGGCAGAGAAAAAATAGACAGCAGTAGCAATGAAAAAAACCAGCCACCCTGCTAAGCGATGAATACCTTTCATAGGTCTTATCCGTGTTGTGTTTTTAAAAACAGACTTGCAAAGCTAAGAAATATTTTGGATGCCCATCTTTAACACTTTTGGTTCTTTGACAAAAAGTGTGGAACATCCGGCCTAGCGATGTGTAAGGGTGGCTATCCCGATTTTTATCGGGAGAGGCAGCCGAGCGAAGAGCGAGCCCTGAAACGTAGCGCCCGAAGGGAGGCCCACCACACAAATTGTCAAAGCACCACACTTTTTCGCATGCAAGTAAATTAAATAAGGTAGTTAACCAGCCAACTGTTGAATGATTGCATCAACAGGTAGTGCGAACTGCTCACCAGAAACCATGTTCTTGAGGGTAAGCTGGCCGCTTTCCATTTCATTGTCACCAATGAGGATGACATAAGGAACTTGGCGGTTATTGGCATAGCTCATCTGCTTTTTCAGCTTTACGGGGTCGGGGTATAAATCGGAGTTGATACCAGCGGCACGTAACTGAGAAAGCACTCGGAAGGCATAGCGGTGGCCTTTCTCGTCGAAGGCTACGAGCATGACCTTGAGGGCTGCTTGATCGTTCGTAGGAAAAAGATTCAGTTCTTCCAATACATCGTAAATGCGTTCGGCACCGAAAGAAACACCTACACCCGGCATATCTTTCAATCCGAAAACGCTGGTTAGATCGGCATAGCGGCCACCGCCACCGATACTTCCCATTTTCACTTCAGGATGTGCAGCCGTATCCACATTTACTTCAAATATGCAGCCCGTATAATAGTTCAGTCCACGGGCGAGGGTAATATCGAATCGCAGGGTGTTTTGTAAGGTATAGCCCGCTAGGTACTCCATTACGGTAGCGATTTCCTCCACGCCTTTCAATCCTGTTTCACTTCCCGAAAAGGCGGTAGTAAGTGCTTCCAACTCGGTGACAGCCAAGATATTTTCAATAGTAGCGATGGCCGCTTCGGGAATATGCCGATTGAGAAGTTCGGCGCGAACCCCTTCGATACCTACCTTGTCTAATTTGTCGATGGCGACCGTCATGTCCACCAGTTGGTCGGGGATACCAGCTACTTCGGCAATACCCGCCAATATTTTACGGTTGTTGATGCGAATGTGGGTGCGAATGCCTAATGCAGCGAAGGCTTCATCATAAATTTGAACTAACTCCGCTTCATAGCTAAGTGAGTGAGACCCCACCACGTCCACATCGCACTGATAAAACTCCTGATAACGCCCTTTTTGAGGCCGATCGGCTCGCCAAACAGGTTGAATCTGATAGCGTTTGAAAGGAAAGGACAGCTCGTTTTGATACATGACTACAAAACGGGCAAAAGGCACGGTAAGGTCGTAGCGCAGACCGCGTTTTGCAATAGAAGGAATGAGCTTGTTCGCATCCTTTTGTGCCAGCGCCTCCGCATCGGCGTTGTCGAGGAAGTTACCATTGTTTAGCACCTTGAAAAGCAGTCGGTCGCCCTCTTCCCCATATTTGCCAGTAAGAGAGCTAAGATTTTCCATCACAGGGGTTTCTATAGGCTGGTAGCCATACTTCACAAACACGTTGCGGATGGTATCGAAAATGTAATTGCGGCGGTTGACCTGTTGTGGCAAAAAATCGCGGGTGCCTTTAGGAATCCCTGGCTTCATGGTTTTCTTTTTGGGTATGGTTGCGCTTGGTGCGACCCTTTAATTTAAGAGCCGTAAAGATAAGCCCAAGTTGTGGGTCTGGCCAAACTTTTATAAGAGTATGTATAAATCAGGTTGGGTTTTAGGATAAAAATCCTAAGATGCTACCTGATTCGCTAAAGAAAAAGCCGTAAGTAATTTGACGGAAATAAACTGTTCAATTTTTTTAGGCGATTCGGAAAAATTGAACATTTTATTTTTATCCCGTCCCTAAGACTATTCCTACACGTGCGAAAACCTTACTTTTATGGCAGTAAAGTAAAAAGGCAACCTTCCACACGTATGCAACATATTGATTTAAAGACCAGCCAAAACGTAACAATCTCCTACGAGCTAGCCAAACTCGGCGACCGCATTCTGGCGCTGATCTTGGATTTGCTGATCGTTATGGTGGGGTATTATTTGCTTATTGCACTCATCATCGGTGCGTTGGAGCTGAAACCGTATGGCTTTGCGGTAGCGGCGTTTTTTTTCATCTTACCGCTAACTATTTTCTTAGGATGGCAGTTTCTATTCGAGCTTTTCAACCACGGCCAAAGCCCGGGCAAGAGAATAATCGGCTTGCAGGTAGTACGCATGGACGGTGAAGACTTGCTACCCGGTGATTTATTGCCAAGATCACTGCTGTATTTTGTGGACTTATTAGCATCGGGCGGCATTGTAGGGGCACTATTGATTACTTCCACCCCCTTCAATCAGCGATTAGGCGACATGATTGCGGCTACCTGTGTCATCAAGGTAAAGGCTACTACTCGTTTTGGATTGGAAGATATTCTTAGAATCAGCTCTTTAGAAAACTACGAACCTACGTACCCAGAAGTGCGACAATTCAACGAGCAAGATATGTTGTTGATAAAATCAGTACTGGCTCGTCATCAGCAGTACCCCAACTTAGCTAACAAAGCTTTAGTGACGGATACCGCTCGGCAATTAGCTCAACAACTGAACACCTCGCCCCCCACCAGCAACCCTGCCCTTTTCTTACAGACCTTGCTAAAGGATTATATCGTGCTGACAAGGTAAAATAACGTAAATTCGTGGGTAAATATCCTACCGCTACGTTGTTGCTTTGAGCGGAAAAACACGAAAGGTTCGTTTACGAAGCCGCTGTGCTTCGCCCCCGACCATTACCCATTGCGCACGCCAGATTAGGAAGGAGGGGGGCAGTACATCCGGTTAAATCCGGTTAAAAAGCTGCGGTATGGTGTTGGTTTTCACGGGTGTAATGGTGTTTAGGGGATAGTTCAAATAAGTGTGTCTAGGTTAAAGAATAGTAAAGCGTAGCTTTAGCTTCCAATCGGCTTCGCCGCTGCTGCTGTGATGCCGAAGACCGAAGCAGCAACAGCGGCGAAGCCGACATCATTTTTTGCCTTAGGCTCATCCCATATGTGGTCTGATCCGATCACCCTACAACTCTAGGAGATTTGCCATGATTGGTTTCCATTTATGGGCTTTCCTCCTCCACGACTGCTCGTTTTGCGATAAAGATGTTAATGGGCTACCTTCTCCCAACAGGTCGCCCCCTCTTTTTAAATGTTCAGCAAGGCGGTCTTCTAAATTACCTTGTGGTGTCTCTTTTTTCTTACTCCTATTGCAAAGTTAAGCAGACACACTTTAATGAACAATCTTATATATCTAGGTTGGCGACACCTCGTTGCCAACTTTTTTTTGTTACAAAGATGTTAATCACCTCCATTTTTTATTGCAAAAAGGAACGAAAGAGCCGTTTATTTCGTTATACAATCAGCTTTTTTTGCAACTATTGTTATTTATCAATCACCTAACTAAACTATCTCCCCATGATCATCTTAAGCATTCTTTTATTGGTGTTGTTGTTATTCAACTTTCAACCCGTGAGGAAAGAAAAATTCTAACGCACCCTACATTGCCCTCCTAGTGAAAAGACGGAAATAACCACCCCCATTTTTTCTACCGATTCGCGAATATTTTCACGCAAGCTCCTTTTAGTCGCTTGCTTAAAAAATTTTAGCGAATCAAAAACGGGGGCAGTTATTTTTAATCCGTCACCTAGTAATTTGACGGAAATAAACTGTTCAATTTTTTTTAGGCGATTCGCAAAAATTGAACAGTTTATTTTTATCCCATCCCCTACTATTTTTTGAACCCTTGCGTCAACAGGCTGTTGCATAGTGATGGGATAAACATATAGTTATCCATTATTGGTTTGGCTTTTGCGCAAAAGCACTTAAACAGAAGAGCTTGCGCAAACGCCCAACCGCAAGAAAAAATGGATCGCTTTATTTACGTCAAGTTACTACGTAAAAATACGACTATGGCAATCGTTCTGATAGCAGGAGGAAGTGGTTTAGTAGGCAGCCGACTCAGTGAAATTTTGGTATCACGTGGGCATGAGGTACGTCACTTCAGCCGATCCTCTGAAGGGAAATACCGCACTTATGTGTGGAATATCGAACAGCAAACTTACGACGAGGCGGCACTCAAAGGGGTGACACACGTTGTACATTTGGCAGGGGCGGGTATAGCCGACGCTCGCTGGACGGATGCCCGCAAAGATTTAATTATCAAAAGCCGCACAGAAAGTACGCTACTTTTGCGAAAAGCAATAGCGGCTCATGGGACGGAAGTACAGGCTTATATCGCCAGTAGTGCCATTGGTTATTATGGGGACAGGGGCAACCAACTCCTCCACGAGACCGATGCCCCTGGAGCAGGCTTCCTCTCTGAAAGTGTACTCGCGTGGGAAACCGCAATACAAGAGATACCCAACACCCTACAACTCCCGACCCTGATCGTGCGTACAGGGATAGTGCTTTCTACCCAAGGGGGGGCACTCCCCAAGATGCTTTTGCCACTCAATTTGCTTACTTCAACCTACTTTGGTGATGGCCAACAGTGGTATTCTTGGATACATATAGATGATATTTGTGGATTGCTGCTGAAAGGCATAGAGGACGCTGCTTTCAAGGGTGTTTTCAATGGGGTGTCTCCCCAACCCGTGCGCAATAAAACACTGGCACAGGCACTCATAGATGCTACGGCAAAACCCGCAGTCTTACTTCCGGCTCCTACTTTTGCCTTGAAAATAGCCTTGGGTGAGATGTCGCATACGGTGTTAGACAGTTGCAAAGTATCTGCGGAAAAGGCTACACAACACGGATACCATTTCCAATATCCTGAAATAGTATCCGCGCTGAAAGATGTGCTGACTAATAAAAAGTAGTGCCACTTGGACACTAATAGTGGCTCGATGGCTTGTTCCTTATCCCTTACGAGCGGAACACCTCCACTTCTTTGTTTTCAATAACAAGATCGGTGAACTTACCTTTAAAGCGAGTTGCACGAACGATGTGGTTGTCTATCCAGTGGTAGTTTCCGCCACGTGGTTTGTTCATCAAAAGGCCGTGATAGCGGAAGTCATGCTTTTTTAGCCATTCCTCAGTGATTGCCCTATGTTCCTCGGTGCGAGAGGTGAAAAACGTGATAATGTGTCCCTCTTCGTACCACTTATTGCAGATACGCAATGCATCCGGGTAGGGCAGGCACGTACCCATGCGCTCGGGTTCCTCATTAGGAATATCATCACAGATGGTTCCGTCTATATCGATCAGGAAATTTTTGACACCCTCTGGTAAAGTAGGGCTAATCGTTTCCCCTTTCTCGTTAAACGCCGCTTCTAACCCCGTTGTAAGATGAGCCATAATTGGTTGAGTTGATTAGCGATTATGTAGGAGGATTTGTATGCGCTTCAAATATCTTTTACGTCATGCTGTGTCAAAGAAACTTTTCCTTGCCTGACGTAAAAATCTTAATTGAATCCCTATACAAACTCCCCGTACATAACCTCTATTATTTCTTGTTAAGACAAACTGTTCTCTTTCTGATTCGAAAAAAGGAACAGCTTATTTCCGATAAATTACTAATATACATCGAATACAGCCACAAAGGTAGGTATTTCACCAAGGGTATCCTGTATTTGACAGGTTAAATAATTACTGTTTTCCGACAGCAAAGTGAAAAACTCAAATCTGTTTCACAGCCCGAGATGCAGGCTTCGGCACGTTGGCTCGCAGCAATTCCATGAGTGTTTGTTGTACACTCTCCAATGCTGGGTTCAATTCTGTGTTGATTTTCTCTACGGCTGAATTATAAGCGTCTGCTTCTTCGGTGGTGAGGTTGTTGCCCTTTTCCGTTCCTCTTATCAGTGCTATATACTCTTGCCGAGCTAATGCGTCGAGGATAGTAGCTTGCTGCACGACAGCATCCCGATACGCTGTATTGCCATTGAAATCAGCCATACTTTTCATTCGAGGCAATGCTTCGGTGCAAGCCTTGGTAATGGCTACTCTGGCGGCTTTCATGCTTTCAGCATCGTTTTTTTCCAAGGCGGCGATAAATTCACTATTGGCTTTATTGACGCGAAAGTGCCCCAAAAATAAGCTTCGCTGGTACTGGTTCAGTGCGTTGAGCTGGTCGTATTCAGACTGGTCGGTGTCTTCCACCAATGAAATTTGGTTGGCAGTAGCAAACTGGCGTTGCGCCTTCACAAAGGCATTCGCAGCTGTGGCCATGCGGTTCTCAGCATCCGTTTGCGCCTTTATATAGGCCTCCATTTTGTCGAAGCTTTGCTGGGCGTTTGATTTTAGTATTTCCACTTCCTCAAAGCTAACTTCAAACAACTCTTGGTAAGTATCTAACACCTTTAGCATAGCTGCCTTCAAGCCTGCATCGCCTTCAAAAGCTGGCAATGCAGCTACTTGTTGGCGGGTAGTATTGATCTGATCGAGCAGTGCCAACCGCTTTTCGGCAATAACAGCTACTTCCTCGCTATGTACGGCATACTGAAGGTACTCCATGTTCTTGGCGGAAAGAGCGGTGTGTGCACTGTTGAAAAAATCAAAATAACGAATGGCTGCGTCGCCACCCTGCTGCGCACTGAGCCACTGCGTGGCAGTAAGCATGGTTAAAAAAAGTATAGTTCGCATGGTTATGTGGTTTATTGATGATCAGTTGATGTAACGTCTTCTTGAATTTCCCAATACTTTTCTTTGCGGAATACAATCCCTTTGAAAATGGCTACTTGTTGCCCTTTTTGGTTACTGACGATGACTTGGTATTGGGCAATGCGATGACTCGCGTGTTGCTCTACGGCGCGAGCCAACAGGGTATCGCCAGCGAAAGCAGGTAGCAGGTGGCTGATGCCCGTATCGATAGAAAGGGCGTGTTTGCCACGACTATTGGAAGCAAACGCCAAGGCACTATCGGCCAAACTATAGCTGATGCCGCCATGAGCAATGCCAAAACCATTGAGCATATCTTCACGCACTACGAGTTGCAAACAGCAGTACCCCTCACCCTCTTCTACTCGCTCGATGCCCAACCATTGGCTGAAAGCATCTTTTTGCATCATTTGGTCTATAATCTCGGAGGGGGGCATGGAAGACATAGTTTATTGATTTTGTTTACAATTCGCAAAATACACCCGATTTCACTAAGTCCGGACAGGGATTTCGCCAGTTGATTCCATTGGGAAAAAGCTGCTTCGCTTCTTCCGGCCCCCACGTACCCGAGGGGTAGCCAAAAAGTTTGCTTTCATTCCTATTCCAGCCTTCGATAATGGGGTCGATAAACTTCCACGTTGCTTCCACGCTATCGCCAAGGGTATATAGGGTAGCATCGCCGCGCATACTGTCCAAGAGCAGGCGTTCATAAGCCTCCGGTACATGTGCGTCTGTAAGATCGGCATAGTGGAAATCCATGTTCACATCCTTCACTTGAAAGCCTTGCCCCGGCACCTTCATGCCAAATTGCAACGCCAAGCCCTCATGTGGCTGTATGCGAATGATGAGCTGGTTGTGTGGGTGTTGATAAGTGCGTTCTCTGCGGAAGAGCTGTTGGGGCGATTCCTTGAAGGTAATCACAACTTCCGTTACCTTAGTGGGCATGCGTTTGCCAGTGCGTAAGTAAAAAGGCACCCCCGACCAACGCCAGTTGTCAATAAAAAACTTAATGGCCACAAAAGTTTCCGTTCGGGAATCAGCGGCAACGCCTTTTTCTTCGCGATAGGCTGTTTTATACCCATCTCCTTTGCCCGCACTCGTGTATTGCCCCCTCACTACATATTTATCCACGTCCTCAGGAGCAATAGGCCGTAATGATTGGAACAATTTCTGCTTCTCACTACGAATAGCGTGTGCATCGGCAGTTATGGGGGGTTCCATTGCCACATGTGCTACTATCTGGAGTAAATGGTTTTGTACCATATCGCGCATCGCACCCGACTCGTCGTAATAGCCGCCTCTATTTTGCACCCCAATATCCTCCGCAGAGGTGATTTGTACGTGCTCAATATAGTTCCGATTCCAAAGGGGTTCCAAGAAGCTATTGGCAAAACGTGTCACCAATAGATTTTGTACTGTTTCTTTACCGAGGTAGTGGTCAATCCTGTACAGTTGTTCCTCTTTAAAAAACCGAAGCAAATGCTGGTTGAGGGCTTTAGCGGAAGCACCGTCATAACCAAAAGGTTTTTCAATAACCAATCGGCGGAAAACACCCTGCTTTTCATTCAGCCCCTGTGCACTCAAGTATTCGGGAATGGTGGTGTATAACTTAGGAGGCGTGGACAGGTAGAAAATATAGTTGCCCGGCGTTTGCAATTGGGTATCCAATACTTGCAGTCTGTCTTTTACCTTTTTGTATTCAGCAGCTTCAGCAGTATCAATGGGTTCATAAAACAACCTGTCCGCAAAAGCCTGCCGAACCGCTTCGTCCTCCTGCTGCGCTACATACTTACTTTGCAAAAAAGCCTGTTGCCTGAAGTCTTCATCTGAATAGGGGTTCGGCTTACGCCTAAAATACCAAACTGAGCTGGAAGATACCCATCTACATACAGTTGAAAAAAGCAGGAATGAGTTTTCTGACGGTCAAGTCGCCAGAAGCCCCCAAAATAACGAATACGTGTGGTTCCATAAAGGATGGTCTGTGTCAAATATGTCCGTAAGCTGAACTACATTTGTGTCTGCGTCGTTTTGTAAGGGATAAGAAAAAAATAGATTCAGCATTTGTTTTTCCTATACTTAGGAAAACAAAATTCCCTGTTTATCAGCAACACTCTTACTTCAACTGACTAACGCTATAAAAGTTGGGGTGTTGTAAAAAAATAATGGCATGCAATACGATTTCGGTATGATAGGTTTGGGTACGATGGGGCAAAATTTCCTGCTCAACGTAGCCGACAAAGGGTTCTCTGCTGCGGGTTTGGATAAAGATGAGACCAAAGTGGACACCCTCCTGCAAGTAGCATCTCACCGAAAAATCATGGCCACTACCGACCAGTCCGACTTTCTCGCTTCCTTGAAGCGCCCCCGGAAAATCATGCTTTTGGTTCCCGCAGGTAAGATAGTCGATCAGGTCATTGACTCCTTATTGCCAGAACTAAGCAATGACGACCTCATTGTGGACGGTGGTAATTCACATTTTGAAGACACGCTACGTCGCGCCACTTATCTGTCCAATCGGGGTATTCGCTTTCTTGGGCGGGGGTCTCCGGGGGAAGAAGGTGCGCGAAAAGATCCTGTAATATCATGTACGGCGGTGATGAAACAGCATGGAATGACATACGCCCAATTTTTGAAGCCGTAGCGGCCAAAATTGACCGAGAACCCTGTGTAGCCTACATGGGAAAAGGGCCTTGCCGGGCATTTTGTAAAAATGGTACACAACGGCATCGAATACGGCCTGATGCAACTGATTGCCGAAGCTTATGATATGCTAAAGCATGGTGGAGGCTTGTCTAACAGCCAGATACAGGAGGTGTTCGCTACTTGGAACGAAGGGCCGTTGCAGTCTTTTCTCATTGAAATAACAGCCACGATTTTCAAACAACCTGACGAGGATGGTACAGGGTGGTTAGTGGATAAAATATTAGATAAAGCCAAGCAAAAGGGAACAGGCAAATGGACTTCCCAAGTGGCGATGGATCTCGGCGTACCCGTTCCTACTATCGATGCGGCCGTTACCATGCGGGGGCTTTCTGCTTTATGGCACCTTAGACAAAAAATTTCTGCCGCCTATGGCGACGATAACCCCCAACCCACCACCCATCAGGAAACATTTATCACACAAGTAGAGCATACCTTGCTCTTCGGGTACATTATCACTTATGCCCAAGGACTACATCTATTGGCAGTAGCCAGTAAGGAGATGGAAATGGAATTGCATCTGGCCGATGCTGCCCGTATCTGGCGAGGAGGGTGTATCATCCGAGCGGAGCTTTTAGAGGATATCTACCAAGCCTACGCCGCCAACCCTTCCTTAGAGAACCTCTTGGATTCACCCGTCTTTCGAGGCCGGCTGAAAACGCTGATTCCTTCCGTTCAAACCGTACTTACTAAAGCACTCAACGATGGCATTCCTCTCTTAGGCATGGCATCTTCACTGCATTATTTCGAAGCATTGCGTACCGCTCGCCTTCCACTGAATTTAGTACAAGCGCAGCGCGACCTCTTCGGTGCTCATACTTATGAACGAATCGATAAAGACGGGGTGTTTCATACAAGGTGGTAAAGGTGATAAATGTGCAAAAGGTGGGGAATGTGCAAAATGTGGGAAATGTGCAAAATGTGGGAAATGTGCGTAATGTGGAATCCCTATCGATGAAGCCGAAAGATACCGAAGAAAGGGGTATCATTAATTTTGCCCAACTGCTTAACTTTGCAGAATGAAATTATTATTCCAGTTTTTATTCTTTGTGTCCATATTGGCAACAAGCTGCGAGAATGATCTGGCGGCGGTGGATGCACTTCAAGATAAATTAGATACCAAAGTGGAAAGGGTGGAAGAAGTAGAAATCCTGTACAGCGATGAAGCACATGTAAAAGTACGGATCACGGGGCCTGTTATGCTCAATAATTTAGATAGGGTAGAGCCTTTTCAAGAATTCATCGAAGGTGCTTTGGTTGAGTTTTTCGATCAGGTGGATACTACTGTCACCAGTACCTTAGTGGCTGATTATGCCATCCGCTACCAACGCCGAGGTGAGGTAGTAGCACGAGACAGCGTGGTATGGCAAAGTATTGAAGGCCAAAAACTAGAAACGGAAGAATTGATTTGGAGCGAAAAAGAAGCTCGCGTTTATACCCGTAAGTTTGCCAAAATCACAACCCCTACGGAAATCATTTACGGCCATGGGTTCACCGCCAACCAAGACTTCACCAACGCTCGCATCCAACAGGTAGAGGGCATCATTACTATTGATAAACCAGAATAATACCCCAGCATTAATATGAAATTCCCACAACCGCTACCTGTTACATTACTAGCTCAACAACTAGGTGCCCAAATCGCGGGTGATGCCTCCTTGCTGGCTTTGGGTCTCAATGAAGTACACCATGTACAGCCTGGCGACATCACCTTCGTAGATGTTGAAAAATACTACACCAAAGCCCTTGAATCAGCGGCTACCATCATCCTCATCAATAAGGAAACGACGGTACCCGCAGGCAAAGTGTTGTTGATTCTCGACGACCCCTTCGCTGCTTTTAATCGTTTGGCTTGGCAATTCCGCCCATGGCAACCTTTAGATAGTACCCGATCTGCTGAGGCGCATATTGGCGCAGATACCGTCGTGGAATCGGGTGCTGTCATTGGCCACCACGTTGTCATTGGCGAACGTTGCTACATTCAAGCCAACGCAGTGATTGGCGATTACACCATCATTGGCAACGATGTAATCGTTCAGGCGGGCAGCGTCATTGGCAGCGATGCTTTTTACTTCAAAAAAACAGCGGAAGGATTTACCAAATGGCGCTCCACAGGACACGTTGTCTTGGAAGACGGTGTGGATATAGGTGCTAACTGTACCATTAACAAAGGGGTATCTAGTGAAACACGTATCGGCGCGGGCAGCAAACTTGATTGCCAAGTGCAGATAGGTCACGATACAAAAATTGGTGCTCGTTGCCTCTTTGCTGCCCAAGTAGGAGTGGCAGGCAATTGTCATATCGGCCAAGAGGTGGTATTATACGGGCAAGTGGGCGTAGCGCAAAACCTGACTATAGGCGATAAAGCCGTAGTACTCGCTAAATCAGGGGTGAGCAAAGATTTAGAAGGAGGCAAAACCTACTTTGGCTATCCGGCACAAGAAATGCGCACTGCTTACAAAGAACTCGCCGCGCTACGCCAGCTACCCGATTGGTTGAAAAAAAGTTAGGTCTCTTGGCAAGCATACGGAATTTACGCTATTCTCATTGCTTAATTTCATTTTGTGTTCATGGTGCGTAGTTCCTGAGACCTTGGTACAACGTGCGAAGCGCGAAGCACGACGATCGGAGGGAGTATGGGCAAGGGATGGGAGTGAAGCGGACAGCCCGGTGCCGACCCCGGAGATGAAGCGCAGCGGAAACGAAGGGGGACGGCATGCCCCCCCATCATAATATGAGGTATATAGTCAATCCCGTACTTCCGTAGGTGTTGGCAACGACAACGGACGCTCATAGACGACCTTCCATCCTATGGCTTGAGCCATAAACTCAATGGCCGAAAGCATCGCGTTGCCGTTTTTTTCGGCTTCTTGCAGGAGGCCGCTTTCGTAGGCTTTTTTGCGAAGCATATCTTTGGCGTTTTTATTCAACTGGGTGTAGTCTTCATGAGTTATGAGAAATTTGGGTTCAATTTCAGCAACTTTTTATAAATTATTTGGAGAATTGTTTTTTTTTTTTGCTTTGCCCGTCGATTTAGATACCATCGAAAAGAAAGATGATTTTCGTTGTAGGGTTACAACGCTAAATATTAAAACCATGAAGACATCTATTTTTACTCCATTTATTTCCTTGCTTTTTGTCCTTATTGCTAGTGGTTGTCGGTCAGATGACAGTTGTGTAAGAGGAGATAATAGAAACGTTAGAAAAGTGTTTTCACTTGAAACTCCATCTTTTCCTAATAGAACATTAGGTTCAAACATGGTCATTCCTGAAAACCCTGCTGGATTGCTTTTTCTTAATAATGAATCAGTCGGGGATGTGTTTGATGTTTGCGAAGTCATTAACGATCAGAGTGATTTTGTAAGCCATGATAAGTGGATAATGGAATTGGATGTTAATGGCCAATGCGCAAATCAGGAGAGATATGATCAATATTACAGACCAACCCAGAATGGAGATAACATATTTTGTACATATGGGAGTGCTAATAGACTGAGAGAAATGCCAATACAAAGTTCAAATGTTGGTTCAACCATAATAATGTGTCCTGATCCCCACAGGCCAAATAATCATGGATTTGCAAGCTATGATTTTACATTAATTATACAAAGCCCATATTATTTGGTCAATCCAGCAGCAGGTGATTGTTCCGGTTGTCCGGGTGACTCCTACCGTGTTACAATGCGCACAGACCTCAAGTTAGATTTTGTAGGTTTTGACGACTTCACGCAGTGTTTAGCACCACAAGTGATGTTACCATTTTCTGCTATTCTTGCAGAGTGTTTGTAATCATCTACATTAATTCAAGCTTTACTTACTAAAGTGCATTGTATGTAGGCATTTTTTATTTAGGGTGTAACCTTGGGGAATTCAGCAAATTTATTTCCAAGTAATCTAAATATTATTGTCTATTACAACCTCTCTTTTCATCATTAAAAATAAACGTTAAAATGAAATCATTTTTTTATTCATGTTTGTTTTTGTGTTCGTTGGCGTACATTTCGTCATGTAGCAAGACTGAAGTACAGCAAACTATTAATCAAGTGTCTAATAATATTGACCTTTTTCAGGCATATAAAGATTTTTCAAATCCTGATATAGACGCTTCCATAGCACTTTATAATTACCAAGCTAATTTTGGTTTGTTAGGTGATTCAGATATAGTAAATTACATGAGCTTGGCTTGTTCTAAACAAGCTTCTATTTGTCAATACACAGAAATACATGTTAATGATTTTGTTATAGATTTTGATGGTAAACGCAAAATAATAAAGGATGAAATAGACGTTAGTCAGCTTTTTGGGCGCAATGTGCGTGTTAAAATGCAGGATCATACAGATGCAACCAAAACAGAAACTAATGAGGTAGAGGTATATATTCCAGAAATAATCCATGTGACGCTTCAGGACAATACTCGTTTGGGGCAGGGGTATCAAATATCATGGAATGCTGATCCACTGAATGAAAAAGGGGTTTTCTTATTGTTATTATATCATCCATTGGAAAACAACACACTCGCACCTCAATACAAGGATCCTATCACTAACTATTTGGAGGTGGAAGATACAGGTAGTTATACTTTTTCAAAAACCGATTTTCCAGAAATACCAGATAACAGCTTGATTACATTAAAAGTTATGAGGGGCAATTTTGATGTGGCTGAGATTGATATTACTTCTAGTGATCTGGTACGTGTTTTTGGGTTAACGGAATCCACAGGCTATCTCAAACTAATATAGAATTTGTTTAATGCCCGGGGCAAAAGTAAAAGGTGCGTAGCGCGAAGCACGACGACCGGAGGGAGTATGGGCAAGGGATGGGAGTGAAGCGGACAGCCCGGTGCCGACCCCGTAGATGAAGCGCAGCGGAAACGAAGGGGGACGGCATGCCCCCTCCCATCATAATATGAGGTATATAGTCAATCCCGTACTTCCGTAGGTATTGGCAACGACAACGGACGCTCATATACTACCTTCCATCCTATGGCTTGAGCCATAAACTCAATAGCTGAAAGCATCGCGTTGCCGTTTTTTTCGGCTTCTTGCAGGAGGCCGCTTTCGTAGGCTTTTTTGCGAAGCATATCTTTGGCGTTTTTATTCAACTGGGTGTAGTCTTCCGGTGTAAAACTATTGAAATAACTTTCCTCCAGATTGCGGTAAGTGATTTGATGGTCAACAGCCAGTATTTCAGGGGTGGGCAAGTTGTTGATATAAATGGTTTGGGCGGTGCTATCTACTTTGAAGCTCACTTGTTCCATATTGTACCCTACCAACACCGTGCCACGCACTTCCAGCAAAGCCTCCTTTGAAAAATCCCAATAGGTGGGAATGGGTAGGTAGAGCGTTACTTCGCGTATGTTTTTTTCATGGTATATCTCGTTGAAATCACCTTCAACCGTTACCATTTTGCAAACCTCCCGCACACGCTCTAATAGCACAGAAGATTCCACCACGGTGTGTTCTTCCCCGCCTCTGGTGAGCAGGCGATAGGTAACCCAGCTGCCAGCTAAAAAAATGGCTAGTAGTAAAAGCCCGATTAATACACCTCTGTTACGCATATACTACTCGATTTTGGAGGAAAGGTCGTACTTCAGCCCCTTCCAGGATTTCAACACCACCTTGACAGAACCTACCGAAACCGGCGACTCTATCATCAGTGGTATTTTGTTTTTATCTTGGGATACATACACGGTCATTTCATCTCCTTCTTTGAATACCTCACCCGCTATGAGCTGCGGGCTGATTTTGTGGGTTTTGAATTGCCCCTGTCCTTTTATCCGTGTCTTATCTTCTTTGCCAAGGTACTTCACCTTGAGGGGGTAAATTTCCCTGTCGAAGAAAAATTTGATGGGTATTTCGCCTCCTGGTCGCATATTGTCCACGTTGATGTTGCGCATGTAGTAAAGTATGGAGAGTATATCGTGCATGCAACCATCCATCTCAAAGGTTTCCGTGTTGGTTTCATCGCGCGTTACCCCTTTTTTGGATACGGCTTGCTGTTTGCTGTGATTAAACGTTACTCGCTCGTACCGTTTGTAATCGCCTTCTTCAATATCGCGAATAGACAGCCGAGGCAGCAAATTTTCCTTACTGACGTAGCTATCATAATTATCGCGCACCTTGAAAAACCAATCATAAGAACTATACGTGCGGCCACGGGCAGAAAAATGATATTCATTTCCTTCCTCTGTCACCCGAAAGACCACCTCCCCTGCTGACATCCACACGAAATTCCAGTTGTAATATACCTTGTACACCAACTCCTCGCCCGCCAAAAACACCTCATTGGTAGTATGGCAAGGTTCTGGCTTTACAGACACCGACGATTGGTTGGACACAGGCAAAAAGCCAAACAATAAAGGCAACCAACTCCAATACAGAAAATGTTTCAAGGTTCTTAGTCTGCTCATTTATCCAAAATTTTCAACTTAGTAATTTGACGGAAATTAATTGAGCAACTTTTTCTAAAAGATTCGCAAACATTTTCACATAATTTTTCCCGATAGCTATCGTGATCAATTGTTTAGAAAATTTTTCCGAATCAAAGGTTGTGCTGTTAATTTTTTCCGTCTCTTATTGGCTTTCAAAATTTTTTATTGGGGTGTGCCCTCGGCAAAGCCGAGATTCCCGACTAAAGGTCGGGATCCGCTCTTACCTCCTTCGCTACGCTACGTCGGTACCGCTTCCATCCTTCACACAAAGTATTCTTGCTATTCATACACCTCCCCAAAGGAAGTAGATACAGTAGGTTTTTGTGCATCTCTTTAGTAAACGAAACTCACCTGCTATAATGTATCTACCGCCACCACCCATTCAAAAGCAACCAAAAAAACAGTCGCATCTATAGGTTGAGACGTAAGATAAGCCCTCCAGCCACTTACTGACGGAGGCAACTGAATAGCAAACGGTTGGTTGCCGTAATTGACACCTATATAAACTCTTTGCCCATCCAATACCCATTGCCAAGCGATATGCGAAGGGTGCTGCGCTGGAAGTAAGACCCACTGCCCTTCTTGCAACAGCGATTCCCGCAGCAGTTGGAGCAAAAAATCATAAAATGCCGTCATACTGGGTACTACAGATTGTAAGCGCGTTAACTTCGCTAAAGGAATACCCGACAACGCCAACCCATGAGACGAGGTGCTTGTCTCTAAAGGCTCGCGACCCAATTGTACCGGCAACCGAATGCGACGGCCTTCCCATTGCCCCTGATAAAAAAATCGCATCCCTGGCACGGTATAGGCGATGAGTGCAGCTGCCTGTGCCTGCGAAATATTTAGTTCCCGCAAGGAGCGTTCCTCATCATGGTTTTCCAAAAAACGAGTACTTCGCTCCTGAAAGGCTCTTTCCGCCAAAAGGTGGTTGCGTACCCCCTCAGCATCCGTATGGGAAAGGCGGTCGCGAAGGCGTTTGTCGTAGGTATAATCAAAGCCCATTTGCTGGAGTTGCCACTCCATATCCCAATATACTTCGGCTAAGAATAAAAAACCAGGATGCTGGCTACGCACAGTTTGTATGGCTTTGGGCCAAAAAGCGGGCGTTTGGCCGGATGCCGCGCCAAGGTAAGCTCCCCAAGTTTGAGCCATTACTTGCGGCAGGGGGAGCATCGCCATATCACACCTTACACCATCGCATTGGGCGGCTATATGTAGCAGTTGTTCCAGCATGAATGCCTGTGCTGCGGGGTGGGTATAGTTCACCTGTGCCGTATCCTGCCAAGCTGCAAACCAAGGGTCCTTTCCGTGGGCAAATACGCGGCCTCCTAATCCTGGCGGTTGATAAAACGTATGGGAGTCCTTTTCGAGGGCATCTTGGCTCACCTCCAAAAAAACGTCAGGATGTGAGGATACATACCCCGATTCCGCATGAAAATGATTGGGTACAAAATCCAACAAAAGTCGCAAACCACAGTCGTTCAACCTTTGGCGCAATAGTGGCAAGTCTTCGGGCAACCCCAAATCGGGGTGCAATACATACCTGTCTATGGCGTAAGGTGAACCGATAATATCGCGTTCTGTCCAGTCTGGTAATGCCTGCCGATAAGCCTCTTGCAAACCCGACTCCAAAGCATAATGTAGCACATTAGGCCCTGTTTGCCACACCCCCATCAACCAAACATACTCTACCCCCAATGCTGCCAATTGTTGCCAGTAAGCAAAAGGAATATCCAATAGGCGAGTGTCTTCACCAAAGCGATGCCGCCATACCCGCGTGTTGATTTCGTATAGTATTGGGTTTGCCAAAAGAGATATTTTGCTTTGTGAAGGTTATTCTTTTAGTAACATGATTTAACGAAAATATACTGTACAATTTTAATATTTTCTAAATGATTCGAAAATATTTTCACACAATTTTCCCGATATAGCTATTGTCTCGATAAAAGCGTATGTCTAAAATCCCCTCAATTGGCATCTTTTCGCTCAATCAGACGAGCAAGGATACACTTGTTCCTAAAAATAAATTTTGTGAGAAAGAAATTTTCTTCATCAGATATAGTTTTTGAATCGTACAAGGGGATATTCACTGACCTGATGTGGGCTTCTCATATTGTAATAAACCCAATATCAACTCCCATCAGGGTAAAAAAACAACTATCGTTCTGTATGCTTGCATTCATTCAAGATACAGTTTCGGTACGGCATCAAAGAGTAGCAGGTTGCCTCAGTGTATTTCCTTCCAGCTGTATCGACACTAGTGTGTAGCAGGGTTGGAAACACTGGATACCGATATGTTTCCATCGATTCGAGCCGAGCGTATGGTAGAGTAACTCTCTTTGCCCAGTCCACCTGCCTCAGCCTGTAATAGTACAAGACATTGGTTTTTACCGTTTCATCGATAAATTGATAGGTATGCGAAGAAGCTGGATTTTTGCGCATCCACCCATCGATGGGTTTGAAAGCAACTTCGTCAACACACGCTCGACTTCGAAACCCGCATTGTCTATTTCAGCCGCTGTTTCCATGTTAGTACGATGGATTTTCTTGGATAGTTGTAAATGAAAGCCACTCTACGGGTAGAAAAGCAGTATAGTTGTTAGTACATATTTTGATGACCACTTTAACTGACCATCTGGTGTAATAAAATCGCTTGATGGAAGTGTCCAAGTACCTGTCCGTTTGTTATCAAAAACAGACAAGGCATTGAGTGGCTGATAAGACAAGCCATCAATGGGAGGCAAGGATAATTATTATTCGCACTCTCATCATCCAAACTCAAGTAAATATTGTTTCATCATTACAAATGCTATTGAGTAGTAAACAGAGCGTTCCATCTGGTGCAATAAGCCTAATGACAAGATCGCTGATCCATGTGTGGGTAATATCGGTCAACCACATCTATATCATTGATATTGCCAGCATCATTGATGATAATATTAGATGAAAAAGTCCCCCAACGTTTTGAGGAATATTTATTGGCACTGCCGACTGGTATAGACGAACAACTTTCGGTCTCAAAGGAATATTCATCACTGGTAAACCAACCCAGAAATCGCTGCTGGATCGTACTCTCCAATAATAAGTTGTATTCCTACTAGGGTAGATGATAATGTATAATTGGATACGGTAATATTAGCTACATCTACCACTATATTCGTAAATGCTGCATCGGTAGCAACTTGCAACCGGTAGTTGTCGGCATTTATAGCATCGTTCAATCAAAACTGGTAATTGGGTCTAAACCACTAGCTCCATCAGCAGGACTAGTAAGCGATGCCCTGCTGGTGCTTCTAAAAGAAAAAACCGTCACAGTTTATTCCCTACACTCCCAGATGCCAATACCGTCACATCGTATGTGCCATTAGGTAAGTTATCGTAATTACTAAGCACCATAACATCAGAACCTGCCGCAATCGGATGGCTGAAAAAGCAACATTTACTCCAGCAGGTGCACTTTGCACTGAAAGTGTCAAATTTCCACTAAAACCACTCCGCTGCTATTCATAGAAATCTAGCGTACTTGTACTGTTTCATAGTTGGTGTGCTTCCCACATAGCTAAAGGTGTAATCAGGCCAACAGCATTCAAGATATTAAAATTTGTGTTTGAAATATCAAAGAAAACATTCTCGCTGATGCTTTTACCATCCTCGTGCTGTCGTGGTCTTAGCGCACTGTATTGAAACATCATTTGGGGTGCCACTACTAATATAACCAGGGAAAGTATTCCTCCATTTAGGACAAAAGGAATATCCACTTCGCTACAGCTTACGGGAGCAGTCGTAGTACCTGCCACATCCCATTCTATCAGCGCCTGTATTCCTCTTGCCAATTAATAGAAGTATTGGGGTTGGTTACTAAAAATGGTAAGTCGTTCCATCTATCGTGAGCAAAATATCTTCCTTACTATTACAGCCATACGAAGCATTCTCTCTCACCGTAACTCTAAATCCATCGTACGACTCACACTGGGTAGTACTTCCCATGTAATGATACATTATTGATAACGTCGCTAAGTTTTGGAAAATATCGGTAATTTTCTGGAACAGGGCTAGAGAGCGGAACAATGGAATTTATATTACTTGATGAGAGGCATTGCCCCCTGCACCGCATTAAATTGCTCCCAACAGTAATTGAGTAAATCCCCGTTAGGATCAGTCGCGTTTATAAAAGAACAAATGGTGTTCCTTGGGGTATAGTATGATCTAATCCAGCACTAACCGCTGGATTACTATTGGAGGTATTGAGTGGAATATCACAAGTATTTCCAAACCCCAACTCCATATATTCGGCTATTTGTTGAATGCTAACGCTATGAAAATAGGGATCAGCATAATTTTGAACATTAGGATGGCAAGTTCCCCATACGCCATGATGGTGCTACCACTCACTGGTTCCATAGCTGTTGCGATTAACATTTACCACAAGAATTATAGAACTATGTTCTGCACCAAACTGATGCCCCATTTCGTGAGCTACCAAATCAATATCAAACTTATTCCAGTTGAAACGAACTACATGATGTTCCCTAGCTTTATAGCTGTCGAAACAAGGAACACCTACATAAGCTACACCTCCGCCTCCTGTTCAAAACGTGCCCTATCATAATTACTATTGCCTATGACACTATTACAATTGTCCTGATTTTCATCATAAGATTAAAATTACCATTTGTGTAGGGATCACTTGCTCCATCAGATAAATTGAGAATTGTTATTTCACCACAAGTAATAACCTTATAGCAATCTTCTTCAAAAATACCATTTATCCTATTCAACGTAGTGGTCATTGCTGATGCCGCACCTGATGTTGTACCTCCATGAAAACTGGAGTATTCGCCCGTACATGCAAGTGCTAAACGATAGCTACGTAGCACACAGTCTCCTGTCTTTTCGTAAGCTTCAACCACTTTAAAAGTCTTAGATTTCCTGTCTGATACCGTGCCACACACGAAGTCGCTGAAACGGGTAATCTTTTATAATAAACCTGATAAAACTGCTGATGATTCCAAAAATAGGGATCAATGAAAACTATTTCCATCGTTTCGCACCATCACGTGAAACCCTTTTGCGGTTTATCCAATCGAATAGTTGTGCAGGGGTTTTCTTTACTCACCCCCTCCACGTGTGAATAAATCAGGTGGCTTGAAGGAAATTCCATCATAT
Organism: Saprospiraceae bacterium; assembly: GCA_041392765.1. Lineage (GTDB taxonomy): Bacteria > Bacteroidota > Bacteroidia > Chitinophagales > Saprospiraceae > Lewinella. The sequence continues at coordinate 47,926 of JAWKLL010000014.1, forward strand.
CGTAAGCAACAATGCCGAAGGTTTCCCAACTACCGTCTGGGGTGGGCAACGTCAACTCCGCAGCGCTATGTAAAGGCGAACTTCGGATTCATGGGAAGCTTCCAGCAACTGTTGCCATAGTTGTGGTATCTACTGGAATATCAACCGCTTATCGGGCTGTATCCGAATTTCATCCGTTATCACTGATAACTGATTTTCCGTAGCTGGATGCCAAATTGTTGATTGGGCAGACAGTTGCCCCGCCAACAAGAACAAGGACACACATGTTCCTAAAAATAATTTTGTAAGAAAGAAATTTTCTTCATCAGATATGATTTTTGAATAGTACAAGGGGATATTTACTGGCCTGATGTGGGCTTCTCATATTGGAATAAATCCAAAATCAATTCCCATCAGGGTAAAAAATAACTATCGTTCTGTATGCTTGTATTCATTCAAGATACAGTTGCGGTATGGGTACAGACTAAATAATAATAGTGTTCAAACTGAACTTTGCGAGAGATTGGTTATGTTACAAACTGTCGTTACAGGTCGTATGCACCAACGCTCCTGTCATTTTGTATAGCACTTTCCACTTATAGGGTAGCCCACTACAGCAGTTTCTCATAAGTAAAGAAGGAGGCGCGATTGGTTGTATGATTAGCAAAAATAGTATTTTATATGGATTAGGCACTTCTTTTGTTATAAAATACAACATTCATATATTTTCCATCCTATTAAAATGGCGTAACGGTATAAGAGTAGTATCTTCACATTTAGAAATATCGTATTATGCCTACTTTACGACAACTGTTTCTTTCCCATGTATCAAACCAATTGCCTTTCCATTAGCATTGGAAATTGAACGAGCAGAAGGGGTGTATCTTTTTTGACACGCAAGGAAAGCCTATATAGATCTTATTGCGGGCATAGGTGTCAGCAGTTTGGGGCATGGCCATCCTGCCGTGGTAAACGCCGTAAAAAAACAGGCCGAGCAATATATGCATACCATGGTATATGGTGAATATGTACTAACCCCTCAAGTACAACTCTCGCACTTACTGGCTCAGCATCTTCCCGCTCCATTGGATAGTGTTTATCTCGTCAACAGTGGGACAGAAGCCACAGAGGGAGCTATGAAGTTAGCGAAACGTTATACTGGACGAAGCGAGTTTATTGCTGCTTCCCATTCCTACCATGGGAGCACGCAGGGAGCTGCCAGCTTGATGTGGCCTACAGATTTTACGCAAGCTTTTCACCCGTTATTACCGGGCATCACGCATATTGAATTCAATGATGACGCTGCTTTGCAAGCCATCACCCATCGCACAGCGGCTGTAGTGTTGGAAACGGTACAGGCAGAGTGGGGAATTCGCAAGCCCCGAGCAGAGTGGTTGCAAGCTATCCGCCAGCGTTGCTACGATACGGGTACACTACTGATTTTGGATGAAATTCAAGCGGGTTACGGGCGTACGGGTACACTTTGGGCTTTTGAGCAATACCACATTGTACCAGACATACTGCTATTAGCCAAGGGTATGGGGGGAGGTATGCCTATTGGTGCTTTTGTAGCAGCAAAGGAAGTGATGCAATGCCTCTCACACGACCCTGTGCTAGGCCATATCACCACCTTTGGCGGGCATCCCGTTAGCGCAGCCGCAGCTGTGGCGACGCTGGAAACATTGATACACACCCCATACATCCAAGAAGTCAAGAAAAAGGAGGCATTGTTATTGCAACGCCTCCAGCATCGCAACATTCGCCAAGTGCGAACAGCCGGGCTTTGGGCTGCGATAGAACTCGATAGTTTTGAAGCAGTCCAACAGGTAATCCAATATGGCTTAGCGCATGGTATCATTGTGGATTGGTTTCTTTTTAACAACCGCTCCATCCGTATTGCGCCGCCCCTTACCATCACCGAGGCCGAGTTGAACCAAGCATGTGATATATTGCTGGCAGGAATTTCGAAATTGTAAAATAGTTGCTGACAACATCCGTTTGTTTGTTCTCGTTTTTACCATACATTATCGAACTTGTCAAAAAAAATCCACTATGCCCGCCTACCGTTTGGCTATACCCGTTTTTTTAATGCTGGCGCTAAGTGCCTACCTGACATATTGGGTGAATGAGCGCTGGTCGGTGCTAATAATCATATCTTTGATTATCTTGGTTGCAGGGTATATACTCATGCCGCAAATCAACTGGTGGTGGTGGAAACGCTACCCCCCGGATATCAGCAAGGAACTTGTTCCGTTGCTCGATAAATTTCACCCCTACTATCGAACCCTAACGGAGGAAGAACAACGGGAATTTAGAAAAAGGCTCTTCCTTTTTATGCAAGGCCACAACTATATGCCGCAAGTGACCGAGACCGTACCTCAAGATGTACAACTGATGATTGCTGCCGCGCCGGTTGCTATGACTTTTAGACAAGAAGATTTTCTGTTTCCCCATTTCGAAAATATCGTCACTTACCCTCATATTTTCCCTTCTCCTCAGTATCCCGAACAATTTCATGCGTCTGAAGTATATGCTCCCGACGGGGTGCTGATGTTCTGTATGGAACACGTGGTGCGTGGATTTACGGATCCAGTGAACTTTCTCAACCCCTCTTGGTATGAGTATGCCAAGGTGTTTCGGCTTACTAATCCTACCTTTGACTACGGAACATGGGAAGAGGCAGATTGGATAGCATTAGAGCGAATCAGCCGCTTTTCTAAGGATGCGTTGGAGCGTTGGGTCGGCCTAAAGGATTTGGATATAACGGCAATGGCTATTGCTTTTTTCTTTATCTTTCCACAAGCATTTCGCCGAGAACTTCCAGAGAAATATCTTACCTTACAAACTGTTTTTCATCAAAATTGACTTCTATGCAACTTTTTCATAACCTCCCTTTGCGTTCAGGTCTATTGACGCTGCTACTGCTTACTGCTTCCGTCTTTTGGGATGGATGTGCCCGCAACCCCGTGACCGGGAAAAAGCAATTTATGCTCATGTCGGAATCTCAGGAACAGGCGATGGGTGCTTCCAGCGATCCCTCCATTATAGCAGAATTTGGGCTTTACAATGATCCTACTCTTCAACAATTCCTTAACAAAAAAGGCCAAGAAATGGCGGCGGTATCCCACCGATCCGACCTGAAATATGAGTTCAAATTATTAGACTCTCCAGTTGTCAATGCCTTCGCATTGCCAGGTGGGTACGTGTATTTTACCAGAGGAATCATGGCTCACTTCAACAACGAGGCGCAGTTCGCTGGGGTGTTGGGGCACGAAATCGGGCACGTAACGGCTCGCCACTCCGCCCGACAGTATAGCCGTACCGTATTGGCGCAGGTAGGATTGATTGCAGGTATGATTATCTCACCGGAGTTTGCCCAATTTGGAAATGAAGCCAGCCAAGCCATGCAGTTGATGCTGCTTAAATACGGTCGTGATGCAGAAAGTGAATCCGATGGATTAGGCGTGGAATACTCTTCCAAAATCGGGTATGATGCCCACGAAATGGCAGGTTTTTTTGGCACTTTAGACCGACTCACAGGTGGTGCCGAAGGACGATTGCCTACCTTTCTTTCTACCCACCCCGATCCAGCCGATCGCAATGTACGGGTAGGACAATTGGCCAGCGATTGGCAGCGCAAAAATGGTAATGGCCAGTCTTTTGATGTCAACCGCGACTCCTACCTTCGCATGATCGACGGCCTGATGTATGGAGAAGACCCCAAACAAGGATTCGTGGAAAACAACAACTTCTATCATCCAGAGTTGAAATTCCAATACCCTATTCCTACAGGTTGGAAGTTGGCCAATTCTCCGCAGCAAGTGCAAATGGCTTCAGAGGATGGTAAAGCTATGATGATTTTACAACTAGGTCAAGGCAGTTCCTTGGAAGCCGCGGCGCAAGCGGTGAACGAAAAATACAAGCTCCAGCCCACCGCTACCCAACGCAGATCAGTGAACGGAATGAACGCCTTGGAGGTTTATGCCGATTTGGTGCAGCAAGGGCAGGATGCCAACGGCCAAGCAACCCAGCAAGTTATCAAAACTGTTTCTTACTATATCCAGTACGGCAACTTGATCTACCACTTTCTAGGGCTTGCTTTGGAAGCAGATTTCCCGACCTACCGGGGGCGGATGCTGGCCACGATGGGCGGTTTCAACAACCTGTCAGATCCTGACAAACTCAACCGACAAGCCGATCATATTAAAATTCAGCAGCTTTCTAAGGACATGACGCTGCGCGAAGCATTGGCTTTCTACCGCCAGCCTTCTGGTCGTATGGAAGAGATTGCCGTGCTCAATGGCATGCAACTAACCGACCGCTTGCGTAGTGGCACCCTCATCAAAACCGTCGTGAACGGGAAACAATAGGCTTTTGTCAATATTTTCCAGTGCCAACTGGCAACTATTGACTTGTATCCAAAAAAGCACTCGCCCTGAATATGACTTCTTTAGGGAAGTTGTATTCGGGGCGTTTTTTTCAACTACCCTCTCAAAACCTTCCTGAGCCACGGCCATTCCGTTTTATACAACAGGCCGAGTGTGATTATCAATAGAAAGGTATTCAACAGCAGTCGCCAAGCTATGTGGTTGGGCAGCAAGGGAGACAGGATGATAGACACGCCCCAGATGCCAAGAGAAAGGAGCAAGTAGTAAGCCATTTTATCGATGCGGTATGCCACAGGCCAGTACTTTTGCAACACAAAATATCCACCCATAGACATACTGATGAAACACAACAAACTGGCTCCAAGCTGGGGCGTGATAGCCCCACAAAGGAATACCCACAAAGTTGACGCTAAGGGTAATAGCTACCCCAATCAATGCCAAATAGCCCCCCAGCGTGTTTGGTCGCTTAGCTTGAAGCCCACCGAAAAATTATAGTAAAGCCCTAAGAAAAATTACTTATCAAGAGTATCGGCAGGATACCAACCCCCTCTCGGTATTCTTTTCCTAAAAAATACTGAATAACCTCCAGATAAAGCATGATACCTAAAAACGCAAGACTACCAGCCAGCGCAAATGCACGACCTGTATCCGCAAAAATGGCGCGGTCGGTTGAAGCACCCGCCTGCCGGAAGAAAAATGGTTCAGCAGCGTAGTTGAAAGCCTGCACAAAAAGATTCATCAGTACAGCCAATTTGGCAGCCGCTCCGTAAATCCCACCCATCGATAGATTGGCCGCTATATCGCCACCTCCCCAGTATTTCAGTAAAGGTGTCCCAATGAGTAAATTGACGATACCCGCCAACCCTGCTAATACCAAGGGCAGCGCGTACTTCAACATCCGTTGCCACAAATCATAAGCAAAACGCCACACCACCCCGCGATACAAGGGCAACAACCACAATAATGTAGCCCCGCTCGCTAGTACGTTAGCCCAAAAAATATAGGCTATACGATCATGGGGATGGTAAATAGCAGCCACCCATTCCTGCCCGTTTGCCAATAACCAAGGACACCCCTCCAAGAAAAGAAATAAGAGGACGATATTCAACCCAATGGCTGCCAGCTTGACAAACATAAACACGAAAGGTCTGTTGTCTAAGCGCAACCGAGCAAAGGGTATCGCCGCTAACGCATCGAGGGCAATGATACTCACAAACAGGCGAACATAATGCGCCTTCCCCGGGTACTTGAGCCATACAGCAATAGGGTCGGCTGATAGCAGCAAGATAGCTGTCAGTAACACCGTTACGCCCATTACCGCAATGGAGGCCGTGGTGAAAACGGTATCGGCGCTATGTACTTCATCTTTTTTACCCGCGAACCTAAAAAAAGCCGTTTCCATCCGGTAGGTGAATATAACTAATAGGAAAGCGATATAGGAAAATAATTCTGTGATAACACCGTATTCGGCACTCACGAATACACGCGTCAGGTAAGGCGTGAGTACCACCCAGTTCACCAACCTGCCTACTATGCTGCTAATTCCATAGATGGCGGTTTCACCCATCAACTTTTTCAATAAGGACATACGGGAAATTAAGCCGCCAAGTTAGTGGTATTTTGATGAAAAGAAACTCAAAGCATCATCAAAAACTCCGATAGGTTGTCGTTTATATCCAGCCCTAATTTGGTACGCAGCCGGTAACGCTTGTTTTCTACCCCTCGCACACTAATGCCCAACAGCGGTGCTATTTCTTTAGAACTGAGATTCATTCTCAAGTAGGCTGCCAACTTCAAATCACCAGGGGTGAGTTCGGGAAATGCCGATTTTAACCCCTTAAAAAAGTGCTCGTGTACATCGTTGAAATTTTCTTCAAAAACTACCCATTCTTCGTTATTAGACAGGTGTTTATCTATCAATCTATTCAGTTGGTGGTAGTGGGTATCCGATAGTTTGTGGCCACTATCTTTGTGGAGTTTATCCAAAGCCTCCCGAATTTTCAACAGGGAATTGTTTTTCTGGATAAGGTTGAAGGTGGAGTTGGCCAACGCTTGGCTCTTCCGTATGTTATCCGCTTGGAGCTGCTCGTTGCGCAACCGTATTCGTTCTTGCGTGAGTTCTCTTTCCTTTTCCAAAATCATGCGTCTCCGCTGTATGCTCAGTCGCCGAAGGTGCCAACGGTATAGCAGCCAAGTCAATAATCCAGTCAATAGTAAATACCCCAAACCAGCCCAGCGAGTCTGATACCAAGGCGGTAAAATATCAAACTCAAAAGTGGCTACTGTATCGGATTCTCTGCTTTTTACCTCAAAGGCATAGTGTCCGGGTCTTAGGAAAGTAAATTCCTTCTCGTATTGATCCGACCACTCCGACCACACCTCCGTCGTGCCCCTCAATCGGTAACTATAGGTTGTATTCTTTACAAAAGAAGGGTGCGCATAAGAAAAAGAAATGTGGTTTTGCCGCCATTGAAAAACAGGGCTTTGCGGTTTCTTCCATCTCATCGGATTGAAAATAAGCACGGAGTCCGATTGTTCATCCTCCACCCGCACCTCGGTAATAAGAATTTGGCCTACGAGGTCAGGAGGGGTTGTTTTTAGCTGCTGCGGCAATAGGGCATACCCGCTATCCATGCCAAATAAGTAGTAACCATTGGTAAGGGTATATACGCGGGGGTAGTCTTGTATTAGTTGTATTGGGAAGCACCATTGCGACGCTCCGACACGGTGGTAACAAAGGCGGTCGGAGGCCATGCGAAACCATGCTTGCTCCCTGCCTTCCAACATAATATCAACTCCTCGAATGGGTTGCCCCCGCAAGGATTTCAACGGGCGTAAATCATCCATACCGGGCGCACGATATAACGTCTGAGAATCGGTGTAAATTAACAACGTATCACCCGCCTGAGACATGCGCAATTGAAAGTCATCTACCAACCCTTGTGCCGCTCCGTAGGCGGTCATCTTGGTAATGGTATCCCAGCCCGAGGAAAAAGACAACCGAAACAATCCTCTGGAAGGGTGAACTGCCCAGACTTGCCCTGTTTCGTCCATTATCATCTGTTTGACTGGCGCACCAAAACCATCTACCTTGTGGCTTTCGCGCCACCTTTCATTCGTTTTTTCAAAAACGACAAACCCCGTATAGGTACATTGCAATAAACGTTGTGGTAAACCAGGAAGGGGGATGATTTGCCAACCTCCCGTCACACGGGAAATCCATTGCGGGCGCTTGTCTTTCGTCACGACAAAAGTACCGTCGTTGTGGCCGCACAGTAATATATCATCCACTACATCCAACGACCATACCTGCCCTTGGCTGCTAGGTACCATATAGAATGATGTTTCTCCTCCTTCCGTCTGGCGGTAAAAAGCCCCTGATTCGTACCAACATAGAGCGTTTCATCGTAAAAAGCCCCTGTGTACACCGTACCAAGGCTATTTTCCTTACGGCTAAAAAACAGCAACGGACTACTCAATACCACCAAATCGATTCCTTTGTCTAATCCTACCCATAAGTTGCCTTGCCGGTCTTCAAAAAGGGAGAGGATGGTATTATTGGCCAGCCCTGTTTTTTGATTTAAGTGATAAACGGTTGTTCCCTCATGATTCAATAGGTACACCCCTTCTTGTATTGTGCCCACCGCCAGCATACCATTTTTCATAAGGGACAACTTGTTGATTTGTATCCCAACCGCTATATCATTTTGCCATTGACGCAGATTTCCTTTTTCATAATACCAAATCCCCGATTGTTCCGTTGCGACTAACCAGCCCTCGCCCATAGGAACCATACCTGCTATGCGCTGGCCTGCCAATTGTTCTGTTTGTGGCAAAATATCGAAATCCATCCTCGGCGACCACCGATAAATCCCTTTATCCAGCACAGGAAAAAGAACATCCTCGCCGAAGCGGATTCCAAATAAAATCACCCCTGGAGGCGTGATTTCTGTTACCGTTTGATAATCGTAGTAAAATATTTTGGAAAAAGATTGGAAAACAACCCCTTGCGGCAAAGTAATGATATGCCATATTTCTTCCGTACCAATAGACTGTAATTCGGTAGATTGACTCAAAGCATGGTACCGCAAACCTCCCTTGGGGGTAACATCCCAGTAACCAAAAGCACCATATCCCCCCACATAGATTCTATTTTTCTTATCAATGGCCACACAGCGCACTATCTGTCCATCAGGCAATGGGTAACGCTGGGTTTCCGCACTATCCCAGGCATATAACCCGCTGTTTCGTGCAAACCACATCACCCCATTATTATCTTGGGTAATACCCCAAGCTTGGCCACTTGCGCCTTCTTGCTTAGGTTGGCTATGTATAATTTGTGGTAATTCTTGCGCGTTTTGGCTCAGGGGCCAAAAAAAGACAATGCATGCAAAAACGACTACCCGACAGTTATCCATACCCCTGTTTCAATCTATACGGGTTAGATCCAAATCCCGTATCATCAATAAGAAGGAACGAGAAAAAGATAGCATATCATTGTAAACGATACTGCTGACGGCTGGCCGTAGGTTGGGGTATCTTTTTTTATGCTGTTGCACGATTTGTTCTATCGTTTTCTTTATCAATCTTGTATTAAATTTTCCTGTGGCTGCATCGTAATAAGCGGGACTGAAGCCAAGTGCTTGGAAGTACGCTGGTTCAGCAGTGCGGAAATACAAGTGAAAGAAGTCCCTATCGGGTTGTGGAACAGCATAATTGAAGAGGCAATACCCTAGCATATAAAAGGGGTAGGCATGGGCAATGCGGAGAAAACCTTTCCGATGATACCAATCCATTTGGGGCATCTCTGCATCAATCATGCTAACAATTCTGTCGTGTGTAACGGGTGCTGTGATGCCGAAAGTAGCTTTCACTTGGTACATTTCGCGGCTGTAGTCATTACCAGAACGCGCCAGCAGGTTTTCTAATTCCTCCACCATCATACGATTCTGCTGAACAGGGGAAAGCGCTTTTTCTTTGGAAAAAAAACGCCGATGTATGCGCTCTAGTGTTTCCATCGTAAAGCCCTCTGGCTTGGTAAGATAGTCGATTTTATATACAACACTCAGCAGTAAGCAGGCGATGCCACCTGGGTATTCTTCCCCATTCAGTGGGCCTTTATAGACCTCTTCCAAGGCTGTCCGTATCTGATCGTGGATATATTGATGCTTTATCTGCCGTTCTTGCTCTGGCAAGGCTGCCAAATGAGAACTGTCCACAGCTTCGATCTGCTGAAACTCTTCCAATAGTAGATCGTCCTGTTTGTCCGCTTGTGTGGCTAATTCGCGAATAGCGTAGTAAAGTTTATAGGGAGAAGCATCTATTGCCTTACTATCAAAAACAACGGTTACATGGTGGTCGGGGTCAATGGCATAGCGGCTGAATTTAAGGGAGTAATTATGCTCCACCAACCTGCGCAACAACTCTGGGCGAGGTGTTGAAATACGCGCCACACGAGCCTCCACTCTGACACCATGCAGGGTAGCCCATCCAATCACTCGCTTGCTACCTTGGTACAGTTCAAAGTTGATAAAACTTCCTTCGTCTTGCCAGTGTACATTGTCCTCTTCTTCATCCCGAAGAAATACTAACAGTTGCTTTATAGCCTGTAGGTACTCCTCTTTTTCATAAAAAGCCAATGCTTTATCCCAAGCATCATAACACGAAGTAGGTTTGTAGGAATCGCTATATCGGCCAAAGCGAACGGTTGGCTGTTGGGTGATCGCATCCTTATTACTGAACCATCTTTCAAAAAAGCTCATACAACCTCAATTCTCCTGTTTTCGATGGTATGACAAGATTGTCTCCTCTTCTCCTAATAGTTTTAATTGCAACTGATCGGGCGTATGGTGAAGAATGGCAAAACACGTTTGCCCGTAAGGACTGGACAGCACGAAACACGGTTTTTCATTATCTTCAACAGATAACGCACAGATGGATGGACACACTTGATAGTAAACCATTTTTTCTTCCACAACCTGTTGCCCATCATAGTAGGAAATATACTTGCCGGGTAAAAAACGTACCCATTCCGACTCGTCAAAATCAGATACCCAACTGCCCATCATGGGTTGGAAAGACGACGGTGCCACAGCTACACCTTTAACGGAATAAGCTACCGGGATAGAGTCGGCAGGTAGTGGCGGCAGCGCGGTAGGTTCTGCTAATACGCGGGGCGACACATAATCTTGTGCTACCGTTTCTACTTGGTTCTTACGGGGTGTATCGCAGGCCCAAAGGTTGACTGCTATCCAAAGATATGTTATCCAGCGGAACTTCATAGCGATGTCGTTTTAGTATGACGCAAAAACAAATCTACTCTTTTTCTTCGATTTTTCCTAATACCTGATCTACTGAAATAAGCGTATGTCTAAAGTCATCCTCATTTCGCTGGTGTTTCCCACACGCGCTGGGGATACCAGCGGTTATTCCACCAGATGCCTTCTGGCCGCCTTCTTGCGAGAGATACTCCCGTAGGACGAACCAATACTTCATCTAAGAACAACTTCCCTTCGTACCTGTCGGGGTTGAAAACGATTAATTCAATGCGGCTATTTGCTTGCTGGCGGGGTAAGTTGAATTCTACCAACCCCCAACCGTTGTCGTCAAAAAGGACTACGTTTTCCCTTGTAATACGCGTTTGACGAAATAATTCCGTTCCCGTGCTGGCATCAGATTCCACCCAGGTTATCTGTGCACGAGCCGAGCGATCCTCGTTCAGGTATTGCCAAAATGATACCGTCACTTCCCCCGTGTAATCGCTTTTCCATACGGTATCGATCAAGCGATTCCACCAAGGCATTTCCCCTTGCAACATTCCTGTTCCCCAATAAGCATCGGGGTGCGGATAGCGGTCAAAGTCGTCATAATACCACTGCCCTAAACTATCGGTGGCCAACCATTCTTTATTCATTTGTACCATTGTGTCCGCTTGTCGCTGGACGTTGGCTACTTGGTCTTTTAGCCTTTGCGCAAAGCTCTCCAACGGCAATTCGTACAACTGCATCCAATCGCGTTCAAAAAGCAGCTGGGCATGCGCATTGATATGAGTAAAAGTAGCACCAAACTCATGAACCCGCTCTTTATCGAAAAGCATTAAAAAAGGGCGGTCATCGGGAAGGTCTTGGAGCAAAACAGGAATCCGGTAAGGAGGTGTTACCAACTGCAATTGGTTGAGGGTTTGGCTTAGGGAGGTACGCGTTAGCATAGCCGCCGTTAGTGGCAAACCTGTTTGCATGGACAGACTCAAAGACTTCTGTCCCGTCAATCCTTTCATCTCCCACCAAAAATTATCCGAACCAATATTGTAATAGGGAATGGGTAAACAAGCCTGGTATTTAGTATAATCAATCGGCAAATCGGTGAAACGCATTTCCGGTCGCCAATCATCGATATCATCCAAATCGATGGGTTGGGCTTTATTGAAGTGATAGGCTTCCAATAACAAAATCCCCGATATGAGTATCAATAACCATTTTTTTTCGCTTTTCTGAGTCCATTGATACCAATAATAGATACCTGCTATATTAATGGCATAGTAGAGTACCCAAGCAAACCGACCGATGGAACGGAATTGTTGCAAAGGGCCTGTATATTTGAGCAACTTTTCGCCGAAAGGCAATGTAAAAGGAATACCCATGGAAAAAATGCCAATCAATATCCCGCTCACTAATAAGTATTGTAGATATTGGCTGTTGATACCTTCTTCCTGCAATGGCCAACGGAACCGGTTGCGCACCCATTTTCCAATGAAGATGAGCATAAAAAGCATCCCTATCAAACCGATATAGGCGTGTTCCTCAATATTTCCCGTGCGGATGGGGCTGATATGAGTGTGTATCCACTGCCAATGAGGTTGAGACAGATTGGTAAACAAGCCAAAATCTCTGGCACGAAAATGAAAAAAGCCCCAAGGGACGGGATTTCTATCCGCAACAGGGTCGGGGTAGAGCATCCAAGCGTAAAAAAACAGGAAAGGTATCCCCAGCATGAGAAAGCCGTGCCAAGCATAGTGCCCCGTGCTGCGCCAATCTTTTTGTAGCAGCCATCGCACCCCCACCCATCCTACGATCGCAAAAGACAGCACTGCAAAGTAGTAGAAATGTATGAGGGAATAAAACCACACCACCGCCGCCAGTGCCAAACTCCACTTCCAGTGAGGTCGTTCATGCCAGCGCAATAACAGATAAAAAGTGATGGGTAATACTTCGGGGTGTGCCAACCCATAATGCGAAACCATGCGCGCTACTTGAGGCGACATAGCAGCCAAGGCCAAGGCTGACAGCATCGCGTACCACCACGGCAGTTGCAATCTTTTAAAAATGAGGTATAAAAACAATGCGGCCAATACTATGCCCGTGAGCATAAAGGTGTGCAGTAACCCTAATTTATAGGCCGTCACATCCCAACCGATGCGTTGTAGTACTTTAAGGGTATTAGCAAAAAATGGCTGGCAGGCACCCGGTACAACGTGTTCCCCGTAGGGGTAATTCATGCCATTAAAATGGGAAAGCGTCGTGTCGAAATCTATGTGGTAGAAAATAGCCTGATAGGCTTTGTAGCCATCCCCCCAAGGTTCAATATGCCGTGAATTGGTGTATTGGAAAAAATCGGGAAAACGCAACCACAACAGTAATACACCGATACCGATAACAGCAATCAAAGGCAAGAAACGTTGTTTCATAGAGGTGGCTTGTATTTCGACGGTAAAGGTAAACGATTTTAACCATACCCAAATTATATACGCCTTCGGCCTCGTTGATTATTATCACAAGGCACATCAAAACATTGTTTCGCGAACCGCTCTCGGTTGACTGTGTGTCGGTTAGCTTTGCTCGGCTCTGTAGATAACCGAAATGATTGGCTCGATAGTTATCGTTCACCTCTCCATGCTTCATCGCAGCGATTTAGGTACAAGTTATAGGTTTTTTCAGCGTTTTTGTGCCATTTTTGGGGTGCTTTTCCTGTAGCTTGTAACGCTTCGCGCGTTCCAGAAAGATCGGTAGGCGGTTGTGCTGTTGTCTTATTTATTGGAGAACATCACGTTGTCTTTATAAAACTTGTCTCTTAACCTATATGTTAAATCATTTATCATGGCTAAATCTGGTTCATCTGGCAATGCTGAATTTTCGAAAGCCAGTTCCATTTCCAACTGTTTTGCTTCTGCCATTTTTAGTAAATCCTCATATTCATACTTGCCAGCTTTTATATCCAATAGAAAATCACGATTGGGTCTTTTTACATTGACCTTTTTTTCTTTTCCGATTTCTATTGCCATTTCTAAAAGCCTGAACACATGCATCATGTTTTTGGCATCATAATTCTTGCCGTGGCTTATTGTGTTTTCATATCTATCGTCATTTCTCTTCTCCACCCAATCCCAGTATTCACGATACTCCTTGCAATAGGTGGAATATCCGTTTCGGTTAAAATACAACAATGCTTTTTGTCTCGCTTCTTTAGGAATTGAACTTAAACAAACGTCATTGGAGTCTTTTCCTTTAATAATTCCACTGAATCCTAAACTTTCAGAATAGTACAAACCATAAACATCTTTCATGTGCTGAATATTCACCAACCCGCAATTTTCCTGTTTCCAGCCTTGAATTTCAAGATACTTTTCCAGCGGAATCGCTCCTTGTTCGTAATTTACAAAACAGAATGATAGGATACTCTTTCGTTCTTTTGCCACAGGATTTACAATCTTCTTTTTAAGTCCTTTTGCTTTCTTAATTTGTGATAGCGCAAACTTTCCAAAAGTATTCCTGCATAATTTGGATAATATCAATTCGGGCTTTATCTCAGCTAAATGTGGATGTTTATAAATTATTGCTGATTCAGGAGAATTGAGCAATTCCAATATATTTGGATTGTTTAATGATAGTAACTCCATAAATCGACCTAATTCATAAAACACAATATCGTTCGATTCATTATTTACCTGCGGAGTATATTTTAACCCATAAAATTCCTCTTTAGGCAAAATGAAAACACCTTTTATGTCTGTGTCAGACGTTGGAGTGTCAAGCCCATAAGCTTTGCTACCACTGATGCACTCAAGAATAATTAACCCGCTATTTCTTAAATCCTCGATTGTCATTTAATCTAATGTTTGTCTAAAGAATTCATTTAACTCAGAAATTTGCCCTTTTGATGCAGGTAAATTTTGTGCCTCCCCATCAGCTCTTTCAATACAACAATTCATAAACTCAATCAATTCCTTTTCTCCTTTATGTAAGTAAGTTTCACTGATAGTAGATTTCACATCAATTAGTTCTTCAATCCTTTTTTTCAAATTCTCTGGAAAATCCAAACCTTTTAACATTTTCCCAAATTCAATTGGTGGTATTTCCTCCTTTTCAAGAATCCACAAACAGGCAACAGATGCACGAAGTGCATAAAAGAACTTCTTTAACTTATATTCTTCCGAATTTACCACTTCTTCAAATGCCTTTTTTGCCATACTCAAATAGTGGTGGATTGTGGCAATTCTTGAATAAGTCTTCTGTGCAACTGAATTAATTCCTGCTAGGAAGTCTTGGTCAACTTTATAAATAATGGGGGATTGAATCCTCTCAAGCAAAGGCGGATTAGATTTCCAAAGCAGTCGAAGACTTTTTCTTAAATCCCAGCCGCTAATATCAATCTCGTTATTTTCAAGGAAATATTCGATTGTGTCTTTTTCTTCAGTCAAGCTTAGATACCAGTTTTTTTCGTGTTTGTAAATTACCCGAACATCAAAATCACTGTCAGGCGATGGAAAACCCCATGCTCTCGAACCTGTCTCACAAGCAAGAAGTATTTCAATGCCTTTTTCCTTTTCTAAATCCGCTAAATATTTCTTAATCTTTTCTTCCATTGGTGTTTAATGCTGTACATGATGTTTCTTACAATGAATGTAACCATAGTCACGCCCACGCCTCCCAAACCGCTTCTGATAGCTATCGGGACTCCAGCTATCCATCGCAGACAGTTCCCTTGCACGAACCAACCGTTCTGCTACCTGATGCCCCCTGTAAGGGACATCGTTTTTTTTGCTCCTTGCGGCAGTATGACGATTTAGGGGCAAGTTACGGTTTTTTTAGGTTTTTGAAATGTTCTTTCCTATAGCTTGTAAGCTTCGCTTACTCCCGAAAGGGCGGTTGGTAGTTGTCTTGTTGCCTGTTTTGGGAGCATCACTCTCCTAACCGTTTTAATACGCTATCAACCAAACGCTGGTTTAATCGAAATCCTATAGATCTCAATTTTTCAACCTCGTCTTTAGCTGAAGTAATCAACCTTTCCTGTTTAGCCTGAACTAAAATGCCTAAAACGCCTACTATCTATAACTAGAGTTTTACACCCAGGTTTTTAAGGTCTTTTTCTAAATCCTCTTCCGTATAATGAATATCGATATCACGAGCTGCTAATTCCTGCTGAAATTCTATTTGATTCAACCCAACTAGTGCCCTAGCTTGACCTGTACTCATTCTTTTCTTCTCATATAGGTAACAGGCTAGATCGATCAACAACTCATCTGCTGACACTTGAGCCTGCTCCAACACCTTATCAGAAATAATTAACGCCATAGCTTTCACTAATTAAAACAAATTGATAGTCAACACTTAAAAAAAATAAATCGAAAAAAGATGCTTCAATATAGTCAACAAATTTAAATCACTCAAAGTTTCTACGGGGTTTTCTTGTTGAGCCGTATTGTTGAAGAACTTATTCCCTCGCCATGTCGCTTCGCTTACTCCCGAAAAAGCGGCTGGCGGTTGTGCCGTAGTCCTTTTTTGGGGTGTTGATGTAGGATGCAAAAACAAGGGAAGGGTTGTTTTTTCACTTCTTGCTCATCTTGTAAAGTTAAGCAGACACACTTTAATGAACAATATCACCATTACTGATAATATTTATTTCCTTTTGCTCAAATACTAATGTACCTGCTATAATATCACCTAATCGACGTTTTCCCGTAATTAGAATAATTAGCATTTCTATAGTCAGATTATCAATGTAAAATTTCGAATAACTTTTCTCCACCAATTCTTGTTGTTTCCCTGCTTTATGTATTTTATTCTTAAGCCTATTATTTTTTTTGCAAATGAACCCTGCTCGAAATGCAAGTCTTTTGTGAAAAAATACAAAATGCAAAAAAATACACCGAGCTTAGTTATAAGTTCAGATTCCAATAAAAAACTTAATGCTCTGAATGGGATTCCAACCAAGGCTGTAAGCATCAAGTCTATCACAAAAGCACTTCCTCTTAATACGTAGTATTTCATAATCGTTTATTATGAACTAGGATACCGCTAGCAAAAAAGCTGTGAAAATTCTTTACATTTTCTACATGATACATCTCTACTTCGGCTCTAGTTTATTTTTAAAAGGGAATAGATACATCCCCCACACAAAACCGATGAAACACACCACCCGCCCCCGTGAGCGATAGGAACGGGTGGCTGCCCCTGGCCTTAGCCTGGGCGGCCTACGAGTGGATAGCGCGACCCCTGCCGGGCGTTGGGACGGAGCGGGGTGGCAGGGGGCACGGCATCCTCATCCTAACAAATTATGATTGGGTAAGCTTGTTTTTGAATGTCTTTCTGTCCCGGGTGCGCTACCTGCCCATAAAAACTAGCAGCACCGAAATATCAGCAGGGCTGACACCGCTGATTCGGCTGGCTTGGCCAATGGTGCGCGGACGCAACTGCGATAGCTTCTGGCGGGCCTCTATGCTGAGGGATGGTAGGGTGTGGTAGTCGATGTTATCTGACAGTCTAACTGCCTCCAATCGATTCATTTTGTCCACCATTTCCTGCTCGCGTTCTATGTAGCCTTCGTACTTCATCTTGATTTCGGCCAACTGGGCGGGTTCTTCGTCATATTGCCCCAAAAAGGTGGCTACTTCTGGTACTACTTGCTTCACTTCCTCAAGGGAAATATTGGGACGTAGCAGCACCGTGTTGAGCTTCACGCTTTGCTTTAAGGGTGCCGATGCTTTGCTTTCTAAATATCCGTTGATTACGTCTGGCTGTATGCTGAATTCTCGCAGGAATTTTTCAATGGCGGCCATGCTCTCCTCCTTGTATTGCACCCGCTCCATACGCGAGGCGATACCCTGCATACCCATCGCTGCCGCCAATGGAGTGAGGCGCAGGTCGGCATTGTCTTGCCGCAAGAGGATGCGGTATTCCGCACGGGAGGTAAACATCCGGTAGGGTTCTTTGGTGCCTTTGTTGATAAGGTCGTCGATGAGGACACCAATGTAGGCATCCGACCGCTTCAGGATGAAGGGGTCTTTTTCGGCTACGGCCAAATGGGCGTTGATACCTGCTATCAACCCCTGGCTGCCTGCTTCCTCATACCCTGTTGTGCCGTTGATTTGCCCGGCGAAGAAGAGGTTTTTCACCAAGCGCGTTTCCAGCGTAGGTTGCAACTGGGTAGGCGGGAAGAAGTCGTACTCAATGGCATAACCGGGGCGGAACATTTTCATGTTTTCAAAACCCGGCACTCGCTTGAGTGCTTGGTATTGCACGTCTTCCGGCAAGGAAGAACTAAAACCATTGACGTAAATTTCGCAGGTACTCCACCCTTCTGGCTCCACGAACAACTGATGCCTGTCCTTGTCGGAGAAGCGGTCGATTTTGTCTTCTATGGATGGGCAATAGCGCGGCCCCAGCCCTTGTATGCGCCCGTTGAACATGGGCGAGCGGTCGAAACCCGTGCGGAGCGTATCGTGTACTGCCTGGCTAGTGTAGGTGATATAGCAAGGCAATTGCCGTTCGAGGCGAGGTGTATCTGTGTAGCTAAACTTACCGGGGTTTTCGTCCCCGTGCTGCACTTCCATGCGGCTGTAATCGAGGGTGCGCCCGTCAATGCGCGGCGGGGTGCCCGTTTTCATTCGGCCTGCCTCAAAGCCCAACGATACCAACTGCTCGGTGATGCCCTTCGCTGCTTTTTCTCCGGCGCGCCCGCCACCTAATTGTTTTTCACCGATATGGATAATGCCGTTGAGGAAGGTGCCGTTGGTCAAAACAACGGATTTAGCAGGGATTTCCAGCCCGATGCTGGTGTAAACGCCCCTTACGCGTCCGTCTTTTATCACTAATCCATTCACCATTTCCTGCCAGAAGTCGATGCGGGGGTGAGCTTCCAGCATTTCGCGCCACTTAGCCGCAAACAGCATACGGTCGCTCTGTGCACGCGGACTCCACATAGCAGGGCCTTTGGAAAGGTTGAGCATCCTGAATTGTACGGCGGTATGGTCGGTGACAATACCTGAATAGCCGCCCAGTGCGTCGATTTCTCGTACAATTTGTCCTTTGGCTACGCCCCCCATTGCGGGGTTGCAGGACATTTGTGCTATCGTCTGCATGTTCATGGTAGCCAGCAGCACGCTGGACCCCATATTCGCTGCCGCCACCGCCGCTTCACAGCCTGCGTGGCCTGCGCCCACCACTATTACATCGTACTCAGGAAACATTGATTGGAGGATTAGCCCGCAAAAATACGAATTTTCACGCAGGATAACACCTCGCGTAACATTATGGTTTCATCACCACCAATCTATTCACCGCCAGCCGCTGCCCTTTGCTATTCATAATGGCATATAAATAGATGCCTTTGGGCAAATGTGCTACGCCAATTTTTTCCACTTGATGATCCATCACGTGTACTTCCTTACGCAAAACGGGTCTGCCGGTCAGGTTATACAATTCGATGGTGTAGATGCCGTCGGCAAAGTTGGCGAACTCAAATTTTGCCTGCACGATAGCGGGGTTGGGATAGACGTTGACCGCAGGTTCGCGCTTGTTCAACACGGTGGCTGCGCTCACAATTTCGATATGCTTGTAATCGACGGTTTCTACCGTGGTGCCCGTAGGGTCGGCATTGATAACGACGATAGGTTCTTTCACTTGCTCCCCCCAGAAGGAATACGTAACGAGGGTGTCAGCCCCCAACTGGTCGATGGGCAGTCCGGCTAATGCTAAGTCGGTAATATCTTGCCAAGGGAAAATGCCGACTTTAGCTTCCAAGCGTACATTTCTGAACTCGGTACGCTTTTCACGCAGCACATCGAAGGTGCCGCCTGGTATGGTGAGGGTTCCCCAAGCATCTACCAAATCCGTGCGAGCCGTATTTACCCGTACGCGGATAGAATCGGGCGCAATAGGAAGGCCATCGAATAAATTGCCGGGAATATCCTCTGTGGCCAGAGCGATCGTCAAGGCGGCATTGTGGGTGTGTAAGTCAAAGAATTGGAGGGGTGCCCACCGCTCCACATAAGCAGGGGTAAAAGGCGCGCTTACTTGAAAACCCAACCCTAAGGGATCTGTACCCGCATACCCTACAATAGAAAAGGCGTTGGCATTGGAGAGGTAGTAGCCCTCGCCGCCCGCAGCTTGGTCAAAAAGGATATTGGCAGTAGGGTAGGTAGCTGCTGCTTCCCCTTCTGATGCAGGGCGCACTAATCGCTCCTGTACAAAATCACTTTGCAACATAGAAAAATCCCATGTTTGCTCACCTCCTGCTGGGGTGATGGCAATGGCTGCCGAAGGGGTATTGTCCGTAGCGATGCGGAGTGTGTCGCCAGCTACAGGGAAATATTCAGCCGCATCCAGCACGATTTGGGCGGTGCCTTGATGCCATGCCATAGCGGTAATAAATGCGGAAAGTAATATCTGCTTCATACGATCGTGGGATTTTTTTTGTACCCCTTTTTTCAACGTCAATCTACCACTCCACTCGGAGTCGGATAAACTGAAGACGGTGGTAAAAGGCCAAGTTATTACAAATGTATGGCTTTTTAACGGGTGAACCGTATATTAACACGCACAATAACAAAACTTTAGGACTCTACGGCTACGGGCATTTTTTGGAGCGATAACCATTGATCTACCAAACCCGCTACTTTTGCTACACAGCCTGCTGCAAAAGGAGATTCTAGGTTGGCGTATTCTACCAATCGCAGGAAGGAACGGCTGCCTCCGGCTTTGCATAGGCGTACGTAGTCGGCCCAGGCGGTTGCGTGATCTTGTTGGTCTTTGTGCCAAAACTGGAAAGCACACACTTGGGCTAATGTGTAGTCGATATAATAAAAAGGCATAGCAAAGATATGCGTCTGCTTTTGCCAAAATCCACCATTTTCTAGCATGGGGTGCCCTTCGTAGTTGCGATGCGGCAGATATTTGGCTTCTATGGCTTTCCAAGCCGCATTCCGAGCGGCAGCACCACAATCGGGATTTTCATATACAAAATGCTGAAACTCATCCACGGCTACACCATAGGGCAAAAACTGTATAGCACGCGCCAAATGGCTGTAGTGATATTGTGCCACTTTGTTGCCAAAAAAAGATGCCATCCAAGGCCATGTAAAAAATTCCATGCTCATGGAATGTATTTCACAAGCTTCATAAGTAGGCCATTGGTATTCCTCTATGGGTGTGTCGCTGCTGGAAAACACCTGAAAAGCATGGCCTGCTTCATGGGTCAGCACGTCAATGTCGCCGCTGGTGCCGTTGAAGTTGGAGAAGATAAAGGGCGAACGCTCATTGGGGATATAAGTACAATATCCTCCGGTGGCTTTTCCATCGCGGCTCACGAGATCCATCAACTGTCGTTCCTGCATAAAAGTGAAGAAGCGGTGGGTTTCATCGGATAACTCGCGATACATATTGGCCGCTTGGGCTACAATCCACGCGGGTTCGCCTTGGGGAACGGGGTTGCCATCGGGGAAGCTGACTGCTTCATCATAAAAACTGAATTGTTCCAAACCTAATCGCCGTTGCTGTTCTTGGTAAAGTCGGCTGGCGACAGGCACGATATGCTCCTGTATTTGACGGCGGTAATAGGCTACATCATCAGGGGTGTAATCAGTGCGCAGCATACGCGCATATCCTAAAGCTACAAAATTATCAAACCCCAATCGTTGCGCAATACGGTGCCTTACGTTAACTAGTTTATCAAAAATAGCCTCCATTTCTGCTTGATGCGCCTCCATCCAGTCCCATTTGGCGCGTGAAGCCGCTGAGCGTACGTTTCTATCTAAGTTTTCCTCCAAGGGTTGTATGGAGGAGAGGTTGAAGGTTTGCCCATTGAATTCAACTTTGGCCGTAGCCTTGAGTTTGTTGTAGGCCGAGGATAATTGGTTTTCTTCCTGTAAATCGGTGATGATGTCGGGATGAAAAGTTTTCAAACTCAAGCGAGCAATAGCAAAGAGTTGGGTGCCATACTGTGCCTCCAAATAGGATTGGAAGGGAGAATCCAGGAGTGCTTGATAAAACTGGGATTTATATTGCTCAAAAACAGGAAGATTGGCATCAAAAAAGTCATTTTCCTGCTCGTAGAACGGATCTATAGTATCCATGCTATGGCGAATGTAGGCCAAATTGTACATGGTTTGAAAATCGGCACGTAGCTGATAAACAGCCTCCATCGCATCCTGTGCTTCTATTTCGGAAGCCGCCTGCGCGAAACGCTGGATGTTGGTTGCTAATGCAGTGCCTAATTGCACCATATCGGGGCGCTGGTAGGGATAATCTTGGAATGTCAAGGCAATCGGGTATTGTTTGCGCAAAGATACGTGGTTTAGTCTTACTGTTCGTGATCGCTGCTATACAATGCGCCCGAAAAACCCGCATACAGGCTACAGTGCACCCAAGGGATAAGCAAGAAAAAGTAGAAAAGATGCCACATTCGCAACACCCGCACTCATTGCCGCCAGCGGCGACAGTAGGGTGCTTCCTACTATAAATAAGGAGAAAAAAGTGAGTAGCAACATAAATAACGACCCCCATCGCCGATTGATAAGCCGCCGGCTATATTCCAACGCATTCAAAGGGCTGGCTCCCATGAACAGCAACAAGGGAACGCCCAACTGAATCCTACTTGCAAATAGACAAAAGGTATCAGGTTCAGCGTAAAAGAGTGGATTGGGTATTAGTCATTAGAGGAGGCTCCGGCGGAGTTGTGGGATTGGCCACCACTTCCTGATACCACTCCATGAAGCCTACCTGCTCCAGTAAGCGCAACATAGGCCACAACACCAACCCCAAAACTAAGGCATGTAACACCACATTGAGCAGCAGCCGAAATGCGTGAGGTCTCCAGCGAAAGAGATGGGAATAGTGCCAGGCTTCACGAGCGGCGATACTGGCCGCAGCGGTGTAGAAACCTGCATTCCATGCGCCAGACTACAACTATTAAAATCAGCGTACCTACATTGCCCATGCCCAACATACTCAACAAGGTGCCTACTAAGGGGATAATCATCGCATACAACGATAAATCCCGAAAGCGCGACCAAAAAATCTTCAGTCCATTGGATAAAGAAATGGAGGAGTAATGTTGATAACCGTGCTGAATAATGGATTCTATCTTCGTTCGTTGTTCAGGAAGCATGAATAATTGTTATCAGTTGTTTTGCATAATGCGAGCTACGGTAATTCCCATAGTGGACAGCAGGGGGTCGGAAGACTCCAAAGGTTGTTCGCCCATTGTTTTCTGTATGATTGCATCTGTCAATGCAGCCTCAGGATTGTAGGCCAAGGTGACCATGAAGTTTTTTCTGCCAGTTTACCGCCTTTCCAATCAGTGACGGTACCACCATAGTCCCAATCGAAGCCGAGGAACGTAAAGGGTCTGCCATTGGCTTCTTCCAATGCCTTCAAGGTACTACCTATTTTTAATCCTTCGGCGGTGGCCCATTGACTGCCTTCCTGCATAAGCCTGTACAACATGACACCACCCTCTTCATCCAATAATATTTCCACCTCTTCGGGGCTATCTGGATAGACCACCAATCCGGGAGCTGAATAACCTTCACCTACGTAGAAGGGGCGTTCAGCTACTTGCCCTTTGTCAAACATTTCCATGATGGCTTCTTGGGTCAGTTCGCCTGCTAGTGGCCAAATCCAATGCCTGGTTGAATAAGAAATGACGGCGCTACTGCGGCAACTGTCCCTTCATCTTTTGCTTCTTCTCCATTAGATTTATCTGCTTTGCAAGCACTTATTGCCAATGCCAAAGCAACTAACCAGTATATTTTTTTCATTTTGAATTTGTTTAGACATACTCTTATCAACCAATAGTATAAAAGTGATTAAAGTCACTCAAAGGTACTGAGTAAAATCATTATAGACTGTGACAATCTTCACAAAATCGACTTTTCTATACGTCCTACCTTTGTGTTACTACCAACCATAACAACAAACTAAATTTCGACAAGATGAAAGTAGAGCAAATTTATACGGGATGCTTAGCAGAAGCCGCTTACTACATAGAGAGCAAAGGCGAGGCCGTAGTGATTGACCCTATGCGGGAAATTGAGCCTTACTTAGAGCGTGCAGCAGCAGACGGAGCTACCATTAAGTATGTATTTGAAACTCACTTCCATGCCGACTTCGTATCTGGGCACTTGGATTTAGCAAAAAAACAGGTGCCACGATTGTTTATGGCTCTACGGCAGTACCCAGTTTTGAGGCGCATATTGCCACTGATAACGAGCTTTTCAAAGTAGGCGACGTTACTATCAAAGCGATTCACACGCCTGGCCACACTATGGAGAGTACCACTTACCTGCTCATTGATGAAAATGGCAAAGATGTAGCCATCTTCACAGGCGACGCACTGTTCCTTGGTGATGTAGGCCGCCCAGACTTGGCTATCAAGCAAGGTGAATTGACCCGCGAGGACTTGGCTGGTTTCTTATTCGATAGTCTTCGCAACCGCATTATGCCTCTTGGTGACGACATTATCGTTTACCCCAACCACGGTGCTGGTTCCGCTTGTGGCAAGAAGATGAGTAAAGAAACTTGGGGCTACCTCGGCGACCAAAAGAAAACCAATTACGCACTGCGTGCAGATATGACGCGGGAAGAGTTTATCAAGGAAGTAACAGACGGCTTGGTAGAACCACCCCAGTACTTCCCCAAGAATGCGGTGATGAACAAAATGGGCTACGACAGTATCGACACCGTGCGCGAGCGTGGCTCTCAAGCACTGAGCGTACGTGCTTTCAAGGCCGCTTGGGAAGGAGAAGAAGCATTAGTAATCGACACCCGCAGCAAGGACGAGTTTGTAGCTGGTTTTATTCCAGGGTCTATCTTCATTGGTGTTGATGGCAGTTTTGCTACTTGGGTGGGTACACTCATCACAGACTTAAAGCAACCTATCCTTTTCGTGGCCGAGCCTGGCAAGGAAGAAGAAGTTATTACCCGCTTGGCTCGTGTTGGTTACGACTACCCTATCGGTTATTTGGAAGGAGGTTTTGAAGCTTGGAAAGCAGCTGGCGAAGATGTTGATACTATACCACAGCTCACACCTGCCATGATGGAAGCTCAGTTCGATGGTAAGAATCTGCAAGTGCTGGACGTTCGCAAAGAAAGTGAGTACAAGGCGGAACACCTCGTTGGTGTCACCAACTTCCCACTTGATTTCATCAACCGCAACATGAGCAAATTGGATCAGAATGGCACTTACCACTTGTACTGTGCCAGTGGATACCGCTCTGTGGTAGCGGCCTCTATCCTCAAGGCGCGTGGTTACGACAATATGGTGAACATTCCTGGCGGCATGAAGGAGTTGTTGGAGACCAAACTACCCCGCACCGAATATGTGTGCCAGAATACTGAACTGTAAAATATATTGTTCGATTTTCATTTGTTGGCGAGGGCTGCCCGTTGGGCAGCCCTTTTTTTTGCACCTATGTAGCACCGAAGCCTTGAGTATGGAAAACAATAAGCTTTACAAAGTTCCCCGCAGCTCCTGTTCGCGTTCAATGGCTTCGAATAGTGCTTTGAAATTGCCTTTCCCGAAAGACCTAGCTCCTTTGCGTTGGATGATTTCAAAAAACAACGTAGGTCTGGGTTGTATGGGTTTAGTAAATATTTGCAACAAATACCCCTCGTCGTCTCTGTCGATGAGGATGCCTAAGTCGCGCAATGGTGCCAAATCTTCATCAATTTTGCCCACTCTATCCAATACGGTATCGTAGTAAGTACCAGGAACGCGGAGAAACTCCACGCCATGTGCACGCATGGCGGTGACGGTTTCTATGATATTATCCGTAGCGACGGCAATGTGTTGCACCCCTTCGCCTTCATAAAAATCTAGATATTCCTCCACTTGAGACTTTTTCAAGCCGTCGGCAGGCTCATTGATAGGAAACTTGATGCGCCCATTTCCATTGCTCATCACTTTACTCATGAGTGCGGTATATTCGGTGGAAATGTCTTTGTCGTCGAAGGAAACGATTTGTGCAAACCCCATTACGTTGGCATAAAAATCCACCCATTTGTTCATGTTGCCAAGCGATACGTTGCCAACCATGTGGTCGATATACTGAAGCCCCATGTCCGGTGGATTGTATGCTGATGTCCATGAGTGGAACCCTGGCAGAAAAGTACCGGAATACGCACTTCGCTCTACAAATACGTGAACCGTTTCTCCATAAGTATGGATACCAGACCGTACAACATAGCCGAAATCATCTACTTCTTTTACCGGTGCCATATAGGAGCGGGCACCCCGTTCCATAGCCGTCTGATAGGCTGCGGTGGCATCATCCACCCACAACGCAATGACCTTAACACCATCACCATGTAGGTCAATGTGGCGACCGATGTCTGTTCCGCTTTTCAGTGGAGAGGTAAGCACCAGTCTTATCTTTCCCTGCTGTACTACGTAGGACTCCCGATCGCGTAACCCCGTTTCCAATCCAGCAAAAGCGAGGGGTTGAAAACCCAAGGCTGTTTGGTAATAAAGAGCAGCTTGGCGAGCGTTGCCCACGTAAAGCTCTACATAATCCGTACCCAGTAAAGGCATGAAATCCTGGGCATCTTGAAAAATTTTTTCTGGTGTGGTGGTGGTACTTGTCATGAAATTTGGTTGGTTATGGCTGAGATACAGGCTTTTAAAATACTTGTCATGGCAAATATATGGGTATTCTCGAAAAATAGCATAAATTTTTGAGCATAAAAAAAACTTAGTACTATAAAAGAGAAATAACCCTTTTTTGAAAAAAAATGAACAGTTATCCGTTATTTCGTGAATTAAAAGGGACAGGAAAAAAATAGCGAATAATGGATTTTTTGCTCAAGATACATCGCATTGCCACAGTCTTATGCTGGTTTTTAAGCTTATCATTAGTTACTTGCCGTAAGGAAGACACTCCTGCGCCAGTTGCTTCATTAGTGTTTGAACAACAATCTATTGAGGAATATCACCCCAAACGCTGAGCAATCATCAATCCATCGCGCAGGGGTAAAATCAGATTGAAGAAGCGTTCATCGGCCAAAACTTTTTTATTAAATGCATCGATGAGCTGGGTGTCTGTATCTGTTTCGCCTGTGACGACTTTACCGCTCCAAAGTACATTATCCGCCAACAATAGCCCCCCTGGGGTGATACGATCAGCAACGAGGTCAAAGTATTCGGCGTACTCTCTTTTATTGCCATCTAAAAAAACCAAATCAAATGGGCCAGGTATTTGAGGTATCCAATCCAGTGCATTGCCAGTGTACACTTGAACGCGGTTATCGATACCCGCAGCGAGCAGGTGCTTTTTAATCAGATAGACTGTTTCAGGGTTGCCTTCAATCGTATGTAGCGTTCCGTTGGGTAATAACCCTTCTGCCAGGCAGTGCGCCCCATACCCTGTAAATGTGCCTACTTCCAAGATCGAATGAGGCTGCTTCAGACGGCTTAGTAAAGCCAACAATCTTCCTTGCAAGGTACCGGATAACATCTGGGGTGCCAGCGTTTTCAAATGGGTTTCCCTCTCTAATGCTAGGAGGTTAGCACCCGGGGGGGAACTGTGTTTCTCACAGTAAGCATGTATGGCTTGTATCCAATATTGCATAAGAAATGGTTCAAAACAAACATCCCGGATGCTGGACAAAGCCAATACCCGGGATGTTTAATCTCTATCAATCTGGCTCATTGGCCAGTAGGATTAGAGTATGTTTTGAAATTTTGCGAACTGCTTTTAGCTTCGCTGATCGTCGCAAGCTCCTCGGAGTTCAACGATTTAAGGTTCTGGCTAAGGAATCAAAACTGAATTTAGTAGCTTGTCTCGGCTCTGCCGAGAGACTAAATGAAGTTTTTATTCGGACGCCACGGTTCTTAACCACGAAGTAGACGCGAAGCGACCACGAAGTAGCGGCGAAGCCACCACGAAGTAGACGCGAAGCGAATCCTTGAAAAGCATACTCTAGTTACACTCAAAAGAAGAACGGTCGTCTTCTACTGCTGCCGCATCTCGGAGTGAAGAGAGGAAATAGCTAGCTACGGCCCCTTGCGCACTGCGGGTAATCCGCTGGCGAATCTGTGGCAGGTTAGTCGCAACACCCGGTACTGCTTTGCGCGTGTTGGATACATACGCACCTTCGCCTGACGGCGATGTCTGGCCTTGCTGAAGCTTGGCGGCCATACCTGCAACCCGCAATTCATTGCCAAGACCCTGCATATTGGGGCGGTCGAAGGCACCATTGGTGAGGGTATCAAGCGTCACCCCATATTTAGAGGCGATAGCCTGCAAACCACCGCCAGCGATATGCTGGTTAACGATGGCTGTTTTGCGCTCAGCAAGCAACTCCGCTTCGAGGCGATCACGAATATCTTCTACTTTGGGTGTTCCGGCAGGCAATACCTTGTTCAAACCAATCACCACGTATTTGTTGTCATAGAAACGCTGTGCATCTGCAAAGGAATAAACCTCGGGAGAAACATCGCCTTCATCCGCAGAAAAAGCCCAACAGATAGCATCTTTGGTTTGATTGCTAAATCCTAAAGCACCTAAAGTGTAGGCAGTGTTGTCGAATGCTTCCGTGGCTACCACGCGCAGTTTGCCATCTTTTTCTACCGCTGCTTTTACGGCAGCCATATCGCGATTTTCGGCGATAAACTTAGAAGCCTGTTGGAAGAAATCATCCTGTGTTTGCTTGCTGGGTACGATTGCATCGCGCAAATAAGCTACTTGCGCACGCTGCGTAGTGCTAGCAGAACGCTTCAACACTTCCACAATATGTACGCCGTAAGAAGTACGCACTTTGTACAACTGACCAATTTGACCCGTGATAAACAATACCTTGTTGTATTCAGGTACAAACTGATTGGGCGTAATATTTTCGTATTTACCACCATTGGAAACACTACCAGGATCTTGGCTGAATTTCACGACCAAAGAATCGAAAGGGGTAGTACCAGCCCGTAGCACATTGATGATGCTATCCGCCCGCTTGTCTGCTTCGGTAAATTGGTCAGGCGTAGTAGCACTCAATAAGATGTGGCGAGAATCAGCAGAATCTGCCATAACTGCCCGGTCCTAATACCTTGAGTACGCGGTATTCACCACTTTCAATATAGCAGTATATACGCTGCCCACAGGCATGCTCATTACGGTATCAGCGATGCCCGTGCTGAGTTCATCTTTGCTTGAAAAAGCAGGCGTGATGATACCATCGTTGCGCAATACAAAATTAGAATCGCTATCAGTAGTAGCAAATTCCTCTACCAAACCAGCTAATTTGGTGCGAATCTCGGCAGAGTCAGCAGCAGTAGGGATCACATCAAAAACTACGTAATCCAATACGCGCTGCTCCTGCTTGCGATTGAAACGAGCGGCATTTTTCTTGAGGTAGTCGCTCAGATCGCTATCGCCCAAGCTTACTTCTTCGTTGCTGATGAGGTCATACCCCACCTTAGCATATACGAAATCGTACGTTTCATACTGCTCTTTATAACCCATTTCCGCCATCCAAGTAGGCGTGTACATAGCTTTAGCAACGATTGCCTGCAACTTGGCTTGCAAACGTTCCTTCACAATCATGCGGCGCTGCATAGGCCAAAAGTCCAAGATTTCGGGAGTCATACGACCCGCGTCGATTTCATCTTGGATAGTATTATTGGTAATGTGCTGCTTATAGTAATCCAGCACCTCCCGATTGATAGCACCAGGCTGCTGCTGGTTGGGAAAGTTTCTGCGGATAACAGGGCTTGGATTGTCACCAAACTCCAGATCTGTGATCTCTGTGGCACCAACGCCCAAACCAATCGCGTCTGCTTCTCCTGTCAACACCGTGTTCTCTGTGTACCACTGCCAAAGAGCGTTGCGGTTCTGATAAACAGGTGCTGAAGATCCCGAGAAACGTAGCCCGTATTCGCGTTCAAAGTCTGTGCGGCGAATTTTTTCTCCATTCACTCTACCCACTACCAACTGCGAACTCCCATCGCCGGGACCGCGGTTGGCGTTAACCATATCCATTAACAAAAAGCCGCCCAAGCCCAAAGCAATAGCGACGATCAGTATCCAGGAATTCTTTCTGATTTGTCCAATCAGTGCCATGTAACGTCAATTTTATCAGTTTTAGCTATCAGAAACAACTTGTTTCGTTTTTAGCTAAAACTTTCGTAATCAGTTATTTAGATAATCCGATTTACATACGGAAGCGCAAAGATACAGCACCTTTGCTAAAAATCCATGCAAAGAAAAGCCTTTGGCACTGAATTACAAAATTTTAATTACATCCCCGTCCACACTAAAAAGGGGGAACAAGGACGCTTTTTGTAAAAATCGACATGGCTGCGAAGGGCGTTTACGCTATCTTTGCGTATATTTAGCAATAAAAGAAAGTCCTTTTCATGAAAAAAGCCTTGTTCTTTTGCTTCGCGCTCTGTGGTTTGTGGGGCAGCCTGTGGTCGCAACAGGAATACTTTCAGCAAGAGGTCAATATTCGCATGGCGGTTCGTTTGGATGATGAACACCACCAGTTGCACGGCCAGTGGAGCATGGAGTACATCAACCAATCGCCCGATGCTTTAGATACCCTCTATATGCACCTGTGGCCGAACGCACATAGCAGCCCCACTACCGCTTTTGCGCGTCAGCAGTTGGCCGCTGGTAGCACCACCTTTTATTTTGCTGAAGAAAAAGATAGAGGCAGCATCGATAGCCTCGCCTTTACGGCAAACGGGCAAACCTTGCCCATCTTGCCTACCCGCTATAGCCAGATGTGGTACGATTAGTGTTCCCTACTCCCTGTTGCCCGGTCAGCGCATCACGGTCAGTTCACCTTTCAGGGTACAAATACCGGCTTCATTTTCTCGTCTGGCCACGTGGGGCAATCCTACCAATTGACACAATGGTTTCCCAAACCCGCCGTTTATGATAAAGACGGCTGGCACCCTATGCCTTATTTGGATTACGGTGAGTTTTATAGCGAATTTGGCAGCTACGAGGTAGCCATCACGTTGCCCGAAAACTATACAGTCGCGGCCACAGGAATCTTGGAAACCGAGGCCGAAGTGGCACGTCTCAAAGCCCAAGCTAAGACGAGTGCTTCTCTTGTTTGGTCAAAAGAAGACCCCGCCGTATATGCCTCCCCCGATTTTCCGCCTTCTGCTACCCAATGGAAAACCATCACTTTCAAGGCTGCGCAGGTACACGATTTTGCGTGGTTCGCTGACAAGCGCTTCCATGTCCTACATGATACGCTTCATTTGACAGGCCGCATCATAGATACTTGGGCGTTTTTTACCGACCAAGAAGCTGACCTTTGGCAAAAAGCACCTACATACATCAAACAGGCCACCCGCTTCT
This sequence comes from Saprospiraceae bacterium, assembly GCA_041392765.1. Classification (GTDB taxonomy): domain Bacteria; phylum Bacteroidota; class Bacteroidia; order Chitinophagales; family Saprospiraceae; genus Lewinella. The sequence continues at coordinate 78,868 of JAWKLL010000014.1, forward strand.
ACTCCGACAAAATCGGCGATTACCCCTATCCGCAAGTGACTGCTGTGCAAAGTGCGTTGAGTGCGGGTGCGGGTATGGAATATCCCATGGTGACAGTCATTGGGCTTTCTGGTACAGCCAAGGCGTTGGATCAAGTGATTGCTCACGAAGTTGGGCACAACTGGTTCTATGGCATTTTGGCCACCAATGAACGCGACCACGCCTGGTTGGACGAGGGCTTCAATTCCTACTACGATCATCGGTATAGCAGGTTGTTTTACCACACGGACGATTATAACCTACCATCCATCATCAAGGGTAGCAGCCAGACCACCGTGGACGAAATAGGCTATCGGATGTTCAGTTGCCAACATTTGCATCAAGCCCCGGATACCCCCTCCGAGGATATGACACAGCAAAACTATTGGGTAGGCGCCTACAGCGTACCTGCGAGGGCATTACGCCAGTTGGAAGCTCATTGGGGGCAAGACAAGCTGGATCGTGCCATGAAAGCCTATTTTAAGCAATGGCAATTCCGGCATCCGGGTGTGGAGGATGCTCAGGAAGCATTGGAAACAGCAGGGAATGAATCATTAACTTGGCTTTTTCAAGGCTTTATGCAATCCACCCAGCAGCAAGATTACACCATCAAGCAGGTAAAGAACCAGCCCAATGCTGAAATTGTACTCCGAAACAGCGGCACTATTGCCGGCCCACTGCCTGTGGTAGCTATACTAGAAACGGGCGACAGCTTGCATCTCCACCTACAAGGCTTTCAGGGTGATACCGTTGTGTCCTTGCCATCTGGAAATGTCGTACAACAAATTGCTTTAGATCCCTATCAGCACACGATGGACATTCATCGTCACAACAACTATTGGCGCAAGGGCTTATGGGGCTACAACAATCCACCCCAACTACGGCTGCTGACTGGGCTAAAAGACGAATCTCACACCACCCTCTTCCTATTCCCCACAGGTGGGTACAACGCACACGATGGTGCTATGGGAGGAGTAGGCATCCACAACAGGGGCATCCTTCCACAAGCTTTTGAATGGGTATTGGCGCCTGCATATAGCATTCGCGCCAAGGAGTGGGTAGGCATGGGAGGTTTCCGCTGGAGGCACTGGCTGCCAGCCAGCCGCTCCCGTATTCGTGAATGGGGTATCGCTGGGGGTACGAGGCGTTTTCATTTCAACACGTACGAAGTTGCCAATTTGCCGCTTCGCTACCAACGCGCCCATATCACAGCCAGCACCCGGTGGCATCCCAAAAACAAGACAGCTTGGCAAACGTTTACCACTCTGCAATACTTGATTGCAACACAGGACGATCTTGTTTTCTCCGATATGGGTGTTTTCGCGGGTACGCGCCCTCAACAACAGCAACAAATAGCTTTTACTTGGAATCGATATCAGCAACAAACACTATCACCCACTCATTGGCGGCTCACCTTGGCTTACAATCAATACGAAGATGACTTCACGCGAAACCAGCAGTGGGTTCAGTTGCAGGTAGAAGGCGATGGAAAAATCGGTTACGAGCCAGATAAATTTGTTTCGTGGCGGGTGTATGGTGGTGCCTCTTTATACCATACTCTCGGCAATACAACCTACACGCCGGCTCAGTCATTCAGTGCTTTTGACAGGGGGCGCGATGATTACGCTTTTCGGCAACTCTACATCGACAGAACAGCCGATACGGGTTGGGCATCGCGCCAATTAGGTCGGCGCATGGGAGGCGTACGCGTTCCTGTTTCGGCGGCTTTCCCCCTAGGCCGCAGCAACGATTGGATGTTGGTGCCAACCTTACTTTTGATTTGCCTTTCACCCCCGGCTGGTTACCCATAAAGCCTTATATGGATGCTGCTTACTACGCGGCACCCGGATTCGATGGCTCTGTCAATACCCTCATTTGGACAGGAGGAGTAGCCCTCGAGTGGTGGGACGGTCAAGTAGGTCTGTACCTACCCCTTGTAGGAAGTGCCAATCTGATGGATCGCGTGAAGGAGCTGGGCAACACCGGGCAGCGTATCGCCTTCCGATTACTGCTGTCGGATATGTTCCAACAAATGGAATCGACGCTGACGACGGGGGTGTTTTAATAAAAATATCGTAACTACTTAGGTAGTGCGCTTTCGAAAAAAGAAGATTTTTTCGACTGACAAAGCTCATTTGAGGAGTCATGTCGTGCTAAGCCAACACGGCGACGAGAATAGCTGCCGTCAGGTGGAAAAAGGGCTTTTTTTAGCCGGAATTTGGTACTACCTAAGTAGTTACAAAATATCATTCTTGCTCCTATCACAACACCCACATCCCTTCGCTTCGCAGCAGCGCCCATGTTTCGGAGTGTAGGAAATCATCGAAGGAGGTGGCTGCATCACCATTTTCTTCAAAATCTTGTTGTAGCTCGTTAAAGGTCAGTACGGGTTGCCCTACGGCGGGTTGCAGGAGTGGTAGTACATCCACCAACCATTGCCCCCAGGCTGGGAGCGTTTCCAATTCCCATTCGTGCTGCTTGTGTGTGAATGCTAGCCTCGCTACCGCTTCACCCGTTTCTGTTGTCTCTAACGTCGCCAGCGGCAGCGGCCCCGACCACACCACGAGCGAGGAAGGGCGATGCGTGCTATCCTCCTGTGTCTCTACGCTTTTAGCGATGAATCGCTTGGAGATCGTCGTGCGCGGTGTCGGGAAGTCGAACCAATCCGCCAAGCGGTAGTCGAACCCCACACCGTGCATATAGTTGAATAGCGACTTGCGCAAGCCCGCTGCGAAGGCATCGTGGTCGGCCCCTGTTGGGTCATCATGCCAGCGGTCGTTATCGGCAAAGCCACCAAACTCCGGTCCTATTTCCTGCACGTTATACGCTGCGGGGTCAACACCCACAGGGCTGTGTGCCGTCATAGCAAATCGATGCCAGAAGCCCGATTGCACCACACCTTGCTCAAACAATTGGCGCACCATCTCCAAAGAGTCGATGGTTTCTTGCGCCGTTTGGGTAGGAAAACCGTACATCAGGTAAGCGTGTACCATGATGCCCGCATCCGTAAAATTGGCCGCCACTTTGGCTACCTGCGCCACGGTTACTCCTTTTTTCATAAACGCCAGCAATCGGTCGGATGCCACCTCCAACCCACCCGACACCGCTATGCAGCCCGATGCTTTGAGGAGTTGGCACAAATCCGCCGTAAAACTTTTCTCAAATCGGATATTCGTCCACCAAGTCACCGTCAGGCGGCGGCGGATGATTTCAATCGCCAAATCACGCATAAGGGCGGGCGGTGCCGCCTCGTCCACAAAGTGGAATCCCGTCTGTCCCGTTTGAGCAATGATCGTTTCGATCCGGTCGCAAAGCAGTGCTGCCGTCAGGGGTTCGTAGCGTTGTATGTAGTCAAGCGTGACATCACAAAACGTGCATTTACCCCAATAGCAGCCATGCGCCAGCGTGAGTTTATTCCAGCGCCCGTCGCTCCACAATCGGTGCATGGGGTTCACCACCTCTATCACCGATAGGTAGTCGTGCAGGCGTAGATCGCTGTAGTCGGGGGTGCCCGTTTCGCGTTGGGGCACATCCAAGGTCGTGTTGGCGTTCAGGTAGCAAACCACACCGCCCACCCGCGCATAAGTGCGTTTGAGGTGTTGGTGTGTCCGCCCTTCCTCCGATAGGTATTCGAGCAAGCACTGCAGGGGTGCTTCGCCATCGTCGAGGCAAATATAGTCGAGGTAGTCAAATACGCGCTCGTCGCTCAGGCGGCGCAGCTCCGTATTGGCATAGCCGCCGCCCATCACCACCGGCACGTGGGGGTGGTGTTGCTTGAGGTATTGACCACACTTGAGCGCACCCAACAAATTGCCAGGAAAAGGCACGGAGATGCAAACGATTTCGGCCTGCGTAGCCGCCATTCGCTCCGCCAAAATATCTACCAATAATTGCGCAACTAACGAAGGAGGCGCGTCGAGAGCCTCCACCAGCGGGCCAAAGTGAGTAGCCGTACTCCCCAAGCGTTCAGCATAGCGACTGAACCCGAAGTGAGGGTCGAGAGCTTCGGTGATCAAGTCGCCCAAATCTTCGAGGTAGAGGGTCGCCAAATGGCGCGCTCGGTCATGGATGCCCATACTACCAAAGGCCAGTCCATATCGTCTAAGCCTTCGAATCGGCTTGCCTCAGGTAAGTAGCTACGCGTGCAAATGCTGTGTGCCAAGGTGGGGTTTTTGCCCTGCAAAAACGCAATGACCGGCCCAATTGTAGCCACATAGTCATCGGCCAAGGCAATGATGCGCCAGGCATTGTCCGACAGTTCCTCTTGTCGTTCAGCCTGTTTGAATACACGCCGCAACGTCTTCGCCGTGAACAATGCCAAAATGACCTCTATACCCAAATCTGCTTGCACAGCCGGATAGCCCAAGGTATTAGTAAACCCCTTGAGGTAAGCCGTCGCTGGATATGGGGTGTTCAGCTGTGTAAACGGCGGTGTAAGGAAAAGGATTTTCTTTTTCAACTGGCGATGCTGTTTATCATCGTTTTTTGGGCGCATCCCCTAGGGGGTCGCTCCCTTACAGGCTCCCTAGCGGTCGGCCCTCCGGGCTGGCCTCCTTCGTCGGCCACCTTAAGGCAGCTTGCGCGGGCGTGCTGCAAAAGTAACCAATTTCCACCCGTTTGCGAAGCCTCCTAGGATTCGGTTCATCATACAATGAGACACAGTTGCACAACTGCGTCCCAGTTATATACCGTTTTAATTCATTTTCAATCTTTCATTACAATAGTCCGGGCAGATTTTATTAGCCCGTTGTGAGAAATAAAAAAGGTCGCGAGCTTTGGGTTCACTACAAGCCAAACTCACGATCTATGGTTAGTACCGTCGATACTGGGATAACTATTCGTAAGAATGTATGACATTGGCAAATGGAGTCAATTTTTTTTGACAAAAATATTTTGCGTTTACCGGATTACCTGCCCTACCTGACCAAAGTGGACTATTTCGTTGCTGATGGTTTTTACGCCAAGAAAAAATCATCCATACCTTACGTGAACACAACAAACATTTGATAACCAAATTGCAGATCAAATTTCTGTTCCGCGACGCAAAACAGTTTACCGGTTTGACCCACTGTCAGGCGTGCAGCGAACAAAAAACTCGACTTCCATTTCAACCTTAGTTTGGCAACCGTCAACATAGCAAAGGTTCAGCAAAAATTGAACCCTGCCACTAAATCAATGAACGACCTCAAGCGACGGGCTTTTAACCAAAAAATCGTCGAAAACTTATTTCTCGAACTCAGCTCAGAGGCTGAGTTTGACTTATTTCATCCCGCTGTCCAGAAAGCACTGGATTTCGGTATCATTCACCGCGAATAAATTCGGGATTTCTGCCCGGAATATTGTTAGAAAAAGTTGTATAGTTTATTCCTGTCAGATTACTAGACCTTTTTCATGAAAAGTACTATCATTGCGTATGTAAAACGGAAAACCATAGGGATTATGAAGCATTTTGGCACCAAGTTCGTCCTGTATATCAATTACTTTGTATTTGCTGTGTTGCTCAACACGATGGGTGCCGTCATCTTGCAGGTACAGGGCACTTTCGGTGTCAGCAAAGACATCGCTGCATTATTAGAAGGATTCAAGGATATACCCATCGCACTGGCTTCCTTGCTGCTGGCTTCTTTTTTACCCAAATTAGGCTACAAACGCGCTATGCAAATTGCGTTGGCCATGGTGACGGTAGTTTGTATAATCATGCCCTATGCTTCTGCTTTTTGGTATTTCAAGCTGTTGTTTTTTGTAGTGGGCGTTTCTTTTGCGATGATAAAAGTCTCGGTTTTTTCTACCATCGGCTTAGTGACGGATAGTCAGCAAGAACACAGTAGCCTTATGAGTACTATCGAAGGTGTGTTTATGGTGGGCATCCTGTTTGGCAACGTACTATTCAGCCTTTTCATCAATGATGCCGACACGCAGTCGCGGGAATGGCTCAATGTATATTGGGTATTGGGAGGGCTTACATTTATGGCTTTTATAGTTCTTTTATTTGTAAAAATTGACCAAAGTCGCATACAGCACGAAGTCGAATCTAGCTCCATTGCGGACAACCTCTTCACCATGCTGAAATTGTGTATAAAACCCGTCGTACTCATTTTTATCGGCGCGGTGGCTTTCTACGTGCTCATCGAACAAAGCTTCCAAACCTGGATGCCTACCTTCTACAAGGACGTACTCAAACTACCAGCTTCTATGAGCATACAAGCAGGTGCGGTATTGGCAGGTGCTTTTGCCATAGGTCGTTTCACGGCAGGGGTGGTACTTCGCCGTATTCACTGGTTGAAGGTGGTGCTGGGTAGTTTGGTACTGAGCGCGGTGTGTGTTACCTTGGTCATCAGCCTGTCAAAAGGGGTGGTGGCTGCTGAAGGCACTACCTGGATGAATGCCCCTTTAGCCGCTTGGTTGTTCCCAGTGATGGGTATATTCTTGGCTACTATTTACCCCGCTATCAATTCCCTCATTCTTTCTGCCTTGCCTAAGCACCAACACGCGGCCATGTCGGGGTTGATTGTGGTTTTTTCAGCCCTAGGGGGTACTACGGGTTCTATCATCACAGGTAATATTTTTCATTACTTAGACGGGGCTACCGCCTTCTCTCTTTCTGTTATCCCTATGGGAATATTAGCACTCTTGTTGGTATTATTCAACTCCCAAATAAAATCGACTCATGGATAAATCTCACGCTTTTAGTTCACCTGATATTCAATGGGGTTCACTTTTTGAAGCCGTTCAATTATCAGGCATATTTCCCGATTCCAAAAGTTTTGTGGACTGCCGCCCGCGTGCTGCTGCCGCTACCATCTTGGCTGTCTGGGAAAATGAACGAAACCAGACAAACTTCAACCTCCACGATTTTGTGAGCCAATGGTTTGATTTGCCTGCTGAAACAATCGTAGCCTTGCCCAGTCACCCATCAGCCGATGCCCGCAGTCATATTCGCGCCTTGTGGTCTTCACTCACGCGCCAAGCCGACGCTGATACTACAAACGAAGACACGTTGCTGCCATTGCCACACCCCTACGTGGTGCCAGGCGGACGCTTTAGAGAGGTTTATTACTGGGATAGTTACTTCACTATGTTGGGGCTGCTTCAAGATGGGCATACCGATACAGCCATAGCCATGTTGGATAATTTTGCCCACCTGATTGACACAGTAGGGCATATTCCCAACGGCAACCGAACCTATTACCTGAGCCGCTCCCAGCCACCTTTTTTTAGCGTCATGGTGAGCCTGCTGCAAGACTATGTCGATCCTAATATATTGGGAAAGTACGGCCCGGCCATGGAAAAGGAATACAACTTCTGGATGCAGGGCGCGGAGGCACTACGCCAAGAGGGCAGTGGAGCCGATCAGCGGGTGGTGGTAGTTCCTTTAGATTACAAGGGAGCAACAGTGCCATTTGCAGCCAACCGCTATTGGGATAGTGCTGCCACCCCACGTCCGGAGTCTTATACCGAAGATGTAGAAACCGCTCAAGCAGTGAGCGAGGCAGATCGCGCCAAGCTATATACTCATTTGAGGGCAGGGGCTGAATCTGGTTGGGACTATAGTAGCCGTTGGTTAGCCGATGGAAAGACGCTTTCCACCATCCATACCTGCGACATACTCCCCGTGGACTTGAACGCACTCTTGGCTCAAACGGAACACCTGCTGGAAAGATACCATCAACATTACGGAGACATAGCAAAAGCAAAGAACTACAAACAGCGTTGGAAACAACGAGTGGCATTTCTCGATGCTTACTGCTGGGACGAGGAGGCTGGTTTTTATATGGACTATGACTTTGTGAAGGGGCAACGCACGGGTGTACTATCGTTGGCGGGCTTTATGCCGCTGTTCTTTGAACTGGCTGAAGAAGAACAAGCCGAAGCCGTAGTCGCCGTCATTGAGGAGCAATTCCTACGCCCGGGAGGGCTAATGACAACCCTACATGAAACAGGGCAGCAATGGGATGCACCGAATGGTTGGGCACCCCTCCAGTGGATTGTCATTGATGGCTTGCTAAATTACGATTACGATGAACTGGCTGAAACCATCACCCAAAGATGGCTCGCACTCAATGATCGGGTATTTCAAGAAACAGGCAAAATGATGGAAAAGTACAATGTGTGCGATCTGTCCTTAGCCGGGGGCGGGGGAGAATATCCCAATCAAGATGGTTTTGGGTGGACAAATGGCGTTTACGCAAAACTTCACGACGATCTTTACGTTGATTAATTTTAACTTAGGGACGGAAAAAAAATAAGTGATCCCATTTTTGGCTTGGCTTTATGCACTAAGCGTAGGAATACTTGCACAAAGCGTGTGTATAAAGACAAGCCTTCAGAAAAAATGGGATCAGTTATTTCCGCCAAATTACTTAGCATTTTGACGAAAATACACTGTTCAACTTTTTCGAATCAAAAATTGATCAGTATAATATTGTCACTAACAAAAAACAATCATGGATTTATCAGCCATTCTTCAGGGCGTGCAGGAAAAGGCCGCTAAAACACCTGCACTCGGCAGCTCATTGAAATTAGATTTCGGTGCACAGCAAGTGCATATTGATGGAACAGGGGCGGCAAATGTCGTTACCATGGAAGACAGGGAGGCCGATTGTACGGTTTCTGTTACGCCCGAAAACCTGCTAGCACTCATCAAAGGCGATCTAAACCCTATGATGGCCGTGATGACTGGCAAAATAAAAATAAAGGGTGATATGGGTGTAGCCATGAAGCTACAGTCGTTGCTTAGTTAGCGCATGTCTGAATTTCCCTGCTTGAGGAAATTTTTGACATACGCTAAAAAATCAGTTGTGCCAGTCGGCTTGTAGGGTGTCCAGCGTCAAATGGGTGTAATCATCAATAAACCGCAAGATGTGGTTAAAGTGGGCAAATTCCTCTCGTGCGTGGGTCGTAGTGACCACTATGGCAGGCATTCCTGCATTGGCGGCGGTTTTGGCACCTGTCAAACTGTCCTCAAAGACGAGGCAATCGGCAGGTGCAACACCTAATCTTTCAGCGGCTTTCAGGAATATTTCTGGATCGGGCTTGCCTTTTTTTACATCGTCCGAGTGTAGTACCGTTTTGAAGTAGTGCCGTATGCCCAATGTGTCGAGCACAAAGTCCACGTTTTCGGGCGGGGCAGCGGTACCTATGGCCATCGGGATACCTGCACTGGCCAATTCCTCCAGCAATGTTGGCAAGCCTTCGATTAATTGCACCCGCGACCGAAAATAATCCCGATAGGCAGCTTCTTTTTCTCCCGAAATGCGCACGCGATCCTCATGGCTAAAGCGGTCGCCAAAAAGGCGTTCCAAAATTTCTGTGTTCACGCCGTGAATTTGCTCCATCACCTCCTGTATGGTCAGCTCCAGCCCCAGTTCCGCTAGCTTTACCTGCCACACCCGATGATGCGTCATCATATTGTCCACCATTGTGCCATCCATGTCGAAAATTATTCCTTTCATAAGCTTGTAACTTTTGTAATTGGAAGGTAAATATAATTTTTAGGTATATACCACTTCTGCATTATTTTGCAAAGATCATTATTTGCATTTTATGCAAAAAGCACTTACATTTGTAAAGAAATTAGAACACGTTCAACTTAACGATTCTTTATGGCCGCCTACTTCAGTCCCGAAACACTGCGTTTTTTATTATTTCAGGTACATAATCTGGAAGAAATCTTGGCATTGCCACATTTCGCTGACCACGATGCGGAATCCGTTTTGCTGATGTTAGATGCGGTAAAGGATTTTGCGGATCAGGAATTGTACCCTGTCTTCAGGGAAATGGATGAGCAGCCAGCTCATTTTCATGCAGGGGAGATTATTACTCACCCTAAGTTGGGCAACATTTTGCGCCAAGCGGCATCATTGGGGTTAGTGGGCAGTGCCTTCGATTTTTCGGATGGTGGCATGCAGATACCGCGTATGGTAGATACGGCCAACTATTTCATAATGGATGCGGCCAACAATAATATAGCTGGCTATACGGGTCTTACATCGGGTGCAGCGGAGCTTATTATTCATTTTGGCAGCCAAGCACTCAAAGACGCTTACGTTCCTAAAATGGTGAGCGGCGATTGGGGGGGGACTATGTGCTTGACTGAACCACAAGCAGGAAGTTCGTTATCAGATCTAGTGACAACGGCTTACCCTCAAGCGGATGGCACTTATAAAATCAAAGGCCAAAAAATCTTCATATCAGGCGGCGACCACCAACATGCGGAAAACATGGTGCACCTCCTATTGGCACGCATAGAAGGCGCACCCGCAGGTACTAAAGGCATCTCCCTGTTCGTAGTGCCTAAAAAGCGCATAACGGAAGCAGGCTTGGTTGCCAATGACGTGCTTACCGCGGGTGATTTCCAAAAAATGGGGCAGCGTGGCTATTGTACCACTCATTTGGTGTTTGGCGAAAACGATGGTTGCACGGGATATTTGGTAGGGCAACCTCACCACGGGTTAGGCTATATGTTCCTAATGATGAACGGGGCCAGAATTGGCGTTGGACGCGGTGCTGTGGCTATCGCTTCGGCAGCTTACCACGCTTCTTTACAGTACGCTAAGGAACGCCCGCAAGGTAGAAGGTTGTCGAATGATGGCAAAAAAGATGCTACCCAAGAACCTTGCCTCATCATCGAGCATGCGGACGTAAGGCGTATGTTGTTTTTGCAAAAAGCTATTTACGAAGGCAGCCTCAGTTTAGTACTCCAAAGCTCTTACTACCTCGACCAATACACTAGAGGTAGCGAAGCAACCCGCGAAAAGTACAACCTGCTATTGGAAATCCTAATGCCCGTCACCAAGACCTATCCTTCCGAAAAAGGTAAACAAGCAGTGGATAACGGCCTTCAGGTGTTAGGAGGATACGGTTTTTGTTCCGATTTTGTACTGCAACAGTACTACCGCGATATTCGCATTTTCTCCATTTATGAAGGTACTACAGGCATACAATCATTGGATTTGCTGGTAGCGGAAAATGATGATGGAAAATGGCAAAGCATGGAAATACCTTTTGGAGGAAATACAAGAAACCGTGCAAAAAGCCAGTCAATATAATGAACTCAAGCCCTATGCTCACGAATTAGAAAACTATACGGCCCTCACACAAAACGTGCTGGAACACCTCATTCCGTTCGCCATGAGGGGAGAACATGAACGCTTCTTAGCTGATGCCAATATCTTTATGGAGCTTTTCAGCAACCTCGTGATAGGATGGCAATGGCTCAAAATGTGATCGCTGCTACTACAACCTCTTTGATGGGCAATAGCTCCTATTCTTCTGAGTTTACAGCGCAACTGATACACACCCTCCGGTTTTTCTACGCATACGAAATGCCACGTATGCAGGGCATGGCCACCATTCTAAAGCAAAAAGAATCCCTGACGCTGCTGCAAAACAAGGAAGTATTCGCTTGATAAGACAACAATAATAAGATTAGCGTTGGCGTATGGGGTGAAAAATGCGATTTTTGCCTTATCTTTATTTTCTTAGAGTATGTCTAAATTTTTCTGATTGAGCGAAAGTAATTAAATTTTGTTCTGACCAAGGCAGACCACGAAGTAGACGCGAAGCGAAAGCGCAGTCGATGCCGGAAAGAGCATCGAAGGTCAGCGTCCCGATAGCTATCAGGGACTAACGCAGGACAGGATAAAATTTGTTACTTGCAGCCAATTGAGAAAATTTTAGACATACTCTTATGCAAAAGCACGAGTGCGTGTTCGTGTGCAAAAGTGTAAGAATCCGTTTGAATTGATTACATCAGCGATAATCCACCAATTACCATCTCACCATGGCGGGAAAGGAGAAGAAAAAGTGTATAGTCTGCGGGGATGACTTAATGGGTCGTCAGGACAAGCGTTTTTGTTCGGATAATTGTCGGAGTACGTTTCACAACCAGCAAAACAGTGATGTAACGAACTTTGTACGCAACATCAACAACATCCTCCGAAAAAACAGGCGTATTTTAGCCTCCCTCAATCCAGAGGGTAAAGCCAGCGTTCATCGCGACAAATTAGCAGAACAAGGGTTTAACTTCCGCTACTTTACCAATGAATACGTCACCAGGCAAGGCACCGTGTATCGCTTTGTTTATGAACAGGGCTACACCGAGCGTGAAAACGGCTATATGACGCTGGTCGTTCGCCAAGAATACGTTGATTGACTACCATCCAACATGAAAGCACTTTTTCTCACGCTTAGCATACTACTGTCATTTTTTCGGATCGCTGCACAACAGGATACCACCTCCGTGTTGGACACCCCAGTAGTCTTTCGCCCCTTTACGCAAATAGGGGTTCTCTATGGGCAAAGTTGGAACGATGTAAGTTTCTCCCCCCGTATCGCCCAAGGTGTGTATGTGGGGCAACGGATCGCAGCGGTATTTCGCTACACGGGCCAAGCCAATCTGGGCATACAAGTAGAATTGGCCTATGATAAGCGTGGCTGGCAGGAAACGGATACTACTACCGATGCGGCGTATGTGCGCACAGTGGATTATGCAGAACTAGCATTTTTTTCCCACTTGAGCCTAGGCAAGCGATCGTTTCGGCCTTTTCTATTGTTAGGCTCATTTATTGGAACACCATTATCGCAAACAGAAACGATACCTGCCAACTGGCCATTAAATCGAAGTTATTACAACTCGCCTCTTCCCAACCGTTGGCAATACGGTTTGTCGGGGGGACTAGGGCTGGAAGTAGTGCTAGGGGGCATCAGTCTGCAAGTTGATGGACGCTACCGCACGGCTTTGGGTGGCTACTTCGCTGCTGGGGAGAGTTCGTTTACTTTTTCCAACGGAAGAGGCTTCGCGGCACAAGCCACCATTTTTGTCAAATTGTAAAAAAAGGAATCATGCAGTTTTCACACGACCGATACAATCCCGCAGGCATACGCAATATTTTCCTGCTGTACATCGCACTCTTGCTGGGGCAAATACTGTTTTCCTTCGTCGTTATCTTTTTGATTACCCAACCTGATAAGGTGCTAACCGACGGTAGCCCCTATACCTTTTTGGGGTTGTTGGTGGTGTTTTTATCGGCTGGGGCTGCTTGGTTTGTGAATAATTTGCGGGTACAACAAGCGGCCATGATAAAGGGAGCGTTAGCCGATAAACTCATGCACTACCGCACCAGCATCGTCATGCGATCAGCGATGGTGGAAGCGGGCAATCTTTTTTGTGTAGTGCTAGCGCTGCTTACTTCCAGCCTCACCCCTTTTCTGTTTTTTTGTCTAGGACTGGGCGTATTTCTTTTTTTTCGACCTCAATTAGATGAAGTAAACAGGGTGTACCAACTCAGCTTGGAAGAGCAACGCACCTTGGAACAACAATTGCGCCGCCGTATTTAAATAGGTGAAAACGATTTTGCTGCATATCACCAACCAAGGGGTGGCTTACAACCCCAATAATCGGCTACCGTGGCAAGCCACCAATCTGCCTGTGGGGGCTTTCGCTATCCGCACACATGGCGAAGTATTTTGGGAAGTAGAAATGAAAAATTACAACGCCAGCAACCAAGTACTTACCGTTGCAGTTGTGGACTATTACGCAACCTATACGCCTAATTTTGACCAACAAAACCCCAAGCATCCCGTCGTTAAGCTATTTTCACCACACCCCCGTGTTGCATTTTCAAGCCATACGCCACCACCAAATAGGGTCTTCCGTGGTGGATGGATTCCCACGGTGGCGCCATTCATTAGAAGAAAAATTGGTATAAATGAACGAACAAGACGAATATTTTCTACAGCAAGCCATCGCTATGGCATGCGAAGGAATGGAAAGCGGCCAAGGCGGCCCATTTGGAGCGGTCATTGTCAAAGACGGTGTCATAGTGGGGAAAGGATGCAACCAAGTCACCTCTACCAACGACCCCACCGCACATGCCGAAGTGGTGGCTATACGGGATGCCTGCCGTCATTTACAGGATTTCCAATTGGCTGATTGTGTGGTTTATACCTCCTGCGAGCCTTGCCCCATGTGTCTTGGGGCTATATATTGGGCGCGGCCAGCCAGAATCGTGTATGCAGCCACCCATGCGGACGCAGCAGACGCTGGTTTTGATGATAGCTTCATCTACAAAGAACTGCCACTCGCTCCCGATAATCGTTCCATACCTGCTTGTCAATTACTGCCTGATGCAGGCCGGAAGGTGTTTGATGCATGGAAAGCAAAGGAAAACAAAGTGGCGTACTGAACCTACCTCAGGTTGTAGTGTTCATAATTTAACTATTTTTGCCGCTAAACAGGGAAATCCAAAACTCATGGTAAAATCACTGCGCAGCATTCAGTCGCCCATCGAAGAGGAACTACGCCTGTTCGAGCAGCGCTTTCGCGATGCCATGCGTAGCCCTGTTCCTTTGTTAGACAGGATCACCTTTTATATAGTACGGCGCAAAGGCAAGCAGGTGCGGCCCATGTTTATTTTCTTGGCGGCTAAAATGTGCCGAGACGTTACCGATGCCACCTACACAGCTGCTTCCTTGGTGGAATTATTGCACACAGCTTCGTTGGTGCATGATGACGTTGTAGATGATGCTAACGAACGGCGTGGGTTCTTTTCCGTGAATGCCCTGTGGAAGAATAAGGCAGCCGTATTGGTAGGTGATTTCTTGTTGACACGCGGCTTGGCACTCGCCCTAAAAGACAAGCAATACCGGATGTTGCAAATCGTATCCGATGCCTTCGATGCCATCACCGTAGGGGAGTTGTTGCAAATAGAAAAAGCCCGCCGCCTTGATATAGATGAAGAAGTTTACTACGAAGTAATTCGCAAAAAAACAGCCAGCCTCATAGCTTCTGCTTGCGCTGCGGGGGCAGCCTCCGCTACAGAGGACGAATCGGTTATTCAGCAGATGCACCTTTTCGGAGAAACAATCGGTATGGCCTTTCAAATCCGCGATGACCTTTTTGATTTCGGTACCGATGATGTGGGCAAGCCACTTGGTATCGATATCAAAGAAAAGAAAATGACTCTACCCCTTATTTACGCGCTTCGACAGGCAGAAAGCAGCGTTCGAAAAGAAATCATAAGGCGCATAAAAAACAGCAGCGAATCCCCCGATACCGTCCGTTATGTAGTAGATTTTGTACGCAATAGCGGCGGCTTGGCTTACGCCCGCAAAGTGATGTACGATTTCAGGGATCAGGCTTTTGCTATTCTACACAGCTTTCCCCCTTCTCCTGCTCGTGAATCTTTAGAGGATCTCGTCAACTTTGTAGTGGAGCGGGAGAAATAGCGGCCAGCTAAAAATTCAACTTTTGCTACGTCCTTGTTTATCGGCTATGTTTTTGCAAAACTTTGGGAAATACTGAACAAAGCATCTCTATGAGACGGAAAAAAAATAAGTGATCCCATTTTTGGCTTGGATTTATGCACTAAGCGTAGGAATACTTGCACAAAGCGTGTGTATAAAGACAAGCCTTCAGAAAAAATGGGATCCGTTATTTCCGTCAAATTACTAAGATTATTCAAGCGACCCAAATCGATACTTAACCAGATTTTTACGTCATACTACCGTATCTTTGCCGTGAATGACTCGTTTTCGCGGAAAGGGAATGACTTAAACAAAACAATATGAGTGAATTCCAAGAAGTCGTCAAAGACGGCGCTAAAAAAGTAGGTAGTAAAATCAAGCGTTTCTTCCTTTATCTATTGGGAGTGTTGCTATTAGTGGGTATCGGCTATATCTGGGTAGCAGGCTGGACGTACAGCGAAGGCACGCGAGCAGGGGAACTTATCAAAGTTTCTCGCAAAGGAGTTGTATTCAAGACCATGGAAGGCCAAATTAATGTAGGCGGTTTTGATGCAGACCAAAGCGGCATTGTGGGCAATATCTGGAATTTTAGCACCACCGACAAAACCGTTTACCAGCAACTCCAAAATTTAGAGGGACACAAAGTGAAACTACACTACCGCCAACGCTATAAGCCGATGCCTTGGCAAGGAAAAACCGACTATTTCGTGGATAGTGTAGAACGTATCGAATAGGCTCATTGCCCAATTCTATAAGCTGAGATACTAAATCCTGCTGCTTTTTTTGGGTTTCCGCTATTGGCTTATTAACTTTGTGCAAAATTTCCACCATGAGTACAACTTCTGAAAATAACAGTACGCGCATGGACTGGCTGCTGTTCTTGGTTTCTACCGCAGTGATGGTATTACTGTTGTTCGTAGCCAATGAATGGTTCTGGCTGGCACTGCCTTTCTCCCTGACCTACTTGGTGCGGGCACTGAAGGCTATGTAGGCAACACATCCATGCTGCTCGGTCTTGGCCACACTGCCTTCGGTGCAGGGTGGCCAATGCTGTTTATTGATACTACATCATTCCCCCTCTTCTATGCCCCGTACTACCCTCCATCTGGTTGGTCTAATGTCCGGTTCTTCTTTGGATGGCATTGACTTGGCACTCTGTCGATTCGACTTCGACGATGCGCTTTCAGGCAATGCGCTGCTTGACTGGAAGTTGTTGTCCACAAAAACGATTCCCTATACTGAAATTTGGAAGACGCGACTCCAAGGAGCACCTTCACTCAGTGGACGCGATTTGTGGTTGCTACACACCGAATTGGGCAGGCTGTACGGACATGTGATACTCGATTTTCTCCGTGAGGTGGATAGGGAAGTGGACGCTATCGCTTCGCACGGGCATACTGTTTTTCATTTCCCCCACCAAGGTACGACTACTCAAATTGGCGATGGTGCCGTTATCGCTGGTGTTACAGGTGCCGTGGTCATCGACCAGTTTCGCAGCTTGGATATGGCGTTGGGTGGACAAGGTGCTCCGCTAGCACCTTTAGGCGACTTGTACTTTTTTAACAGTTACACAGCATCTCTCAATCTGGGAGGGATTGCCAATATCAGTGTCAAAACACCTAGGGGCTATGTTGCCTTCGACAATGGCGGTGCGAATCAAGTGCTGGATGCCCTTGCCCAAGAAGCAGGCCTGCCATTCGATGCAGAGGGGCAATTAGCGCGCAGTGGCCAGCTTATTCCTACCATGAAGGCACAAGCCGATGCTTTGCCTTATTATGCCTTGCCCTATCCCAAATCATTGGGCAATGATTGGGTACAAGAGGTGTTATTGCCCATTTTTCAGCAACCCCAATATGCCATTGCTGACCGCCTGCATACTTGCTGCCAACATATTGCACACCAAATCGCTAAAGACCTACAGTTGATAGCTGAGCAGGAACAACTCACCCTTTCGGCCAACGATGGTCTTATCATATCGGGTGGCGGCGGATTCAATACCTTCCTATGCGAGTGCATTACTCAAGCGGTGGCTCCGATGCAAACGACTCAAGCACCTGCTGCGCTCATTGGATTCAAAGAAGCTGCATTCATCGCTTTGGCCGGTGCCCTACGATTACTACAGCAGCCCAATGTGCTTCCTTCTGCCACTGGGGCTACCCGTGCAGCAATAGGGGGCGCCGTGCATTGGGGGCGGCAAGGCATAAACCTTATCTAAAAAATCGGTTTTTTCCTCTTACTAACGGCTACAAGCGGCTAAAAACCTCAAATGCGCGTTTCAATCGCTTATCCACTTCTTGGCTGCCCAATAGTGCCATGACTGCGAAGATAGCCGGCCCTTGCATAGTCCCTGTCACGCCCACGCGCAAAACGGGCAATACCTGTCCAAAGCCTAAACCATTCGCTTCCATAAAGGATTTGACGGTGGCCTCTAAAGTAGCTTCATCCGTGTCTCCTAATGCAAGCAAAGTGGCGCGTAACTCCTCGAATAATGGTAGCATCTCGGGTTTCCATTTTTTCTGGATGGTCTTTTCATCGTACTCCTTCACCTCCGTGAAAAAGTAGTAGCCATTTTTCCAAAAATCTGGGTAAAAAACAACCCGTTCCTTCATCAAACCAGCAAAAGTACGCAGGAACGCATCGGTTCTTTCTACACCATGCGCTTGCAACCAAGGTTTGATTTGGGCGGCTAATGCAGCATCATCCGTTTGGGCAATGTATTGCTGATTGAACCACTTGGCTTTATCGAAATCAAAGCGAGCACCCGATTTGCCGATTTTTTCCACAGAAAAGGCCGTAATAAGTTCTTCTAGGGTGAAAATTTCCTGCTCTGTGCCCGGATTCCAACCTAGTAGTGCTAGAAAGTTGACAGCCGCTTTGGGGTCGAACCCAAATTCGCGAAAACCTGTGAAAGATTCCTCTTCGGTGTCTCCGTTCCATGCTAATGGAAAAACAGGAATACCGAGGGCAGCACCGTCGCGTTTGCTCAGCTTGCCCTTGCCCGTAGGCTTGAGAATCAACGGAAGATGAGCAAACTGTGGCATGGTGTCCTCCCAGCCAAATGCGCGATACAGCAATACGTGATGTGCCGTACTGGGCAACCACTCCTCGCCCCGAATGACGTGGGTAATTTCCATCAAGTGGTCGTCAACTATATTGGCTAAATGGTAAGTGGGCATACCATCGGCTTTCAACAGGACTTTGTCGTCCAATTCATTCGTTTGAAATTGAACTTCTCCACGGATAAGGTCGTGTATGGTCACAACTTCATCTGCGGGAACTTTGAGTCTTATCGTGTAAGGCGTATTAGCGTCCAATAAAGCCGCTACTTCCGAAGCAGGTAGCGATTCGCTGTTGCGCATTTCCATGCGTGTAGTCACATCATAGCGGAAATTGTGGTTGCCATCGGCTTTTTCCGCTTCTCTTTTAGCATCCAATTCCTCTGGGGTATCAAAAGCGTAGAAAGCTTTGCCACTTTCAATAAGTGCTTGGGCGTACTCCTGATAAATAGGCTGTCTATCGGATTGCCGGTATGGTCCTTTATCACCACCATAACCCGGGCCTTCGTCGGGTGTCAAGCCAAACCACGCCAGGGCATCTTTTATGTACTGTTCCGCACCGGGCACATAACGAGTTTGGTCGGTATCTTCAATGCGCAGGATGAACTGCCCCCCTGTCTGGCGAGCCAGCAAGTAGTTGTAAAGCGCCGTCCTGACGCCGCCTATGTGTAATGCCCCTGTGGGGCTGGGAGCAAATCGCACTCGCACCTTTTGCATGATTTATTTTTTTCAAAATTTACACCAATTACCGCTCTTTGAAAGCAGCGTTTTTACCGTGGCAATCGTTCTTTCAATAACTTTTGAAAGCTTTATCCCTATTAAGCTGCAAAAGTAAGGATTTTTATGTGGTTTTGGCTAATCCTCCCCATTATCTGATGCCCATAACGGTCTCCCATACTCCCCGGTTAGAAGCATAAAGGTAGTTCGTAGTAATGTGTGTATCCCTTTTAGCGTATGCCTAAAAGGAGACTGGTGTTTTATTTCCCATGAATTTTAATTTGCGAAAAGATGTATTTAATCAAAACTCCCAAAATCATCCAGGACATTTTCCCCAATTTTTCCTGGCACATCCCCAGCGAGGACAAAGTCCTCTACCTCACTTTCGACGATGGCCCCATTCCCTGCGTGACACCTTGGGTGCTGGAACAGTTGGAAGCTTGGCACGCAAAGGCCACCTTTTTCTGTGTAGGACACAATATCCAAAAACATCCAGAGGAGTTCCTACAGGTGCAGCAGGCAGGCCACGCCATAGGCAACCACACTTTTCACCATCTCAATGGTTGGAATTCCGATAACATCCCTATTTTCACGATGTCCGCCATTGTGCCAACCTCACCAAAACGGTATTGTTCCGGCCTCCTTATGGTAAATTAAAGCCGAGGCAGGCGCAGTTCCTACAGCGTCACTACCGCATCGTAATGTGGGATGTGTTGAGTGCCGATTTCGACCCACACGTCACTCCGGAGCAATGCTTGCAAAATGTGGTGCGCCATGCCGAACCAGGTTCCATCGTTGTTTTCCACGACAGCCTCAAAGCAGAAGAAAAACTCAAGTATGCCCTTCCTCGCGTACTGGAGTATTTCAGTGCTCAAGGCTACCGATTCGAAGCCCTCAACGAAACCGAACTAAGTAAGCAAGAGGTAGATTTTAAAAAGTCAGCATAGACGTAGGATAGTTTTACCGAAAATTAGGGTGCTTTCGTAGAAATTGATAGCAAAGTCAGCCAGCTCGACCGATATTTGTAGCGTGCTGAAAACCTAATGGTATGGAAAATTTACTCCGAGGTGCAACCGACTACCTCAAAGGATTAAAGGTCATTGCACAGCATGGGCTGTGGGTTTATTTCTGGATTCCCGTACTGCTGAGCCTCCTGTTGGGCGGTATTGTAATTTCAGGTGCATGGGCTGCGAGCGACAATTTGGGCGATTGGCTCATTTCGTTTTACCCCTTTGAGTGGGGGCGTGTCGCTTTTGAAAAAATGGCAACCCTACTGAGCGGGCTGAGCATTGTGGTTTTTACGCTACTGATATTCCGCTACATCATTATGGCCATCGCAGCACCATTTATGAGTCTGCTTTCAGAGAAAATGGAGCACAAAATGTATCCGGGGACACCAGCAGTAACTTTCAGCTTCAGTAAAATGGCCAGCGACTTAGCGCGGGGAATAGCACTAGCGTTACGGAACATTGTGCGGGAGCTTTTCCTGACAATTGTGTTATTACTACTCACAGTAATATTGCCAATATTAAGCCCCGTGACCCCTATTTTAATCTTACTGATACAGGCCTACTATGCGGGATTCGGAAATTTCGACTTCACGCTAGAACGCCATGCCAATATGCAACAAAGCGTTCGTTTTGTGCGGGGGAATCGTATGCTTGCTGTTGGCAACGGATTAGTATTCGTACTACTGCTGATGACGGTGGTAGGTTTCCTGTTTGCTTTGCCATTAGGTACTGCTGCGGGCACAGTAAGTACCCTGGAACGATTGGATGAAGCCGCATGAACAAAAACAAACCGATGACGTTTTGATTGCAAAACATAGTACAATGACACACCTCAAAGAAGGAGATAAGGCACCAGATTTTTCAGGATTGCTTTCCAACGGCCAACCTGTATCTCTATCCGATTATGCAGGCAAAAAATTAGTCCTATACTTTTATCCCAAAGATGACACCCCCGGATGCACAGCAGAAGCATGCAGCTTGAGAGATGGTTACAAGGAATTGAAAGACCTCGGTTATGAAGTATTGGGTGTAAGCCCAGACCCTGTAGCCAAACACCAAAAATTCATAGGCAAATACGAACTTCCTTTTGATTTATTGGCAGATGAAGACAAGTCGGTTTTGCAGGCTTATGGTGCGTGGGGGCCTAAAAAATTCATGGGTAAATCCTACGATGGGGTACACCGTTTCACCTTCGTCATTGATGAAAACGGCATCATTGCCAAAGTCATCACTAAAGTGAATACGAAAGACCACGCTGCTCAGGTGTTGGATGAGATGGCTAGTGTATAATGCCTTTGTTGCTCGTGCTAATAAGCGTATGTCTAAAACATTTTCCAATCACTACATTGCGAAAAGACGAAAACAAAGAGATTCATTCTTTTAAGACTGGCAAAAAATAAAGCAACTCATGGTAGTTCGGTAATGTTTGCTCTCGGCTCAGCGGAGGAAGGCAATTGATGGAATTTTGGGCATACTCTAAATATGGTAATATTTTTTTCGTTATTTTACCGAGTATTCAAACCATTCATACCATGCGTACACCTTTTATTACCACGTTTCTTTTACTCTTGCTCGGCGCTGGATTGTTCACAGGCTGCGATGCTGCTAAGTCCTACAAGCTGGCACAAGATGCCTTCAGCAATGGTGCGACCAAGGAAACCCTCGATCGTATGCAGGCTGCTGCTAAGCCGCTACCGTCCAATTTTGCCAACCTCAAGGATATGTACCACACATCAGGAAGCCCGTTAGACACCGCCCGCTCGGCTACTTCCTATTACCAAGAGGCATTGGGAGGCATCCAAAAAGCATTGAAAGGTGGCCCGCAGCTTGAAAAATTGGCGGCACTCGACAACGCTAAGGCATTGGAAGCACTCATATATTGGCGCTTGGACAACGCCCCTACCGCAAAGGAAAAAGCAATCGCTGCCCTGCCCGATTTGGAAGCTAATACGGGAGAGGAAAACGACATCCGCGACCGCGCCATGATGTTGGCACTACCCGGCCTTATCAACATGGACAAAGCCTACCAAGCATTGAAAGTATGCCAAGCTACGGCTCGTACACTTTCTGCCACGATGTCTCAGGAAGAAAAAAACGCTGTTTTCCAACAGGTGAAAGGTATCTATACAAAATCCATCACGGACACCGCCGATGGAGCACCCTCCGTTGCAAGGGGGATGACGCTTATTACCGATGCCTTGGCCTCAACCGAAGATAAAGGAGCGGTAACCGTATATCTGCACTGCGCTCGTTTAGCTGGCTTAGATACTTGGGGCGATATGCTACAGGAAGTCTTCACTGTTTCCCGAAGAGCCGAGATTGCTGCTGAGGAAGCGAATTGGGTGAATGCCGAACGAAACACATTTGAAGCCAAGCGCATCGATTATCTTTCTCAATTGGAAGCATTGTTGGGTAGTAAAAACGATAAACTTTATCAATATTGGAAAGAATTATTGTAACATTGTTCGTTTCAGCACTACTTTTGCCTACAAGTTCAATAAAAAAACTGTCACCTATGAGATTCTTCAATACTGTTTTCACTATGGGCGTCGCCCTTGCATTGCTGACAGGCTGTGTTAGCAAGAAACAATACCAAGCACTACAAACTGAGTTGGAATTAGCCAACCTGAGCGTAGGCAAATCGTCAGAAGACATCAGCCGATTGGCCAGAGAACTATCAACATGCGAGCAAGATAAAGCCCGCCTTGCCGCCTCCTTAGAGGCTCGCCAAGATCAGATCACCCAGTTGCAAGCGCAAGTCAGGGATGTGCAAACCCAACGAGACCGCACTGTTCAACAAGTGGGCGACCTGACAGAACTTTCTCAATCGGCTAATAAAAACATTGCGCAAACGCTAGAGCAACTCCAGTCCAAAGACAAATACATCCGCCTACTGCAAGCTGCTAAAACAAAAACCGATTCCATCAACCTAGCACTGGCAGTCAACCTGAAAAGCGTCCTCAAAGACGGCATCGACGATGAAGATGTAGAAGTCAGAGTGGATAAGACGGTGGTGTTCGTCAATTTATCCGACAAAATGCTGTACCAAAGCGGCAGTTACAACATCACGAGTAGAGCCAATGAAGTACTGGCTAAAATCGCTCAGATCGTGCAGTCGCGGCCCGATTTGGAGATAATGATTGAAGGCTACACCGACAATGTACCCATTAATACAGCTTGTGTAAAAGATAATTGGGACTTGAGTGTTTTGCGTGCCACCTCCGTCGCACGTGCTTTGCAAAGCCAACACGGCGTGGACCCCAACCGAATCATTGCCGCTGGACGAGGACAATACAACACATTGGCTAGCAACGATACCGCCGACGGTAGAGCTACTAACCGCCGTACTCGTATTATAATCCTACCTAAGATCGACCAGTTCTACGATTTGCTCAACCCCAATAATGTACCTGAGTAACGAAGTAGCCTCTGTATGCCATCGCGTCTGTCATAATAAAACCATGCGGTGGCATACAGGGCTTATTGCCTCATTTTGAGAGGATATTCTTCATAGTCAATTAATGTGTCTAAAATTCCCTCAATCGGCTGTAAGTGGCAAATTGGTCATTACCTATTAATAGGTTTCAAAATGTATGCGGCGACTGAGCGTTCGCCCTAAAATGCTCCCAAATCCAGGTTTTTCCAAGGTATAATCGTCTATGACCCGCGTGCCGGAAATAAACTTGGCAGGGG
Organism: Saprospiraceae bacterium; assembly: GCA_041392765.1. Taxonomy (GTDB): domain Bacteria; phylum Bacteroidota; class Bacteroidia; order Chitinophagales; family Saprospiraceae; genus Lewinella. Next base: position 102,608 of record JAWKLL010000014.1, read on the forward strand.
TAGCACGAAAAAAACCTTCGAACAACAAATAGTAAAGTATCAACCCAGCCGCGATGAGCATGCTGATTTCAACCGGTGTAGCATCGTGAGTGGTTTATATCACCTCCTTATAATGCCCCTTCCTGGTAAGGCTCGTGCTTATCCAACTGGGCTTCATAATCATGATAGGAAATGGCCAAAAGCCCCAAAAACGTCAGAAAACCATTGAGTGCGATAATCAGGAAGCCAAATTTAAACCCAAAGAGCAAGGTGGTTGAATAATAGTCGAGTAAAAAAGAAATGATCGGTGCTAATAAACAGACCAATACAACTAAATTGATTCGTTGCAACCCAGAAGGTAAAAAGCGCCCCACGTTAGTGTCACTGATATCGACGACCTCTCTGATTTTTAAGCGCGTCATCATGCCGAAGGCAAACAACCCCAACAAAGGGCCATAAGTGTAGCCCGCAGCAGTAAATAGTTGTTTGATTACTGCTGCATTGTTCATCAGGCTAAATAGCACGATGACCCCCCAAAGCAATACCGAAAAACCAATATGCACTTTGATACGCGTATTTTTTTTCTCTTCCTCCCCCTTGTCGGAATGATTGAATGCCAAGAAATCCACACAAAAAGAAGTAGTCAGTGCCGTCAAAGCGGAGTCGGCACTGGAGTAGGCGGCTGCTACCAAACCAACAATGAACAACACCCCAATATAGGGCGATAGATGTTGTAGGGCGATTAGCGGATAAAGCTCGTCGGTGCTTTTGGGTACATCTATGCCCACCGAAGAGGCGTAGATATACAACATGGCACCTAAACTCAAGAATAGCACATTGGCAACAAATAGCACAATGCTAAAGGAAAACATATTCTTTTGGGCATCCCTCAGACTACGGCAACTCAAGTTTTTTTGCATCATATCTTGATCCAACCCAGTCATTACAATGGTGATTAAAGCACCGGAAAAGAACTGTTTCCAAAAATTATAAGGGTCGCTCCAGCCACCATCGAAGAAAAACACTTGTGAATAAGGGCTGTTTTCAATCATACCCACGAGGCCGCTAATATCTGTTTCCAAGGTTTGGCCAATGCCCAAGATAGTCAGAACGACTGCCGTCAGCATAGCAAGGGTTTGCATGGTATCTGTATAAACAATGGTTTTGATGCCCCCTCGGAAGGTATATACCCAAATCAAAGCAATGGTTACTAACACGGTTAGTGCAAAGGGAACATGAAAAGCATTCATCACAAAAGTCTGTAGCACCATAGCCACTAAATACAGCCGGAAGGAAGCACCAATAACCCGTGATAGTAAAAAGTAAAAAGCCCCTGTTTTGTAGGAATAAAAGCCAAAGCGCTTTTCTAAATACTCTATATCGAGGTTAACTGCAAACGGTAGTAGAGCGGAAGCAATACCAAGGCAATTACCGCATAACCCAGCAGATAGCCCATGACTACCTGCATGTAGGCAAAACCCTGTATTTTTCCTGTATCGGCACTTACCTCGCCTACCCAGCCCGGTATGGAAATGAAAGTAACTCCAGAAAGGCTGGCACCTATCATGCCAAACGCTACCAGATACCAAGGGGATTGGCGACCTGCTAGAAAAAAAGAGTCGTTGCTATCGTCAATTTTATTGGTAAACCAAGACACCGCTATCAGCAGCAGGAAATACCCGAGAATAATCCCCAAAATAACGATCGGCGTAAGCGTTTGCAGCATAGTATGAAAATGGATACCTAGATGCCATAGGCTATCTTAAAGCCCACTAGCATGACAAAGATAAACATCTTACGTAAACCAGTCCTAATTATTGTTGAAAAGATATAAGGATAAAAAAATGCCTATCATTGCAACATGATTCCTCAACACCCACACCGATGGTTGACCGCATTGCTGTGCCTTGGGCTTATATCCATGCTGCACAGCCAGCCCACGGATGATGACATTGAAGTATTCGATGTCACCAATGGGCTTAGCCATCGCAATGTGTTTAAAATACTGCAAGATGACCAAGGATTCATCTGGTTCGCTACAATCAATGGGCTAAACCGCTATGACGGACACGAGTTTCAGCACTACGATACCCAAAGCCCGCGTGCGGCATTAGCTACCGATGTCGTATCGGATATGGTGACTTTGCCCAACGGCCACCTTTTATTAGCTGGCCCTGATTTTTTGACACAGTTCGACCCCGTTACCCATACGACACAGATACAGCAAATCAAACGAGGTGCAGTCATCAGGCGCGAATCGCTCATTCCACAATCTACTTGCTGGCTGAATCAGCGTGCTTGGTGTACGGTTTACGATGAAAAAAACGGCACCTACTGGCTCTCGGTTTTTAGGATGCCCCATCAAAAACAAACCATCCGGCAACTGAAAGGCGGCCAGCATAAACACCCGTTGGTAGCTTGGCAAAACCAGCTTTGGATGGCCGACGGCAGCGATACGTTATACCAACTTAATGCAAAGGGCTTACCTAAATCCTACCTCACCCTTCAAGCATCCTCGGGAAGTACTATCACCGACCTGCATGCCCTCGGCAACGAGTTACTTATCCTTACGGGACAGGGGGCTGTTTACCAACTGCGCCCTAATCAACAACAGGCTACTTTGTTGGTGCAAACACCTATTGTTAATAATCAAGATGCCGTATCTTTGTTAAAAGATGCCGATGGCAACCTGTGGATAGGTGGGCTGGGTATGCTGTGGATGTACGACTCCTCAACGGAACGTTGGACAGACTACGATGAGCCGATACGTCGGCAAATCAGAAATGTTTGCACCTACCGCCAGCTCATCCAAGATCAATCGGGGGTGGTATGGGCTGCCACCGATTTCGGTGCCGTGAAAATCAATCGTTCTGGTCACTTTTTTACCCAATACTTGAGTGGTGGCAATGAATACTGTAGCAACCTCTATTGCAGCACCCGTGGCATCACAGCCGACGATGCAGGCAATATTTACATCAGTTACTACAACGCTATTCACGTAATTGATGCTGCAACCGGGTTGGCGCGACCTTTATTTCCCCGTAATAATTACTTCAATTTCCCCTTCGGCATCACAGCATACCAACAAGCTTTGTACACGGGGAATGGGCTGCGTATTGACCTTCGCTCCCTGCGGGTTGATACCTTGTTTTCTCATGGTGCCAAAGATATTGGTGCGGTTATTACCACACAGAAGGGAGGGCTGCTGTTTGGTTATGAAAAGGAATTACTGCACTACCAACCAGCGACTAGAAAGCTTACCAAGCCTCCTGTTTCTGATATCCCTTGGGATACAACCTTTGGCATCATCGCTTATCTTTACGAAAGCCCGGCTTCCGGCGACCTTTGGGTGGCCACCGTAAATAATGGAGCTTATCGATTTTCAAAAGGCAGCTACGAACACTACCACCCTGATCAACCGGGGCATCTTGGCATTTCCCATGCTCAAGTCAACGCCGTATTAGAAACGACACCCGGACATATATGGCTCAGTACTGCCAAAGGCGTTTCCCATATCAATACCCATCGCCCTAGCAGTAGCAAGTATGACATGGAGGATGGACTCCCCAATTCATTCATTAATGGCATCCTCTCCGAAGGGGATTCTTGCTTGTGGATTAGCACCGACAACGGCCTCTGCCGATTTAGCATTGCCACCGAGCAGGTGCTCAACTTTTTACCGACGATGGCCTTTCGGCTAATGAGTTCAACCGCGTATCTTTTTTCAAATCCGCAGCGGGGCGCTTTTTTTCGGTGGCCTCAATGGGGTCAATACTTTCTCGCCTGACACCCGCTTCCTGCATCATAAAAGGTAGGGCATCAAGCACCGCTTGTCATCACTTCTCTTAGCTACCAAGATGGATACACCGACAGCACCATCGTGCTGTCTAATGTAAATTTTACGGAAAAAGAGCCTTTTACCCTCAGCTTCCGCGACCGAATTTTTACAGTCGCTTACAGCCTGTTGGATTATCGAAATCCTTCTGCCCACGAGTATCAACACTACCTCGAAGGGTTCGACGCGGATTGGTCGATTCCTGCCTCGCTGCCCGTTGTTCGTTATTCCGACCTTGCGCCCGGGCATTACACCCTTCACATACGGGGACGTTCTGGGCAGGGTGAATGGTCAGAAAAAACACGCTCCATTCCTATCGTCATCACGCCAGCGCTGTACCAGCGCCCTTGGTTTTGGCCGTTGGTGGTACTACTGGCTACGGGTCTGATCACTGGATTGATGCAATATCGCCTTTACCTACTCAATAGGCGCAGTTGCCGTTCTTGAAAAGAAGTAGCGGAACGCACACGAGAACTGGAAGTGGAAAAACAGAAAAGCGAGGCACTTTTACTCAATATCCTACCGGCAGAATTGGCGCATGAACTCAAGGAAAACGGTTACGCCAAAGCTCGTAGGCATGAGCAAGTCACCGTGATGTTTAGCGATTTCAAGGGATTTAGCCGCATTTCCGGGCTGCTGGAACCAGAGGAATTGGTGGCTGAGATAGACCTCTGTTTCAGAGCCTTCGATGAAATTACGGAACGCCACGGGTTAGAAAAAATTAAAACCATCGGCGATGCTTACTTATTGGTAGGTGGCATCTCGGAAAAGGCTGCCGACCAAGCTCGAAAAGTGGTAATGGCCGCGCTGGAAATCCAAGAGTTCATGCAGGCTATTTCCGTTGAACGCATGCTGCACCACCAACATTTCTTCGAAGCACGCATCGGCATCCATACGGGGCCATTGGTAGCAGGCATCGTAGGAATCAAAAAGTTTGCCTACGATATATGGGGCGACACCGTCAACATCGCTTCTCGTATGGAAACCAACGGGCAAGTAGGAAAAGTCAATATTTCCGAAGAAACAAAGGAATTGGTAAAGGATGATTTTCACTTTGTGCCAAACGGATGGTACATCGAGCACAATACCCGTATCGCCATGTACGTAGTGGAGGGGGTTGCTACAGATTTTGAAAAGGGATAAGGTTGGTGGGCCTTCATTTGAAAAATTCAAGTATTTTTGTCCAACTACTTATCACCTTTTTCTTCACCTCTTTCAAAATACTAAGGGACGGGAAAAAAATAAGTGACCCCATTTTTGGCTTGTCTTTATGCACAAAGCGTGTGCATAAAGACAAGTCTTCAGGAAAAATGGGATCAGTTATTTCCGTCAAATTACTACGTAGGCATGCGGCAGCGAATGTTTTTTCTACCTATCGTACTTTTAGTAACGGTAGTATCCTGTAATCAACAGCTTTACACCGTGGACGCTTTGCCATCCAAAGACTACTTAGCCTTTGGTAGTGGGGGTGGTTTTTCAGGGCTGACGACTACTTGGTATATCTTTCCCAACGGACAGGTGTTTAAGTCAATTGGCACGGCTGAAGCGGCGAAGACACCCCAAGGACAGTTGAAGAAAAAGCAGGTGCGCCGTCTATTCAAACAATGCGAATCGACGCTGGCTGTTGCCAAAATCGACCAACCCAATAACGTGACCCATTTTATTCGCCGCGTCACAGAAGAAGGTGATACGGTACAGTTGCGCTGGGGGAGTGATGCTCCCGAAGCCGTGGCTAGTTTATTCAAGAATCTTCAAAAAGTGGTGGCTGATACTACCGCTTATTCCCAAAAATAATGAGGTATATGATCTTTCGTTCCCTTTTTCTCACAGCTTTGCTGGCGTTATCTTCGATACTTTTTGCACAAAAACCAGTATTAGAAAGTCCCTCCCGTACGAGTTATCCTTTGATGAATTGACGAGCCAATGGCAAACCCTGTTTTTGCTCGTAGCACGCAACACCCAACGACTTCGTCTTCCAGCCACGCCCGGTAGCAACGTTGCTCCTGCCTGCTGCTACGCCGGTGGAGTCGCTGGCAAATACAAGCGAATACAGAAACGGGGTTTCCTGATTGGGTGCTGCTATGGGGGAAGGGCTGAGCGTGGGAACATACGAACAACAGGCGATGGCTTGGTTCAAAGCATTGAAAAAAGTTGGCAATTGACAGATGCCAGTACATCATTCACCTTGAGTGCTGTGGAGGAGGATGACTTGGGTATGCAGCACTATGTTTGGCAACAGGTGGTAGCAGGAGTACCCGTCCACGGCAATGAAGTGGTAACGCATTTTAAAAATGGGGAATTGTTTTTGCTAAATGGGCGTGTAATGCCTACCCCTCAAATAGCAACCAATTTCCTTTAGTGACAGCTGAGGAAGCAGTACTGATAGCTAAAGCCTCCTCTGCAAAACACCACCGATTCGCCCCTTGTCAGGAATGGAAGAACGTGTACTGGGCGAGCCGCAGGTGCAAACAACGCTGGTGGTGTTCTACCCACATCCATCTGATAGCGAGGCTCACTTAGCGTGGAAAGTGCAGTTAATACCCCATTTGGCGGCGCGGGATGAATATATGGTGGATGCGCTAAGCGGCGAAGTATTGCGGACGTTGGATCACCTGTGTCATTTGCTGCCACCCATCTCCTGAAGTCACCACTGCACTTGATTTGCAAGGCATCAACCGCACGGTACACTCGTATGAATACAACAACCAAAATTACCTCATCGATGCTTCACGTGAAATGTTCAATGGAGCTAACTTCACTTTTCCCGATGAACCTCAAGGCGTTATCTGGACGATCAATGGCAATAATACCTCACCTGCCAATAGTAACTTTGCGATAAGCCACAATGTATCTGCTGGCAACTTTTGGAATAACCCCTTAGCTGTTTCGGCTCATTTTAACGCAGGAGAAGCTTACCGCTATTATCGCGAAACCCACAACCGCAATTCCATCAATGGATCAGGAGGAAATATAGTATCTCTCATTAACATCGCAGATGAAGATGGCTCCAGTATGGATAATGCCTTCTGGAATGGCCAAGCTATGTTTTATGGCAATGGCAATCAGGCTTTTTCCGCTCCTTTAGCCAAAGCTTTGGATGTAGCTGGGCATGAAATATCGCATGGGGTCATTCAAAATACGGCCAACTTGGAATACCAAGGAGAGTCAGGGGCATTGAATGAATCTTTTGCTGATATTTTTGGTGCTATGATCGACCGAGACGATTGGCAGATAGGGGAGGAAGTGGTGAATACCGCCATCTTTACTTCTGGCACTTTGCGTGATATGTCCAACCCTAACAATGGAGGCAACAGCTTAGGAGATCCGGGATGGCAACCAGCTCATACCAACCAGCAATACCTCGGTTCCGAAGACAATGGGGGCGTACATATCAACAGCGGAATCCCCAACCGCGCCTATTACTTATTTGCTACGGCGGTGGGTAAAGACAAGGCAGAACGCGTCTTTTATCGAGCATTGGATAGTTATCTTACACGTTCGTCTCGTTTCTTAGACCTCAGAGCAGCGGTAGTACAGTCTTGCCTCGACCTCTACGGGCAAACGGAGGCCAATGCAGCTATTACAGCTTTCAATACCGTAGGCATAGGTAGCGGCAGCACAGGTGGTACTCCCACAGATACGCAGCAGGATGTTGCAACCAACCCCGGCGAAGAATTTATTTTGTTTACCGATGGGAACAATAATAACCTGTACCTCCGTACACCAGCGGGAGAATCCATCGCTAACCCACTGACAACCCTCGATCCAATCAGTAAGCCAAGTATTACGGACGATGGTAGTGTGATTGTTTTTGTCGCTAGTGATGCCACCATCAGGGCTATTACGATCGACTGGCAGTCGAACCAAACGAATAGCCTTACCTTGAGTAGCAACCCCATTTGGCGCAATGTCGCTATTTCCCGCGATGGCAACCGAATAGCCGCCTTGACCGATGACAACGACAACCGCTTGCTCATTTTCGACCTCTCTGCTAATCCCGTTACTAGTGAGGAATTTTTCCTTTACAACCCAACCTTCTCCGAAGGTATATCCACAGGCAATGTGCGCTACGCAGACGTACTCGAATGGGATCACTCCGGCGAGTATGTGATGTATGATGCTTACAACATTATCCCCAACCAAAGCGGTACAGACATTGACTACTGGGATATTGGGTTCATACAAGTTTGGAACAACACAACACAGGATTTTGCCGATGGGAATATCAGTAAATTATTTACTTCCTTGCCGGAAAACACCAGCGTCGGCAACCCAACCTTTGCCAAAAACTCGCCCTACGTCATTGCATTCGATTTCATTGATAGCAATAATTCTTCTTACTTCCTGATGGCTGCCAATATCGAAACAGGGGAAACAGGACAGCTTTTCGATAATAGTCGCCTCAATTATCCCAACTATAGCGTACAGGATAATGCGATCATCTTTGATGCAGCATCCCTACAAGGCAGCGAGGTTTTAGGTGTTGTAGAATTAAATAGCGATAAGATCACGCCCGCAACAGGGGCTTTTGTATTTATTGACAATGGTTTTTCCGGAGCGCGCTGGGGTGGCTGGTTTGCCAATGGTGTCCGCCAGTTGGTCGATGTAGAAAACCCTTCTCACTACGCATTAGATGCCTTGGTTTTTCCTACCATCAGCGATGGGCATTTCCAGCTGCGCGCCACCTTGCCCGAAGCGCTACCCTTATCTGTGACGGTAATCGATATGTTGGGCCGTATCATGGAGCAGCGTACTTTTGCAGGTATGCAAGGCGTCAATGATTTGAACTTTCAACTAACTACTTCGCCAGGGATGTATCAGCTACGTGTGCAAGCTGGGGAGCAATCGAAAGTGCAAAAGGTTATTATTCGCTAAATTCGATCCACCAAAAAAACGGCTAGTGTAGATCGCGGTTATCATTAACGCTTGCACCATGCGCTGCCTGTTACCATCGCAATCCCTCGGCATCGATGATGGACGAGATTGTTGCACGGTGTGTGTTAGCGGGCGTGCTATCGTATCAAAGGTAGTAATCGACTATTTTTAGCTGCCACAAAACCTATCCCTCCTGATACATTATTGACAACGATAGAGGGCGAGTCAAAAATGTATTCAATCACTATTTCAGGACGAACTAAACTCCTTTGATATTCGTCATAACCATTTGATACTGCCGAAACCTCCAAAAAAACATCCGATGTCCCCAACGATTCTCCTGAAAAGTCTATCAATACAGGCAAGGTAATAGCTGCGTCACGGAAGCAATCGTCTGGCATGGCTGTGGCGTATAGTCCACATTGCTGTCCATAACCTTCTTCTACGTCCAACCAAACATTACTATGTTGATAGGTACTAGCAGGTTGCTGTAATACAGACACCGAGGTAAAAGGCAAACTATCCCGCAATTCATCAAATACTTGCACTGTATAAATATTTCGTGTTCCCAACTCATCAGTAAGTGTCAAATAAGTGTACCAAGTATCAAGGTAAGGTCCATCTTCCACAGGAGAAAGATAGCCATCAAAAGCCAATTGGGGTAATTCCACCCAGTCAGACTTTACCGATGGAAATCCGACCTTGTCAACTGTTACTCCGTAGCTTTCCCCTGGTTCTAAGTCTATTCCCAGGCGGTAATACCCTGCTCCTGTATAGGTTAGATTCCCTATTCGAGTGCCCTCTGATGATAGTAGATATACTTCCGCTCCTCCAACTGTATCCCGTTCAAAATCACTTCGTGACACTCCTTCATTCAAGTTTTGCGTCTTCCCCACAAACGCTTGTACGCCAGTTGGTGTAATCCATGCATACACGACCAGTTGATTTCCTAAATATTGAAAATCATAAGTATCGGCATCTGTTTTTTCGCAAGCAGTACAACACAACATACACCAAAACATTAACAGACTCCACCGCGTACAAGAGGGATTTTTTGTTGAGGCATCTTCCTTCTCGCGTTGGGTCGCCACTCTCTTTGGCTCGCTATCGCGCCGTAGCAGGCGAGCCACTACCGCTCCTTTGGGTCGCGTAGTCCGGTTGCCTTTTACGAATCCGTCGCAATCGGGTCTTAAACCAAGTCTTACCACTCCCATTTACCAATTGATTGAATAATTAAAAATAGGTACAAACCTGAATAGCGTCTGATAAGTTGCGCTGTGAAATAATGGCACATCTGCACCTGAAGAGCCTGCCGAAAAGCTTCTAAAAGCTACACCAATAGGATTTGCTCTTCCGTATATGTTATAGACCCCAAAACTAAGTTTTGCCGATTTGGGTCGTTTGCCAATAGTCCGGTATTCATATTCTATCATAATATCTAACCGATGTATATCTGGCAATCTGTCATTTAACAACCGTGTGTAAACAGGCTCAGAACTACCGTCCATACGACGTACATAAGCGGTGGGGGATGTCATGGGTTGTCCTCTTTGGTAAACGAAACCTGTGTGAAAAGACCATCGATTATTCAGCCTGAAATTTAGCACAGCCTCCAAATCGTGTGGACGGTCATAAACGAAAGGTGTCCAATCGCCACCATTGATAGCGTCGAACTTTCGCCAACTACGCGACCAAGTATATCCCACAAAACCGTTAAAACGTCCACTTGATTTTTCTAGCAACACTTCCACACCATACGCTTTGCCTCTGCCATTATTCAGAAGAAAACGATTCCAATTTCCACTACTTAAGATTTCCGTCAAACTTTGGTTTGTTCGTAATCCCACCAATCCTTTCATCGGTTTGTAAAAAGCCTCCACCGAGAACCTCCAAACTCCACGTTGTTCTTTGTAGCCCAGATTAAATATTCGCGCTGCTTCGGGCCATTGTGCCTGAGTGGCGGGCAACCAGTAGCATAAGGATAGGTATTACCATTAAATGTAACAAGGTGTAACGGCTGACGAGTTCGGCTATAAGCAGCAAATATCTTGCGGTGGTCGCTTAGTTGGTAATTCACAGATAGACGTGGCTCCAACCACGGAAGATAGAGTGATCGGCTTACATAAGCTGATAATCGAAGGTCGGTATGAAATGTTAAATCACGCCCCAATGGCAGTGCATGATTAACGAATATGCCACCTGTCCAAGTGTCTATAACAGGACGTAGCCTTAGCACATCTTCTCTACCCGCTTGTATTCGAACAGAGGCTGGAAGAAATACCTGTCGAATTGCCTCTGCTCCCAAGGCCAACGTGCGCCCTGTCCCAAAAGTCCACTGATAAATATGGTGCAGACGATACTCCTCAATACGTCCTTTACTTGCAAACTCACTGCGCGATTCTGGCAAATCTTCCGAACGAACGACACCTATGCTCTTGAGGCGATTACCGTATCTGTTATACCCCAATAAGGTGGTTACCCACGCTTTATGCCCTTTAGGACGGACATATCGGAGGCTCACAGCCTTGTTTCCCCATGTTAATATAGAAGTACTCACTTGCGATTGTGCTTTTGAGGTAGCGCCCCAAAAATCATCTCCTGCATATACGCTCAAACTCAACTTGTTGGCATGGTCTCCTTCCCAACTTAGTTTAGCATTTACATCGTACATACCAGCAAATAACAAAGCGTTGCCTCGGGCATAGCGTGGTAGCGTAGCCAAAGTCAACAACCCCGAGTGCGCCATACGAGTGCTAACCAAGTAGCTATTTCTCCCCGATTGTCCCATAGCCCCCTCCAATGTACATGATGAATTGATACTGCCCAGTGATACTTCTCGTTTGCGTTTGGTTTTATCACCATCTTTTGTGTGTATATCAACTACCGACGAGAGTCGCCCTGCATATTTTGCGGGTATATATCCCGTATAAACATCCACATGCTTAACGACAGCAGGGTTTATAGCGGATATAAATCCAAAAACGTGGCCATTATTGTAAAGCGTACTACCGTCTAATAAAATAAGATTTTGGTCTATTGCGCCACCCCGAACTACTAATCCCGTTGTACCCTCAACCGCATTGCTTATCCCTGGCAGCCGCTGAAGACTGCGAAAGATGTCCATTTCACCCAAAAGTGCGGGCATAGCTTTTAGTTTTTCTACGGGTACACTGATCTTACCTGGCAAGTCGGCTACCCTAGAGGTAGTAACCACCACCGTTTGAAGCATCTGTGTGCGCATACTTATGGTGACAAAAGTATCTCGCGTACCGACAGGTATGTGTACCGTATCTGGAATAAAACCCAACTGCTGTATCACTGCAATTCCACCTTCACAAGAAAGGGGCAGCAAAAAATAACCGTCCGAATTTGAATACACGCCTTGGGTCTCCGTGGGTGAATATACGGTAGCCCCAATAAGGGGCTCTCCGCTATCTAATGCTTTTACCCATCCTCGAACTTGGCAGTTCTGGGTATTCCCTGTGAGTACTCCTCCTAATAGGACTATCACATACAGTATTCCTAAACGTGACATTTTTACCATACATAACCCTTATTTCAATATCAAACTGAAAATTATTTTAAATAACGATATGTTAATGCCCCATACTTTTTGAATATCAGGCATTAACATATCAGATACGCCAGTTTTTTTAATTACACGATTCTGGCATTTGTCCATTACAGGAACGCCATACCCCACCTTTTTTGGCACTGTGCGTCCTCACATCGTCTCCGCAAAAAAATGGATTACAATCCTCGCAAGTGAAGAACATACGGGACACTTCGCTTGTGTTAGTCCCACTTTGGTCTATCAATACATACATAGCCTTCTTGCGACAACTCATCCGCTGGACTCCGCCAATATGCCCCTAAGCGTCGTTTATGATGCTTAGTCCTTCCCCAACCATTTATTATACTATTAAAAAACACAACCGCCCTTTCGAGAGTAAACGAAGTGACACAAAGTACAAGAAAAACACCCCAAAAAGCGGAGCAAAACCCTGAAAAACCTATAACTTGCACCTGCTTCGTGACGCTGAAGCAAGGGGCGAAGAAAAGATGTTTCCTTATCGTGGAATTACATTCGTTTTGTTGCTGTTTACTCATCCGTCACGCCTTCTCTGCCAACTCCATCCATTGGAGTTCTAGTGTTTCGATTTGGTCATTGATGGCAGCTAGCTCTTGCGATAATTCCGTGATGCGGGCTGTGCTGAGGGTGGTGTCGTCGAATGCGGCGGTGACGGCTGCTTTTTGCTCTTCCAACTGCGCAATTTTTTTCTCCAATCGTTTTACTTCCTTCTTTTCTTCCTGCGACAACCCTGGCTGCTGCGCGACCGCCTCGGCTTTGAGCTGCTGCTGCACAGCGCGTTCTTCCCGTTTTACAGCACGGTCGCGTTCCTTTTGTTCTTGGCGGTAGTCGGTATAATCACCAAGGAAATCGCGGATGTGCCCATTGCCTTCAAAAACAAAGAGGTGATCCACTAATTTATCGAGAAAAAAACGGTCGTGGGAAACGATAATAATACACCCTGGAAACTCCATAAGGAAGTCTTCCAAGATGTTGAGGGTCATAATATCGAGGTCGTTGGTAGGCTCGTCGAGGATAAGGAAGTTGGGGTTGCGCATTAGGATAGTGAGCAGATAGAGCCTGCGTCTCTCGCCGCCGCTGAGCTGGCTTACATACACCTGCTGTTGCGCCCGGCTGAACAGGAAGCGCTCCAGCAATTGGGGTGCCGTCAGTTTTGCACCTTTCTCCATAGGGATAAATTCGGCAATATCGCGTACTACATCAATCACGCGTTGGTCTTCCTTGAGTTGGATACCATCTTGGGTGTAGTAGCCAAATACTGTATTATCGCCCGCTACAACTTTGCCGCTTGTAGGCCGCTCTTCCTGTGTGAGCAGGTGTAGGAAAGTCGATTTACCCACCCCGTTAGGGCCAACAATGCCTACGCGTTCGCCTTTTTGAACTTGTAGTCGAAGTCCTTTACAATCACTTTATCGCCATAGGACTTGCTGATGTAGTGGGCTTCGAGAATGCGTTTACCCAAGCGTTGCCCCTTGATGTCGATGCTCATTTCCGCTTCGTGCCGGAAGCTTTCTACCCTGTCTTTTAGTTCCAATACGCTATTGACACGCGCCTTGCCTTTTGTGCCACGCGCCTGTGGTTGTCGATTGAGCCATTCCAGCTCGCGTTTCAACGATTTTTTGTTCTTTTCATATTCATTACCAGCAATCTCAAAGCGAACAGCTTTCTTTTCCAAGTACTCGCTGTAGTTGCCGCTGTAGCGGTAAAGTTGCCCTTGATCTAATTCCACAATTTGGTTGCAAACGCGCTCCAAGAAATAGCGGTCGTGTGTAACCATGAGGATGGTAAGGTTGGGTTGTTGTAGATATTCTTCCAACCATTCGATCATATCTAAATCGAGGTGGTTGGTAGGCTCATCAAGGATGACGAGGTCGGGTTCGTCTATGATGAGGCGAGCGAGTGCCAAGCGTTTCCGTTGTCCACCCGAGAGGTGGCTGACTTTCTGTTGGAAGTCTTCAATTTTCAACTTGTGCAACACCTCTTTGATACGAGCTTCGAAATCCCATGCCAATAACGCATCCATTTGGGTGAGGGCGGCGGGTAAGTCATCGGCTTTATCTGGCAAAATCAGGGCGCGTTCGTACCGCTCAATAGCCTTGATGAGGGGGTTGTCGCTGTCGAAAATGGCATCCAGTACGGTTTGCTCTGCTCCGAATTCGGGTTCCTGAATGAGATAGTGGAAGCGGGCATCGCGATGCACATAAACCCTCCCGCCTACGCCTTCTGGCAATTCCAAACCAGCAGCTATGCGCAGTAATGTTGACTTGCCCGTTCCGTTTTTGGCCACCAAGGCCACTTTATTGCCTTTGTTGATGGGCAAACTAACGGAGTTGAACAGTACCTTCTCCCCGTAGGATTTGGATACATTTTCTAATTCCAAATAAATCATGGTGGCGGCTATTGCTGATCCTTTTTCGGTTTGCGGGGGTACCGCCGTTTCTTTTGCTTCGAGTCGGCAGTCGATTCTCCTTGCTTCTTTGCATCCGGTTTGGTGCCAGAAGAAGGACGCCTCCTGTCTCCACTTCGTTCTTCCCGTCTGGGGTTAGCGGCCGAACCAGCGGGGATTCCTTCAGGAAGGGGAAGCTTGCGTACTTCCATACCCATTAGTTCTTCAATGCGTTTGAATCGGCGGCGGTCGCTGCGGCTGATGAAGGTAAGTGCCACTCCTGAGGCATCTGCGCGAGCCGTTCTGCCAATGCGGTGAACGTAATCCTCGGGGTCTGGTGGCACATCATAGTTGATGACCACATCAATGCCCTTGATGTCAATACCCCTAGATAGCACATCCGTAGCCACCACAACGGGGGTACGGCCGCTCCTGAAATCTTGTAGTACTTCTTCCCGTACATTTTGTTCCAGATCGGAGGAAATAGCGGCCACTTTGAGGCCGCTCCTTTGCAGGGCAGTATTTACTTCGCGAACTTTTTTCTTGGTGCTGGCAAAAATAATGGTGCGTTGTAGGTTCTTTTTACCCGTTAGCAGTTCCACGACCAGGCGTATTTTCCCCTCATCTTCAAGTTCGTAAGCAGCCTGCAGGATATTCTCAGCAGGCTTAGATACGGCTACATTGACTTCTACGGGGTTATTGAGTAGCTCCTTGGCGAATTTTCTAATTTTAGGCGGCATTGTGGCCGAAAAAAACAGGGTCTGCTTGTTCCTAGGAAGCTTTCCGCAATCTTGGTTATGTTTACAAAGCCCATATCAAGCATACGGTCGGCCTCATCGAGAATGAAGTGGCGGACTTTACTAAAATCCACGTATCCAAGGTCAATGTGGGCTATCAATCGACCCGGCGTAGCTACTACCACGGGAGCACCTGTTTTGAGGGCTTTGCGTTCTTGATCCATGGAATGACCATCTCTGCCTCCGTAAATAGGTATAGAACTGACGGGCGTGAAATAAGAAAAACCTTCCAACTGCTGATCCACCTGTTGTACAAGCTCACGAGTAGGGCCAATGATGAGGGTGTCGATCCCATCGTGCGGGTCTTCTGTATATCGGTTGATAATGGGTAATAGGAAAGCGGCTGTCTTGCCCGTTCCTGTTTGGGCGCACCCTAATAGATCGCGCCCTTCCATGATAGCAGGGATAGCTTGCTGCTGGATAGGGGTAGCTTCTTTGAAGCCCATGGCATCCAAACTGTCGAGGATATCATCTGTGAAACCAAATTCTGTAAACTTCAAGTTGTCGTATTTTCATTCATAACTACTTTGTAATGTAACAAGTAGTTATTCTCTCATTCAATAACACAAAGACGAAAAGCCCGCTTGGAGCTGATAAGTCTGTGTAAACCTACACGGGTGCGAATATACGCCAAAATACGATGGCTTTACACCTGTGGTCAAATTCTAGCAGGTAGGAAGGGGTGGTTTGTCTAATATTCTGGTATTTTAGCGGTCGGTAACAACAATTTGGCATTTAGTCTTGTCTTTTCAACGTTACCGGACAACTCAAAATCGTATGCCCAGAATAACAGATGTAGCAAAAAATTTGCTGATTATCAATGTGATGTTTTTTCTGGCATCGCTCATTTTTGGCGATGCCCAGATGAACCAACTCATGGCTTTGCACTATTTCGGTTCGGAGTACTTCATGCCTTTGCAGTTGGCCACCCATTTTTTTATGCATGGTGGATTTGCACACATCTTCTTTAATATGTTTGCCTTGGTGATGTTTGGTTCTGCATTGGAAACAATGTGGGGCCCCAAGAAATTCCTGTTTTTCTACTTTGCTTGTGCTATAGGTGCGGCAGTGCTACACATCGGTTTTACGGCCTGGGAAATAGGTAAGATGCAAGAATTAGCGGCTCTTTTTGACGCGAGTCCTTCAGCTAGTACGATGCGCGACTTTCTGGCTTTTGCTCGCTTGGATAATATTCCTGAGAACCAAGACATGTTGGCTTCTTTGCGAAAGGGCATTCCACAAGATCAGGCAGCGGAACTCAGCCTTGCTATAGATGGGATCATCAAGAGTAAAATGGATATTCCCATGGTAGGGGCTTCTGGTGCTATTTACGGATTGTTGTTGGGGTTTGGTATGCTGTTTCCCAATGCAGAATTGATGCTGCTTTTTTTTCCCGTTCCCATCAAAGCCAAGTATTTCATACCCGGCCTGATGGTCATTGAGTTATATCTTGGTATGAATCAGTATTCTTGGGATAATATTGCCCATTTTGCGCATTTAGGAGGGGCTTTGACGGGGTTCTTGATCATTCTGTATTGGCGCAAATTTGGCAGTCCTTCGCTATAATACGCAGCGATACAAAATAGGAAAAATACAGCAAACTAATGGGATTAGTCATCAAAGAGGGCGATGTGGATACGGCAATGAGACTATCGCGGCTCGTGCCGGAATTCATAGGCCCGCCCGAAAAGAAAGAATACAAACGAAGATTGTCCGGTAAAACACACCTGATACTCATTGCCTGGCTCGATGACAAACCCGTAGGATTTAAGGTCGGCTATCAAGAGAAAGACTATTTTTACTCTTGGATGGGCGGTGTTCTTCCTAGCTACAGGCGCAGAAATGTAGCACGTAAATTGGCGGAAGCGCAGGAAGCGTGGGCGCGCCGGCAGGGCATACGCTCCATCGTGTTCAAGACGCGAAACCAACATAAAAACATGCTCCTTTTTGCCATCAGCAGAGGATTTCAAATCGTGGGGTTCAAGGAAAAGAATCGGTAACAACCAACCGTATATTATTGAAAAAGGTTCTTTAAATTGACGTAACTTTGAACCCGCTATTAGAGTATGTCTAAATTTCTCTGATTGAGCGAAAGTGATCAAATTTTGTTCTGTTCAAGGCGAAAAGCGCAGTCGATGCCGGAAGCATCGGCGTCCCGATAGCTATCGGGATACAACGAAGAACAGGACGAAATTGGTCGCTTGCAGCCAATTAAGGGAATTTTAGACATACTCTTAAAATACAGTAATCAATGAGAATTTTTTTTACCACTATCCTTGTATTTGTTGCTACTTGGGCAATTCAGGCGCAGGGCGAATTTTCAGGCGGATTCAAAGCCGGACTGAATTTTAATAATTTTCAAACCGACGCATTAGAACCCGGCGAAACCTATAGCACCAGCGTAGGTTTTCACATTGGTGATACTTTTATATATTCAGTCACCGATTTGTTCGGCGTGAAGGGAGAATTTATCTATAACCAAAAAGGGGTGCAATATACCTACGAAGGTGACTCTTACTACACCCTGTATTTACGTGATCTCGATGCACCTTTTTATGCCACAGGCACCCGTAAAAGCGATTTCAATGTCACCAATTCTTACCTTGATATTCCGCTGATGGTTTACTACAAAATTGGTAAATTAGAGCTGGAAGCAGGTGTTAACGCCGGCATATTGGTTGGCAGTCGTGGCAGTGGAGCGGTTACGTTTAGCGGCACAGCTCAGAATGGCACGCCTATCTCCAGCTTTACCGCCAATGTGGACTATGCGTACTACAACAACGACCGAGGTAGGGATGCACTCATCGCGGCTGAACCCTTCGACCTAGCTTCAGGGGTAATCGCTTTGCGGCCCGTCACAGTAGGTGCCTACTACGAAGCAGCGGACAACGATGAGAATAAATACAACACCATAGATTTCGGGCTGAATGCGGGCTTGGCTTTCTTTATCAGCAAAGGGTTATACATTGGTGCTAGGCTCAATTATGGACTAACAGATGTGACCAATGAAGCGCAGGATCTTTCGCAAGTAAGACTGCTGCCTGGCAATAAATATGAAACTCGCAACGACAACGACCAAAATTTATCCATACAAACTTCGGTCGGATTCAGATTTTGACCTTTAGTATGGGGAAAAAAAT
>JAWKLL010000015.1:0-120228 GCA_041392765.1 Saprospiraceae bacterium
TTAGTTAGGCCAATGCGGCACGTTGTGCAATAATGTTTTCAGACTCCAAGTATTCCTCGTAAGACATCAGACTGTCGATAATGCCCTTGGGCGTGATTTCTATAACGCGGTTAGAAACGGTTTGCGTAAGCTGGTGGTCATGGGAAGTAAAGATCATATTACCTTTAAAATCCCGCATAGCTTCGTTCAGCGCGGTGATGGATTCCAAATCGAGGTGGTTGGTAGGCTCATCCATAAGTAGGAAGTTCGGAGAAGCTAGCATGGCCTTAGCCATCATACAACGCACCTTTTCCCCTCCCGACAATACACTGGATTGTTTGTAAACCTCCTCGCCGGAAAAGAGCATACGTCCCAAGAAACCCCGGATGAACTGCTCGTCTTTATTTTCGGAATATTGCCTGAGCCAGTTGATGAGGTCTATGTCTTGACTATTGGCAAAGTAGCTTTGGTTCTCGTTAGGGATGTACGCACGGGTAATGGTTTGGCCATATTCCACGGTACCTGTATCGGGGGAAGCTTCGCCTGCCAAGATTTCATAAAAAGCCGTGATGGCGGTACTTTCATCACAAATCAAAGTGATTTTTTCGCCGTGGTTGACGGTGAAGGACACATTACTAAACAGCAGGTTGCCGTTTTCATCCTTCTTGCTAAGGTTTTCCACCTTGAGGATTTGGTCACCTGGTTCGCGTTCCGGTTGGAAGTTGATATAGGGGTACTTACGAGTAGAAGGCTGGATGTCTTCAAGGTTGAGTTTTTCCAATGCCTTTTTACGCGAAGTAGCCTGCCGGGATTTAGAGGCGTTGGCCGAGAAACGCTGGATAAATTCCATCATCTCTTGGCGTTTTTGTTCCATCTTCTTATTCTTGTTAGCCAATTGCTGGGCTTTCAACTTGCTGGATTCATACCAGAAAGTGTAGTTACCCGTGTAGATATTGATCTTTTGGAAGTCAATATCCACGACATGGGTACAGACCATGTCCAAGAAATAGCGGTCGTGGGAAACGACGATAACCATGTTTTTGAAATCGGCTAAAAAGTCGGCCAACCAAGTGATGGTGTGAGCATCAAGGTCGTTGGTAGGCTCGTCCAGAAGTAGGATATCGGGATTGCCGAAGAGTGCCTGAGCGAGCAATACTTTTACCTTGTCGGAACCGCTAAGTTCAGACATGGTCATGTAGTGCAAGTCTTCGTGAATACCCATATTGCTGAGCAATTCGGCGGCATCATTTTCAGCGTTCCATCCGCCCATTTCGCCGAATTTGTTTTCCAATTCTGCAGCGCGCATACCGTCTTCTTCCGTAGCATCGGGATCCATATAGATGGCATCTTTCTCCTGCATGATGCGGTACATTTCCTGGTGCCCCATGATGACAGTCTGAAGCACTTGCTCTTGCTCGTACTCGAAGTGGTTTTGCTTGAGGACAGCCATCCGGTTACCGGGTTCGATATTGACGCTCCCTTGGTTGGGGTCGATTTCGCCGGATAATATCTTTAGGAATGTCGATTTACCTGCGCCGTTGGCACCAATCACGCCGTAGCAATTGCCTTGGGTGAATTTGAGGTCAACTTCTTTGAACAATACGCGCTTGCCATATTGCAGCCTCAGGTTTTGAACGGTTATCATGTAAAAATAACGGTTTGGAAATGAGCCGCAAAGGTAGGAAAAAAATGCTGTCTTCCCTGTGATGTGTTTTTGTATAAATTAATTGTAAACTGGTAGAACGAACGGCCAATATCCCTACATTTGTATTTAAAGTGGACTTAGCACGGAACCTTATGATAAGGTAGCGTGTTTTGTGTTGCAATTTACACCACCAAACGGAGTATCATACTTGAGCGAAATCATTTTACAGTTAGACGATATCGACCCCTTATTGTTGTGGGGAGAGCAGAATGTGCGATTAAATCTATTGAGGGAGGCGATTCCCGAAGTGACTATCACCAGCCGAGGTAGCAATATCAAGGTATCGGGGGAGAAAAAATTCACACAGAAGGCTAAAAACCGCATTGAACTCATGGTGCGGTTGTTGCGCGAACACAAGGAACTCACTACCCAAATGGTAGAGGATTTGCTAAATGGCGACAACCCGTTGGAAAGCAAGTTGGGGTTAAGTAGTGCCAATAAAACCATTCTACACGGCAGGGACGGGCGGCCGATTCGCGCCAAGACGGTCAACCAGCAAAAACTCATTGCGGCTGCTGAAAAAAACGACATCGTTTTTGCTATCGGGCCTGCGGGTACGGGCAAGACCTACACCGCCGTAGCCTTGGCAGTGCGTGCACTTAAAAATAAGACCGTCAAGAAAATCATCCTCACTCGCCCAGCAGTAGAAGCTGGCGAAAGCTTGGGCTTTCTACCCGGCGACCTGAAGGAGAAGATCGATCCTTACCTTCGCCCCTTGTACGATGCGTTGGACGATATGATTCCTGCGGATAAATTGGCGCAGTTCATGGATACGCGGGTCATTGAAATTGCTCCTTTGGCGTATATGCGCGGGCGCACCTTGGATAATGCTTTTATCATCTTGGATGAAGCACAAAACTGCTCTACGGCTCAGTTGAAAATGTTCCTGACCCGTTTAGGCCCTACGGCCAACTGCATCATCACGGGCGACCTCTCTCAAGTGGATTTGCCCTTTCATCAGAAATCAGGATTGAGGCGGGCAATTGAGTTGTTGCGCCCCATCGGAGGTATTGCCGCCATTTACTTATCGGCAGATGATGTAGTTCGCCACCGATTAGTCAAGGAAATCATCCGCGCCTACGAAAAAGATGATGTGCGTAGGAGAAAAGAGATTGAAGGGGAAGAAGAGTAAGCATTTCAATGAGCAGATGATATAGCAACGGCCTACATCCTATCGGGTGCAGGCCGTTGCTATGATTAGTTGAAAAAGAGACTAAGAACCGTTGTTCGTTTACATAAGTGAAAAGACGGAAATAACCACCCCCATTTTTTCTACCGATTCGCGAATATTTTCACGCAAGCTCCTTTTAGTCGCTTGCTTAGAAAATTTAGCGAATCAAAAATGGGGAGCAGTTATTTTAATCCGTCACTAACTGAGGAAATTCAGCCTCCTCTGGTAGCTTACTTTTTAGTAGAAATAGCGTAAGACAAGCCAAGAATCCAGTAAGTTTGGAGAGGGTTATCTGTTTTTTCGGCGGCGAGTGCTTCTTGTTTGTTGTTGCGCAAACCAAGATCAAGACCAATACCAACCCCTTTCACAGCAGTGCTAAAACCGTTTACCCATGTCCAGTTAGACAGGTCAGCACCATCGTAACTGAGAAAGCCGATAAGTTAGACTTCCACGCTACGCCCTTGGTTAATTGGCGAGTATAGTCTGCCACAATCTTTGTACCAGAAGATTGGAAATCGAAATCGCTGTCAGAAAATACGAAGTTGTAGTTCAATGGGTGGAATACCACTACCAAGTCTTTGATAGGAGTCCAAGTACTTACCCACAACATCTAAGTAGTAGGATTAGTAAAACGTCCATCAAGGATGGGAAGTACGGTAATTCACCTAAGGTTGAAATAGCCAGTTTATCGAACAGTTTGTAACCATACAAAGTGATATTGAAGGCATCGGCAGAAACCTGAAAGTCGTCGATGTCATCTGGATTGAGTGAGAGTAGCGCTGTTGCGCCAAAATGATTTCAAAATCGCCATTTACAAAACCTGTAGAAGAAAAGCCAATGTTGACCGCAAGAGGTATTGGGTTGTTCGCGGAGCAAACTTCCAGTTATTGAAAGTAGCAAAGCTAAGCCCTACATTACCAAGCAATCCCTTGTCCCAGCGTGGGTAGGGAGTCGGTTGCGTCCGTCAGGCCAGCTACTTCGCCTTTGAGCGCGCATCCACTTGCCCAGTAATTGCAGCTAGATCAGCTTCTAATTTAGCCAATTCCGTGGACTTAGCGTCTTTCATGGCTTGTAATTCTTCCGTGGTTTGCGCCCAGTTATTCTGTACAAGCGCTAAAACCAACAATGATAAGAGTAAAACGTGCTTCTTCATATTGAAATTAAATGGTGAACGTGTAATATAAACAGATAACGGGTGGTAGCGTGAGTTTAAAATATTTCGCTTTGTCACCAGTATCGCGTAGAAACCTTTTCATTCAGCCCGTAGCGGGTAGATTCAAAGTATAAAACATTAACTACCTTTTTGCCCACCTTCAATGGGGACAAATCGATTTTTGCGGTGGATAGTGTATTGTTCTGTTGACAACTTACTGAGAGGCACCACCACTTCCCCTTCCTCAGTTCGGAGTGTGAGCGAGGTGTTGTCCATCGCAATCACTTTACCCCGTTGGCCACCCACGGTTATTTCGTCATCAACTTCAAAACGATCTTTATTATAGTAAGCCGACAACATATTGGACATCAACGAACGAGAAGCCAACCCATACCCGATGGAAAAAGCCAAGATAACACCGCCTAAAATGATGGATATGTTATTCTCCATAAAGGTGGTCTGTAGTTCCGCCTGCTTCATAGTGACAAGTGCCACATTCAGGAATAGGAAATAGAACACCATATTCGACAGTAGTTTGCCAGAAGCGATGCCAAGGGAGTCGCAGGTAGTGCGTACCAATTTTTTGACCATATCGCTGAGTACGATTCCCAATAGGAATACGAAAAAGGCAGCGATGGCCTTGGGTAAGTAATTGATCATATCTGTCATTAGGTTGGAAATGGCTTCCATGCCTAATACTTCAATGGCGGCCATGAGGAAGATAAACATGATCAGGTAATACACGATACTGGCCAGCATGGTACTCAGTTTAATCTCCATGCGGGTGTTGGCGATCATATCCACTTCGTTCAGTTGGGCAGCAAGTTTATCGATACCAGTTTTGGCCAATACTTTGCTGATAAGTTTGCGCAGAATACGGGCAATGATAAACCCTACTAATAGCACAGCAAACGCTGTGATAAGATTGGGTACAACAGCCCCGAGTTGCTCCAGATGGCCAAGGATGGTATTCCAAATTTTCTGCCACATGTTTGATATGAGTTTTTAAGTCTTAGTACTACAGATTTGGGTAGTGTTTATCCGTATCAGGTGGGCTGATACGATTGATACCTTCGTCGTCAGTGTTTTCAATAGGTTGCTCATGGCTGGTCATCCCTACCACTGTATCGACTAACTTACTGAGGTAAACATCCGCAATATTGCTAAGAAAGCGGATGGTACCCATTGTGTTATCCAATTTTGATTTGACACGCACATCAACTTTGTTATCGTAAAAGCTTCTTATGCCGTCGTTTTCCATTTCATCGAATGGATTGCTGAATGGCTGATCCATAAATCCCCTTATTTAAGTTACACGGAGTCGGCGAAGGTCTCTGCTCGGATCATCCGTGCACGTTCCTTGGCTCGCTTGATTTGCATTTTAATCGCGCTTTCTGTTTTACCAAACTGTTCGGCGATGTCCTTGATTTGGGCACCATCATGGTACTTCATCAGGAGGATAGCCCGGTCGCCGCTAGGCATATCCTTCAATACCGTTTGCAATTGCTGGAGGTTGAGTTCGAAGATTTCCTTGTCGGGAATATCGTCCTCAGCTACATCCGGCAATCGTTCAGCTTCATCTGTAAAAACGGCTTTCTCCTTTTTCTGCCTGCGGATGTAGTCGATACAAAAGTTATAAGTAATCGAATACAACCAAGTAGAAAATTTGGATTTTTCATTAAACTTGGAAAGGTTGAGGAACACTTTGGTAAAAATTTCCTGAGTAGCATCCTCTGCTTTTTCCTCATCCCGTAGCAGGGTAATGCACTTGGCATATACCTTGCCGGAATACCGTTCGTACAACAGATTAAAACAACGGGAAGCCTGTCTTTCTAAATAGACATGAATTACCTCCAGGTCTTCCATTTTTGCGTGACATACAGACATGCAACTTATTTTTGCGGTTGCCTACCTCTTTACACACAAAAGCGTTTGTGCATTAAGACGTAGTTTGAGCCAAAAGACACAGGGAAAAGTTAAACTTTGAATAATAATATTAAAAAAATGTTAACAAAAATCCTTGTGTACCAATCTGAGCGCAAAAATAATCGGATTCTATGACAATTGTATGGATTTATATACTATCTACGTTCATACACTTCGAAAGTGAAGTCAAATTCGTCATTGCTCCCTTTTTCTTGAGGTTCGTGAGTTATTAGTTCCCACTCATCAGGGGGTAAAGCTGGGAAGTGGGTGTCGCCGGAAGGGGTAGCATGTACACGTGTGAGATAAACGCGATCCCAATACGGCATGCTTTGCAGGTATATTTCCCCACCACCAATGATAAATACTTCTGTTTCCCCATTATCAAGAGCGATGGTAAGAGCTTCTTCTATGGAATGGGCTACGATGATGCCTGTGCCCGCGTACATCACGTCGCGTGTAAGGATGATATTGGTGCGCTTGGGAAGAGGCCGCCCCATACTTTCAAATGTCTTCCTACCCATAATGACGTGGTGTTCAAGCGTAGTGCGCTTGAAGTATTTCATATCTGAGGAGAGTCTCCAGGGAATATCGGCACCATCGCCGATTACTTGGTTGGTGGCAGTTGCCACTATTGCGGAAACGATCATACCATTCAAGGTTGAGTGATGAGGTTGGCGTTTTTCATCCTTTCTTCCATCCATAAGCGGCTGTCATCGATTTTGCCGTTGATATAGCGCTCTATGAGTAGGCTGGTGATAGGTGCTGCGTACGTACCCCCGAAGCCAGAATTTTCTACATATACCGCCAAGGCTATTTTGGGGTTATCCTTGGGGGCAAAAGCGAAGAAAATGGAGTGGTCTTTACCTCCGCGTTGGGTGTTTTCTGCTGTTCCCGTCTTGCCACAAATGGGAATATCGGGAATAAAGGCACTACGAGCAGTACCCGCTTGTACCACTAATTCCATACCATCGACAACAGGAACGAAATGCTGGGGGGCAATGCCTGTTTCATGCGTTGCAATGATTGGGGCGAGGGGATGATATTACCTTCTTGGTCTTGGAGTGCCCGTACCAAGTGCGGGGTGTAATAGTACCCCCTGTTGGCTATGGCAGCGGCCATATTGGCCAAGTGCAAGTTTGTGACCAATAATTCCCTTGCCCGATACCTAACGAGCGAATCCAGATGGATTTCCAGCCAGACTCTTTAGCATAGACCTTGTCGTAATAAGCAGAGGACGGGATATTACCCTTGAGTTCACCCGGAAAATCCACGCCCAATGTGTGCCCCATGCCAAACCGTTCCAAATAACTATTGAACTCATCTAATCCTTTGCGTGGGGTAGATTCGTCCTTGTGCCTATCGATGATTTCGCGAAAAACTGTAACGAAATAGGCGTTGCAGGAATGTTGTATGCCTGCTGATACACTACCACAATAGGCATGGCCGTGGCAACCCGTAAGCCGCATACCATTGAAGTAGTAGGCACCTCCGCAACTCACCCCACGTTCGGGGGATAGTGTACCCAATTGTAAGCCGATCAACGCCACAATGGGTTTAAACAACGAGCCTGGAGGGTACTGACCCTGCACACACCGATTGAGAAGGGGCTGCAGGGTGTCATTGGCCAACTCCGCATACCGCTGCCCACGCCCCGAACCAATAGCTAAGCTGTTGGGGTCGTAGTTGGGAGAACTTACTAAGGCCAAAATTTCCCCAGTTGAGGGTTCTATGGCAACGATACTGCCTATTTTGTTTTGCATCAACTCTTCGGCATACTGCTGAAGATCCATGTCGATGGTGGAGAACAGGTCGTAGCCTGCCACCGGATCTACGTCCAATTGACCATCCGCGACGCTGCCGATGATACGCCCGCGAATATCTTTTTCCACCCTTCGGATGCCTTTGATGCCTCGCAAATAATATTCGTAGTATTTTTCCATCCCCGTGACCCCCAAGTAATCACCTGAACTGTATATGTCTGTGGAATCTTCTAAAATTTTGTTATTGACTTCCCCAATGTACCCCAGCAGGTGGGCGGCGTGTTGGTGAGGATAGGCGCGGGCATTTCTTTCTTCAATATAGAACCCAGGGAATTGGTATAGGCTTTCTTGAAAAGCCGCGTGTTGCTCTTGCGTGATGCGCGTAAGGAACGGTTCTGCTTTGGCCTTGGAGTAGCGAGGATCTTTCCAGTTTTTATCTAAGGAGGCAATAAAATACTCCTTTGTTACGCCCAAAAGTTTACAAAATTTGGTCGTGTCGAACTGGGCGGCATTGGCTTCAAATTGGTTGTAAATAAACATCAGGTCGTAAACCGGACGATTGACCACCATGAGTTGGTTATTACGGTCGAAAATAAGCCCTCGCGAGGGGTATTCTGTCAAACGGCTGGAACCTGCTGCTTCGGCTCTTATCTTAAATTCCTTGTTGAAAACCTGAAGATTCAACAACTGCCCCAGCAGCACTAATGCGCAGAGGATGAAGAAAATTTGAATAATCTTCGCATTATCCTTGTGTAAATCTGCTGCCATATTCTTTACTGCCCTTTATTCGCCAACTGTCCGCAAGCGGCATCAATATCTTTGCCACGGCTACGCCTTACGGTGGTCATCACCCCGTGGTCGCGTAGCAAGCGTGCAAAATCGTCCACACGGTGTTCGGTTGCTTTTCGAAAATCTGCCCCGTCAATTGGGTTGTACTCAATAATATTGACCCTTACGGGAAATCGCTTGCAGAGTTTCAACAATTGCTGAGCATCCTCTAAACTGTCGTTGAAATCCTGAAAAGCAATGTACTCATAACTGATGCGATTGCCCGTTTGTTGGTAAAAATAGTCGATGGCATCCATGAGAACCGCCAGATTATTCTGTTCGTTGATGGGCATGATTTCGTTTCGCTTAGCATCGTCGGCGGCGTGCAAACTCAAAGCTAAGTTGACTTTGGTAGCATCATCGGCCAGCCGTCGAATCATCTTAGCGATGCCTGCTGTGCTGACGGTGATACGGCGAGGGGACATATTTAACCCGTCGGGTGAGGTGATACGGTTGATGCTCTCCAAAACAGGCTGGTAAGCCAACAAAGGTTCGCCCATTCCCATATATACGATATTGGTAAGGGGGTGCCCAAATTTTTCTATACATTGTTGGTTTACCAACACGACTTGATCAACGATTTCTGCAGCACTTAGGTTGCGCTCCCTTTTCATTTGCCCCGTAGCGCAAAACTTGCAAGTCAAACTACAGCCTACTTGGCAGGATACGCAAACGGTAAAACGATCATCATCCGGCACGGGTATGAGAACGGATTCCACCAAGTAACCATCGTGCAACCGGAAACGGGTTTTCACGGTGCCATCTAAGCTGTGTTGCACTTTATCTGCTGCAATAGGCAGGATACTGAAAGCAGTAGAAAGTTTTTCCCGCAAGGGTTTAGACAGGTTCGTCATCTCCTCGAAAGAATGTGCACCTTTTTTCCAGAGCCACTCATCAATTTGCTTAGCGCGGAATTTGGGTTCTCCCAAAGCAATCACAGCCTCCTGAATGTCAGGTAGGCTGAGTTGGCGAATATCGGTCTTGATGATGGTTGGTATATCCACGATTATCCGGTTCCTAAAATTTTTATTTCTACCCGTTGGTTGCGTCGTCGCCCAGCGGGAGTATCGTTGGTGTCAATGGGTTTTGCCTTGCCATAGCCCTTGTATTTCACACGTGCTGGGTTGATGCCCTTGTCAGTCAGGTATTCAGCTACTGCTTTGGCGCGCGCTGTGGAGAGCCGGATGGCGTAGTTGGCTTCGGCCCATCCGTTGGTGTGCCCGCCCACTTCCACGCTTACGTCCGGGTTGGCTGCTAAGAAGTTGTACAATTCCTCCAACGTAGGTAAGGACGATTTAATGAGGCGTGAACTATCGGATTCAAACTGTATGTTTTCCAATAAGATCGTTTTACCAGCCGTCATTTCCGAACGTTTCACACCAGCTAGAGATGTAGGACTAGTGGATTGTGGCGTTGTAGGCTTGGGGTTTACCTGCACGGGTGTCACTTGGGGGGAAGGTGGTGCTTTGGGCGTATTGCTCGCCAGTAAGGGGTCTTCCACTTTAGGAACTTGGGGTTCCTTCGGGATGGGTTTGTCGCAGGCTACTGGTTGTAATTCTGAAGCCCCATCCAATAATAAATTGCCGTTGTAAGGAAACAAGTTGGGGGTGTTGTAAAAGACCTCCAACACGATATGGGTGAAATTATCGTTAGGAGAAAGCTTGAGCGAATACTGCATCCAATCCGGGTTTTTGATCAGTGGTGTCTCGCCCATCATTTGCTGCTTATCGCAACTACCGAATCCTCCCCAGATGCGGAGTTTTACGGGCTGCGTATAAGGAGCATCTTGGCCACTTTCACGGCTGATACTCATATAAGTGAGTGACCGCGCCAGTTTGATGCTGAACTCATAACAAGTACCCTTTTTCATAGGGGAACTCATCAATTGCCCCACACTTTCCCATGTTTCGTTATCCCTGACGACCATGCCAAGGTAGGTGTTGCCATCAAAGGCAAGTTTATTGACCTGAAATACATAATCTGGATGAACATCGGGTGCTGATTCGCCCACAAATCCACAGTCAGTCCAACCTCGCGGTGCTTGACTGTGTCGAGGAAAATCTTCAAAGGAAGGGTTGTTCAGAAAAATGACCCCATTTTGTGCAAAAAGGGAAGAACTGAACAAAAGGGCTACCCAGAAATAACTGATAATAGAATGCCAAACAATTCTCATTGGCTGAATGCTTTTCATTGTAAGTAACGCAGAAAAATTAACTTAACGGTTTCGGCTTTTAAATAGTAAATCAAGCGGTTCATGTTCAGCAGATTTGCTATTCAAAAGCTTCAAGAGAAATCGGGAAGTAATTTTTGCATCATTTTAAGGATGACAAAACCTGTGACGTAGTTATTCACGAAAGTTACCACAGATGTAGAAGAACGAGTCTTCGTCTATCATATACTAATTACGCCGCAAAATTAGCGGTATTTGTCATTATTAACGCTGTGGAGGTAAGGAATTGTTATGCAAAGCCATCAATTTGCTGGTAACAGGTTGGTTTTTGCAATGGAATCCATCCAAAATTCGGTGTAATAATTACTACTGTATATCATAATAGAGCGCCTTGAAGTCGATTTTCCCGTTGCGTGCTTTGAGATGCTCAATAATGGCTACGGCTAAACGGATGCGGTCATCGCTGTTTTTTCCTGATCCGGCAATGTAGAGCATCGTGCGCAGTTTGCCCGGACTAAGGGCATGGAAAATACGGTTGCCATCTTCATCCTGATCAAGCACAGCCTGCATTTCTGCTGGCATAGGCAGACCATAACGGCTGTCGTCGGGAAAAAGCTCTACGGTTACTACTTTTCCTTCCTGCAATCGTAGCTTTTTGATGCGTTCTTGGTTTACCTTGATGACATATACCCCCGATCCTATGGGGGTCAGGGCACATTGGTGGGGATCCTCTCCGTTTAGCACACACACCACCCTCGTTTTGGTTGGGCTTTTGAGGAATAAGGCTGTTATGTCGGCAGGTACCACCAATTGCCAGTTGAATAATTTGGAAGACGATGCTTGCAAGGGGGTGGAAAAAGTTTCTCTCATAACAGTAGATTACTGACGTTTTGTCGGGTTGTGGAAAACTTTAGCTACATGAGGGGCATGAACTCATGCCAAAAACAAGTATCTTTACGGGGTGGCACGGATATTGACCCAATTCTTGGCTACAAATTTATCAATAAAAACTGACAGGTTGACATTGGGGTTTTAGACATACTCTTTAGGATGCGCTGAATGTACGCCAAAGCACTAAATACTAGGTGCTAGTTCACCCCAACCAACATTTCCGTTTCAATGCTTTATTGCATAGCCGGGGATGCCTGTACTTCTCAATATATGCAACAAAATATGTTTGAAGAGCTGCTCGCACATTCAGATTTCGAAGAAGAAGGGGATTTCTTGCCCTTCATTTCTGTGGAAGATGTGGATAATGATTTCAAGGATGAAATGCCGCCCGAAGAACTTCCTGTACTGGCGCTTAAAAATACAGTACTCTTTCCCAATAACGTAATTCCCATCACCGTTGGGCGCGACAAGTCGATCAAGGCTATTAACAAAGCCTATGAAGGCAACCGAAAGGTGGGGGTTTTTTCCCAACGGGACATGGAAATGGAGGATCCCGCTCAGGATGACCTCTACTCGGTAGGCACCATGGCGCAAATCCTCAAGTTGCTGAAGATGCCCGATGGCACCCTGACGGCTATTTTGCAAGGCCGCAAGCGCGTACGCCTCAATCGCATGACGCAGGATGAACCGTATTTGCAAGGCACTGTCTCCGTGTTAGAGGAGCAACCAGAGCCAATTGACGCACTTGAGTTTCAAGCGCGTATAGCCAGTATCAAGGATTTGTCGCAGCGTATTATCGATCTGTCTCCCAATATTCCTTCGGAAGCTATTGTGGTGCTTCAAAATATCAAGGATCCTGCTTCCTTGCTGAATTTTATTGCCTCTAATATGAGTGCCAAGCTGGAATGGAAGCAGAAGGTATTGGAGACCAGTAGCATTAATCAGCGAGCCGAGATGATTCTCCATCAACTCAATAATGAGTTGCAAATACTGGAACTGAAAGACCAGATTGAGAGCCGTGTGCGGGTGGATATCGAAAAACAACAGCGCGACTACTACCTCAATCAGCAACTCAAAACGATACAAGAGGAGTTGGGCAACAATCCACAGCAGGAGGAGCTGGACGCGCTGGCTGCACGTGCTACTTCCAAAAATTGGCCGGAGTACGCTGCCCAGACTTTCCAGAAAGAAATGGAGCGCATCCGTAGGATGAACCCTCAAATACCCGACTACAGCATTCAGCTCAGTTATTTGGAACTCCTCATGGATTTGCCTTGGAATGAAACTACCGAGGATAATTTTGATTTGAAGCACGTCGAAAAAGTGTTGGACAAGGATCACTATGGCTTGGAAAAAGTCAAGGATCGCATCATGGAACACTTGGCGGTACTCAAACTCAAAGGTGATATGAAGGCACCCATTTTGTGCCTTGTAGGCCCTCCGGGTGTGGGCAAAACGTCGCTGGGGCGTTCTGTGGCCGATGCGCTGAACCGCAAGTTTGTGCGTATGTCCTTGGGAGGGCTGCACGATGAGAGCGAGGTGCGCGGCCATCGCCGCACCTACATAGGTGCTATGCCGGGGCGCATCATTCAATCGCTGAAAAAGGCGGGTGCTGCCAACCCTGTTTTTATCTTGGATGAAATAGACAAGGTGGGGCAAAGCTTCCGAGGCGACCCCAGTTCTGCTTTGCTGGAAGTGCTGGATCCGGAGCAAAACAATACGTTCCACGACAATTATTTAGACGTGGACTACGACCTGTCGAAAGTCATGTTTATTGCTACGGCCAATTCCTTGGCGGCCATTCAGCCCGCCTTGTTGGATCGTATGGAAATTATTGACATCAGTGGCTATTCCTTGGAGGAAAAGGTGGAAATCACCAAGCGTCACCTCATTCCTAAGCAACGCAAAGAGCATGGCTTGAAAGCCGATCAGGTGAAGCTAGGAAATACAACTATCAAGGAAATCGTCAACGGATATACACGTGAATCAGGGGTGCGTTCCTTGGATCGGCAGATAGCAGGTGTGATGCGTTTCGTGGCTAAATCCGTTGCGATGGAGGAAGGTTACGAGGTAACGATCAAACCCGAGCATTTGAAAAAAATATTGGGGCCAGCCAAGTTTTCTAAAGATATTTACCAGCAGGTGAAGGTGCCTGGTGTAACCGTTGGCCTGGCTTGGACAAGCGTAGGAGGCGAGATCCTCTTCGTAGAAGGCAGCCTCAGCCCCGGAAAAGGCAAGTTGACCTTGACGGGCAACTTAGGGGATGTGATGAAAGAGTCGGCAGTGACGGCCTTGAGTTTCCTCAAAGCACACAGCAAAGAATTAGGTATTGACCCCGAACGCTTCGACAACAATGATATTCACCTGCACGTGCCAGAAGGTGCTATCCCGAAAGATGGTGCATCGGCGGGTGTTACCATGCTTACTACGCTAACAAGTCTTTTCCTGAATAAAAAAGTCAGACCTTATTTGGCTATGACCGGCGAGATTACCCTACGCGGCAAGGTGCTACCTGTGGGGGAATCAAGGAAAAAATATTAGCAGCCAAGAGAGCAGGCATCAAGGAAATTATTCTGTGTCGCGAAAATGAAAAAAATGTGGCGGAGATCAATGAAATGTATTTGGATGGTCTGACGTTTCATTTCGTGGACAGGATGGAGGAAGTAGTTGAGATTGCCCTTAAATCTTAGCACTTTAGGTTAGCAACGAACCAAATCCGCTTGTGCAACGTCTTAATTAAGTAGCGTGTTTGGTGTTTACACTCCCGTCGGTTGTGTTAGCCTCCGAACTATAAATATACGGTTATGCAAAGATTGGGCATTGTATTGATATTGTTAGCGATTTTTAGCGTCGCACGGCTTCATGCACAGGAGGAGTCGGATGTTGTGCAGTTTTCTGGTATGGTGTTGGACGGCACCACCCAAGAACTTTTTCCAGTGCCTTATGTGAATATTTTGGTGGTGGACAAAGGAAGGGGTACCTACTCCGATTTCAACGGCTTCTTTTCCATTGTGGTAGAAAAGGGCGATGTGATAGAGTTTTCTGCGGTGGGCTACAAAACAGTGCAATATGCCATTCCAGATACGCTGAAAGATAACCGTTATTCATTGGTACAACTGATGACGCAAGATGCGGTCAATTTACCGGAAACCGTGGTCTTCCCCTGGCCTAGCCGCGACCATTTTCGCCTTGAATTCCTCGCCATGGATGTGACACCCGAGTTGCAGAAAACCGCATCCAAGAATACCGCCAAAGAAACGCTGGAACGCATGCGCAATGAAGTAGCTTCGGATGGGGTGGAAAACTCCAGCTTTTACCTACGCCAGCAATCGCGAGAATACTACTACATCGGGCAGCGCCCTCCGATGAATATTTTCAGCCCCGTAGCTTGGAAGCAATTCTTCGATGCGTGGCAGCGGGGAGATTTTAAGAAGAAGCGGAACTAACTTCCTAATTTTAAGATTACTTTTTCATACACGGCCTTCATCTCTTGGACGCTGCGCGCTACAGTATAGTGGGTGCTGATGTATGCTTGGCCTGCTTTGCCTAATTGTTGGCGAAAGGTAGGGTCTGTTGCCAACTGTTCAATGGCTTTTGCCATAGCGTGTGCATCTTTAGGCGGAATAATGATGCCTGTTTCGTTGTGAATAGCCAACCCTCGGTTGCCACCAATGTCTGTCATAATAGAGGGGACACCAAGGAAAAGGCTCTCCAATAGCACTTTGGATAGTCCTTCCCCTTTTACGGAGGGGAGTAGGCTGATGTCGCAAGATTGGAGTAGGCTGAGCACATCCTTGCGGAATCCCGTGAAGTGGATGCGGTCGGCAATGTTGCGCTGCTGAATAGCACGCAGGGTAGTGGGGTTGTCCAATCCGCGCCCGATGAGGACGAAACGAGCTTGGGAGTGGGGTGGTAGCAAGGCAATGGCATCCAGCAGCCAAGGAATACCTTTCATACGGCGGGCGTTGGCGACGACGGCTACCAAAACGTGCTGAGGCTCGAAACCGAACGCATGGCGGTCGGCGACGGGAATATCATGATACCAAGCGGGGTCGTGCCCTTTGCTGACGGTGATGGCCTTCCCTTTCGGAAAAAAGGGCAGGCGGTCAAAAACCTCCTTGACAGCATCGGATACGCAAGTGATGGCATCCACGCGAGGGTGTAGGTGCGTGAGGTAGGCGGAGGGGTCCCACCAATGAATGTTGCCTGTGTAGCCTCGGTAGGTGAGCACTTTGACGGGCAGTCCACGGGCTGCGCGGATACCGTTGATGATAGCTTTGTTGTTGAAAAGATGGAGGATGTCGTAGTCACCATCCACGAGTTCTTGCCGGATACGCGCTACCGCTTTGCTCTCGAATTTGGATTGGGGGTGAAAATCGATGACGCGCATACCTGCTGCCCTAAAGATTTGGGCATAGTGTGCGTTGGCATCCGTCATAACATCCACGGTAACGCCTGCGCGATGCAGCCCAATAAAAAGTTCGCCTTCGGGGCGGACGGCGTTAAAGGTATCGTTGTAGTTGCTGATGACTAATACACGCATATCCATCGTTTGAGCGACAAAGGTAGCCTATTTGATAAATAGTATGGTTGCGTTTCGGGAATCGCTTCGCGTGAGCGGGTGGAACGGTACCGAAGCCGGTTTGGCCGGGTGAGGTAATAGTGTAACACGCGACCCGAACCCGACGGCAGGGAGGGAGCGGGGCACGCCCCCAAAACAATTGACTATCTGCTTGTTGGGAATTAGAGGTTATATAGGAGAATTTTGTATGCGCTTCAAATATCTTTTTACGCTATGCTGCGTCAAAGAACCATTTTGCTTAGCTACGGCTAAGCAAAAGAACCTTTTCCTTGCCTAACATAAAAATCTTATTTGAATCCCTATACAAATTCCCCGTACATAACCTCTATTGTATTTATCTTTGGGGCTTACTGTAATTGTATTAGTGCGGAGAACATGGGAGTATTTATAGGCATATTGGTAACGCTGGTGCTTTCGGCCTTGTTTTCGGGGTCGGAGATGGCGTTTGTGTCGGCCAACAAGTTGAAGATAGAGCTGAAGAAGAAGAAGGGTTCTTACCGCAGCTTGATATTATCGAACTGGTACGACCACCCCAAGTCGTTTATCAGCAATATGCTGGTGGGCAATAATGCGGTGTTGGTGATGTTCTCGTCGTTGATGGGGGGCGTGCTGGGGCCTGTGTTGACGCGGTGGTTAGGAATAGCGGAGTCGAGCCTATGGCAGGTGCTATTGCAAACGGTGCTGATAACAATGGTGGTGTTGGTGTTTGGAGAGTTCTTACCCAAGACGCTGTTCCGATTATTTGCCGACGATTTGCTGTATTTGCTGGCCTATCCGCTCCGTTTTTTGCAATTTTTGCTTTTCATACCAGCTTGGGTGATGACGCAGACTTCCAACGGGGTGTTGCGGTTGTTTTTCAAGGGGGAATCGGCTACGGTGGAGCAGGCGTTTACCCGATTGGATTTGGAGAATTTGGTGATGGATTCCCGCTCGGAGTCGCAGGAAGGCATTGATAAGGAGCTTTTTGGCAAGGCCCTGAATTTGCGTGAGGTGCGGGTGCGACAAAGTATGATACCCCGTACTGAAGTAGAGAGCATAGATGTGAATGCCAGTGTGGATGAGCTGGCGGCGCTGTTTGAGTCCACAAAATTATCGAGGTTATTAGTTCACGATGATGATTTGGACAATGTGTTGGGATATGTGCACCACCAGCAGTTGTTTACGAACCCGAAGAACATACGGCGCATGATATTGGAGTTGCCGTTTGTGCCAGAAGCCATGCCCGTGACGGACTTGATGAACAAATTTATTAAGGAAAAGATGAGCATTGCTTGCGTGGTGGATGAGTTTGGCGGGGTGTCGGGTATAATAACGCTGGAGGATATTTTGGAAGAAATATTCGGAGAGATAGAGGATGAACACGACGATGAAGATTACATAGAGGAGGTAGTAGGAGAAGGGGAGTACCTGTTTTCGGGTCGCTTGGAGATAGACTACTTGAATGAGAAGCACGGCCTGTTTTTGCCGGAAGGCGAATACCACACCCTTTCGGGCTACTTAGTGACAACTACGGAAGATATACCCGAACAAGGGGAAGTGATGGAACTGGGGAGTATCGGTTTGTGATAGAATCGGTGAGTAATACCCGAATAGAGACCGTGCGGGTGATGCGCGTAGGCAAGGGAGAGTAAGCCGGGGGCTTTGATATTTTCCCCTTTTATTGAGAACTACCAATATTTTCCTTATCATTGGGCGACAAAGTTTGTCTTTCGTTATCGAGCAACTTTGAGTTGTCCGATAACTACGACTATTTATTTTTCCGTTCCAAAGGAAAACAACGATGGAAGAAAATCAGATTATTGAGAACAAGGAACTTAACATTTGGGAAGCGTTGTTTCCCGTGTTAGTACTGGTGGCGCTGCTGGCGTTTAATGTTTTTGTGTATGGAGATGGCGCACTGAGTGGTTCGAACCAATTCATTCTGTTGATAGGTGGTGCAGTGGCGGCAGTGGTAGGTTTTATGAATAAGGTACCTTACCAACGCATGATAGAAGAGGTGTCGAATAATGTGAAATCCACTACGGAAGCACTGCTGATACTGTTGTTCGTGGGTGCCTTGGCAGGTACGTGGTTGATAAGCGGTGTGATACCCTCCATGATTTATTACGGGTTGAAGCTACTGAACCCTACGATTTTCCTGCCTGCTACGGTGGTGATTTGTGCGATAATTTCGATTGCAACGGGAAGTTCTTGGACGACCTCAGCTACGGTGGGTATTGCGTTAGTAGGCATCGGCCAAGCTATCGGGATTCCATTGGGGATGGTAGCAGGTGCGGTGATATCGGGTGCTTATTTTGGAGACAAGATGTCGCCGTTATCGGATACGACGAATTTGGCACCAGCTATGGCAGGGGGCGAGTTGTTTGCCCATATCCGCTATATGACACTTACTACGGTGCCGACTATCCTGATCACATTGGTTATCTTTGTTATACTGGGGTTGACGACAACGCCCACGGGGTCGGCTGATACGGGGGAGATTCTGGCAGCGATGCGCGAAAAGTTCTATATTCACCCGGTCTTGTTTTTGGTGCCTGCGGTGGTGATATTCCTGATCGTTCGCAAGACCAAGCCGTTGATCGCGTTATTGGCAGGAACGTTGTTGGGTGGGGTGTTTGCTGTAGTTTTTCAGCCAGATGTGGTGGCAGCTGTAGCAGGCGTAGAAAAATTAGATGGGCTTTCGGCGTATAAAGGTGTGATGGATGCTATGACAGTGAGCACATCGGTGGAAACGGACAACCCTTTGCTGAACGATTTATTTTCGGCCAAAGGCATGTCGGGGATGTTGGGTACTATCTGGTTGATAATCTGTGCGATGGTATTTGGTGGCATCATGGATGCGATAGGTGCCTTAGCAAGCATCAGCCGTTCATTGCTTAGCCTTGCTAAAACAACTTTTGGCCTATTTGGCAGTACGGCGGCCAGTTGTGTGGTGCTCAATGCGACTGCTTCCGACCAGTACTTGGCTATTGTCGTGCCCGGGAAGATGTTTGCTAAGGCTTATGAAGATAGGGGGCTAGCACCGGAAAACTTGAGCCGTACGCTGGAAGATTCTGGTACGGTTACGTCGGTGCTTATTCCGTACAATACCTGTGGTGCTTATCAATCCGGGGTATTGGGGGTAGCAACGGGAGAGTATTTTATGTACGCAATTTTCAACTACTTGAGTCCGTTTATGACGTTGCTTTACGCAGGACTAAACATCAAAATCAAGAAGTTGGTGGCGGAATAGGCTGCCTTAGTTTTTGAAAAAATACCGACTTTTGCCCTATTGTGTGCGAACCCGCTTGCGGGGGAGCAGGCATAGGGACGGGAGTATCGGAGTGGGGAGCGATGAGCGGACGAGCCGATACGGACGGCCCGACACCGCCGACGACAGGAGGCAGGTGGATGCCCCAAAAACCATTAAAGGGACGGAAAAATAATAACTATGCAATCGTTGGATATTGAAGCGCTGAACCAACAAATATACGCCGACAGTGCGGTAATAGAGCGCATACTACGCGAGACCGATAAGGTGATTGTGGGTCAAGAACACATGGTGAATCGTTTGCTGCTGGGGCTGCTGACACGGGGTCATGTGCTGCTGGAAGGGTTGCCGGGATTGGCCAAGACGCTGGCCATTAAAACGCTGGCGCAAACGATGCACGGGCAGTTTAGCCGCATACAGTTCACCCCGGATTTGCTACCGGCGGATATCGTGGGTACGATGATTTACAACCCCGGAAAAAATGATTTTTCGGTGCGGAAGGGGCCTGTTTTTGCCAATTTTGTGCTGGCCGATGAAATCAACCGGGCACCTGCTAAGGTGCAAAGTGCCTTGTTGGAAGCGATGCAGGAACGACAGGTGACCATAGGTGCACAAACGTTTCCTTTGGAGGAGCCGTTTTTGGTGTTGGCTACGCAGAATCCTATTGAGCAGGAGGGAACCTACCCACTGCCGGAAGCACAGGTGGATCGCTTCATGCTGAAAGTGAAAATAGGCTACCCCAAGAAGGAAGAGGAACGCGAAATCATGCGCCGCAATCTATACGATTTGGATTTTGGAAAGGTGGAGGCCGTGGCGGCAACCTCGGAGATTGTGAAAGCTCGGGAGTCGGTGCGAAAAGTGTATATGGATGAAAAAATAGAGCGCTACATCATCGATATTGTATTTGCTACGCGTGCGCCACAGGATTACTCGTTGCGAGCGTTGCAGCCCCTTATCAGCTATGGTGGTTCGCCAAGGGCTTCTATCAATATAGCACTGGCCGCTAAAGCTTATGCTTTTATGCAGCGCAGGGGGTTTGTGATACCGGAGGATGTGCGCTCGGTATGCGAGGATGTGTTGCGCCACCGCATCGGGTTGACCTTTGAGGCAGAAGCTGAACAAATTAGTCAAGAGGATATCATCCATCAGATATTGAACGCGGTGGAAGTGCCGTAGAGAGGAATGCGGGGATAGGCTAACGAGTAGTAGTAAGCTTAATCTTCTGGTACCCCTACCCTAGTACCCACTGAAATAAAGCAATGGTAACCATACCCCAGAAGTTGCCTGTGACCATGCTGAGTATGGCGAGAAGGATGGCGTGGGGCATCCACTCTTCATTGTAGGCGGCGGTGACGGCAGGGGCGGTGGAAATGCCGCCGAGATTGGCCATGCTGGCAATGGGTACCCAAGCCGCATGAAGCCGAAGCCACCAGGCGAGCAGCAGCATGCCCACGAAGTGCAGTACCAGCCAAACTACGGCTAATAACACCAAAG
Organism: Saprospiraceae bacterium; assembly: GCA_041392765.1. GTDB lineage: Bacteria > Bacteroidota > Bacteroidia > Chitinophagales > Saprospiraceae > Lewinella. Next base: position 20,910 of record JAWKLL010000015.1, read on the forward strand.
GCAACGGCATGGAGAGGTTGCTAAAATTCAACTTCAGACCTAAAATGGCCATGATGGTGAGTATGCCAATGCCCCCAATTTTGAGTACGAGCGTGTGATGCCAGCGGGGGACTAAGTTGCCGAGTAACAAGCCTGCCAGCGAGAGTAGGATAATTTTCCACAAAAAAGTATCCACCCAGATGTGAGCCATGATAACGGCCAGCACTACCCCTACCAAGGTGATGGCGACAGGGGCAAGCGTCAGGCGACCTGGGTGGAGGGTATCGGGGATAAAATCAGGAACGGTATCTTGGATGCCTGCCCACTCGTTGATACGGTCGCTGCGCTTAATCCACTGAAACATGAGGATCGTCCAGATGTTGACCAAGATGTTATCCAATACGAGTATGCTGAGAAAAATGGACTCGCTACATCCAGAAAGCTCCTTGAGTACCAACTGGCTGGTACTGCCGCCTATCCACCCTCCTGTGATGGATACCAACCCTTTCCAGTATTCTTGTTGCAGCAATACCTCTTTGCTGTGGTCGGAGAAGGCGGAGAAAATCATCGTTAGTAATACGGGCAGGGTGGCAATAATGAAAGAGCCTCCGACAAAAAGCAGGATGGGGCGGAAGCCAATCATTCGCAACTGCGGGAAAGAGAGGGCACTCATGACGCAAACAACCGCAAAGGGAACGACCGCGTTTTTACTCACATCGTGCAGTGCTACTTTTGACAAGTCCCAACCTGATAAATGGGTGATAAGTGCCGGAATGAGGTAGGCAAAAAGGATGGCTGGTACCCAGTCCAGCAGTGTTTTTACCCAAGGGTGGCTGATGCGCTGGAGTAAAAACACCCCAACGACCGTAACAATGGTAATGACGACACTGATGGCAAGCATAGGTTGGTTTTATTCCGGTAATCCAAAGTCTAAACAGGTTTTTGAATTACCGAAAAAGTGTTTGAATTATTTTGGTGCTCAACGGTTGAGCCGTGCGATCGGATACCTGTGTGCACGGCGCATGTGTATGCCTCTAATGGCAAATATACCCCAAATTCTAAAGGGTTACCACCTAAAAGTCGATTGACTATGGAATGAGAGTCACCTGCGTGCATGGGTAACTCCGTGAAACATTAGCAAGCACAAGGTGGTTTTTCGTAAGGGAAGCACTATAGTAAGCTGTACGGCTTTCTATTTAAAGTGATTTTTTAACTCGTCTGACTTAAATAGTAATTCCATTTCGCACATTGCTTTCTTAGGGTTTTCTTTGTCAAAATTTCCAAGAGCAAGAGAATTATCTATAGCTTGGCTTTGTTTTGGTTTTAATTTCAAATAAATATCATCATTTTGTTTCGTAAAGAATTTTTTTGTCTTTTCGTAATTCTTCAAGTGTCTTTCTAGTTGTGTTTCTGCACTTGAGCACGTGTCGAAGTATTTTGATGTTTTTTCAAAATGGAGTAGAAACCAAAACTCAATGCAAGGATTATTTACAATAACAACAACGTTTGGGTAGTTCTTAATGAGGTCGGTTCGGTATTCTTTAAAAGTTTTAAGTGGTGATTTTTTGCCTTTTGGTGCTTCATTATCTTCTTTAATAATAGTATCAAGGTCAACAATCCAAAAAACCTTTGTAAACTCTTTATTTGCTAAATTACAAACCAAATTATATTGTTCTTCTGTACTTTTTTTGTTTGGGATTTCGGGTTTTATGCTTACACGAATGTCCCGTTCATTCCTTTTTAACATTTGCAAATACCAAACTTCTGTTTCTCCATCCACTACAAGAGCAAAAGAAGGATCTATTTTGTGTGTAATTTTTTTTGGCTTTCTCATAGACTTAATTCAATGAAAGTGTCGCCCAAATTAGGTGTTCCACTTAATTTACCACTTTTATAAGCGTTTAAAATATTTGTAGTATTTCTTACAACAGAGCTATCAAAATCAGCCAATGAATAAAGCTCTGTCGAACAACTTTCTTGTTTGTCTGTAAACCATATTACATCATTTCTAAAAATATCTTTATTTTCTAAAATTTCTCTATTGTGAGTGGTTGCAATGATTTGAGATGTTTTAGAATTTAAAAGAAAAGAAAGAATAAAATGCAAGTATAAATCAGGGTGTAATGAAGCTTCTAACTCATCAATTGGGAATGCTGTTGGATTTTTGATTAACAAAGCTAATAAGCCTGCAAATCCATAGTAACGCCTTGTTCCTTGCGATTCAAATTCTAAAGGCAAGGTGTATTTAGTATTATTTACTGTATGCTCAAATTCAATGTTTACAGCCGTTACAATACCTCTTTCCTCTAGTTCCTTAATTTTATCACTCTGTTCTTTAACTTGCTTTTTCAAGAACTCAATTAAACCATCTGGTATTTTTTCTTCTTTCTCTTCAATAACAATATCAGAAATATTAAAGTCGGCTTTTTTTAATATTGTAACAACATCAGCTTTAGAAATTTCTTTGCTTCCAATTCTTGAAGTAACAAATCCTTCTAACTCTGTTCTTGTGTAAACTAATGGACTTAAATAGTTTTTAAACCAATCAACAACTTCTTGTAATTCCTTAAGGTCAATGTTCGTTTTTAAATACCCTCCAAGAACGGTATTGTTCCATAAAGTGTTAGATTCTAGTGTCTTTTCAAAAACCTTGTCGGCAGAAATTTTATTCCCAAACGATATTTCAGTAAATTGATTTGATAAGTTTGTTTTTCTCTTAAAGACTTTAGCTTTTTTAGGGTTGTGGAAAAATAACACCTCAGACACAATTGCTTTTTTAAAAAATTCAACTTCGTAAAAATATTTAATGTCATTTTGAAAAAACTCAATAGAAAGAATTGAGTTCTGCTTAGGTGTATTTAGATCAAACAAGAAAGGACTAAAGTCCAATTCATTAGTTTTTTTACGCTCTGGTTCAAGAACGATGTCTCTTAAAAAATCAAGAGCTTTCAAAATTGTTGTTTTTCCAGATGCGTTGGCACCATAAATCAAGGCAAGTTTTAAAATTCTCTGTCCACCAAAATTCACGATATAAGCGTCTTCAAGGTGTGTCGATTTGTCTGCCTCAAATGAAAGAGTTTGTTTGTCTTTTATTGAACCAAAATTTTGAACACTAAAATTGATAATCATTTTTCATCTTTATTTTGTAAGTTTACTGCAAATTAAAAAATAAAAAATGAATAATATATATTTTTTACCTTAAAATTGTAATTTGATTACAAATTTAAAGAGTTTATAGGTGGTTGCTATTTTAAAAGGTGGCAGGTGTGGGGGACTCAACCCCCCGCTCTCAACACTGAAGTCAAATTACAAATAAAGTTGTCTCAATGTCTTATAGTACGAAACATGGTTGCTTTTCTTCCTGCGAAAGCTATCCCAACTACTACACTTGTCAATTTGTCACCATAGTCGTAAAGTTTTGAATTTTTTAGAGGGAGGTAGTCTATGCTCCAACTAACGATATTGCAAATTCAGCTATCAAAGTAACCATCAATAGTTACGCCTCCCTCTTTGATGCGCAGCACGCGCACTTCGGCGGCACGTTGGTGTACATCTGAGGTGCCGTTTTCGAGGCGCAATACGCCACGGGGGCAGACCGCAGCACACACGCCACAACCCACACAACTGGCACGTACTACATCTTGTCCGCGCTGAGCATAGTGCCGCACATCGATACCCATTTCGCAGTAGGTGGAGCAGTTGCCACAACTGATGCACTGTCCTCCGTTGACGGTGATACGAAATCTACTTTTGAAACGCTGTACCAACCCCAAGTAGGCCGCCAACGGACATCCAAAGCGGCACCATGTGCGGTTGCCCATGAGTGGGTAGAACCCTGTACCCACGATCCCCGCAAATGCGGAGCCTATGAGGAATCCGTACCAAGTTCGCACTTGGTCGCTATGCAAGAAAAGTATCTCTTTGCTACCGGTGAAATAGGTGTAAAGCACCAAGGCCGTCATCACTACGGCAAAAACCAATACCGTGTGGATAATCCAGCGTTCGTATTGCCATGCCCGCAGGCTTTTATCCGACAGTTGCCGCCAAGGGTCGCCTACGGTTTCCGCTAGTCCGCCGCAGCCGCATACCCAGGAGCAGTACCAGCGTTTACCAAAAAAATAGGTAAAAACCGGCACCCCTATCGCCATGAGTACGATACCCCACACCAGCATAAAAATGCCAATGCCGCCACTCGCCACCAAAGATTTGATGTTGTAGTCGAAAAAGAAAGTGTAGTTGAGAGGCCAAATGTTTTTAAAATCGTAGTATGGCTGGTTGAGGCGTACTAATATTTCTGGTAATAAGAAAGCAAAAGCCGTTTGGAAAAACATAACGGACAGGGTACGGATTATTTGGTAGCGATTGTGTCGGTACTTGACCAACATACGCACCCCCATGACCAAAACGGTGATGGTGTACAGTAGCCCATAGACGAACCAATGGCTAGCTTCCTGCCCGCTCAGCAGCCTACTGACGGGGTTGGCGATGCGCATCCAGGCGGTGATGTGTTGGGGTGCCCAGTAGAGCAACACATAAAACCCAATAAGCAGTACACCTGCCAACACACCCAGCCATCCTGTGAAGGAAGGTGATGCGGATCGTGAACCTTGCTGGCTGCCGGGCTTTGGGGCGCGAAGAACCCGCCAAATAATCAACAATCCGACAACCAGCGTGATGCTTGGCCACACCCAATTATCGCTCATATAAGTGTAACCATACGCCAAACAGGCTGCTATGGTGAGCAAAAGCATGGCGGTACGCACGCTGATGGTAAGCCCTCGGGTAAGTGAGCGCTGGTAAATATGGTTATTCCGAATACCAGGAAGGGTAGCCAAGGAGGGTAGTATGTACAACAAGCCACCTAAGATACCCAAGCCGAAGGTGAGGAATAGGAATAAAACGGGATGCTTTGTTACTGGGCCTGTGGCAGCTGCTTGGATGAGGGGGAGGTAATACTCTTTGATTTTCCAATCACCTAAGCGATAATCCCATTCTTTTACGCCTTTAGGTAAACCGGCTTTAGCTTGTGTGGCCAGCGTATTTTTCGCCGCTGTCATTACCTCTTGCAAAGCATGGTAGTACGCAAAACTAGTGGGGTATTCCTTTTCCAATACGCCTTTTTGTGCAGCGGCATCAAGTATGGCAGCGCGGTGATAAGCATTATCAATGGGAATATCTGCCTTGAGTTGATAATGATCCAAGCCATTTACCAAAAGGAAGAGGAGTAATGCGAAGATAAAAAGGACAAGCCCTATATATTTGATGATTTGCATGGCAATGGAAGGGATTAATTTTTCAGAAATGTTAACACGCCCGCTAACCCACGTCGTTGGCGGAGTTTCAGGTGGCGGCCTGTTTGTTGGTTGTAGAAATTGACCAATTCCTGTTCATATTGCGGATAGAACTCTGGATCGAAATTGGCGATACCTAGGTGTTGAAGCACCTCCTCCACGGATGTGCCCAATGATAGCCATTTTTCACAAACCTCATGGCGGTAGCGGATTCCCATGAGGTTGAAACCTTTGACGCTGCCTGTGGCCTTGTCATACACAATGCGGATACTGCTTCGGCCTGCTGGATGTTCCCAATAAATAGAGGGCAGTTCCGGAGTGGCTTTGGCAGGCACCGTTCCATAAACTTGGTATTCGATATCGAAAAACTTGGCACTATTGAACCATATCCCGGGGTTGTATCCGATTTTGTTGGATTCATTGACTACATTGTGACCCACTACTTCTCCCATCATTCGGCCTGTGTACCAAATAGCCTCAATAGAGCGGCGGCCATCTTGTGGCTGTTGGAGTTGCGCACAGTCGCCAACTGCAAATATGCCGGGTATGTTCGTTTCTAAGTGGTTGTTTACTAAAACACCCCGATCGAGTGCTATACCGCTATCTTTGAGGAAATCGATGTTGGGACTTACGCCCGCTGTCAGCCCTACGAAACCGCAAGTGATGGTTTCATTGGCAGTTGTCACCACGGCACGCACCTTGCCTTGGGCATCTGTCAGTATTTCTTTTAATTCAGTGCCTAACCGCAAGTCAATGCCGTTTTCTTTGATGTGGCGATTGACCATATCGGATTCTTCAGCGGGCAGTACATTGTGCCAGAAACTGTTTTCCCGCACTAAAAATGTAACAGGGATATGGCGAGCGTGGAACATCTCTGCCATTTCTATACCGATAAGTCCCCCGCCTACAATGACCGCTTGTTTCAACCCACGGCTATGCTGTTCCATGCGTTCGAGGTCTTGCAGATGGTATAGCCCCGACACTCCTGCTGCATCCTGTCCGGGCCACCCAAACTTATTGGGGCGGCTGCCAGTAGCTACAATGAGACGGTCGTAGGATAGGGTGCGGCCATCATCGAAGTGAAGCTGTTGTTCTTTGGGCGCTATTCGTGTGACCCAAGCTCGCAGGCGTTCGATGCGATTTTTCTCCCAAAACCAGTCTTCGTAGGGTTTGGTATCTTCGAATCGCATGTGACCCATGTAAATGTACATGAGTGCGGTGCGGGAAAAAAAGTAGTCGGACTCGCCAGAAATCACCGTGATGCGGTGATCCGACTGTTTCCTAATGTGCCGAGCTGCTGTGATGCCAGCAATGCCGTTGCCAATGATGACGATATGCATAGCAGGGAGTTGTAATGAGAAAACCAAGATAATGGCATTTAGGTAGAAAAGAGTGTGTTTTAAAGGGATTTGTCCGCTTTAGGGACGGAAAAAACTTCTAAACATATCAGATATTTGATTCCACCCCCGAACCGATACTTAGCTATGTATTTGGTTTTCGAGGGCTCTGTATATTAAACCCTATTTAAATGTATATACATGTATTTTTATGAAAATATAAAATCAGATGTTACTTTTCCATAAAATTAGATGAGAGATGCCCCATAGTAGATGTAAAGAGTCAACATAATTTGAGGCTAGGTTCCTTATAAAATAAAAGGCCAGACACATACACTATGTCTGGCCTTTATTTACTAAAATAACATTGATTTAGTTTTCACCCACAGCGCGTTGGGCACGCTGCATAGGGTTTTCGCCTCCACCACGGCTACCGCGCTTATACAGTTCAAAAACGGTTCATTTGTGGTTGGGCTGGGTAGTAGTTATTAGAGCGGTCGGTATCTGCTGTTTCCAAGTAGGGGTCTAAAACTATCTGCGACACTTTCTTATCCGTAGCAAACACTTTGCTTACTTCCTCTGAATTTTTCCTCCATATCTCTGCCGGAATATGATAATCCTGAGAAGTGCCATCTTCAAACTGGAACTGGAAAATAATAGGCATTACCAACCCACCTTTATTCACGAACGTCAGCTCATAAAAATGTTTCCCTGACTGGAGCAAAGCTCGCTCTTCGTCTGAAAGCGATTTCAGATAACGCTCATATTCTTGCTGATCAATAGCATCTACCTTTAATGGATCGTAATCTGAATAAAAGTCGATCAATTGCGTATCGATTTCATCCTGCATTTTTTCCCTTTTGGTTGGCATAACGCGTATCGCTGATATTCTTCGGTGCAGCTTCTTGCTGCTCACGTTGCCATGCTTTTTCTACCACGGGATCTTTGGTATCGAGTTGATACCACTTCACATTTTCCAAAGCAATATCAACATGATCTACTGTATAGAACCACCCACGCCAGAACCAATCCAAATCAATAGCGGAGGCATCTTCCATCGTTCTAAAAAAGTCGTCAGGTGATGGGTGTTTAAACTTCCACCGATTAGCATACGTTTTGAAGGCATAATCGAACAACTCGCGCCCCATAACGGTTTCACGCAAGATATTCAGTGCTGTTGCCGGCTTACCGTAAGCGTTATTACCAAACTGCAATAGAGATTCAGAATTGGTCATAATGGGTACGATATTATCTTTATTGCCACTCATGTATGGTACAATCCTATCTGCGGGGCCACGTCGGCTGGGGTATCCCCTCTCCCACTGTTGCTCGGTAAGGTACTGCAAGAAGGTGTTTAAACCCTCATCCATCCATGTCCATTGGCGTTCATCAGAATTGACGATCATTGGGAAATAATTATGCCCTACTTCATGGATAATCACCCCTATCATACCGTATTTGATTCTATCTGAATAGGTACCGTCTTTTTCAGGTCGTCCGAAGTTGAAGCAAATCATAGGATACTCCATACCTATGGCATCTGCATGGATAGACCACGCCACTGGATAAGGATAGGGAAAGTAAAATGACTATACCACTTCAAAGTATGAGCTACCACCTTGGTAGAGTACTGCTCCCACAATGGATTACCTTCCTTTGGATACATAGACATCGCCATCACTACACTACCATCCGCTTGCTCTACCCCCATAGCATCCCAGATAAACTTGCGGGAAGAGGCAAAGGCAAAGTCGCGTACATTGGTGGCTTTGAAGTGCCATGTTTTTGTATCCGTCGATTTTTCTTTTTCATTCTCTCTTGCTTCATCTTCTGTCACGATTATCACCGGGTTGTTGCGCTCTTTTTTAGCCTGTTCAAACCGAGCGAATTCATCTTTATTCAGTACTTCTTTAGCATTTTGAAGCACACCCGTAGCGGCTACTTTGTGATCGGAAGGCACTGTAATCTTCACATCATAGTTTCCAAATGGCAAAGTAAATTCACCAGCCCCCAAGAACTGCTTGTTTTGCCATCCCTCATTATCGCAGTAAACAGCCATCCGAGGAAAGAACTGAGCAATGGTGTAAAGATAATTACCATCTTCTTCAAAATATTCATACCCCGAACGCCCTCCTATTTTCATGCGATCATTGATATTGTACCACCATTTTATCTTCAATTGGACAGACGCACCCGGCGCGAGGGTCTGTGCCAAATCTACTCGCATCATGGTTTTCACCACTGTATAGGATACATCCTTGCCAGCACCATCCTTCACATACTCCAACTTAAACCCACCATCAAACCAAGGATCAAGTGACTGCAACTGCTGCGCTGACATCTTATCCTCTATATTACCCGTACGAGTTGTGTAGGTATCAGAGTCTTTTGCACGCATATTCTGGTCTAACTGTATCCACAAGTAAGGCAACGGATCAGGAGAATTATTATGATAGGTAATGGTTTCCTCCCCATACACACGTTGGGTTTCATCTTCCAATCTTAGGTTTATTTGATAGTCAGCTTGCTGCTGCCAATAGGCATGACCTGGTGCACCAGATGCATTTCTATACACATTGGGCGTAGCCAAAAGATCATACATCTGGCTAAACTTATCCACCTTACCCTGTGCAAAAACAGTGGATTGCATTAATAAAAATGCGCTAATAAGTAGTAATTGATACGGCTTCATACTTGAATATTTATTTCCAGATAAAGGTATTAAACAATGAATTAATAGTAATGTTCCACGTGGAACATTGCTCTCAAGTTGAAAAAATCAGCAGCGAAAACACTTAAATTATTCCACGTGGAACAATTAAGGCAATGTATTTATCATCCACGCCTTGAATTCCGCATATTCCGTACCTAACGCATAAGCCTCTTTTTGCTTGTTCGCTAATGCAGCGAGGCGGTCAGGAACGGGGGTGTCCATGCCTAAAATTCGATCCATATCCTCTTTAAACTTAGAAGGATGTGCCGTTTCCAAAACAACACCACAAGTATTCGGGTGCTCTTTTTGCCAAGCCTCCAATGCTAAATACCCCACCGCACCATGAGGATCTAGGATGTAATCGTACTTACCATACACCTCCCTAACTGCGTCTTCCGTAGCTAAATCATCTATCCCATAGCCTATGATAATGCTTTTCATACGATTCCAGATAGCAATATCCTCGGCCAATCCCTTGCCTTTTGCTGCTGCAAAAACATCAATCATTCGCGCAAAATTACTTGGGTTCCCTACATCCATTGCGTTAGAAATAGTTCGCACCGAAGGGCGAGGCTCGTAAACACCTCCTTCTAAATAAACAGGCACCACATCATTTACATTCGTAGCAGCAATAAAATGATGTACAGGCAAGCCCATCTGATGTGCCAATAACCCCGCTGTAAGGTTGCCAAAATTACCGGAAGGAACACAAAACACAACTTTAGCATTGCTATCACCAGTCATATTTACCACCTGCTTCCATGCTTCAAAGTAGTAAAAAGACTGAGGTATCAACCTCGAAATATTAATGGAATTGGCAGAACTAATCCGAAATTGACTTCTCAATGATTGATCCAAGAAAGCCTGCTTTACTAATGCCTGACAATCATCAAAGGTGCCATCTACTTCTATGGCGGTAATATTATGCCCCAGTGTCGTCAATTGCTTTTCCTGCAATGCACTCACCTTCCCTTTTGGATAAAGGATAACTACCCTAATTCCGGGTGTTTGATAAAAACCTGCTGCCACTGCCCCTCCTGTGTCACCCGAAGTAGCTACTAAAATAGTCAAGTCTTTTTCCTGATCTCTATTGAAATAGCTCATCAGTTGCGCCATGAATCGAGCACCAAAATCCTTAAACGCTAAAGACGGCCCATGAAAAAGTTCAAGTACATACTTCTCCTTATCCAACTGCACAACGGGCGCAGGAAAATCAATGGCAGTATTCACTATCTGCTCAATATCTTCATCAGGAATAGCACCATTAAAAAGATGCTTGCACACGGCTACGCCTATTTCCTGTAAGGTCATATTGGGTAATGCTTCAAAAAAATCGGCTGGTAGCTGAGGTACTTCGTTGGGCATATACAAGCCATTATCATCTGGTAAGCCTTTGAAAACAGCTTCCTGCAAGTCAACTTGAATGTCCCTGTTTTTTGTACTGTATAAATACATGTGGTTGTTGTTTTATTATCGAACTTGTCTAGAAACTCCTCACATGGCTGCAAATTACTCTTTTGAGCGAATACTTCGTTGGCAAATCCCGATAGCTATCGGGACTCATTATGCGCTGCATAACTTCGTTTTTGCCGCCTCGTTTTCACTCAAAATAGTTAATTTTCGCTCGATGCAGGAATTTCTAGACAAGTTCAGTGAAAAAGCAAAGATAAGCTATTCCTTCTCTTTTCGGGCAGCAACCAATGGATTTTCTGTGCGAAGTAGTCTGACTGCCTCCTTGACCATTTCATCTTCTTGGTTCCAGATGGTGTAAAACCCTTCATCCCCATAGAATTGTCGCGCCAAGCGAGCTTTCAGAAAACGCTTCAACTCGCGCTGCGTGAAGGTATCCGTAGGCGGGGTAGCCGATTCGCCCTGCGCTTTGCCAAAGCGGACAAACTGCTGGTACATGCTCTCCGACACTTGGTATTGGCGCTGAAAAGATGCCAGCCCTTTTTCCCCAAAGGTATTGGGGTTGTCGTGGGCGTATTGCAGGATGAAAGCGGGAATGTGTTGGCGCCACCTCAGATAGCCTTCTTTCATCAGGGCCGTGTCTAAGGGATCTCCACATCTGGATAAACTACGGCTGCATATAGCTCGTCAGGTACGGGTAGTGCGTGTACATCTAAAGTCGCATTGTCTCGTATAAAAGTAATCCCACCCAAAAGGGAAGGAGCCACATTGTCGGCATGCCAAGCACCATCGGCAATCTCTTCACCCGCTACGGCAAACCGCAGTATCTCCATTTTAGATAAAGGTGATCCCAGCCACTCATTGACAGCCATAACCCCAGCAGCAGCACTAGCCGCACTCGACCCTAAGCCACTACCAAAAGGCATCTTCTTGTGTATCTCCATTTCGATGGCTACCGCTGCATTATTTGTAAACTCCATCAACTGAAGCCCAGCAACGCCCGCTGTGTTCTTTACTGCTTCTAAGGGCAATTGCTTCTTGCCTGTACCTGTAATCTGGGTGATAACCAAACCGGGCTGCGTTCCTTTCTTCACAATAATTTCATCACCAGGGCCATGAATGGCAAAACCCAATATATCGAAACCCACCGCTACATTAGCAACGGTGGCTGGCGCAAATATCCGTATAGCTACATCATCCATGAAGATGTTGTTTTGTATGGCAACCAGAAATAGTAAATCACCTAATTGCCATGATTTCTAAAAACGTTTCTGCCCTGTAAGTCCCTTCTGGGCGGAACTTATAAAATATATTTTCATTCCTAATGATTAAAATATAAAATAGTCAAACTATCATGTAAAATAGTTAAACTATTAAGACAAATATTTCCCAATAGAAATGATCTCCCAAATACGTCAAGCGGTTGTAACTTCTGCCCCAGCTCCGGTCATCGAACTACTAAGGGGCGCTCTTTGTAACGAGCCGTTGTAAAGACAATCATATTATCACTACCACTCAGGAAGTAGAATGGGCTATCCGTACCTACTGCCTCCAAGGAAATACGAGCCTCCCCTTTATCATTTAGGCTGGCAATCATCCGTAGCGCTTTTCCATTTTGAGCAGCCTCCGAACGCAGTCCTTCAAAGTGTGCATTGTGTGCTTCCAATTGTGTAAAGAAGTCATCCACACTACTGGCTGCCTGTACGGTGTCCGGCAAAATAGCACAATCTCTACCTGTTCCGATTCTAAGCGCAAACCTGCCTCTCGTGCCAAAATCAAAATCTTACGACGCACGTCCATACCACTTAAATCGACGCGAGGATCTGGCTCGGTATAACCCAACCGTTTGGCATCAGCCACCACCTCACTAAAAGGACGGCTTCCGTCAAAATGATTGAAGATGTATGACATGGATCCCGATAGCACTCCTTGTATGCCTAAGATGATTGGTCGCCACTATCAATGAGGTCGTTCAAGGTAGAGATTACAGGAAGCCCTGCCCCCACGTTGGTTTCATAACGGAAAGCTACTCCCCTATTGTCGGCAATAGTTTTGAGCCGTTGGTATTGTAGATAAGACGAAGAGGTAGCAATCTTGTTGGGCGTAGAAATAGAAATACTATCATCCAATATAGATTCGTAGTAATTCGCTACCGTTTCATTGGCCGTGTTGTCCACAAAAATACTATTGCTCAAGTTCATTCCTTTCATACGAGCAATGAAGATCGGCAAATCACTGGCAGCTTCACTGGTGCCAAGTGCATTTTTCCAATCACCTAAATCGAGACCATCCTCTACAAAACCCATCTTTTGGTATTTGCTAGCCCCACTACCTTTATTTCCAACGACCGCTTCTCTTCAAGAATTGGGCTTGTGCTTTGATCTGTTCGAGTAAGGTACTACCGATCAAACCAACTCCTACCATAAATAGGTTGAGCACTCGGGTGTCGCTGAGGAAGAAAGCTTCATGCAAAGCATTGAGTGCTTTGGCCTCATCTGTCTTGGGAATAACGACAGAAATATTCAACTCGCTAGATCCCTGTGCGATGGCAATAATATTAATACCGTTTTTCCTAAAGCCTGAAACAATCTCCCCGAAATACCAGCGCGATAGCGCATATTTTCACCAATGATGGCCACCACAGCCAAATCGGCCTCAACCTTCACCGGATCCACTACGCCCCGTTCTAATTCGTACTCGAACGCTTCCTCTACTACCTGCTTGGCTTTTTTGGCAGCTTGTGGTTGCACCGCAAAGCTGATAGAATGTTCGCTAGACCCCTGTGTGATGAGAATGATATTGATACCCGACTGTGCCAGTGAGCCGAAGAGCCGAGCTGCAATCCCCGGCACCCCAAACATACCACTGCCCGAAAGCGTGAGTAGTGCCACATCGCTGATAGAGGAGATGCCTTTAACCGGTGCTCGGTAGGATCGGAATTATTGGAGATGTAGGTTCCTTGTAAGTTGGGTTGAACGTATTTTTGATATACAGCGGTATCTGCTTTTTCAAGGCAGGCTGTAGGGTAGGGGGATAAATCACCTTAGCACCAAAGTGCGACATTTCCATGGCCTCCGCGTAGGTCATGTTTTCGATGGTAAAGGCTTTTTTTACTTTGCGAGGATCGGCGGTAAGGACGCCATCCACGTCTGTCCATATTTCGATTACCTTGGCATCCAATCCTGCGGCCAGCAATGCAGCCGTATAATCCGATCCACCACGCCCAAGCGTAGTGGTCAATCCTCCTTTGGCTGAGCCAATGAACCCTGTGACAATTTGTATCTCCGGATGCTCCGCATAATAGGTTTTAACTTTTTCATACGTCAACTCAAAATCCACTTTGGCCGAGCCGAAATTTTTATCTCGTCTTGATAACCTTTCTGGCATCTAAGTAAGCACTTTTCACCCCCGCTTGTTGCAAGGCATGCGCAATGATATATGCCGAGTTGCGCTCACCAAAGCTAAGCACATAATCCATTGTACGGGATGCTTCTCTCACTAGGAAAATGCCATGCAGTAAATTGTGCAAGACCTCATGGTTTTGCTCCAACTCTGGCAGCATACGCCGTTGGTTTTCTTCTGTGAGCAATTTCTTTAACCGGCATCGAGGTGTCGCTGGCTAAAGACCTCGAACAACTCACGATAGCTCTCATCGCCATTGGCAGCACGGCTACTCATCTCAATGAGCATATCTGTTACTCCGCCGAAAGCCGAAAATACCACCGTGAAGTGTTCACCTTCCGCATAGTAAGATTTTAAGATATCAATGATTCCCCTGATGCGCTCGGGTTTGGCCACACTGGAGCCACCAAACTTCAGTACTTTCATGTTTTGTAGATTTATATCAATATTTGTTCATGGGCAAAAGTCCACGTAATTGGTTCATGGTCAGGGAAACCGTGGCAGATGCCGTCAAAAATTGGGTAAAAATATTGAAAATACACAGAATGAACTTGTCAATAATATACGGGTTTTCCGATTGTAGGCTAAACAGTTGTATGAATACGATGCGTATAAGAAACGCTTTGAATTAAGAGACCTCTGTTTTTTATGCAGATTTAAAATTTTATTTATGCAAATTGAAAATATTTTTTATGCATATTTAAAATTTTATTTATGCAAAATAACTTTTTATATTATGTATATTTAATTTTTAATCTATGTAAATCGAATTTTTAATACTACCTTTGCATAAAAGGCTGGTAAATGAGTTTTGTAGCAAGAAACATAGAAGCGAGTATCAAAAAAATAATGAAGCAGTATCCGATTGCTGCGCTAACAGGGCCACGTCAGTCGGGGAAGACTACCTTATTAAAAAAGCTATTTTCAGATTATCGTTATGTGTCACTTGAAAACACCGATGCACGCACTTTTGCCACCGAAGACCCAAACGGTTTTTTACACCAATACGACCACCATGTAATTATAGATGAAGTACAACGAGTGCCATCACTATTCTCTTATCTGCAAACACGCGTGGACGAGGAAGGAGAAATGGGGCAATATATCTTATCTGGTTCTCAGAACTTTCACCTGATGGAGCAGATAACACAAAGCTTAGCGGGTAGGGTAGCTATTTTCAAGTTACTACCTTTTGATCATGAGGAACTATCTCAAGCCTCCCTGTTACCTGATAACTGGGAAACGCTCGCTATCAAAGGATGCTACCCCGCTATCTATGACAGGAATATTGACCCGGGTGTATTTTATACCAACTATTTACAAACCTATATAAATAGGGATGTGAGCATGTTATCCAATGTACACAATATGCGTTTGTTCAGGAATTTCATCGGCTTGTGTGCCACCCGTGTGGGTGCTATTCTAAACTTGAGCAATCTGGCACAGGATGCTGGCGTTTCCCATACCACCGCAAAAATTGGATAACCATTTTAGAAAGCAGCTATATCGTACACCTGTTACCCCCTTATTACGAGAATTTTAGCAAACGTATTATCAAATCGCCCAAGCTGTATTTTTATGACACTGGACTAGCTGCTTTTTTGCTCGGTTTGCGTACATCCGGAGATATCATAGATTCCAACATGAAAGGTGCTCTATTTGAAAATCTCGTTATTACCAATATGCTGAAGCTCAATGACCATCATTTCAAAATCAAGGAATATTGGTACTGGCGCGACTCTAATGGGCATGAAGTTGATTTACTCACGCAACAAGGAGATGGGTTGGATATTTTTGAAATAAAATCAACGATGACTATCCTCCCCAAGCTATTTTCCGGTATGGACTATCTATCAAACATCACCCAAGGCCGGGTAAGAAATCGCACCCTTATATATGGTGGCAATGAACACTATGATAGAACACTATACCAAATACGGAATTGGAGAGGGCAAGCAGAGCTAAAATAAAAGGTAGCATGAATGGCTAAGCAGCGGAATCTATCTAATTTACACCACTTTTCGCTTTAAAAATGTTAATGATCTAAGCGAAAAGTTGACTTATTAATGTAGTTTTCGCTTAAAAATTTTAATTTTGGTGAAAAATAATATCTGATGGATAGGAAAACAACGGTGATAGGAAGAGAAAAAGAAAAGCAAGTATTAGAAGAGGCACTGCGTACACCAGAAGCCGAGTTAGTAGCAGTAATAGGAAGAAGGCGAGTGGGAAAAACCTTCATTATCAAGCAAACTTATGCAGAAGAAACCATATTTGAAATTACAGGGCTTCAGGATGCTACCTCTGATAGGCAACTGGAACATTTCAACTTCACTTTATCGAAATACAATGACACAGGCCTCCCCTTGAAAAAAGCCGAGAGTTGGCTAGAAGCTTTTATGCTATTAAGCCTATTGCTTGAAAAACAGATGCAAGAAACCCAGAAAAAGGTTGTTTTTTTTGATGAGCTTCCTTGGTTGGCGAAAAATGCACCCGATTTTTTGCAAGGTCTTGAATACTTTTGGAACAGTTGGGCCGTCAATCAGCCCGTGGTAGTCGTCATCTGCGGATCCGCAGCGTCATGGATGATTCGGCATCTTATTAATAATACGGGGGGATTATATAACCGTATCACTCGGCGCATTTATATGTATCCTTTTTCTTTAAAGGAAGTACAGGAATATTTACGTGAAAGAAAGATCAACTTCAGTTCCTATGAAATAGTCCAACTATATATGGCTGTAGGTGGGATACCACATTATTTGAAAGAAATAAAAGGCGACAAAAGCGTGGCACAAAATATAGATGACCTATGCTTTTCGCCTTCAGGCTTACTAAAGGATGAATTTGGCCTCATGTTTCTTTCGCTTTTCGACCATGCAGAAAAACATATCGCTATTATCAGAGCTTTGGCCACGAGTAAACAAGGATTGCCACGCCACGAAATAGTCCGTAAAGCCAAAGTATCCGAGAATGGTAATACCACCTTAGTCTTAGAAGAACTAGAACAATCCGGCTTCATTTCCTCCTATCTTCCGTATGGAAAAATCAAAAAAAATAAACTTTACAGGCTTACCGATGAATATTCATTGTTCTATCTACAATTTGTTGAAAACACAAAGCATGATGGCATAGGCACTTGGTTGCATATAAGCCAATCGCAAACCTATAAAATATGGGCTGGCTATGCGTTTGAATCCATTTGCATTAAACATTTAGCATCCCTCAAGCATGCCTTGGGTATCAGCGGGGTATATACACTTTCTTCCTCTTTTTATGAAAAAGGAACATCAGAGCACCAAGGTGTACAAATTGACTTCTTACTTGACAGGGCAGATAATATCATCAATGTTTTCGAAATAAAATTTTACAATAAGGAGTACACCCTCACGAAAGATCAAGCTGAATCATTGAGACGAAAACTATGGGCGTTTGAGGCCGCCACCAAAACACGTAAGCGCCTAAGCCTAGTACTTGTCACTACTTTTGGAATAACCACCAACCAGCACAGCTCAGGCTTAGTTGAAAAGGTACTCACGCTAGATGATTTGTTCCATATTTGAACCAACAAACTTTAGTGCCTCAGTAATAAAGTTATCCACATCACTACAAAAATAGCAAGTATAAAAGACTAATAACCAGTGAATTAAAAATATCATTTTCCACAGCCCGTTTGTTAAAATAGGAGGATAACCCTTATAGTTTTACACAATTATCCACAATAATACACAGCCCCCTGCTTGGCAATGGTTCTCCTTTTCATTTTCCGTGTAAAACAGTGGTCTATTTCAACACGATTTCATTTTTATCCACATCACTAAAAAGTAAACATGTTGGAATCCCGCGTTTTCAAGATGATGTGAATAAGCGTTAAAAACCTAACGTTTACAGGTAAAGTAAATGTGAACAACCTGTGGATAAGTGGTAGTTTATTCTTAACAATAAGATTACAAAAAATTAACCTGTCCTTTTTCCACCATACTAACACACCTAATAATAAGAGGAAAAGAAAAAAAATTTATAAAAAACTATTAGAGGAATGGATTAACCATGAGTGCAGCAAAAAGCTTTTGCTATCAAATTACCGAGTTGAACATCTATTGGTTGCCAATGTTTGTATCGGTAAGAAAATGATGCAAGTCATAAAAAACAAAACGCTTTTAACGGCGCACAATATCTTTGTTGCTCAATAGATTCAACGGTATGACAAACATATTCCAATACCGCCCGATAGTGAAGTGGTGGTTAGTTGTAGGCGTAATCATGATAATTGGCCAAATTGTCATAGGTGGTATTACCCGATTGACAGGCTCTGGCCTATCCATTACTAAATGGGAAATTGTAACGGGGACGCTGCCCCCCCTTAATGCGGCGCAATGGCAAGAGGCTTTCGATCTTTACAAGGCAACGCCCCAATACGCCAAAATAAACGAAGGAATGAGTATGGGGGATTTCAAATTCATTTACTTCTGGGAATATTTTCATCGGCTTTGGGCGCGTACCATGGGTTTTGTCTTCCTTATCCCTTTCCTTATCTTCTGGCGAAAGGGTTGGATAGACAAACCTTTGATGAAGAGATTGGGAATTACCGTTTTGTTGGCGGCTATTGTTGCTTCTTTTGGGTGGATTATGGTCGCTAGTGGCCTTATCGAGCGTCCTTGGGTTAATGCGTATAAATTAACCATGCACTTGTCCCTGGCATTGATACTTTACGGCTACTTGTTGTGGACGACTTTCAGTGTCTTATCACCGAAAACTAACAGTTTTCCACATACGATGTTGAAAACTGGCGCTAAGTTACTTACTTTACTGACAGCCATACAGTTAGTACTAGGAGGCATCATGTCTGGCACTAAAGCAGGGCTTTACTACCCTACTTGGCCAGATATGGGAGGCGAAATGATTCCCCGTGTATTATTAACAAGCACTATGTGGAATGTGGAAAACTTTGTTAATTACGATGCAACGCCCTTCTTACCAGCACTCGTTCAGTTTTCGCACAGAATTGTTGCTTATGTGTTGACAATCAGTATTTTATATTTCGTATGGAAACTATTGAAACATACGAAAGAACTGAAAATTAGGCGCGCCTCTGCCATGTTGGTAACTATGTTGATAATACAGGTTTTGTTAGGAATTTTCACCGTACTCGCTTGTAAGGGGCAAATACCTGTTGGTCTGGGGGTTATGCATCAAGCAGGCGCCATTGGCCTACTAACAGCCATGCTTTATGTGGATTTTCTACTTTTAAATAAGAAATCCACATAATCGTGTGGAAAAGTGTTGGTAACTTTTTTATACGCTTTTTTTGGACAACTGATCTACAAGTTTAAGTAAATCTGGAATACGGTACTCCCCTTTCATTCCTTTAATATATGAGGCGGCTACATCTAACGCTATGCCTTCGCTAGTGATAAAGAGCGGTTTAGCGCTATGACCCCTATATATGGCTCGTGCAGCTTCATTGATGTGTCGGTATTTGCTTTTAGCAACACCTATTACGGGGTATTGCCCCAACAGATGTTGGTATAAGTACCCGCCTAATCCAGGAGATTTATCATCGTCTAAATGCACATATCCATCAATGACGAGGGTGTCGCCTGAGGTTAACGATACTTTTTCTAACACTTCCAATAGACCCGGCAGTTCTCTTTTGTAAAAAGCGCCGCTTTCATAGTCAGCAGTTATGGGGTGTTGTTGAAGGAGTGAAAAGGTAGGTTGGTCGCTTTCCCAATGAGGGAAGCCGATGCAAGCCGTGAAAGCAGCTCTATCGGTGTAGTAGGAATCAAAGGCGTAAATCATGTGCGCTATTCTTCCTCCTCCAAAGAGGCGGGTTCAATCCAAAAATTATTGACTTCCAGCCCGCCCACCAAACGAATTTGCTGCATATTGAGCAAATCTAACAGCCCCAGAAAAGTAACAATGGCGTGGATACGGTTTTGGCAACTTCCAAAGATATCTGTAAAACTTGGGCGTTTGCCTGCATTGACAAGGGTTAGGATATACTGCTGCTGGTCTTCAATCGTATAGTTAAACTGCACAATCTGGTGCACGGTAGCGCGTTTTTGGCTGTCTTCCATGCGCTGCATCACCCGTTCAAAGGCACGCAACAGCTTGAACAAAGTGACAGACTCCAGCTCTACATCCACCAATGCCTTAGTGGCTATCTGCTGTAGTTCGGTGCTTACATTGCCTCGCTGGTTTCTAAACGATCGATCTTCTTCCAATCGGCGCATTTCATCCAAGATGCTCTTGTATCGCTTGTATTCCAATAGGCGACTGACAAGCTCCTCGCGCGGGTCAATCTCATTGCCAGCCTCGTCCACGGGCTTCCGAGGAATGAGCATTTTGGCCTTGATACGGCATAGGGTAGCAGCTACTAGTACAAACTCACTGGCAAGATCTATGTCCATCGATTCCATTTCGCGGATGTATGCTAAGAAATCATCCGTAACTTTGGCGATGGGAATGTCATAGATATCCAGCTCATCTCGCTCGATAAAGAAGAGGAGCAGGTCGAATGGCCCCTCAAACTGTGGCAACTTAATATTGTAAGTCGTACTCATGCTGCAAATTAACGCAGAAAATTCAGGAATGAGTCAATATTAATATAATTGAAGATGGAAACATTGACTAAAGGCTTGCTCTACCTCGTGCCCGTTCCGCTGGGCGAAGAAGCGGCGCACACCCTACCTGCCTACGTTGCGGACGTGGTGCAGCAATTGGATGTATTCATTGTAGAACGCGCCAAAACAGCCCGCCGGTTTTTACGTCAGATGGGTTATACGCGGCATTTCGACGACTGCACTTTTTACGAGCTGAACAAGCATACGCTCCCTGCCGAACTCCCGTCGTTCTTGGCATTAGCGGAGCAGGGGCGTTCTATCGGGTTGATGTCAGAAGCAGGGGTGCCTGCTGTAGCTGACCCTGGTAGCCAAGTGGTGGCATTGGCGCATCGGCAGGGTATAGGGGTGATACCGTTAGTTGGGCCTTCTTCCTTATTGTTAGCACTGATGGGGTCTGGTATGAATGGGCAGGCTTTTGCCTTCAAAGGGTATCTCGGTGCCAAGCGGCACGAACTGACGCAGGATCTTAAAAAATTGGAAAATTTGGCACTTCGCCACCAAGAAACACAGATATTTATAGAAACCCCCTATCGAAACCAAGCGGTGTTTGAAGCGGCGTTGCAAACCCTCCAACCTAATACACGGCTCACTTTGGCTATGGATCTTACCTTACCCACCCAGTATATTCGTACCCTTTCCATCCATGAGTGGCACCAGCAGCCCGCACCAGATATGCACAAACGGTTGGCTGTTTTTGTGCTTGGAGGGTAAGCCCATAATGACAGTCCCCCCGACCTACACATAGTAGATCAGGGGGGCTGCCCAAAAATGCGATCACTTATTTTTTTCCCGTCCCTTACTTTTATTTGAAAATATGGTAACTTTATTTTTTTATCGCTTTTTGATAATGCCTCAAAAATTGAATTGGCAAAAAAATGAGCAGTCATGAAACAGAACAGCTTGTAAAACGAATCTTTGAACATTTCTCGGAAGATGACTTCATCTATGATTTGTTGCTGGCTTATGGCATTTCTAAAACGTCGGTTACCCGATTGAAAAGCGGGGACTTTAACCTCTCCAAAATAGAAGGGGAAGTTCTCTTCAAAAAGAAGGTCATCTTCAAGGTGGCGCAAGCTGGCCAATTACTTAGCACCATTGAAAGTTTGGTTCATGAAGAACGCAACGCGAAACACGCGCCCCGCTTTGCTATCGTTACCGACTTTGGCCAGTTGGTGTACCGAGCGGCTGAAGTATTTGTTTAGGTTGTATGAAGAAATGACGAAAAAAGATACCTTGTTTGCGAAGCAGAAAGCAGCTAAAAAACCGAAGCAAAAATGAGCGTTGAAGATAAAAACAGAGACTTTAAAAGCCTGAGAAAATGTCTAAAAGCCGTGTAGCACCTTGTGAATAAAGAAGAACTAACTGCCTCTGGAGCGCGGAAATTCAGGGTTTATGAACTGGCTAAAAAAAAATAAGCGGAAAATAGAAAAAAAAACAAACACAGATAACTTGTTGAAAATGAGGTGTTTGTTTTTTATTTTTTATTTTTCACCCATCCTCTATGGTTGAAAAAAGAAGGAGTTATACACCCGAAAGACAAGGTTTGGGAAATGTCTAAACCTGAATAGTTTAGACATTTTTTTAGACATTTTTTAGACATTTACAAAAAAGTAAGAGATGCCCGACATCGTAAAAGTGGAATACGCCCAGACAGGCAAAAGCAAAAAGACCAATGCGTTGGGTATGCGCGAAATGCAGGAACGGGCGTACAGTGCGCGCACGGCTCAATACCTTTTGATAAAAGCCCCTCCGGCCTCGGGCAAGTCGAGGGCATTGATGTTTATCGCTTTGGATAAACTCAACAATCAAAGTATCAAAAAAGCCATCGTTGCTGTCCCTGAAAAAGCCATTGGTGCCTCGTTTGGTTCAACCATGCTTACAGAACATGGCTTTTTTGCTGATTGGACGGTACACCCAAAGTACAACCTATGCTCCGTAGGTTCGGATCAAAGCAAGGTGAAAGCGTTTGGCACTTTTTTAGAAAGCGATGAACAGATTTTGATTTGTACCCACGCCACACTCCGGTTTGCATTGGATGGTATGGACGAAAAAAAGTTGAATGACACTTTAGTAGCCATAGATGAGTTTCACCACGTCTCAGCCGATGGCGATAATCGCTTGGGGGAAGTCATAAAAAACATCATGGCCCAATCCAATGCGCACCTCGTAGCCATGACTGGATCATACTTCCGAGGCGACAACGTGCCGGTATTGTTGC
Source organism: Saprospiraceae bacterium (assembly GCA_041392765.1). Classification (GTDB taxonomy): domain Bacteria; phylum Bacteroidota; class Bacteroidia; order Chitinophagales; family Saprospiraceae; genus Lewinella. The sequence continues at coordinate 43,883 of JAWKLL010000015.1, forward strand.
CGGAGGATGAAGCTAAGTTTACGAAAGTCACTTACAATTATTATGAACAGCTCAACGGTTATGAGTATTTAAAGTCGTTGGGTATAGGCTATCATTTCTACACAGGCCGCTATTTCAGAAAGCAACCCGACAGGGAAATGTCTGCATTGGAAGAAATTTTGGATGAAAGCAAAAAGACCATCATCCACATACCCAGCGTAAATTCTGCGGAATCTTCAAGGGAAAAGTACGAGGAAGTAGGACATATCATTGATGCGTTGGGGGATTTGGAATCGCAAGACGAAAAGACAGGGGTGTTGTATGTGAAGAGCAAGCGCTCGGGTAGGATGCTGAAAATAGCCGATTTGGTCAACGACAACCCCAGAGAGCGCGATAAAATTACGGCCTATCTGCGCGATATATCGTCGCCGGATGATATTGATATCATCATTGCATTGGGCATGGCAAAAGAAGGATTTGACTGGCCCTATTGCGAGCATGCTTTGACGATAGGGTATAGAGGTTCCTTAACGGAAATTATCCAAATCATTGGCCGGGCAACGAGAGATAGCATCAATAAAACACATGCACAATTCACCAACCTGATTGCACAACCCGAAGCGGATACCGACGAAGTAAAAGTGGCAGTCAACAATATGTTGAAAGCCATTACCGCCTCTTTGTTGATGGAACAAGTGCTGGCACCAAATTTCAAATTCAAATTGAAAGAAGATGACAACGAAAAAGACGAAAAGAATGATGATGAAAACACAATCCGAATCAGAGGTTTCAAACTACCTACTTCACAACGAGCCAAAGACATTATTGAAAGTGATTTGAACGATTTAAAAGCACGGATTCTGCAAGACGACCAAATGTTGAAGGCCATGCCGGGTAATGTTGAACCGGAAGTCATCAATACCATACTGATTCCTAAAATCATCCGAGAAGTCTATCCCGATTTAAGCGAAGAGGATGTAGAGGCCGTCCGCCAGCACGTGGTAGTGGATTCCGTGATAAAAAACAGTGTGATTGAAGAGCAAGGTGGCAAAAAATTTGTGCGCATGGCCAACAGCTTTGTCAGTATAGACGATATTCGTATTGATTTGATAGACCAGATAAACCCATTTCAGAAAGCATTTGAGATTTTATCGAAATCAGTAACAACCCAAGTGTTAAAACTGATTGACGAGCACATTCAATCCATCAAAATTGAAATGACCGAAGAAGAAGCCATCATGCTTTGGCCAAAAATCAAGGAGTGGATGGGGCGGACAGGCGAGGCACCCAGCCTCCAATCGTATGACCCCAAGGAAAAAAGGATGGCAGAAGCGGTTGTTTTTTTACGCGAATTGAAAAGACAAAGAGCTTTAAATAATGGTTAATGATCTATGGATAAGAAGAAAAAAATATCCTTGGACGACATCTTTAATGATGATGAGTTTGGCTTGTTGGATACAACGGCAAAGGCTTCCAATGTCAAAACGGCAGACCAAAGATTAGTGGATTCGTTTGAAGAAATCAATGCCTTTGTTGATAAAAACGGCAGAGAACCGAATGCTTCAAGCATGTCGGAGTATAGCTTATTGGCTCGTTTGAAGAATATTAGAGAAAATGAACAGCAAAAAATTTCACTGAAACCATACGATAGGCATAATCTTTTGGGCGAAGTGGAGATGCCAAAAACTTCCATCGATGATATTCTGAATGATGATGAGTTTGGGTTATTGGCGATAGACGGTGATTTATCCATTTTCAAATACAAACATATTTCAACAGAAGACGAAAGGGAGAAAGCAGATTTTATAGCGCAACGCAAATCTTTGGAAGAGGAAGCATTCAAGCCCTATGAAGCCTTATTTCAAAAAGTGCATCAAGAGATTAAAGAAGGAAAAAGAAAATTATTACCATTTACGAGTATAGAAAAAAACTTGCATGCTGGAAATTTTTATATCCTTGACGGAGTAATGCTTTTATTAAAATCGGCTGACCTGAAAGAAAAATTAAGAGGGAGATTGTCAGGAAATAGGGTTCATGTGGATGGTCGCACCTTGACCATTTTTGAAAATGGAACATACAGCAATATGCTCTACCGTTCATTGGGAAAACAGATTCAAAAAAGCGGAAAACTGATTACTAATACCCAAGAAGGAACGAACAATGAACTGTATGTAAATGCAGGAATGTTGATGGAGGAGGATGTAAAAACGGGGTGGGTTTATGTATTGAAATCAAAGTCCACACACCCGTCAATATCAAGTATAGAGAACCTCTACAAAATTGGTTTTTCTAGCACCCCCATTGACGAACGGATTAAAAACGCGAAAAACGAAGCGACGTACCTGTATGCCGATGTAGCAAAGGTATCAAGTTACGCTTGCTACAACCGCCATGCTGATAAGTTGGAACAACTACTGCATCGTTTTTTTGCAGAAGCCTGCCTCAATATTGATATAGAAATTATATCAGGAAAAAGAATCACGCCGAGGGAGTGGTTTGTCGTTCCTTTTGAAGAAATAGAACGTGCCATTGAACTCATACTGAATGATCAAATAATGAACTACCAATACGACAGAACTCTGGAAAAAATAATACTCAAATAGATACAAACCCACGCAATCCTTGGATTCAATGTGGAACTTGCCAGTAAACTTGTACCTTTAGGTAATCCCGAAATAGTATAGCGTTCCCGTAAATCGCCACCCTCAATGATCGCGATACCGAAAAACAATCAACGTATAATGCTATACCCCACGCCCACCGAAGGTGCTAAGAGAAACTGCTGGCGGTTATCGAAGGTATTGAGTTGGAGGATGGGGTTTAGTTCTATGTTGGCACGGAGGCCATTTGTTAGCTGCCACCCTATACCTAAATTGCCTACTACCCCGGCGCCCATAGGCATTTTGAGTTCGTTTGCTATATTCTGTTCTTGAGTGAAGTCTTTAACACCCCATACAGCTCCTATTCCTCCATACCAACTAAAATGGTCTGATACTTCCCGCTGGTAAATAGCCGATGCGGATAAACCATAACCTGCTATGCTATTGCCATTGAGTGCAATACCTACTCGGGGAAGTAGAATGAGGCGAGTTTGAGGGCTGATGATGCGCAAGAATTGGGCATCTATGGACCCTCCCCCACGGAGCAGCGTTTGTCGGGGCGAGAACTCACCCCATGCTTTGAAACCCATATTGAATTGCTTGCCAAACCCGTATCGCAGGCCACCGCTCCATCCCAATTGCAGGTTGTCAGGGAAGGTTGCATTGAGCATTCGGGTTTCGGGTAGTAGTTCCACGCCACCCTGCATATCTATCTGTTTTTCTTGTATGGGTTGGTTGGTGAGGTTCAAAGAGGGGCTGTACAAAAGACTGGAACAGCCAGATAGTACCCAAAAGAGCATACCTGCCCAGATGATGCGCAACATAACTTATTTTTTAGTGAGTGAATCGTTATCCTATAACGACTCATTACAAGAGAGATATGTCTATATCGAAAAATTAACACCCCCCTATTTGTCCCGTTCTTAGTCCGTACCAATACTCACTTTGCGCAACAGGTACTGGCACTCATCGTCCTTCGTGCCATCGTTATCCCAATCGGTCATAGCGCGGAAGGCAGTTTTGCCATTGCTGTATTTTACTTGGTACGTCACGGTAGAATCCCCTTCCGTCAATGCCAGCGTACTTGCCTCCAATGCCCACGTACCACTAATAGCTTCTATCGTTTGTCCATTGAGGGTTCTATATTCTCGGCGGAATCGATTGTCGGGTTCGAAAAAATAATGAGGCGGCTGCATGCCTGCCAATTCCCAGCTTTTTTCATTCATATTTTCGCTGCGGAAGGAATCGCCTCCATCCGCCGAATTAATGGCTACGTTCAGTTGATACACCTGCCAAGTGCCTTGTATTTCTTTGGCTAAGTCGGTAGTTTCGGCTGCCGTTGTTTCAGCCGAACCAGTATCAGCTTGGCAGGCCGCCAACGTGAGCAGCAATCCAATGGCTGCAATGGACAATACTTTCATGCATTAATATTTGGAGCATCAAAAGTAACAAACGCCCCGTGCATCACCAAGTATCCCTCAATTCTCCGCCAAAGCTTCCTCTTCCTCAAGTGTTTCCAAATAGCGGTTCAGCATCTCCATAGGTTTCACGATGGCTACCCGCCCCGAACGCACAAAGCCGTAGATGTTGCCAAAGCTCTTCAACTCCGTCAGCAGGGCTTCCGTTTCGCGTTCGTGTCCTGTTTTTTCTATCACCACATATTCGGGTTCTATAGCTAAGATGCGGGCATTGTGGGAACGCACCAAACGCTCCACCTCATCGCCATTGGAAAAAATACCCGTAGGTACTTTATACAGTGCTATTTCCTGATAGGCAATTTCATCGAAGGTATAGTAGAACGCCTTTAGCACGTCAATTTGCTTGTCGATCTGTGCCACCAACTTGCGCACCATATCCTCCGTTGTCAGTACCACGATGGTAAATCGGTGGATGCCCTCAATAGCTGATTGGCTGGTCGTAAGGCTCTCAATATTGATGTGCCGACGGGTGAAAATCGATACCACGCGGGAAAGGATGCCCGTTGTGTTTTCCGTAAAAACGGTGATAGTATAATCTTGCTTAGCCATATTATTTTATCTCTTCGGGGGTTAAAACAATCTCGTCCACAGCAGCCCCTGAAGGTCCCATGGGGAATACGTTGTCTTCCTGTGCCACGCGCACGTGCAGCAGATAAGGGCCATCATGCGCCAGCATTTCCGCCACAGCAGCATCCAATTCAGCGGGGTCGGATATGGTTTTGCTAAGCACGCCAAAACCTTCCGCTATTTTCACAAAGTCGGGGTTGGTCAGTGCTACGGAGGAGTACCTTCTATCGAAGAACAACTGCTGCCATTGGCGCACCATCCCTAGGTAGTTGTTATCCAACAACATGATTTTTACCCCTACATGCCATTGCGAGCACAGCCCCAGCTCCTGTATGGTCATCTGGAATCCGCCATCGCCTATAAAGGCTACTACTTGCCTATGAGGTTGGGCGTATTTGGCACCAAACGCCGCTGGCAATCCATAGCCCATCGTACCCGCTCCGCCCGACGACACCCATTGGTTGGTATCCTGAAAGTTGTAGTAGCGCGCCGCATACATCTGGTGTTGCCCTACATCGGTAGCCACCACCGCCATACCGTGCGTTTGGTCGCTCACGGCCTTCACCGCCATACCCATGCGTATTTGGCCATCCTCGGTGGGTTGCATAGCCTTGCGAATCACTTTTTCTTCCTCAATCGCATCGCAGTCGCGGAAACTCTGCAACCATTCCGGGTATGTCTTGGTGGCTACCAATGGCATAAGGGCTTCCAAGGCGCGTTTGGCATCTCCCAAAATAGGGTAATGTGCCAACACGTTTTTATTAATCTCCGAGGGGTCTATCTCTATGTGCATTACACGCGCCTGCCGCGCATAGTCGGCCAAACGTCCTGTTACGCGGTCGTCGAAACGCATACCGATAGCGATAAGCAGGTCACATTCGTTTTGCTTGATGTTAGGGCCGTAGTTGCCATGCATCCCCAGCATGCCCGTATGCAACGGATGGTCGGAAGGAATACTCGACAACCCATGCAGTGTACATGCCAAGGGTATGCCTGTTTTCTCCACAAATGCCTTGAATACTTCCTGCGCTCCTGCTATTTGTATGCCATGTCCGGCCAATATCAACGGCTTTTTGGCGGCATTTATAGCCTCCGCTGCTGCTTGTAGCTGTTCTTGGTTCAGCTTGGGCATCGGTTGGTATGAGCGTATGTAAGGTTGCCGCTGGTAGTGAAAATCCAACGTACCCAATTGGGCATCCTTGGTAATGTCTATCACTACAGGTCCTGGTCGGCCAGAATTGGCAATGTAAAAAGCCTTAGCAAAAACGTAGGGAATCTCCTCTGCTTTCGTAATCTGCACGTTCCATTTAGTCAACGGAATGGTGGAGTTAACCACATCCGTTTCCTGAAAGGCATCTGTACCCAACAACTGACTGGCTACCTGCCCGGTGATACACACCAAAGGAGTAGAGTCGAGCAGGGCATCGCCTAACCCGGTTACCAAATTAGTCGCGCCAGGCCCAGAAGTAGCCATGCACACCCCCGTTTGGCGAGTGACACGCGCATACCCCTCTGCAGCATGGATAGCTCCCTGCTCATGGCGCGGCAGCACATGCGTCAGTCGGTCGGTATAGTGGAACAGCGCATCATACACAGGCATAATAGCCCCCCCGGGTAACCAAAAATCGTATCCACCCCTTCCGCCAACAGGCAGCGCAACACCGCCTCGGCTCCGGTTATTGTTTCTTTTTTGTGGTCGTTGCCCCCGCCTGAGTAGCTGTTTCCACTAAAGGATGTTGTTTCATACACTCAAACTTGAAATTCGATTAGGGCTTGTCTGAAAAATGTGCAAAATGTATAAAAAGTGCAAAATGTACAATCCAGACAGCTATCGTCCCGATAGTTATCTGGATTGTATATGTTGAAAAGATAAGGCATTTACCTATCCATTATTCCAAAAAAATCCTGTAAATCCTCCTGATAGCCACCAAGACTCCCATAAACAGGAAAAGTATGCTTTGGGTGTGCCCCCCTTTTCCCAACGCGCTTGGCACTCGCACAGGGGGTCGCTACGTCCACCCCTGCCCCTGTACAGGGCAGCCCATGCGGGCCAAGGGGGTTCCCATCGCTCACACAGGAGGGCTAGTCCAATTCATCCGTCACGCAACCTTCGCTGGCACTGCGAACCAATTGGGCATACTTGCGCAATGCCCCCGTGCGTACTGGCAAAGGTGGTTGTACCCATCGGGCACGACGTTGGGCAATTTCTTCTTCCGTCAGGTTCACCTCCAAAGAGTTGTTCACGGCATCAATGGTGATGATGTCCCCGTTTTCCAACAAAGCAATCAACCCGCCCGTTTGTGCTTCTGGCGTGATGTGGCCTACCACAAAGCCATGCGTTCCACCCGAAAAGCGTCCATCGGTGATGAGCGCCACAGACTGACCCAACCCCTCGCCCATGATGGCACTGGTGGGCTTTAGCATTTCTGGCATACCGGGGCCACCTTTCGGGCCGCAGTAGCGTATCACGATCACTTCCCCAGCTTTTATTTGTTTGCTAGTGATAGCATCATTAGCTTCCTTTTCGCTATTGAACACATGCGCAGGGCCGCTGAATACCTCTCCTTCTTTGCCCGTTATTTTAGCCACGGCACCCTCGCTCGCCAAATTGCCATAGAGTATCCGAATGTGGCCAGTGGGTTTGATGGGGTTGGCCAATGGGTAGATAACCTCCTGCCCTGCTGTCAATCCGGGTACTTCCGCTAAGTTTTCGGCAATGGTCTTACCTGTCACCGTTAGGCAATCGCCGTGCAGCATACCTTCTGCCAACATCATCTTCATGACCGCAGGCACGCCACCTACGTGGTAGAGGTCTTCCATCACGTACTTGCCGCTGGGCTTGAGGTCGGCCAAGAAAGGCGTTTTATCCGCTATGCGCTGAAAATCATCGATACTCAACTCCACTTTAGCGGCTTTGGCCATAGCAATCAAGTGCAAGACTGCATTCGTTGACCCACCTAGGACCGTAATGAGCGCAATAGCGTTCTCAAATGCTTTGCGGGTAAGGATATCCAAGGGTTTGATATCGTGCTCCAACAAGTGGCGAATGGCTTTGCCTACGCGCAAACAGTCGTCGCGTTTAGCAGCAATATTGGCGGGATAGCTGGAGTTGAACGGCAAACTCATGCCCAACGCCTCAATGGCAGAAGCCATCGTATTGGCCGTGTACATACCCCCACAGGCACCCGGCCCCGGGCAAGCGTGCTGTATCACCCCTTGATAGGTTGCTTCGTCCATTTGACCCGCTAACCGATTCCCTAAGGCTTCAAACGCAGAAACAATATCTAATTTCTTCCCTGCATAGCACCCGGGGCTTATCGTGCCACCATATACCAATATAGAAGGCCGATTCAAACGCGCCAACGCTATCATGGCACCTGGCATATTTTTATCGCATCCTACTACCGTCACTAAACCGTCGTACCATTGGGCACCAGCTACCGTCTCTATACTATCTGCAATAATGTCGCGACTGGGCAGACTGTAGCGCATCCCATCTGTGCCCATACTAATACCGTCTGATACCCCGATAGAATGGAATATCAATCCCACCAAATCGGCTTCCTGTACACCTTCCTTCACCACGGCGGCCAAATCGTTGAGGTGCATATTGCAGGTGTTGCCTTCCCAACCCGTGCTGGCAATGCCAATTTGTGCTTTGGCTAGGTCTTCTTTCGTAAGTCCCAACCCGTAAAGCATCGCTTGGGCGGCAGGCTGGGTGGTGTCCTGCGTAATGACTTTACTGTATTTATTGAGTTCCTTCATGCGTTATCTTGTATAATCTTATCAAAGTTACAATCTGATTGCCAAATACAAAGATAGAATAAAGTGGCTGCTACGATACAGTAAAAGCTATTAACGTAGTGTAAGTTATTGATAATCAGTAAATAAAAAGACTGTTACTTACAGGGTAGAAAAAGCTTTTGCGCTTAAAAAGGAGTGGCACTAAAGCGGAAAAACACTGTTCGCTACATGGTAAATTGTTAATGAAATAGTATTATTAAACTACATTAATGTTCTATGTATTTTCCTCAAAAAAACTTCGGTACAAAATCTTCTTGGTTGACGATTGCCGCACTGTCGCCTGTGGCGCGGATGACGAATAGCCCTTTGTTTTCGGCCATTGCGTCGGCGCCTTCTTCGGCGAGGAGAAAGGCGACTGCACCGATGACCTCATAGTTTTGGTATTCTTTCATCCAAGTCTTAGCGAGGGATAGCTTTTCTAAGAACTGTTCTACATGCCTGACACGCAGGGTAGTCTTCACTTCCACGATGACGATTTGGGTGGTATCATGTGCGATGATGTCGAACTCGTAATTGTGACCTCCTCTACGACCTTTGCGGCGGGTAGCCGTTTCCGCTACATCTATTCCTCTGGCGCGGAGAATGTTCACCAAGTCGCCTTCTACCAATGATTCCATCAGTTTACCCCATTGTGATTCAAATAGGTCAAAAGCCTGCTTGATCCGTTTGTCGGTTTCTTTAAACTTAGCATCGGTTTCTTTAAACTTAGCATCAGTTTCTTTAAACTTAGCATCAGTGCTTTGAAACTTTACATCTGTCTCCTTTTGGCTCGCGATCAACTCTGCCATCATGCGTTTCAAATCTTGAATTTCTATATCTTGGGTCATACTTAAGTTTTAGTAAGGCGCAGTACATTCATTTTGCTTTAAATAACTTGACAAAGTTACCAAAAAGTCGTCAACTTGTAAAGTATATATTTGTTATTTTAAATAAAAAAAAGAACAATTGTATTAATTAAGTTTAAACAGCTTTTAATGTTGCTTAGAAAACCTTTTTTTCGACCTTTACACCTCTCTTGGCGGTTAAAAAAATTAGCCCATTTTATAAAAGGGATGGAAAAAAAATTAATCGAACAACTTTTGACTTGGCAAAAGTTGTTCGATTAATTTCCGTCAAATTACTAAAGTAAAAAACTCCCCAAGACCATGCGGCAAAAATTAGAGACAGAGCAAAAAGCATTGGAAATCAACCTGAATGAAAAAGTATATGGCACCTTTGCAGAAATTGGCGCTGGACAGGAAGTAGCCCGTTACTTTTTTCAGGTGGGGGCGGCCGCAGGCACTATCGCAAAAACCATGTCGGCTTACGACAAGGTGTATTCCGACCATATTTATGGTGCAGAACCGTCGGGGCGCTATGTTTGTGAAGCCAGACTATATAAAATGCTCGACCATGAGTACGACTTGATACGCTCGCGATTGAGCCATGAACGCCCCAATACCAACTTCTTTGTTTTTGCCGATACCGTAGCGGCTATCAATTACAGCCGCACCATTAAAGGCGATGGCTGGCTGGGGCTGCGCTTCCAGTTGGAACCCGATCAAGATCCCAACGACTTCACCCTACATGTGCGCATGCTGGATAATGACAATCAATTGCAGCAACAAGCCATTGGTGTGTTGGGGGTAAACCTGATTTATGCTTGTTTCAATTACTACAACGATCCGCGTGAAATGCTGCGCTCCTTGATGGACAGCCTAGAGGGCAGGGTGAAAATCGATATGGTACGTTTGACGTGGCCAGCCTTTGCCCACATCGACAATCGGCAACTCTGCTTGTGGATGGTAAAGTACGGCCTGACAGAAGTAGCTATGTTTGGCCCCGATGGCCGCAGCGTACATGCCTCGGAGTTCCTTTACAAAAAAGATGTTTTAGTAGTAAGAGGCAGTTACCGACCTCCTACACTCGTCAATTTGGACATGATAAAGTCCTCCAACCAGCAGTTCAGGAACGACCCCAAGGTAGATGCCAGCGGTACTTTTTTGCTCACAGAAATCACCATGAGCAACCTTTGTATCAATGGCGAGTTGGACGAAAAAGATTTCATGGATAGAGCCGAATTACTCTGCGCGTTAGGCCAAACGGTCATTATATCGGACTGCGAAGAACACCAGAAATTAGTGAATTACCTTTCTGATTACAAGGTCAAACACTTAGGGTTGGTACTGGGGGTTATTCCGCTTTTGGATATGCTTACCAATAAGTATTACCAGAATATGGAAACCCGCTTACTAGCTGCTTTTGGCGAACTTTTCCCGCGCAACGTGCGCATATACGTCTATCCTTTTATGCAGGAAGGAAGTGCCGAACTGATGGCTGCCGACAACTTACCCGTTCCAGAAGGGCTTAAATTTTTATACAAACACCTATTAGACAATCAGCATATTGTAGATGTAACAGGTTTCAACCCCGATAATTTGCATATTTTTTCCAAGGATATTCTCGTGAAGATACGCGAAGGAGCTAGCGGCTGGGAACACACCGTGCCTCCCAAGGTGGCAGCCCTCATCAAAGAAAAGTGCTTGTTTGGCTACCCCGCTGAGACCATCCAGTTTGACTATTAACCATGGGAACGCTCGACACAGCTCCCCTTTGGCTGACTTTTCAGTTGGCAACACTTACCACGATATGCTTGTTGGTGTTGTCCATCCCGTTGGCCTACTGGTTAGCCTATACACACAGCCGAATCAAGCCAGCCATCGAAGCCATTGTGAGTATGCCACTCGTGCTACCCCCTACGGTGCTGGGCTTCTATTTATTAGTGGCGTTTAGCCCCTCTGACGGGGTAGGAAAGTGGCTTCACGAAAACTTAGGGCTACAATTGGTTTTTTCTTTCGAGGGGTTGGTACTGGCTTCTATTTTGTATAGTCTGCCTTTTATGGTACACCCCATACAGTCAGGGCTGAGCAACTTGCCTGCCTCTTATCGGGAAGCCGCTAGTTTGATGGGTAAATCGCACATCGAAACGCTATGGCGAGTGCTATTGCCCAATATTAAGCCTTCGCTTTTGACGGGTATCGTATTGGCATTCGCACACACCATAGGCGAGTTTGGTGTAGTTCTCATGATAGGGGGTAATATACCCGGCCAGACACGTGTAGCCGCCATTGCTGTATATGACGAAGTAGAATCCATGAATTACAAAGCCGCCAACCAATACTCTCTTATTCTTTTCGTACTTTCTTTTTTGATATTGTTGGCCGTGTATATGTACAATGGGAAAGGGCTTTCTAAAATGTTCTCTCGTTAAGAAATACTCTAAAGCCAAAACTGGCTTTTCTACCCGCTTATCGTACTATTCTGGAAATATTCCCCAAAGATTATCGGAGGCACTTCCCCAACAAGACATTTTTATAATCGGGGGCAGCGTCAATTGACATGATTTTACCAAATCGAAGCGGTAGTGCTCCAATCGGCAGCGATTCCCATCTAAATACATAAGTGAGCCAAACGTGTTTTCTACCAAGCAAGTGTATTCCGCAAACGCATTAGTATTATCGAGGCTGGCGCCCAAGAATGTCATGGTATTAATGGTAATGTGCTGTTGTGTGAGCTGTTCGGCCCAGTTGCAAATATCAACACCTGGAAGCCGGCAGATATTTTCCCCATCACTAATGAACACCAATGCTTTCGTTGTGGTGGGGTTGTCAGAAAAAAGAGAGGGTGTTTCTTGTAAGATGGTCAGCAAAGGAGTGGTACCATCTGGTACTAAAAACTCAAGCGCATAGCGCATATCCGTCCGACTTAGTTCGCCTACCGGATGCCAAAGCCGGGGCGTGGTGCCACAATCTCCTCCTATCGTGCCAATTCCCACAAGGGTAGAATCGCTGAAATTTTCCAGCAATAAAAGGGCTGTTTCCCGCATCACGTCAAACCGCCATCTACCTACGCAGGATACTTCTTCCATAACCATGCTGCCGGAAATATCAAGTAGGAACACTACCTCATCGTAGTTGATGAAGGATAATAGCGGCTGCATATTAGCCGGAAGGCTGGCGTAATCCCACGTTTTCAATTGAGGAACATTTTTATTTTTCACGCGGTCTTCTGCAATGGAATCAAGGGGTAGTTGGAGGGTATCTATTAACAACCGATAATTGGAGGCGGCAGAGCTGTTTTGCACATCGGCTTTGTATGCAGCGCGGAAATGGGCTAAACTCCTCTCCATATCGCGTCGATGAACATGGTAGTGAGGAGGGAGATCATCGTGGGGTGTTGCGCCTTTTCCTTGGTTCATAAAGTGAGCGTATCCCAGTGCATTGAGCATCACGGAGCGTTCTTCCGGATAGTCGAGGTGTTGCTGTATGTCCACTGCTTGTCGGAGGGGTGCAATCGCTTTGCCATACAATGCCCCATCGATGTATATCATACCCGCTACAAAATGCTGCAAACTCAGCAAATGGGCATAATCGGGATGCCGAGGTGATAATAGTGATTTGCTTTTTCCAAATATCTCTTGAGCTTGTTGGGTTTTGTGTTGCCGGCCTAGCACTAACGCATAAGCCAATGCAAAATGGTATTGGTCAGGTGCAGGTTATACGCTTTGCGCAGATGGTCTTCAGAGCGGGTATAGCTGCCTTCTGAAAAAAATAGGAGCCCATAAAGTAATTCCGAAAAGCCTCCCTACCTCCTCCTGCACTGGCGGTTACTATCGCTGCGAAGTACAAGGCCAGTACGAGCCATTTTTTCATCCACTTGAATTTGTGGCAAAAGTAAGTACTTAGTCCGACTAAATAAGACCACTTTATGTACCTATTCCCGAAATTTGGCGGCTGATTACGCCAAAAACGGTTTTTCGTTCATCTTACCATCATGGTGCTGGAATCGTGAATTTCCCCTAACTTTATGCCATGCAAACAATCTATATGAAAACTGTGTCATTCAATATCCGTCTTAGAGACGGAAAAAAAATTAATTGCACAACTTTTGATTCGGAAAAATTTTCTAAGCAATTGATCACGATAGCTATCGGGGAAAATTGTGTGAAAATATTTGCGAATCTTTTAGAAAAAGTTGTTCAATTAATTTCCGTCAAATTGCTTAGCATATCGGCTTTTCTTTTGCTGTTGGGTATATTTTCCTCAGGCTGTGCTTCTGAAAGCGTTTCTAAAGCGATGGAAGCTGACCATATAGCCTTTGGCAAAATCAACCGTATCACCGTGCTTTGCGACAAAGACCTGTGGGAAAGCCATGTCGGTGACTCATTGGATTTTTATTTTAGTGCCGCTTACCCTATTCTTCCCCAACCAGAGCCTATTTTCGACCTCCAACACCTTACTATGGAGGATATCCGAAAGGATCCTTTGCGCAAGGAATTACGTACCTATCTCATCGTAGGCGACTTGAGCGATCAAGACTCGGAGGTGGCTGCTCTTATACGGCAAGACGTGGGTAGCGAAAAAATACGCGAAATCGCAACAGGCCCAGGTTTTGGCAATTCGGTCATCAAAAATAAATGGGCCAAAGGCCAATTACTGATATACCTGTATGGTATGACGGAGGATAAATTGGTGGAAATATCATTACTAGTTATGCCGCCATCGCTCAGCGTATCAATACTGAAGATGAAAAAATTATTGATGCCACCGCGTTTTTCAACGGAGAAAATATAGCACTTTCAGGTGAAGTTGAAGCGTTGATGGGTGTAAAGATGCGCATACCAGAAGAATTTAAACCCGCTTTGGCAGAACCAGACATCGTGTGGCTGCGTAGAGAAACTTCGGAAGCGAGTAGCAACATATTGGTAAAAAAAATCCCTTACACGGATCAAACTCAGCTCACCGCAGCTGGGATCAAAGCCATTCGCGATTCCATAGGGAGGGACTATATTTCCTCTACTTTGCCCGGCACCTATATGCGGATCAACGATGTGGATTTACCTATGTTTGTAGAAACGACCCGTATTAATGGCGATTATGCCCTACAGGCACGTGGTATATGGGATATTGTAAACGATTTCATGGGCGGTGCTTTTGTTAGTTATTTGGTTTATGATCCAGCAAAAAGGGATTTGCTTTTCATAGATGCCTTCGTGCACGCCCCGGGCAAAGAAAAAAGGGATTTAATGCAGCAGTTGGATTATATACTGCATACGGCGCAGTACTAATAATAATCAAAGCGATCCTTTTTAAACAAGCTCTATTCCCTCATATTTAACCTCCGATAGATACAAGCCATCCGGTGCTATGCTGAGGCTTTTGGGTAGGGGTGATTGTTCTTCCAAAGCTTGGCGTACTTGGGCTAAGGTCAGTTTTCCACTACCCACGGATAGGCACATGCCCACAATTAAGCGTACCATGCCCCGCAAAAAACGATTGGCGGCTATGTGGTAAACCCACTCCTGATCCTTGTATTCCCACGCGGAGCGGTAGAGCTGGCAATGCATCGTCTTGGCGTCTGAACCTGTTTTGCAGAAAGGGGCAAAAGAATCGAACGCCAGTAGTAGGGCTGCTGCTTCATCCATTTTAGTCCTATCCAATTCCTTCATATATGGAAGATGTAGCACAGTATGCTGTCGGAAAGGATCTTTTTGTGCAGTAACGTGGTATTCGTAAGCACGGTAGCAGGCATCAAAACGGGCATGTTGGGTAGCTGCTACGGGAAAAATGCGGTGTACAGCTATATCGGCAGGCAAGAATTTATTGATTCTGGAAAGAAAGTTGTCAGGTATCACACCATCGCAATCAAAATGGGCAAAATATTGGCTGGCGTGCACGCCCGTATCGGTGCGGCCACAACCCGTTATTTCAAGATCGGGGTGGCGCAGCATGGTGCCCACACAGTGTTCCAGCACTTCCTGCACAGATACTTGGCTGGGTTGCCGCTGCCAACCGTAATACGCCGCCCCATTGTAGGATAACTCAAGGAAATACCTCATTGCGGCCCAGTTGATATACCCAAGATGTGTGTTTTGGCTTTTTCTATGATGGCATCTACCCCTTGTAGCTCATCTTCAGGGCCTGTGTTTTGGTAAATGTCGGGTGCAATGCCCGTTTCAATATCAGTGCCGTCTGGCAGCCAAGTGCGGGTGGCGGACAGGCGAAACGTCCAACCATTAGGCAATTCAAAAGAAACAGGAATTCCTCCTCCTCCTCCCGAGCGGTCACCAATCAGGGTTACATTGGGTAGCGTGGACATGAAGGCTGCAAAGAAGTTAGTAGCAGAATAACTGTGCCGATTTACTAATAAAACAATAGGTTTATTCAGCATCATGGTGGCGGTATCCTGTACCATCCACTGCCCGGCACCCGTTCTTTTTATGCTGATACTATCTTGGGGAGTATCTTCTTCTTTAGCCTTTTTTTTCTTTTTTGCTTCCTCCTCCGCTTTCTTTTTGTAATCAATTAAAGGTTTGACGAAGATGGAATCTGGTTGTGAGAAGTCCGAAGTGCCCGGCCCAGTTTTGTATTGGAGCATCCCCATCCATGTTTTTTCAGGTACAAAGCGTTCGCAGAGTTTGAACATATTGCTCATAGCACCACCTCCGTTGTTGCGCACGTCAATAATCAAGCCCTTGGCATCGGCAAATTTATTGAGTACATAATTGAGGTTGCCCTTGGAAAATCCCGATGAAAAGGAACCATAATAGACATACCCAACCGAGTCTATCCAGGTATTGACCAACGCGCCAGAGGTTTCATAATCCTTACCCCAATAGACCCTGTGAACAAAATCTCTATTGAAATTAGAAGGATAGTCTAAGTACCAGTCGGCATTGCGCGAACGGTTGTGATTGATGTAGAGGTTCACATGGCCATCCTGCAAGGTATGTAACATGGTAGCTAATATATGGTAGAGCGAATCATTGCTCAAGCTATCGTGTACCATAGGGCGGTAGATGCGGTCTAATGAATCCCAACTCACCGCCTTTTCGGCAAAAAAAGAATAGTTCGTCTTTACAGCATCATAAAAATACTGGTAGTTAATCATGGGGGTGTTTTTGGGGTTACCCCCAATGAACCACTTGCCACAAGAGGATATTGTCAACACCCACAGTATTGACAATAGGATAAATGAATGCTTTTTTTTCATAGCTACCAAGGTTTAGCGTTTTACGCGAAGCCCATACATCAGGCTACCGCTCGTGGAAGAAAGGGGTTTGTAGCGGGGCAAAGGGGTATGAATAAATTGCCATTCCCAGGCAAAACGCTCCGTTCGCCAAGGTTGGCGAAACCGATCGAATTCTGCGCCTACGGAAATTTTAAACAGTTTATTCACGGTACCCAATTCAAAGCCTTTAAGCACATCTTTTGTTTTTACCTTTTGCACGTGTAGCAAATCTGGCAACCCCGTATAATTGGGGCGAAACACAGCGTTAATCAGGGGTATGTCCACCCATGTATTAGCCGTCCATTTGGCACTTTCAACGATACGCGTATCTAATAAACTTACCCCTAAGCCGCTGTGGATAAGAACGCCCGTAGTGTTGTTGGTAGGCAGTGGGTAGGATCTGTTGTTCAGGTGAATATTATAGGTAAACCCAATGTATCTTCTTTCAGTCATGCCGTCCGCGGCATCTCCCATTCTGGCAAACCATCCCCAGTTGAATTGTACGTCGTTTAGTTTAGCCTTCGAAGAGACATCCCGCTTGGGTTTTATACCTGTCTTCAAACTGGCATTATCGATCGTGATACCAAAACGGCTCAAGTATTTTCCATTGTATTTCTCATACCGGAAAAATAAACGACTCCCCGTACCCCGATACCGCAGCACGGAATGTGCATTATCCCTCACGGTATGCAAGGGAAAGCCAGCACCGAAGGTGAGGAAATCGGCTTTGCCCGTGGGGAGCATATCCTGAGCGGGCAGTTGGCCGCAGAAAAACAGGATGCTCAGCACCCAAAACCATTGGAGTGATTTCATGTCCGTAGCTTTATTAGGGTATGTCTAAATTTTCCTGATTGAGAAAATTTTAGACATACTCTTAATCAACAATTTATTTTTTTCTTATCCCTTACTCAAAAACAGCATAACTAATGCCAAAGAGTAAAATAGATAAGACTACGCCCGAAATAAAGAGGTTGTAGCATATCCGTAGTTGATCGTATTTGCGGCCCAGCGATTTTCCCAAAAAGAAGAGGTCGCGTTTGATAGCAGCATCCAAGTTGGAGTTTTTAGCAATAGCCAAATCAATACCTTCTTCGTATTCCTGCAACCCCATCCTGTAAAAATTGCCAAAGAAGAAGAGGTTGGCACGCCCTGCTTTTACGTCTTCTTTTTTTGTGTAACCCGTCATAGCCATAGGGCGAGTGGCCAATGTAGCAAATATCATAGAACACAGGCAGGTCAATAGCAATATAATGACAGGTGCCATCAAATGGGGCTTGGTATTCACATAGCTGGCAGCCATTGGCACAGCAATGGTGATGATCAACGCATTCACCGACAGCATGATGTTCGCCTTGTTATCTGCCAGATTGCTCAAATCCATGTGGTTGCGCAGGGCTGTTTTGAACATCATCTGCGCACTCTTGCTTTCGGCTATCGAAACGGCAGGCTTTTGCGCTGGTTGCTTTGCCTGACAGAGTTTTTTCAGGGTCTTGGTGTTTTGCTTGTGCTGCAAACCATAAGTTTCCTGTGCGATGGCAGTATGGTATTGGTGAGATTTCAAAAAATCGTAATTCAGTTGATACCAATCCGTATCGCTGTATTTTTCCTCCCTGAATACCTCCCACTCATGCCGCAACCCTGATAATATGGCTAGATAATCTGCCCTGCCAATGTTCGACAAATCGGCATCCTTAATGATCTTTTCTAATACATCAACGGGGGAATGAGCTACGGTAGTCGCTAAAATCACTCGTTTTACCAATTCGATCCGATCGGCTGGATAGCCTTTTGAGGCTAGAAAATCAGCAGCTATAGCCGCTCCTAAGGGTTCGTTTTGCTCATACTGTTGAGTGAAGCCTGTATCGTGAAACCATGCTGCCAACTCCAATGCTTCTGCATCCGCTGCTGGCAAATTATGGCGAACAGTCAATAAACGAGTGGCATCCACCACCAACTGCGTATGAGGTAGATTGTGGTAAAAATGATCGGGCTGCAAGCCTGCTTGTAGCAGTTCGCGTACATAAATCTCCGCCTCATTGAGTAAGTTGGCCATAATCTCTCTGTGGTGTGATACCGTTTGCAGAACCAATGACAGAATTTGCTAGCATTACCCAGCAAACCCCGAAAGTAGGAATTTTTTTATTATCCAAAAGAAAAAGTGCTAGACAATAACTTACCGCCATCTTCCCTCCTTTCACCTTGTTGAATAGTTTTTCAACCGTTCTCGCTACCTTTGTGGCCTGAGTATGACGCAAAAAATAATTTTTCTGCGTTTCAAAAACAATTCTCATGCCAAACCAACCTACTGATCAGCAACGCACCGATATCAACTCGCTGGGCGAGTTCGGACTCATCGACCGCCTCACGCAGCGCTTCCCCCTGCTCAATGCTTCTTCTGTGCTGGGGGTAGGCGATGATGCCGCCGTTATCGACAACGGTGCTTTTCAGACAGTCGTTTCCACTGATATGCTCGTCGAAGGTATCCATTTCGACCTCATGTACACGCCTCTGAAGCACTTAGGCTACAAATCGGTAGTGGTCAATCTATCCGATATATTCGCCATGAACGCCCTACCTCGGCAAATTACGGTCTCCTTAGCGTTGTCCAATCGGTTTTCAGTAGAAGCCGTAGAAGAATTGTACGAAGGCATCTACAAAGCCTGTGAGTTTTATGGCGTTGACCTCGTGGGGGGCGATACGACTTCCTCCAACAAAGGACTTATCATCAGCATTACAGCTATCGGCCAGGGCGAAGCATCTCAGTTGGCCTATCGTTCAGGTGCCCGCGTTGGCGATCTTATCTGTATCAGTGGCAACGTGGGTGCTGCCTATTTAGGGCTTCAAATATTGGAACGCGAAAAACAAGTATTTCTTTCCAATCCGTCCATTCAGCCTAATTTGGAAAACGAAACCTATTGCGTAGGTCGCCAATTGAAACCCGAGGCCCGCCGCGATATAGTACTCGCCCTCCAAAAAGCAGGGGTGGTGCCCACGGCTATGATAGATGTATCTGACGGCGTAGCCAGCGAGCTTTTCCACATCTGCAAGGCATCCGGTGTGGGTGCCTTCCTCGAGGAAAGCGGTGTCCCTATCCACCCCGATGCACAAATGTTGGCCCTCAAGTTTCATCTCGATCCTATCACCTGCGCACTCAGTGGTGGCGAAGACTACGAACTGCTGTTCACCATTGATCCCAAGGATGTAGATAAAGTGAAATACTTGCCAGATATCTATATCGCAGGCGAGATAGTCCCCGCTGCCGATGGCCTCAAATTACACACCAAAGGCGGCAATATTCACCCGCTCCAAGCGCAAGGTTGGGTGCATTTTGAGTCGTAAAATAAAGGTCGTTTTATTGGCTTGGGCAGCCCACCCCCGCCTTACTAATCACCTTCATATCGACAATCCCCAAGGGCGGAGGTGTCACGCTGTCCACGGCTCACCCTATCGGGTTCGGCCCTACGGGCGGCTCGGCTCATGCCGTTCCCCGTTCCCATCGTTGCTGCGGGCTGATCGTGCATTTCTTACCGTTCCTAAAAGAAAAATATCGGTTGCTTTTCCGCGAACAAATTAGAGTATGTATCTTTCCCCTTTATTCAATAGGATATGTTTTTAGAACCATTTTTCCGAGGCCAACGCAGTGGTTGGGTAGAAGTTATTTGTGGGTCTATGTTTTCCGGCAAGACCGAAGAACTACTGCGTCGGCTCAAGCGATCCAAGTTTGCTAATCAAAAAGTGGAGATATACAAACCGCGCTTAGATACCCGCTACGACAGCGTCAAGGTGGTTTCCCATGACGAAAATTTTATCCTCGCCACCCCTATTGACCACTCGTCCCAGATGTTATCGGTTGGCGCCGATGTGACCGTCGTAGGCATAGATGAAGCGCAGTTTTTTGATATGGAACTCATACAAAATGCTCAGCAACTGGCCTTAATGGGCAAGCGGGTCATCATCGCTGGCTTAGATATGGACTATCGCGGCCAACCTTTTGGCCCTATGCCCGGCCTTTTGGCCGTAGCCGAATACATTACCAAGGTACACGCTATTTGTTCTCATTGTGGCAACTTGGCCACTCATTCTTACCGGCTTAGTAAAGAAGATGCCACTGTATTACTGGGTGAAAAGGACAAATACGAACCCCGTTGCCGGGCCTGTTATCAAATGGGAAATATTTTGGATTTGCATTAGCATCTGCCAGATAGGGCACAACAAAAAAGGCTTCCACACTGGGAAGCCTTTTTTGTTGTTTGATTGTTTCGTTTTGTTTTGACAGGCTACAGCCGCTACCTAGTGCAATGATTGATTCACTGTTTCAGCAGCCTCTGTAAGTGCCTTGTATTCTGCAGGTGTCAGTCCGTCCATTACAAAACTGAGCGGATTGACAGGCTTTCCGTGGAAGTGAACTTCATAGTGGCAGTGAGGGGCGGTAGAAGTACCTGTGCTACCTACAGTGCCTAACTGGAAGCCGCGTGTCACTTTCTGGCCTTTTTTCACATCTATGCGGTGCATGTGTGCGTAATACGTTTCGTATCCATTGCCATGCTTCACTACTACCAAATTACCAAAGCCACTCATTCTTTCCGCACGTACTACTTCGCCGTCGCCGGTAGCTACAATGGGCGTTCCCTGCTTGGCCGTGAAGTCGATACCGTTGTGCATTCGCATCACTTTGAACACAGGGTGCAGACGAGGCCCAAAACCAGATAACAAACGCAAGTCCTTGGACAACATATCCGAACGGACGGGTTTGATGGTGGGCATTGTAGCCAACAATGTTTCTTTGTCTTTCGCTAGGTTCACAATCGTGTCCAAAGATCGGGACTGAAGAGATATTTGATACTTGAGTTTATCAATACGCGACTTTACATCGGCCATGATTTCACCAGAACCTCCGAAGCGGTCGAATTCGGCGTAGGGATTGTGGCCACCCACACCCGCTTGCCACACCGATTCATCGATGGGATCCATACCGAAGATCATGCGGTGAACATAAGCATCCCGCTTTTGCAGGTTCTCTAACGCTTTTTGCATGTCGGCAACGACCTGCTTGGAATCTTCTTCAATGAAGGCTTCCAAGCGCTGCACTTTGGCGTTCAACTCTTTCTCCTTTGGAGAAGGGAAGTACTCGTGGGCTGCCATTGTAAACAAAAAACCGGTGAACAATGCAGCACATGTAAAACCAAAAACCCTCAAGAGGGTCATGCTTAACGGTTCAACTACTTTCTCGTAACGCAGCGTCTGTTTATTAAAAACGTAACGTTCTCGTTTCATAGATTTTTAAGTTAGCCAATAATAGCGATCCGTATGCTAACAGGGTGGGGGCGTTAATAATCGTTATTTCTCAAAGCTCTTTACGGATTCGCAAGCCTGAACAACTGGGGGTAGAGTTCAAATGGCTCAGCCCCAAATATATTTATTATCTCTTTTTTTTATCAAATTTAACTTTTTATGTGGATAATATGTGTATTTTTTTTGGTTATTTTTATTTTTATAAAACCAAATTAGTGATTTTTTTTATTACTTTAAAACAGTGTTTTTTTTGTAAAAAAAATATAATACAATTGTTTTGTAAAAAACACTCAACTCAAAGGACACTTATTTTCCCCTGAAATGACATATTAGTATTGCTTCATTCCTTGGTTTAAGGAGTAATTTGACAGGAATAAACAGTTCTATTTTTTATTCAAGAAAAATAGAACTGTTTATTTCCATCTATCGGACTTACAAAACACTGGCAAATTGCTTGAGGAAGCGTACATCGTTTTCAAACATCAATCGGATATCGGTGATGTTGTACAGCATCATAGCTTGGCGTTCGATACCCATACCAAAGGCAAAACCGGTATATTTTTCTGAATCAATACCACACTCTTCCAACACGTTGGGGT
Organism: Saprospiraceae bacterium; assembly: GCA_041392765.1. Lineage (GTDB taxonomy): Bacteria > Bacteroidota > Bacteroidia > Chitinophagales > Saprospiraceae > Lewinella. The sequence goes on from JAWKLL010000015.1 coordinate 66,251, forward strand.
CCACCATACCGCACCCTAAAATCTCTACCCAACCGGTGTGCTTGCAGATGTTACACCCTTCCGCATTACAGATGAAGCAGGAAACATCCATCTCCGCACTTGGTTCGGTAAATGGGAAGTAGGAAGGACGCAGGCGTATGCGGGTATCCGGGCCATACATTTCGCGAGCGAAGTAGTAGAGGGTTTGTTGCATATCGGCGAAAGACACTTTTTCGTCTATGTACAACCCTTCTACCTGATGAAACTGTGCATGGGAACGCGCTGAGATAGTCTCGTTCCGATATACCCTGCCTGGCGCAATAATGCGTATGGGCGGCTGGGTATCCATCATAATACGTGCTTGCACAGAGGAGGTGTGCGTACGTAGGAGCTGGGCCCCTGCGCCGGGTTCATAACCCTTGAGGTAGTAAGTATCCTGCATATCGCGTGCAGGGTGATCTTCTGGTGTATTGAGCGCCGTGAAGTTATGCCAATCATCTTCAATTTCAGGGCCTTCTGCCACTACAAAACCAATGCGCTCGAAAATACTGACGATGCGGTTCATCGTAGCGGCGATGGGGTGGCGGGCACCCAAAGGCATAGGCTCGCCTGGGGCTGTCATATCTATGGTGTGACCTATGGCCGCCTCTGCCTGCGAAGATAGCGATTCTTGCAGTGCGGCAAAGCGCTCCTCTGCCTTTAGTTTCGCTTCATTTACCAACTGGCCAAACTCCTTTTTGCGCTCGTTAGGTACATTCCGAATTTCGCCCATCAGGGGTTTTAATTCGTTCTTCGTACCCAAAAAGCGTATGCGAAACTGCTCTAATGCAGTCGCATCTTCTACTAGAGTCTGCTGGATTTCGCCAATCAGTTGGCTTACTTTTTCGAATATATCTTCACCCATAGTGGTCGAATAATGGCGTTGAAAGAATGGTTGTGCAAACCGCAGTTATACCGTTGCCAGTTGGTACTCGTAGGTTTCCATAATAAGGTTGGCCAATAGTTTTTGGCAGGCGGTTTCCACGATTTCGCGGGCTTCTGCTTCACTATTAGCTTGCACCTTCAGTGTCACGTGTTTACCAATGCGTACATCTTCTATACCCTCCAAATGGAAGTTCTTCATGTTTTTAGCCACAGTTTTGCCCTGAGGATCCAGTAGCTCTTTGTGTGGCATGATGTTGATTTCAGCTATGAAATTCATTGTGTGCTTTTGTTAAAGGTAAAGTGGCGGACGACATTGATAAGGATATATATCAGCACTATTGGTGCGAGCGCCACTTCACGCCATACGATCAACCCGATGAGTGCCGAAGCCGCAAAGATAATTCGCAGGCTGTTGCCTTCCCAACGGAATTGCTTAAATTTAAAGCTAAACATGGGTATTTCTGCCAATAATAACGCAGATAGCACCACGACAAGCGGGTAAATGACTATTTTTTTTGTCATCCAGTCCTGTGCACCGAGTGTGTCACGCACATACCACATCAGCAGACCTAAAACAAAAAGGGTACAAGCGGGGGTGGCTAAGCCAATAAATCCTTCCGTTTGGCGGGTATCTAAATTGAAGCGAGCTAAGCGCAGCGCAGAGAAGGCGGTAAGCAAAAAACCGGGAAAAGCGGCCCAGTGCATACTGCCATCCAAGGGTTTGCCACCTTCTCCTAGTACTAACAAGGTATAAAGTACAGCCCCGGGGATAAAACCAAAGGAGATAAGGTCGGCAAGACTGTCCAATTCCTTTCCTTCCGGCGAAGTGACGTGCAATGCTCGCGCTGCCAGCCCATCGGCAAAATCGGCCACCGCTGCTACGGCTACCCAGCCTGCTGTCGCCCAGTACCAGCCCTGCCAAAGACTTAGCAATGCAGCACAGCCGCTCAGCAAGTTGACCAAAGTAAATAGGTTGGGGATATGTCGCATATTTTATAATATGATTGAGCAAAGGTAATGGTTTTATCGAGGTTTAGCAGCGACAGCCATAATCGCGTAGCAAGGGAAAGTTTTTTAGGTATTTAACTAAAAAACTAGTTAATTGTCTAAAAATGCATTATCTTTGCACTTGTTCTGAAAACAATACTTATAACAGAGATGAAAAAACTGACCAAAGCAGAAGAGGAAATCATGCAGGTACTGTGGCGATTGAACGAGGCAGCAGTGGGCGACATTCGCGATGGATTATCGGGGGGAGATGCAGATAACAAACCCGCCCACAGTACCATTTCAACGATGATGAAAATTTTGGTGGAGAAAGGTTTTGTGCATTACAAAGCATTTGGACGCACCTTCGTTTATCGACCTGCCATCAGTAAGGCCGACTACGGGCGGCAATCTGTGAAGACATTACTGCAAAATTACTTTGGAGGCTCGGCTAATCGACTTGTTTCTTTTCTGGTAAAGGAGGAAGATTTGAGTGTGGAAGAATTGAATGAGTTGTTGGATAAACTAGATGACGCTGACAAGGAAAAAAATAAGCTATGATGTGGTTTTATCAATTAGAAGTGGCGATGTTCTGGTCGGTTGGCTGGGGGCTATATTGGCTACTACTGCGCGAGCAAACATTTTTTGCTTGGAACCGAGGATATGTGCTAGGTGTGCTGGTATTGGGGCTTGCATTACCGTTAGTGGAATGGCCTGCACCGACTTCGGACGTTGCGTGGCTTCCTCAAACCTTGGTATTTCTTCAAGAAATTACCGTAAGCCCTAATGTTCCGGTAGTGTACTATCAGCCAATACGATTGACGATGATGGATGGCGTACTTGTTTTCTACCTCATAGGATGTATGGTTGCTTTGGGGCGTTTGTCTATTCATTTGTGGCGTATTAACCGATACATTCTCCAGCATCCGAGGGAATACATTGAAGGAGTACAATGGGTATATTGTGGAGACGAAATGGCACCAGGTGCTTGGTTTCATTACTTATTTTGGAACAGGGAGCGGCATTATACTCCCGAGGCGGCCAGATTGATAGTAGCCCATGAAAAAGCGCATATCCAATATAGACATAGCTGGGATATTTTGGTATTGGAAGGGCTAAAAATATTTTTTTGGTGGAATCCTGCGTGGTATCTCTTAAAGAAGGAGCTGTTACAAATCCATGAATTTCAGGCCGACAAGGCGGCAGTAGGGTATGCTTCTGTCCGCGACTATGGCAAGCTACTTATTGAGCATACTCGCTATGTGGATTCCAAACTGATAGCGCAAACTTCTTTTTATCAACCTTTTTACCGTTCACCATTAAAAACAAGAATTATGATGATGACAAAGAAATCTTCCTCACGCCTTGCACTGGTTAGGTACGTATTGGTATTACCAGCATTTGTATGGCTTGTTGCAGCTTGTAGCAACCAAACTGAAAAACAGGAAATCACACAGGCGGTTGAGGCTGCCACACAGGAACCCGACTTTTACCAACGAGTGGATACCATTATTACTTTCGATCCAGATACTTTCGAGGAATCTGTGCGTGTTGTCAAAACAGATATTTTTACAAAGGCTAACCAAATGCCTGTATTTGGCGATTGTCCACAAACCAATGACGAGGAGCGCATGCAATGCTCCCAACAAAACCTCTTTCAGTTTATTGCCGAAAATTTGGAATACCCCAAAGAGGCAGCAGCGCAAAAGCAGGAAGGTACAGCCTTCGTGAAATTCATTGTTTATGCCGATGGTAAGGTTGATAACTACCCCCAGTTACTCGATAAAACTACTGAGCATACCCTTTTAAATGAATCAGCTACACGGGTCATTCGTATGCTTCCCGATTTTCAACCGGGTATGCAAGATGGCAAACCCGTTAACGTGGAAATGGTATTGCCCATCAAGTTTAAACTAGAGTAAGCAGCTGTCCATCAAAAGAAAGCGATAGCAAGAAAACCTGTTTTCTCATTTTTTGAAAAAACAGGTTTTTTCTTGTTATTTAGATCATATCCATCAATGATGGGAGGCAAAATAAGTCTCCGGTTCAATTTTAAAGGCCTTATACACACGACTCAGGCTGGAATTGTGCCGCGCCAATACTGCTGGTAATATACGCGCCAATTCTTCCAGCATACTTTTTATTTGTTCAGGTTGATGCAATACGGTAATGGTAGCCCGCATCCCCGTATTGTTCACCGGTACTGCAGGGTACACCCCTATACTCAGGTAGTACCCTTTTTCCTGCATTTGTTGGCACACCTCGTATCCCACTTCTGGGCGGCCTACCCCAATGAAGAAAATAGGGGTAAGGCTGTCTGGTTCTATCAGCGGTAGCCCCAAGTGCATGGCGTAATCCCTAAACAGTATGATTTTTTCCATCAAATCTGCTTGCCGTATCTTTAGCTCATCACTCAAATGGATAGCTGCCGATGCTTGAATAGCGCCTAGCATGGCTGGTTCCGCTGGGCTAGTAAAGATGAAAGGGCTTCCACAATATACGATGCGTTCCTTGGTTGCTTCATCTGGGCAAACGATGGCTGCACCACCGCTGCCAAATCCTTTGCCTAAGGATGTTACCAAAAATAGGCGGTCGTGATGCGCTATTTGCGACCGAACATAGCCCGCCCCGTTTTCTCCTATCCAGCCCATACCATGTGCATCATCCACATAAACGTGGAAAGTGGGGTATGTATCCAATAAACGTTTTATCTCAGTTGCAGGAAAAGTGTCTCCGTACATGGAGTAGATACCATCGGCCATATACCAAACTTTGGGGTGAATCTCGCTCAGTTTTTGGATGCGGGCTTCTAATTGATCTATTCGATTATGACGAACCACTTCCACTTTATTACCATAGGATCTCAAAAGATCTACCGCGTTGCGTACACTGGTATGTACTTGGTGATCTAAAATGATGGCATCATCTGAATGAGTGATCACAGGTAGCGCGGCAGTATGGGCAAGGGTAGTACGAGGCGAAACGGCCACAGGTTTTTTAAAAATCATCCGCAGCATATTTTCCGTTTGGCGGGTGATGTCTAATCCCACAAAAGCGCGCGACACAGCCGTATATGTACCGTATCGATCCAGCATAGCCTTGGCACCGTCTATTACACGTTTATCTTGTGATAAACCGAGGTAGTCGCAATAGACAAAACTGATCATGGGTTTTTCTAGCAAGTTCAGCGCAGGAAGATGTAGTTGCTTGTCGGAGGCCCATAGATGACCCACTTGCTTGTTAGCGCCTTCGCTCACAATAGTTTCAATAGTTTGTAGCATGGTGTCCTTCATGACAAAGTACGTTTCAGGGTAAAAAAAAGGATATACGAAACCGGAGGCCAGTTCCTTGCCGACAAAAAGTATTACCATAAGGTAATGAAATCGCCTTGTTTGGGAATGCTACAATTGGTGTGAGTGAATGCGCGCCACATCTTGCCTTAGTACACATAAAGGTACCAGACCGTGCAACAGACGGAAAGGTATAACAAATAAATGAAAGACAAGCTTTATCAATGGAAAATATTGATAATAAACCCTGAATGTTTATGCAAGGGTAGAATTTGCCAACCAAACGGATATTATATTACAATATTGGGCTGCCTGCTTTATGCAGTAGGCAGCCCAATTGAACCATCTTTTCTTCTTTTATCCAACACCATCACGGCCCTAAATCAATAGCCTACTTTCTTTCTAGTATCGAATGATAACGCTGGGTATTCAATAGCACACTGATAGCTTCTTTCACTTCGGGGTCATTCCGCAGGCCTATTTGTACTTTACCGCGCTGGTAGTAATATCGACCTGCAATATCCTGCTCTATCAGCCGGATGATGACATCTTTGTATTTCGCCAACTCGTTGGCTTGTGCAGCGTTTATCTTTTGCTGTAGGGCATTGGCTTCTGTTGCTATGTTCAGTTGTTCGTCGGTAGCTTTTTCTTGCAGTGCTATGAGCGTTTTCTCTGCTTCACTCACGTAGTCAAAACCTTTCTTTTTTAAGTAGCTCTCAAAATCGGCAAAATCTGTAAACTGGAACTTGTCCGTAGAATCAATAGTAGGATGAGCTAATGCCCACTCCGAGACATAGTTGAAAATATAATGACTATCCACTAATGCTTTCACGATGCCGTCCTTTACCGCTGGCTCCATCACAATATCGGGCTTCACACCACCACCGTCCAGCACTACGCGTCCGTTGCGAGTCTTGAACCGCGCTCTGCGCTCATCTGGAATTTCCACAGGCTCCCCATCCTTGTATTCTACGGCTTGTATGCAGCGGCCACTGGGAATATAGTATTTCGATGTCGTTATTTTCACTTTGGCATTATAACCTATGTCCATGGTGTTTTGCACCAACCCTTTGCCATAGGTGCGTTGTCCTATCACTACACCCCGGTCGTAGTCCTGTAGTACCCCGCTTACAATTTCCGAAGCTGAGGCGGATTTATTGTTTACCAACACTGCTACGGGCAACTCCAAATCCACAGGCTGGCTCATGGTTTTATAGGTTTGATCCCATTCTTTTACTTTGCCTCTTGTCGTTACGACCACTTCTTCGCGCGGTATGAAGATATTGCTAATACTGATGGCCTCAGCTAGTAAGCCACCGCCATTGCCCCTCAAGTCTAAGATCAACCCTTTCATCTCAGGATTGGATTTCTTCATCTCCTCCAGTGCGTTGATGATGTTTCGTCCAGCATTACGTGTAAAGATAGACAGATTGATATAGCCCACTTCTTCACTTACCATGCCGTAATACGGAACATTGGGTACGTCCACATCTCCACGGGTCAGGCTGATTTTTAATTCACCTTGCTGGCCGGGGCGCTTAATCACCAAGTCCATCGTCGTACCCGGGAATCCGCGCATGATTTCTTCCATCTGCTCCATGCTGCGCCCTACTGCCGATTGCCCATCCACCGATATGATTTGGTCTCCAGGCTTCAGGCCTGCCTTATCAGCAGGCTGGTCTTTATACAACTCCGTAATGGTGATGTAATCCCCCATCTTGGCATTTTTTGTTCCTATGCCGTGGTATTTCCCTTCTTGCTGAAAGCGGTAGCCCTCAATATCCGATTCACTGATGTAGTTGGTAAAAGGATCCAGAGATCCCACCATCGCCTCCAGTCCTGTGCGCATGAGCTGGCCAGGGTCTATTTCGTCCACGTAGTTGGTGTTTAGCTCCTTATATACATTCGTAAAAAGCTCGATATTTTTGATGATCTCGAAATACTTGTCTTTTTCCGAAGAAACCGTAAACGCCGATCCTGCGGCAATCACCACCGCTAGTAGTACCCACAATATTCGTTTATTCATAGCAATAGTAAATATTAGATGATTATACAAACGCAAAAATCTCTTTCAAGTTGCCATACAAGGTCGTTGTTCTCTCTACCAATCATTGTCTGTTCAACGCCCAGTCGTACTCCAAATACTCAATAGGAGTGTCTTCGGGTATAGACTTAACCGAATAGCGGTTCAGAAAACCAACCAAGTTGCCAAAGTCGCTAGCATACCATTCAAATATACGCGACACCTTCACTTCTCCTTCCAAACGGTTATATACTGAGTTATTTACAAATAGCCTTGTTTGTCGCTCTAAGTTGCTCGCTAAGTTAGTGGCTGTCCAAGCCGTGTTCAGCAAGGGCGGACAGCCTTTTGCAGCACAGTTCACCGCAAAGTGTATGCGCGCATCCCCAAAGCGTTTTCGCAGTATATCGTGTTCAATCTGGTTCAGCGAGTACAGTGCCTCGCCTACTTTCACTCGCTTTACATCCCATGTTTTGCCACCATCTACCTCCATAATACTGCTCACGGGGTATCGTTCGGCTATTAGGTGTACGGTGGCTGCATTGTATAGGTTGATCCAGTAAGCCATTTCTTCTGCCTTACTCCATGAGGGCTGTGGTGGTTGTAGTTTCAATTCCTCCAAGTAAGTTTGTAGTTTGTCCAAATCTTGCTTTATCTCCGCATAGTTTACGCTTCCTGAGGCTGTTACGTGTTTTTGCAACAACCTGTCCCATTGTTCATGTTGTGGTACAGTCACCGGATCAGGTACAGGAGCACTCGGAGTATCTGGTTGATTTTTAGGAACACTAGGCTCAGGTGAGGCTTTTTTATCTATCAGGCCGGAAGTGGCGGGTGGCGCAACGGCTTCCTTTACGTCAGGCACGGTAGTAGCTGCCATATTGCTTACCATCGTATCCAACGGGGGTGCTACTGTAGGTGCTTGAGTGGCGGGAGCGGGAGGTATAGTTTGCCCTGTCTTGTCCGTAGGTTGACACCCCAACCCCAGCAATAAAAACACAAGTCCTGCAAGCTGTATCGTTTTATCCAGCATACTGATGTTGATTAGGGATGAAAAAAAAGTGTCCAATTTTTGATCCAGAAAAAGTTGGACAGTTTATTTCCGTCAAATTACTTAAGTATGATGATAAGGGCGCATCCCCACTGCTGTCTCCACGTCAGCAGTGGGGTCGCTCCCTTCCGGGCTTTGGCCGCTCCCTGTGGTCGTGGTAGCCATCTCCCGATAAAATCGGGGTTGGCTCCCTCTAGGCAGCTTGCGCAATGCCTGCCCGTTTCATCCAACCGAGAGGGTTGAAGTTATCGTGGAAACGCCAGCCACAAGAAATAAGTTTTATAGACGTTTGCTGTATAAAGTAAAAAGGCAGTTTTTAGTAATAAACATCAGTGTGTTCTTAACCATTTGATTAACACTATATTAAATCGACGAAAAGTTTTTTTTAGCTATTTATTTTATCTACATTTGCGCCTCGAAATTCACAGGGGACGAAATAAAATAAATCGTTCAGTTTTTCAAATCTTTTAGAAAAAGTTGTACAGTTTATTTCCGTCAGGTTACTAGGTGGTTTTTTACCCGTCAAAAAGAAAAAACTACCCTTTGAAAATAATGTAACTGTTCTGCTGGTTACGCTACAGTTGAATAGTTAAAAGTATTCGTACTATGGCCAATCAAGAAGACACGCTAATTCGCTACTCCGATGAAGAAGTGGCAGAATTCCGTGCGTTGGTAGAGGAAAAATTGAAAATAGCTGAAGAACAGCTTATTGGTTTGCAGGAGCAAATCTTGGAAATTTCGGAAAATAGCAGCGACGAACACGGTGGGGATTGGGTCGATGATTCAGCCGTCAGCACGGATATGGAAATGATGGCTAATATGGCTTCCCGCCAGCAGAAATACGTTCAGGAACTCCACAATGCCCTGATGCGTATCAGGAACAAAACCTATGGCATTTGTGTCATCACGGGTGGTTTAATCGATAAGCGTCGCTTGTTGGCTGTTCCTACTACCACTAAAAGCCTTATCGCCAAAACGGATCTGCGGAAAAAAGAAGAAGAAAAGCTGACCGTCCGCATGACTGACAACCCCTACGTAAAGGAAAAACCCAAGGAACCCAAGGCTAAAATCATTACCAAAGTGGTTCGCAAGACAGAAGCACCCAAAAAAGAAGCCAAGCTTTCTTTGCACGATGATGACGACGACGATTTGCTATCTGATGACCTCCCTGTATCTGATATAGATTTTACTCATATTGATAGCGAAGACGAATAGTCGGTCTTTTACGCGACCATTATCAATCGACCATTAATAACGGCATACACAACTTTCCCCGCTTCATTTCTGATGATAAGGGGTGGGTTTTGTCCAGGTAAAACGTCCTTGTCATATAACCCCTCTGCGCCTACCACCCACACAGGAAAGGTAGCTTTAACCCAAGGAGGGCTGCTTTTTTGTGTCATTACTACAGCCACCCCTTCTCGCAACAAGGCCATAGCATCCACCTCGCGAACGGCATCAATATCAGTAAAAACTCTTGGATAAACCGCTCCTACTTCTGCTGTATATCTACTGGGTGGCAATTCCTCATATCCTTTAACGTAAGTAAGATCACCCACATCGGAGATGCTTCCCAATAGGTAAAAAGCACGGCTGTCGCGGTAGCTCCTTTCTTCACCTCTAAAGGCGATATCCACTAAGTACGGTTCACCGTCTTCGGGAAGGAATCGTACCTCCCGCAGCAGTAGATCGTGGTAGGCATCGCTTTTATTGAAAGGTATTTTCTGGTAATCAGTCAGTGCAAACGAACGGTAAGATTGGTTAGCAATGGAATGAAAGGCGGCTAGTAGCGTAGCAAAATTCAATTTCCGAATGGTTTGTTTTTCCCGATCTTCAAGGTACCCGCCCGATTCGATTAGGATGGTACTGGTGCCCCAGAGCTGCATATTATCGCCAAAAGCACGGGGTTCAAAGGTGTCGTTATAGCGAGCTATCCCATTGGGTATCAAAGATTGAAGTTGTTGGTTAAGTTGGGCGATAAGTTGTATGGCACGTTCTCGCACGGGGTTGATGCTTTTGGCCTCATTGTACGCGGGCGCTAAAAAAGAAAGCGTTGCTACCTCGGGATTGTCTCTTCCAGCACCATAGAAGCGGCTTTGGTCATGGAGGTTAAATCCCCATTGCGCATCCCAATCGTCACGTACTCGTTTGAGTATGCGCGCTTCCGGGCTGGTTAGGCGCAGTGCATCCCGATTAATGTCTATGCCCCAAGCATTGCGGCGTTGAAACGCAGCTGCCCCATCGGGGTTGAGCATGGGAATGAAGACCAGCGTCAGTTGCGATAGTATTTTTTGCCGGAAGGCATCGAAACGGTCGCCAGAAACAGAAAAGAAATGAAAAATATCCATCAGGGCTGCCGTAGCGGTGGCTTCGTCGCCGTGCATCTGCGACCACAACAATACCCGCATCGACCCATTCCCTATGCGGACACTGTAAATACCCCGGCCTTCCACGGACTGCCCCTCTTCTACTACCGTGAAGGTAGCAGGCAATTTTTCTAATACCGCCATCACATGCTCGTGCTTGAAACGGCGTTCCTCAAAACCATCGACTTGATAATCCTTGTGTACGCGCTCCAATTCCAGCAACCATTCACTTTGAGCGCTCAATGCGGAGATACTTATGCTCAACAGCAGATATATGAGTAGCTTCATTTGTTGGTAGTTATAGTAATTCCCAAGCGGTATCCTTTCCCGATAATTGATAAGGTACATTCAATACAGGCCAGTTAATTCCTAGTGCAGGGTCATCATATCTTAGCCCACCCTCCTCGGATGGGGCATAAAAATTGTCACACTTGTAGCTGAACACGGCTACGTCACTCAGTACTAAGTAACCGTGGGCAAATCCTCGGGGAATCAATAATTGCTTTTTATTATCAGCAGACAATTCCAGTCCGTACCATTGCCTATAGGTAGCTGAATCCGGGCGCAGATCCACGGCTACATCAAAAACGGCACCAGTAGTGACTCGCACCAACTTGGCTTGTGCCGCTTCGCCTCGCTGAAAATGCAAACCTCTTAATACCCCTTGGGTAGAGCGCGCCTCATTATCTTGGATAAACCGATAATCAAGCCCTGCCTCTTCAAATAAGCGCTGACTGAAAGATTCAAAAAAATATCCGCGAGCATCCTCCCATACTTTGGGTTCATACACGAGCAAATCAGCGATGGTTGTTGTTACAAAAGGCATGACGAGTTCTTTATCAGCTGCGAAAATATTAAAAACTTAAAGGTTTAACCAGTAATTGACTTTCACCACCAAGCCTTGGTCGCGGGGCTGCCATATATCCACTTCATTGTTGCGCGAATAGACTACGAACAGGGATGATAATGGCCGAAACATCCATTGCAATCGACTATTGATATTAAAGTTGTCGGCCTGTGTGTTATATTGGACGAAGGTAGTCCAAAATAAGTTGCGTGAAAAGTTGATCTCCACACGGGGACCTACCAGCCAAATACGCCCTTTTCCATAAGGATCGGGGAAGCGAAGGTTGTTGTATTCGGCAGCTAAAGTGAAATTTCCCCAAGGTTGCGCCCGGTAGCGCGCACTGAGGTTAAAGAACTGCCGGTTGCCATTGTAGAATGTACCCGCTCCTAGCCCAACGGTGTAGGTGAAAAGTTTGCGCTGGTCGGAGTTCCATTCCACGCCTGTATCCCCATAGTTGTAGCTACCAGCGGGCAAAGGAGCACCATCGGTAAAAGCAAAGGGGAACGGAGTACGGTTCTATTCCACACTACCCCCATAATCAAGGAGGAAGAGTTGGGGCGTTCTGCTTCCATAAAAAAGGACTCATTCCACTCATTCAAGCTCTTGTCGCGATTGAGGAAAAGAGCATTTTCCAGTAAAAATTCAGGTTCTGTAACCAGTCAACCTTTGGCAGCAAGGTAAGGTTGAGGGGAACGAAAACAATGTGATAGCCCTTGCGGATAACGGTATCCCTTTCGGCATCGTAATTTTCAACACGGTTTACAAAACCTACATCCGCAAAGTAGTTGTCTTGTACCGTCACTATATCTACAAGGCCATTAAAATTGGGTTTGGTGTAGGCGAATCCTGTATTCCAGTAGCCCTGTTCATCCGTGATGCCGTGGCGGAAAGAATGGTGATAGGTACTCCAGCCTTGCCAAGTACCATCGGCACTCTGGTAGTTGAATTCGAGGTCTAAGTTGCGGGTATAATTCTTGTTGTCGGCACCTTCGCCTCCCAGTTCTTGCCGATTGATAAACATGGCTCTCAACGAAGAGCGATCCCAAATGCGGTGAGTAGCAGCCACCGTCAGGTAGTTCTGTCCGGGATCCGTTTGGGTGGCACCTGCCGTTTGTACGTCCATGATGCCGATGCGTAGGTTTTCATTGAGGTTGCCCGTAAGGCGTGCTCCGTATCGAACGGGGATGGGGCTTCCATCTTCGCTCAGGCCAATGCGGCGGCTAAAAAAAGGCCGTACCGGTGGGATGCCGAAGTTGGCAAAAAGGTCGCTGTTCTCTAAGAAAAAATTCCGCCGCTCGGGGAAAAAGAGGTCGAATCGTGTCAAGTTGGTCTGCTGTACATCTACATCTACTTGGCTAAAGTCGGGGTTGACGGTTAGGTCTAAATTCAGGGAGGAGGTGATGGCTATTTTTGCATCTATCCCTGCATCGAAGTTGCTTTGTGAAGCATTAGCCTTGCCTTCTTCAAAAGTTTGGGAAGCGGCACCGTTTATGTAGGGTATCAGGCTGATGTTGCTGCCAGCTCCGGGTGGTGGGTTATCCCAAAGTAATTGCCCTGCATAGCCCAAGTCGATACCCCAAAACTGCCTGGGTACGGGCGCCCATACATGAAACTGGTTGTGTTTGATGTCGTTTCGCAAAAAGTTAAGCCCCCAAGTTTTAGCAGTAGGATTAAACCGCAGCGTAGTAAAAGGTATAGCCATTTCTACTATCCAGCGGTCAGGAGAAACGGTGGCTTCGGCAAACCAGATGTTATCCCAATTTTCGTTGTAATTACCATCGCCGCTACTGCCTGCTAGCAATGCCTCCATCTGTACGCCTTCGGGGTTCACCCCAAACATAAAACCGTTCGAGGCTTCATTCATAGGGTCTAGCAAGATAGCCACGGCATCCCCATCGAAGTAGTCCACATCTCGTTTCAGATTTTGTATGACGTGTCGTGTACTGTCGTCGTAACAAATAATACCCACGTATAGGAATTGGTCATCGTACATCACACGTGCCTCCGTTTGGCGTTCAGCCAGTATCCCATCGCGGGGGTCTTTTTCCCAAAAATCGGTAGCTACGGGTGTTTGCTGCCAATCGGGTTCATCCAAAACCCCATCTAATCGCACCTCATTGAGCGTGCGGCGTATCTCCAATTGGTGAGATGCTTGGTTGGGACGCTCGGTTTGTGCCCAAGCACCCACCCCCCATAAACAGAGCAGCGCCGAAAGAAAAATCCGGCTTTTCATAAGTTTTGTTTTTTGTTTTTTTGACAAAATATGTGGAATCTCTGGCCTAGCGATGTGCAACAGTGGCCGCGATAGCGGACAGACAGCGACCGTAGGAAGCTGGCCGAGCGAATAGCGAGCTGTGGAACGTAGCGCCCGAAGGGAGGCCCACACTATTTGTAAAGAACCTGTTTTTTCAGTCCCTAGCAGATTGGTGATTGATAATCAATCACTAATAACTTCAAACTTCTATCTCTTCAGCTCCTCGACCACAACGATCGGCTATATACTGACCTTCGTGACACAAAGATACCAGTTCGGAACGAATGAAGTTTTTTACAGGTTCTGCAATGTCATCAGGATAGAGAAGATGTAGGTTCGGGCCTGCATCCAACGTGAAGTAAAGAGGATGCCCCGTTTCTTGCCTCCACGCCTGTACTTTGCGGATAGCGGCAATGGTGCCGGGTTCCATTAGGAGGTAAGGTGGTTCGGAGGTCATCATCAGTGCGTGCAATGTCAGTGCTTCCGCTTCTGTGATACGGCCAAAGGTTTCCAAGTCCCCGGCGCGCATCGCATCTGTCAGTCTGTTTAATCTGGAACGGGCTTGCTGGTAGCGGTTAGCTGCATAGAGGTTGCCCTCCATCAGGCCATGTCCGGCTCGACTGCTGACGGTCTTTTCGGCGCGACTGATAAGCAATATGTCGTCATGGTAGCGATGAAATACGCTTGCTACCTCCTCGGCATAAGGGATGGCATACAAATCAGAGGAAGCCGCTACCCCTGCTGTCTCGCCCCACACGGCCACATAGGGGTACAACGACCGACAGGCACTACCCGACCCCAATCGGGATAGAAAGGAAGCTTTTTGTAAAAACTCACCCTCGTACATCAATGTACCAAAGAAGCGTTTTTCCAAGCCACACAATGCTGCTGCTAAGGCACTCATAGCGGAGGCCGAGGACGCAATACCCGCAGAATGAGGAAAACTGTTATCGGTATCTATGCGTAGCCGCAACTGCTTTAGGAATGGAAAAACAGGAAGTAAGCTGCGTAAATATTGTTCCACCTTGGCAGCAAAATCGGGCCGAGGGGCATCTGCAAAGTAAAATTCCAGTTCTATATCCTTGCTAGGGTCGTGGGATAGCTCATAGCTGATGGTGGTATCTGTTGCAGCCTGAGAAAGCGTCAGGCTAATGGATGGATTGCGGGGTAGTTGCTGCCCATGCTTGCCCCAATATTTGATAAGGGCAATGTTGCTGGGGCTGCGCCACCTGATCTTACCCGGCTCAAATCCATGACTGTCAATTACTAATTTGGCGTTGCTGTAATCCATGCTTTTTGCTTGAATGGACAAAGGTATGAATTATACCAATGTCCTGATGGCTGAAAACTATATCCTAGTGATCTCGTATTTTAACATTTCTCGCTGCAACTATCCATTTTTACGCTCGTCTTTTCGTCGTAGGCTGCTAATGGAAGCCTTTTGGCACCAGCCAGACTGGGTTCTACATCTTATCTTGGCAAGATGGTAGCCAATCCGTGTACTTTTGCCACACCAAAAACAAGAAGCATACCCATGAAATCACTCCTTTTTACCTTGGTCACCTTGGTTTCGTTGGCCAACTTGAACCCTTCCTTTGGTAACAATGGCATCGACCCTAAAAAGAAAGTAGTTGAAGCTGCTTTAGTTGATATACCTCCTGTTATTGACGGCGTAATGGATGAACCCGCTTGGATGAAGGCCGTACCCGCCGTTGATTTTGTCCAGTTTAGCCCGGCACCGGGGACAACGCCCTCCCAACGATCTGCTGTTCATGTGTTATACAACAATAACGGTATTTACATTGGCGCGAAACTCATGGATGCTCGCCCGGATAGCATACAGAAAGAATTGTCTGAAAGAGACAATATCGCCAACGCTGATTTTTTTGGGGTAGTGTTCGATGCCTACCGAGATGGTATCAATGGGTTCGAGTTCATTACTACCGCTGCCAATGTACAGTTTGATGCCAAAATCTCCAATATGGGGGAGGATGAAAGCTGGGATGCCGTATGGGATAGTGCCGTCAGCATAGACGATAACGGCTGGGTCGTGGAGATGTTCATTCCTTATTCCGCTATTCGTTTTCCCGAACAGGAGGAACATCTTTGGCATTTCAATATCATTCGTCGCATCACCCGTGTACAGGAGAAAAGTTTTTGGAATGAAGTGGATCCTGAGCAAAATGGTTTTGTCAATCAATCGGGGTACTTGAAAGGGCTTGCCAATATCAAATCACCCTTGCGGTTGCAGGCCACGCCCTTCATTGCCCTCTACGGGCAGCAGCACCACGATGTTAGTACCAACCCTGTCAACAGCTACGGCCATATTATCAGTGGGGGGATGGATGTGAAATGGGGATTGTCGGATGCTTTTACCTTAGATATGACGCTGATTCCTGATTTTGGTGAGGCTCAATCTGATAATCAGGTACTAAATCTTACCCCGTTTGAAGTGCAATTCAATGAAAACCGCGCCTTCTTTACCGAAGGCACCGAATTGTTTAGCAAAGGAGGATTGTTCTACTCAAGGCGTGTGGGCGGGCAGCCTATTCATTACTACGATATTTATGACCAATATGATGAAGAGGATATTGTCAATAATCCCCAACAAAGCCAGTTGTACAATGCTACCAAAATATCCGGACGAACATCAAAAGGGTTGGGTATCGGTTTTTTCAATGCAACCTCCGGACGCACGTATGCTACCGTTCGGGATGCTGAATTGGGCGAACAACGCATCCTCACCGACCCACTAACGAACTACAATGTATTGGTGCTAGACCAAAACCTTCCCAATAACTCGTATGCTGCGTTGATTAATACCACCGTCATGCGGGAGGGAGACGCTTATGATGCTAATGTGACAGGAGTTGATTTCACCTTACGCAATAAAGCCAATTCCTACGCACTAAGTGGAAAATCGGCATTGAGCCAACTTTACCATCCCGGGCAAACCGATCTTGGACACACGATATCACTAAGGGCACAGAAAACCAGTGGCAACCTAGTAGCTGGAATCAATTATTTAGAAGAAAGCGATACCTACGATATCAATGACTTAGGATTCCTGTACAACAACAACGAACGTTCCTTCAGTGGTTACGTAGAATACAACCAGTATGAACCTACTAAAAAATTCAATTCGGCAGGTTTGGGGCTGTACTCTGAGTACAATATGCTATATGCACCCAACGAGTTTACGGATTGGGGACTTAACCTGTGGGCTTGGGTACAAGGCAAGCAATTTTGGAATTACAATGTTTGGACTTACATCGCACCTGGCACCAACTACGACTTTTTCGAACCCCGTGAAGACGGCAGGGTATGGGTGAAGCCGGGTGGTGGTAATGCTGGTTTTTGGGTAGGAACCGACAGCCGTAAAAAGCTGCGCTTGGAACTCAACGGCAATTACTGGACATCTTGGGAAAAAGGGTGGAATAACGGCTGGTTGAGTATTGGTACCCGCTACCGTTTCAACGATAAATTGAATATGTATCTCAATATTGAGAAAAGCATTGGTAATAATGGATATGGTTGGGTGAACACCTTAGATGAAACCGCTATTGACCCCGTTACTGGCGAACCCGTTACTGCTCACAATATCTATTTTGGCAAACGCGACCGCAACACGGTAGAAACTTTTTTTCGCACCAACTACACGTTCAATGCCAATATGACCGTAAGCTTCCGGTTGCGCCACTACTGGTCAACGGTTACTTATGAATCATTTCAACTGCTGAATAGCGAAGGCGCTTTGGTATCGTCTAACTATTCAGACAACCACGACTTTGATTTCGATGCGTTCAATATCGATCTGATTTATCGCTGGCGTTTTGCTCCGGGTTCTGATCTATTCCTTATTTGGAAAAACAGCCTGTTTAGCGATGCCTCCGTAGTAGCACCCAATTATTTCCGCAATTTAGACGGGCTTTTTCAATCCCCTCAGGATAACAGCCTTTCCCTGAAAGTTATCTATTTCTTGGACTATGCACGTTTAGTAACGCAGAAAAGTTAGGAGGGGAACTTGGTTAAAAAAGTATTAAACTCCTACTCTCATACAGCCATAAAAAGTAAATACTTGTTCTTTGTCTTGATTGTTTAACCAAACACAAACAAGATGAATTTGAAGAAGATAACCTTTTGATATTATTGGCAGTTGTATCATTGCCTACGTGGGCGCAATTGAATGGTGCCTTGGGTAAATTGAAGCAAAAAGCCGAAACCGTAATCGGTACAGACAACGCCCTTTCACAAGATGAAATTGGTGCGGGGTTGAAAGAAGCCTTGGATGCAGGCGTAGGCGAAGCGGTTCGTTCGCTGGCTGCCGAAAATGGTTATTTGGGAAGTTCCTATAAAATATTGGTACCCGAAGAGGCCAGACAGGTAGTAAGCCGCTTGAAAAATGTACCTGGGTTTGGTGATGTGGAACAGCAGTTGGAAGAGAAAATGAATCGTGCTGCGGAGTTGGCTGTAGCTAAGGCGAAACCCATTTTTGTAGATGCCATTCGCCAGTTGACATTCAAAGATGCCATGAGCTTATTAATGGGCGACCCCGATGCTGCTACCCGCTACTTGGAACGAACCACTGCTCAATCGCTGACGGATGCTTTTTTGCCCATCATCCAGCAAAGCCTCGACGAGGTGAATGCTCGTGAATACTGGCGCACAGCTGTGAATGCTTACAACCGTATCCCTTTAGTTCAAAAAACGAACCCAGAATTAGACCAGCATGTTACCCAGCAAGCACTAAAAGGACTCTTCGGGTTGGTGGAAGTAAAAGAACGCGATATAAGGAGTAACCCCGCGCTGCGTACCTCCGATTTACTTCAACGAGTGTTCGCTAAACAGGATAACAAATAGTTGCTTAGACTCAGAACATGGGGTCATAAGCAGTATCCCATGTTCTGAGTCTAGCGTTTAACGCGCTCACGGGAACTATCTTTCTCAATACCCCCTTCACCCTTCCTTCCCTCCTGGTGCATTCCGAAACCACACATCTCGCTGTGGGAAAGGAATAGCAACCCCCGCTTCGCGGAAACGCTTGTCAATATCAAACCTAAGGTCACTCTTCACATTTTCGATCATCATCAACTCACGGCTCCAGAAAAGTAGTTCAAACGCTAGTGCAGAGTCGCCGAAATCAGTGAAACGCACGATAGGTTGAGGTTTTTTTGTTACTTTAGGATGCGCTTCAGCTACATCGAGGAGTATCTGTTTTACGAGTGCAGTATCTGAACCATAAGCCACGCCTACCGCAACACGAAAACGCGCTTTTGCATCGAAATGGCTCCAGTTTACCACATTGTCTGCTACCAACTTGGAGTTGGGTACGATGACGGAAACATTATCACGGGTTTCTACCAACGAAGTACGAAGCCCGATGCGTTTGACTGTTCCTACCAAACCCGCCATGTCCACCACGTCCCCTACTTCTACCGTTCGCTCGAAGAGCAGGATGATGCCGCATATCAGGTCGTTGAAGGTCTGTTGCAACCCCAACCCTACGCCCACCAACAAGGCTGCTGCACCACCTAATAGCACGGTGAGATTGATGCCGATATATTGCAGGGTTGCTACTACGGCAATTACCAAAATAAAATAAGTAAGTAGGCGATTGATGGCATACTGGCTGCCTACGTTGATTTGCTGTTGTTTGTAATATGGGTAAAGAATAATTTCTGTGAGCACCCACAAGAATAACCGGGTAAATAGCAGAATCAATACAGCACTGATAACGGTGTTGATATAGGTCTCTTTACTGGCCCAAGGTAGTTTAAAGGAAGCGTTCAGCCCTAGCTCTTCCACGATGAAAGTGAGTGCTAAAAGATATACAATGGGCTGTACGATATGACCCACTTTTATTTTGGAGCTGGTCGTTTGATAAGAAATGCTCCCTTCTTGCATTTGTAGTTCCCGTCGCTGCTGGTAACGACGGGTAAGTAAACCAGACAGCATCTCATCCACCAATCGGGCAATAAAGTAAATAAGAAAGGCTTCGATGATAGTGGACATATACAGCCGCTCTAAGAACCGCCTAGAATCCTTGGGGACGGCATCTTCCGTGAAACTCATGTTGAAATCCAATCCCAAACCAAGGAGTATTAATAGAAAAGCAACCAATACGAGGCAAATCAGCACCAATCGATTGATGAGGCGCTGGTCTTTTTCCGATGTTTTTTCAGCAACAAAGAATCGCTTGAGCCACCTACGCCTCAACAGCGTCCCCAACACATAGAGGAGAATCGTACCCATTCCTACCAATAGCAGTCGGTCAAGTGATACCACTTGAGTGCCAATGCGAAATAGTTCTTGTCCAAAAAAAGCCTTAATATCCATAGATTTGGGATTGAGCTTGGTGGCAGTAAACGGTTGGCGAAATTACTATTTTGTTGGCGTTTCTTGTACGAGTCGCATCAAAAACAACTTGTAAAATTACCTCAGATAAAGGGAGTATGCCGATTTGGCATATCTTTGCACCCATCAAAGATGCAAAAATGCTATCCTGGATTGCCAAAGGGTTGTCAGTGGTTTTTCACCCACTATTGTTGCCCACCTACATGCTTTTTATTCTAATGGTTGTGAACCCCTACCTGTTCGGGGTCAATAGCTACCAAGAACCCACAGCGCACATGCAGTTGTTGCTGGTATTTCTATATACTTTTTTTATGCCAGCAACTATTGTTTTGGTGATGTACTTCCTCGGGTTTATCCGCAGTTTCCAGATGAAGGATAAAGAGGAACGCATCGGGCCTTATCTTATTACGGGCATGCTGTACCTTTGGGTGTATTACAATTTTTCGAAAACAGGCCAGATGCCACCTGCTTATGTATCGTTTATGCTGGGGGCAGTCATCGCTTTGTTTGTTGCTTTTCTAATTAATATTTTCACCAAAATCAGTGCGCACGCAGTAGGCATGGGCGGGCTGCTTGGTATGGTCGTCATTACGATGCTTTGGTTCAGCTACGGCTCTTTTGCATTGCCCGGCACCGATATGTTAGACATCAATGTGCTTTACTTGCTGATGGCCACTTTGTTGGTGGCAGGAGCCGTAGGAACAGCTCGCCTCTATTTGAAAGCCCATGAACCTTCCGATTTAGTAGGTGGGTATTTCATAGGGTTTGTGACTCAGTTTTTGGCATTTGCTTTTGTTTTCTAGCAATCACTTTTTCCCTTCTCTTGGCCGTATTCGGCGGAGGATGTCTTCAGCAAACTGCCGATGATTGGCTAAGCGGGGTATTTTAGACTGTCCGCCTGTTTTTCCTCGGTCGTGTAGCCAAGTGCGGAAAAAATCTTTGGGTAATGGAATCAACTCAAGCATACTTATCGCAAAATCATTTCCCCGCTTTTGGGCATAGTTCGAGTTTTCCCGTTGCATAGCCTTGTCCAAGGCTTCGGCAAAAGCAGACACATTAGCAGGAGGCTTTGCAAATTCTACAAACCATTGATGCCGCCCTTGTTCGCCTACCTGCATATAATAAGGTGCTATGGTGTAATCTGCCACTTCTGCGGAGAACTGTTGGCAGGTTTGCATCAATGCGGACTCTACGTTATCCAAGAGCAAATCTTCTCCAAAAGCATTGATATATTCCTGAGTGCGCCCAATAATGCGGAAGCGGTAAGGGTGTACCGAGGTAAATTGCACAACATCCCCGATGAGGTAGCGATATAACCCACTGCTATTGGTGATGACAAGCGCATACATTACTCCCGGGCTAACTTCCTCCAGCGGAATGGTACGCCTATCACCTTGCTGCAAGGCTATAAACGGGATAAATTCATAATAAATTCCATTATTGAGAATGAGCAGCAAATCGTCCTTATCCAATTGGTCTTGTACACCAAAGTAACCCTCCGAAGCATTGTAAATTTCATGGTACAAAAAGCGATCGGAAGGGATCAATGCCTGAAAGTGAGCCTTGTAAGGTGCAAAACTCACGCCCCCGTGTACATAAGCCTGCAAATTCGGCCACACTTCCAGCAAGTGCTCAGCACCCGCCAATCTCAAAACCTCCCGATACATGGCCAGATTCCAAGTCGGTACGCCTCCTAACATAGTCAGGCTTGGTTCGCGTGCAGCAATAGGGGCAATTTGCTTGATTTTTTGCTCATAATCTGGCAGGGTAGCCGTATAAACATCAGGTAGGTAAAAGGGGCGCAATAGCAACGGAATACTCTGGATCATCAGTGCGGAAATATCTGCCACAGGCAGCACCCCCCCCTCGGGTACACCATAGTAGCCCCCGCCTATCAGCATGTTTTTACGAGCAAAAATCTGCAAGTCCTCTCTGTGAAGGTGCAAACTAGCCAACGTAAACCAACTGCCTTTTTGACAACTAAAAATGTGTTCCTGCGTAACGGGTATGTACTTGCTCTCCCCGCTGGTGGTACCCGCCGTTTTGGCTAAGGCTTTTACCGCCGCAGTCGTCAGTACATTAGCTTGCCCCTTTTTCACCATTGCTACGTAGGGCGTCAACTCATGGTAAGAGCGCACAGGCACGCGGTTGGCATAAACAGATTGGCCTATACTGCCATCCTCCAAACCATGCTCAGTAGCAAATAATGTCGTCCGATTGGCGGCAAGTATTTGCTCCAAGGTAGCACGCTGCAACGCTTCTGGTCGGTCGTAATGCCAAGCCAGTTCCGCTTCATACTTGCGAAGATGAATCTTGAAAAGATGATTGATGATGCTTATCATGCCCATAACCACAAATATACATCGTACAGACACACCTTTCCATTACGATAATCATCGTATTAGATAAGTTCTATGACGGTTCGTACTCGATTTAGCGTACGAAAACGTAGGATGTAAGCTATTGCTCGGTAGTAATGTCAACGACCTTGATACGGTCTTTCAGAGACTGGATGAACTCCGGTGAAGCTTTGCGCGTAGGAATGTGTTGTTTTAAAAATTGTCGGAACGCTAACTGTTGATCTAATTCTTCCACAAGGCTGGGTCGGGCTTGCCCTATCTGGGGCGTTTCATGTGTTTCGCTCACACTATTCGGGTTTTCTGCGGGATACAGCACATCGGCTGAACGCATTAATTCCTGAAAATTTTGATCTCTCATGGCTGAAATTTTGCTTTGCCCTTTGGAAAGCGTCGCTGGTCGTTCCGGTCACAACAAGATACAGGCATACTCACCCAAACAGTCTCCCCCCCTCGCCGAAGAACGGCAGCGGATCGAAGCCCTGTTGCGTATATGCGTTGTATTTGTACCATTTTGCTGTGAATTGGGGCGTGCGCACACCCCATCAAACATAGATAAGGGGGTGCGCACAGCCGGCTACGCTACCTGCGAGGCAAGGTTATCAATCTTTGTTCCGATTATCATTATAGCCGTTGAATTCGGCATAATCTTTCAATTCGCTTGCCAACGTTGTACGTGCCCGATACAGCCTCGACCGTACCGTACCCACCGGAATATTCATCGTCTCTGCGATTTCTTCGTATTTGAAATCTAACAGATCACTCAGGATAATGACGGTTCTGAAATCGGGGTGCAAGCGATCCATCGCGGCGCTCACCTCGTCCCCTACTATTTCTTTCAGCGTCTCATCCGTCCAATCCATCATCGCAGGAATATTGGGCAGATCCTTGTCGGGTAGGGCAAAAGCCACATCCTCGAAATCCACCCGGTTAGGCCCCCGCTGTTTTTTGCGGTAGTCGTTGATGAAGTGGTTTCGCATGATCGTGAACAGCCATGCCCTAGCATTCGTACCTTGTTGGTAGCCACCAATGTTCTTGATGGCCTTCTCCAACGTGTCGCTCACCAAGTCTTCGGCTATCATCTCGTCATACGTCAAGTGATAGGCAAAGCCATACAAGGCGTCCATCTCCGGAAGGAACTCCCTTTCGATAACTTTGCGATATACGTCGTTTGTTGCCATCAGTACCATAAAAATAGTATTTAGTTGGTTTCTGCGCAAGAAAAATGCTAAAATTTCTCCCACACATCAGGTTAAACACATCCCTTTAGGCAAAAAGTTCCCGTCATCTAAAAAAAAATTAATTTTTTTTGGGGCAGCCCGGGCACCTGCTCCGGTGCCCTGCGCAAGTGCCCGTCACGCTGTCCGCAGCATGGCCCTTCGGGCTGTCGGCCACAGGCCGCCACTGCTCCCATCGTTGCTGCAAACTAATTCATCCTTTTTTACCACTACCCCTAATACGCAAAACGCCCGAAGCAGCGAACTGCTCCGGGCGTTTGTGTATGATTAAGTCGAAACTTATTTATGCATCGTCGCCGTCGTCTGAAAGTTGTTCTTTCAATTGGCTGAACACATCCAGATCCCCCAGCGTTTCGCGCTCTACATTGGCTTGTGTTTTCTTCACAGCCGTGCGAACTTCTTGGCGTTCTGCATCGCGTTCTTGGCGTACTTGCTCATCTGCTTCGCGGCGGATATCTTCCAGATAGCGGAGGTGGCTCACCATGATGCGCTTGTCATCGCGGTTGAACTCAATAACCTTCACCGTCATTACCTCATCCACATTCGCGTAAGAACCGTCTTCTTTGCGGATATGCTTCAGCGGAGAGAAAGCCTCCAATCCGTAAGGCAACTGCACGATCGCACCACGGTCGTCTTTGCGCAAAACGGTAGCCTCGTGGTAAGAACCTTGTGGGAATACGGTTTCAAAGGTGTCCCATGGGTTTTCTTCCAACTGCTTGTACCCAAAGACAACTTGCGGTTGTTCTTGTCGATCTCCATGATCATCACATCGATAGGCTGACCTACCTTCGTGAACTCACTAGGGTGACCATAGCGCTTAGTCCAAGACAGATCGGAGATGTGGATCATACCGCCGATACCATTTTCCAGCTCTACGAATACGCCATAAGGAGTGAGGTTTTCACCTCGCCAGCATGGCGGCTATTCAGCGGGAAGCGCTCTTCGATATTATCCCATGGATCGTTCTGCAACTGCTTGATAGACAATGACATCTTGCGGTCTTCGCGATCAACGGTTACTACCTTTGCTTCGTACTCTTGGCCAAGTTTGAAGTATTCACGCGCGTTGATAGGCTGGTTGCTCCAGCTTACTTCCGAAACGTGGATCAAACCTTCTACACCAGGCTGTATCTCCAAGAATGCACCGTAGTCCTCGATGTTGACGATCTTGCCTTTTACGGTAGAACCTTCGGCAATATCGGCAGCGAGTACTTCCCATGGGTGAGGCAGCAACTGCTTCAGACCCAAAGAAATGCGCTTCTTGTTCTCGTCGAAATCGAGTACCACCACGTTGATCTTCTGGTTGAGTTCCAGTACTTCGCTTGGGTGCGTGATGCGACCCCAGCTGATGTCGGTGATGTACAACAAACCATCCACACCACCCAGATCGAGGAATGCACCGAAGTCGGTGAGGTTTTTCACCAAACCTTCGAGTACCTGACCGCGCTCCAAGCCAGAGATGATCTCTTCGCGCTGCTGCGCCAAATCGCTTTCGATAAGTGCTTTGTGGGAAACTACGGCGTTCTTGATAGCTTCGTTGATCTTAACTACCTTAAACTCCATCGTCTTACCTACATATATATCGTAATCGATGATAGGCTTGATGTCGATTTGTGAACCAGGAAGGAATGTTTCCAAGCCGCTACAGTCCACAATAAGACCTCCTTTGGTTTTGCTGACAACGAGACCTTTGATAACGGTACCATTCTCGTAGCTGTCTTTGATGCTATCCCAAGCGCGTAGCAACTTAGCTTTGCGACGAGATAGTACCAACTGGCCGCGGGCATCTTCCTGTTGTTCAACATATACATCCACATGATCGCCAGGCTTGAGGTCTGGCATATCGCGGAATTCAGACAAAGGAATCAAACCATCAGACTTGAAGTTGATATCCAATACCACATCACCATCGTTGATGGCTGTTACGATACCAGAAACGACTTCCATTTCCTGAATGGCAGACATAGACTCGTCGAACTGAGCCAACATCTCGGCGCGGCGGTCAGCAGTGTAGCTGTTTTCAGCCCGCTTGCTGATTGTCCAATCGAAATCATCGTGGGCTTCACCGGTAGCACCAGTAGGAACCTCCACTTCAATTTCTACATCTTCTTCCTCTTCTTCTTCGGTAGTTTCTGCTGCTGCTTCAGTAACTTCTGCTACTACTTCTTCAACAGTTGCAGTTGCTTCTTCAACCGCTTCTACGGTTTCTTCCACAACTTCTTCTACCACAGTTTCAACAGCCTCTACCGTTTCTTCAACGGATGCTGCAACCTCCTCCTGAATCTCCTGCTCCTCGTTTTTGTTTTCTTCCAGCATTGAAAGAATGCTTTTAAAAGGTTAAGTAATAATTTTAGCGGCGCAAAGGTACGCTTTATTTACTTAACCACCAAACATCTTTTTTCTTCTCTTCGAGGATAATTTGTTGATTGCTAATTTGTTTAGTTGTTTGGCCTTCGACAGGCAGGTAAGTAGCGGTTGAGTTAGCATCGCATGAGACGGTGCCAGTGTGCACTAACAGGTAGCCTGCATCCAAGGAAGCGTTGTTTTTGGCTTTCAGATGGGCTTTGTCTGCTTTTCCTGAGAGTGTTAATGAACTTCGTTGCCCAACTTCTACCTTGAGCATCTCAGTATCGATTTCCATTTGAGCAGTGGAAGTGCCTTCTATGGTGATATCCATCAGTCGGTTAGCAAATACCCCCTGTCCAGTAAGTGATACATTGCCTGTAAGGGAAAGACGGCGAAGAGCCGCGATGGAAATGCGAATATGAGCTACGGGTTGGTTTTCTTTGTACTGAGCTATCAAAACCAAGGAATTTCCGTTGGTTTCCCATGTCACCAAGTCATTAGCGCGCAGGATGGCTACATGGCACTCGGAAGCTGCAACTAGTTCTACCTCAGCTGGCCCGTCAATTTCGATAGCCTGAAAGGTGGGTATTTTTTCTTGAGCTACAATGGAAAGTGTCCAGCACACTAATAGAAAAGGAAGTATAATTTTCATAAATGAAATATTGAAAAGTGGTGAATTTGCGTTTCAAGTATAAAGATATAGGAACAATCTTTTTATTCCAAAGCTAGTTCGCTTTGATGCCAAAATTCTGTATATTTGTAGTTGTTTTGTAGGCTTTTGGCTATTTTTTTCTTATCCCTTATTCAAATTTCAATGATATTATGGAGACGTTAGACTTAATTCAAGAAATTCAAAAACTGCCCCTAGTTAAAAAAATTCTGGTGATTGAAGAGATTGTTAAATCTATCAAGCGAGAAGAAATTAAATATCAAATGGAGTCCGCAGTGCGAGAACTCTATGCTGACTATATAAATGATGAGGAATTAACTGCATTTACTTCTCTAGACTTTGAACATTTTTATGAAACTAAGGTGAAGTTTGGTTGATTGACTTAGATCCTACGAGAGGAGCTGAAATACAGAAGAAAAGACCTGCAATTATTGTAAACGATGATGTTTTAGGTAAACTGCCGTTGAAAATTATTATCCCCTTGACGGATTGGAAGGATCGTTATGATATTGCACCTTGGATGGTGAAAATAGTGCCAACACATACTAACGGCCTTTCTAAAAAATCTGCTGCTGACTGCTTTCAAATTAGATCCCTTTCACAAGAGAGGCTTATTGTTAAACTTGGCGATATAGACAATTCTACATTTTTTGAAATCAAAGAAGCGGTGAAAAAAGTTTTGAATTTGTAGTAAAATAATATTACAACTCCTAAGAAATACAGAAAAGCCATAAAATTGCGTTCCAAAACAGTTTGGAATCCACAAATCAATATGAAACAACTTCTCTCCCTTTTATTTGGGTCATTTGCTTTTTTTACTTGTTCTTTATCAGCGCAAACGGATTTTGCCTATATAGACCAGACGATGAGTAGCAGCATACGCAGCGTTGCTTTCATGCTGAACGGTGAACCCCAGCTCTTTCCTGCGCTGCAACTCAATTCCGATGACGTACTCCTACTCTCCTTTGATGATGTCGATGCGGAAGTTAAAAACTACGTATATTCTGTTTATCATTGCAATCAAGATTGGACTCCCTCCGATCTATCCCCCTTGGAATATTTGGATGGTTTTGACGAGGAAAATATTAGCGATGTACGGTTTTCGTCTCGCACGTTGATGCCTTACACACACTACGAGGCTGTTTTCCCCAACTATAACATGAATGTCACCAAATCGGGAAACTACTTATTGGTGGTGTATGAAAACGAGTATGACAAAATACCTGTTCTCACACGCAGGTTTGTGGTGGTGGAAACTATGACGGGCATTTTACCCAAAAATGTGCGTCCGGTGGATGTTTCCCAGTTGCATACCCATCAGGAAATTGATTTCACGGTACAACTGCTGAACGTGAATGTTCGAAATCCTTTGGCGGAAATAAAAACTACGATCATACAGAATCAACGTTGGGATAACGCCATTTCGGGTATCACGCCCAAATTTGTCAGGGGCAACGACATTGTATTTGACTACCAAGGGCAGGTGGTGTTCCCAGGTGGTAATGAGTTCCGATTCATTGATTTGCGCGGGCTACGTACTCCCCAGCGCGACATCGAAGCACTTTTCCAAGGAAGCGAAGGTTTTTGGGAAGCCCAGCTAGCACCTATTTATGGAAGAGGAAAAGGTGTCTATCTATCATTTGCTGACTTCAATGGCAAATTTGTCCTTGATAATTTCGATCAACCTGCTGCTACTATCAATAGTGAGTATATCTACACTTGGATTACCTACGAGGTAGAAGAGCCTTATTACGATAGCCATCTCTATCTTTTTGGAGGGCTTACGGAATGGCTGATTAAGCCCGAATTTAAACTTGTTTATAACCCAGCTATTCATGCTTATTCGGGGCGGTTTCTACTCAAACAGGGATATTATAACTACCACATTGTAACCGTTCCCTCCGACACACCCAAAGGAGCTAAAAAAGTGCCAGACATCAGCCGCACCGAAGGTAATCATTCAGATACTGAAAATGACTATACCATCTTGGTTTACTACCGGCCATTTGGTGGGCGCTACGACCAAATCATTGGTTATCGCATATTCGACACTTGGGGCAACCCTCTTCAACTATTGAAGAGATAATCCAACGCTTCCAAAAACGGCTGCCTCCTGCTACTTGACACAGGCAGGCTTATCCCTCCCTCTAAGCATACATACCCGCCCTTGCCCCGTACGTACCGGTCTAAGAATTCCACGTTGATAATGGTGGAGCGGTGAATACGAATAAAAGAGGGCGCGTTTTTAAGTTGACTTTGCATTTCTTGGAGGGTTTTGCAGACCAAAAGTCGTTCGCCTCCTTGAAAATATATAAAGGTGTAATTACCAGAAGCCTCCATATATACAATAGCGGATAAGCGCTCGAAACGCAAACCATCTGCCATGGGTAAGCTTATTTTAGACACCGCTGCCTTGTTGCTTGCCAGCGGGTGTAGCGCGATTTTTCTTGTGTTGGAGATAGCTGTCATACTGCCTGATTTTGGTTGCAATTTCTATCTTTACATATTGTTTCGCAATTCAAAATGCGCTTATAGTCAGGTTTCTGAAAAAAACAATTGTTACAAAATTGTCGCTTGATTTACGAATAAATACCGTAATTTTCCCTCAAATATTGAGGTATGGCCAAAACTCCATCCGACAGAGTCTTTCAATTAATCAAGTCGCTGAACGGTTCTGAAAAGCGGTATTTTCATATTGCAACTACCAAGGACAACGGCAGCAAGTACCTACAGTTGTTTGCTGCTATGGAAGAAGCTCCTTTGTTTGATGATGCTGTTTTTCAGGAGGCTGTTTATGGAAAAAAACGAGTGGAGGGTAAAAAATTTTCGGAGCTTAAATCCTATTTGTACGATTCCATTTGTCAGCAGTTGGTGCAATACGATGCTAGCACCTCGCACGAATATACGCTGCGGCAATGGCTGTTGGCGGTAAAATCCCTGTATCAACGGAGGTTATTCCATGATTGCCGCTATTTGCTAAAAAAAGTGCAAAAAATGGCTGAGAACTACGAACATTTTGAGGTGCTACTAGAAGTACTGCACTGGGAAAAATTACTGACGTATGCAGATGCAGATATCGACTACTTGGATAAAAATTTAGCCGATATGCAGGAGCGAGAATCATTGTATATCTCGCAAAT
The DNA here is from genome assembly GCA_041392765.1 of Saprospiraceae bacterium. Classification (GTDB taxonomy): domain Bacteria; phylum Bacteroidota; class Bacteroidia; order Chitinophagales; family Saprospiraceae; genus Lewinella. The sequence continues at coordinate 96,070 of JAWKLL010000015.1, forward strand.
GTCAAACCTCAAAGCATACGAAGGACTTTTCTACCAGCTATACCTGACCATTCGCAAAAACCCGTTACATTCAGAAGAACGCTCTTCCCTGACAGAGCGGATTATAGAACACCCCTTACTGGCCTCGGAAACGGCCTGTTTGAGTTATCGAGCCAAGGTATGGTACTACCGCATTCAGGCGCTGTTGCAACACCAGTTGAGGCGTATGGATCAGTTTTATGCCCAAGGCAAACAATTGATAGCGGTGATGGAGGAAAAGCCCCAATGGCTGAAGGAAGACGTAAGTCAATATATAGCAGCTTTGAGCAATTTTGCTACCAGTTGTGGCTACCAAGGTTGCTATGATGAAATGCGGCAAACGCTGCAAAAGCTGCGCAAAGTGACACCTGTAACCTTAGATGACAAACTAAAAATACACCGACAATATTTCACTAATTACTTTGGCCTTTGTATCAATACCGGCAACTTCACGGAGGGATTGACGGTATTGAATGACCATTTGAGCGAAGTAGAGCAGTTCGATAAGCAATTGTTTGAACGCAGCAGTTTTTATTTCCAGTATTTTTATATCTATTTTGGTACAGGCAATTTGGACAAGGCACTACACTACCTGAACGAATGGCTCAACCAACCGCGCAGTGCTGAAAATCAAGACTTGCAAAGTTTAGCGCGATTGCTGAACTTGGTAGTCCATTTTGAAATGGGCAACTCATTATTAGTGGGATCTTTACTGCGATCCACGCAGCGATTATTGCAAAAATCGTCGCAGCTCAATGCCTTTGAACAGCTCTTTATTCAAACCATACGCCAAGCCAACCAACAAACCAAGCGCAGCAGCCAGCGCGCCGTTTTCAGCCAGGGAGTGGAACAACTCAAAACTTTGACACTTCGCCCAGAGGACAAAGCTATGCTCCGCTTCTTCGATTTTGAAAGCTGGCTAGAGAGTCAAGTAAGCTCCCTGACTTTTGAGCAAGTTGTACAGCAAAGGCAACTTAAATAATCGGCCCGTTGGAAAGAGCCCCCATCTTTTGCGCAGTAGTATTGCCAGTGGTAGGTTTACCAATGGTGTGGCTAGACGTGCCGTCTTGAAAGCGCAGGTCAATCTCGTCCCAGCGGGTGGTAAGCACTTCCATGCGCTGGCCGGGCATTTCGCGGAAGCCTCCCTTCACCATTAGCATTTCTTGCTCGTTAAGCACCTGCATTTTTTTGTTGGAAGTAGTCGTTTTTTTCATAACTGTAGTATTTGATAATGACATATCTATCCCCCTTTATTTCAAAGGGTAGAAATTCGCTAATATAAAAGTACATCCCTTTGGCGGAAAACGCAAACCTGTTTTGAGCAAAAGTCAGGATTTTGAAGGTTGTTTTTATTTCATGTAAGGTTGTTTTTTGCGGTTATTATGTGTTATTGGGAAGGAAGTGTAAAATTTTTGTAAACATATTGTTGTTTTGCACTACATCTGTAAATACTCTTAGTTTTGTTTTTAAACTAAGATAAAACAATTACCTTTGCCTATTATTATAGTCTTCCAAGGCGAAATTTGTGAGTTTTGTCTTGCTCTTTTTCCTCCTCACTACGTTAAAAAGCCTCGTCAATCTCGGCTCAGCCGAGATTGCCTACGTTTTTTGCCTTGCGAGTAGAAAAAATAGCTCCGTCAAATTCTCACAAATCCTGCCTTGGAAGACTATAGAAGGTGACAATGGTATGTTGCTCACGTCTGATGAAAAAGCCGTTTGGGTTTGGGTATTTCATTATAGTCCCTAAACCTGTAACATACCACCGTGTTGATACCATAAAAACTTAGATGCTCATGGAAACCATGTTAGCCACCGCCACTGAACAATTGACAGCAAGGGGATTCCTAGATATAGAAGTGGATCCCACCCTTGATTTGGTAGAAGAGATCAATCGGCTGAAAAAAGAAAAGAACGCTATCATATTGGCGCACTACTACCAAGATGCTGCTATACAGGATATTGCGGACTATATCGGCGATAGCCTTGGATTGAGCCAGCAGGCAGCCAGCACGGATGCGGATATTATCGTGTTTGCTGGCGTGCATTTCATGGCGGAAACGGCTAAAATGTTGTCGCCTGGAAAAAAAGTTTTGCTCCCCGATTTGAAGGCAGGATGCAGTCTTGCCGATAGTTGCCCCGCACCAGTTTTTCGCAAATTCAAGGAAAAATACCCCGATCACGTGGTAGTGAGTTATATCAACTGTACAGCCGAGTTGAAAACATTAACGGATATCTGTTGCACCTCCACCAATGCAGTACAGATTATTGAAAGCATACCAGCGGAGAAGGGGATCATTTTTGCACCCGACGTTAATTTGGGTCGCTACTTGGTGAAAAAAACAGGCCGAGACATGGTGCTTTGGAATGGATCCTGTATGGTACATGAGATTTTTAGCCATGAAAAAATCACCCGCTTGATGATGGCGCATCCAGATGCGGAATTTATTGCCCACCCCGAGTGCGAGGCGCATCTGTTAGAAAAAGCGCATTATGTGGGTTCTACCACGGGGTTGTTGAAATACACCCAGCGCAGCAAGGCGAATACTTTTATTGTGGCTACCGAGTCGGGAATACTGCACCAGATGCAAAAGGTATCGCCAGATAAAACCTTCATTCCTGCTCCTCCGAATAATACCTGTGCATGCAATGATTGTCCACACATGAAGCGAAACACATTGGAAAAGCTGTACTTGTGTATGGAATACGAGTTACCAGAAATACACCTGCCAGCTTGGGTGATTCAGGATGGCCGCGCTTGTATTGATAGGATGTTGGATATTTCTGCGAAAGCAGGGTTATAATCATACATTCCTCAAAAGGTGTCTGTGAATTATTAGAAGTATGATGTATAAATTTCATACCTTCGGCGGGTATTATAAGAAAAAACGAAGCGTATGAAGTTCCTCAAATTATTACTTAGCCTTGCTGTTTTAGCGGCAGCTATTTACATAGGAGACACACACGGCCTGATTGCAGATAAAGTACCCGCAATGGGTAGGTTGTTTAGCCCTTTTACGGGTTTCTGGCAGCAGGCGGAACCGATGATTCCCTTGCCGGGAACCATCCATATTCCTTCCAATATTAAGGGCGAAGTAGCGATTGACGAGCGCGGTATTCCTCATATTTTTGCGGAAGATAACGAAAGTGCTTTCTTTATCCACGGCTATCTGCATGCCAAAGATAGGTTGTTTCAAATGGAAATCACTACCCGCGCAGCGTCGGGTAGATTAGCTGAAGTACTAGGGATTAGCATGATAGAACGAGACATCCTTCAGCGCAGAAAAGGAATAACTGTGGCAGCTAACCGCATGGCGCAGCATTGGCTCAAAGACCCGGGTACTGCTGCCGTTGTTACTGCTTATACGGCAGGGGTTAATGCTTACCTGCAAACACTAAACCCCAAGGATTACCCCGTAGAGTTCAAAATTTTAGGTTTTACACCAGAGCCGTGGACGGTAGATAAATCAGCCCTTTTAGTAGAAAGCATGGCGGAAACCTTGTGCTTTCGCAACAGAGATGTACCTGTTTCTAATAGCCGGGCAGCGCTAGGAGGGGTGCTTTTTGCTCATCTTTTTCCTGCGGAGAACCCGAAAGATTCACCCATTATCCCTGCGGATACACCCTGGGATTTTGAACCGATAAAAGTAGCGGCGGATGAAGTGCCCGCGGATGCTACTCTTTCTTGGTATTTACCAGAGCTACCTCAGGCACCCGAAGGCATCGGTAGCAACAATTGGGCATTGGCAGGACGAAAAACGGCATCGGGCGCTCCGCTGTTGAGCAATGACCCACACCTTAATCTTACACTTCCTTCCATCTGGTATGAAGTGCACCTGCACACCCCCAATATGAACGTATATGGCGTATCCTTGCCTTGTGTGCCGGGTGTAGTGATTGGGTTTAATGAACAAGCAGCATGGGGCATCACCAACGTAGGGCAGGATGTATTGGACTGGTATCGCATCCATTGGACAGATGCCACCAAAACGAAATACCAATTGGATGGCCAAGCCGTAGCACCTGAATGGGTAATCGATACGGTGTGGGTGCGTGGCCAAGAAGCACCAGAGATCATCCGTACGCCATGGACTGTTTTTGGGCCTGTCGTGTATCAAGACAGCAGTAGCGCCTATCAAGACTTGGCCATGCAGTGGATCATACACTCACCCGTTGGCGATGAAATGCACAACAATATTACTTCTTTTCTGGGATTAGGGTTGACAAAAAATGTATCTGATTATCAACAGGCATTGAAAGGGTTTGATTTTCCTGCATCCAATGTAGTATTTGCCGACCAAGGGGGCAACATTGCCCTTACGGTAACGGGGCATTATCCACTGAGACAACCACAGCAAGGACGGTTTGTACAAGAAGGCAACGAAAAACTCACCGCTTGGCAGCAATACATCCCCTTTTCACAAATCCCGCGTACCGTCAATCCGGGCAGGGGATACGTTTCTTCAGCTAACCAGCGCTCAACTGATTTGTCTTATCCCTACTATTATTTAGGGCACTTTGAAGATTATCGGGGACGCTATATCAATCGGGTACTAGATACGATGCAGCAAGCTACGCCTGAAATGATGATGGCGTTGCAATACGATGCACATTCGCTCAAGGCAGAGGAAGCATTGCCACTTATGATAGCGGCAGCAAAGGAGTATGGCGAATTGAGTACAATTAGCGGACAAGCCTTGTCGCTATTAGAAAAATGGGATTACCGTTACACAGGCAACAAGGCTGCACCTGTGCTTTTTGATGCGTGGTTCGATACGTTATATCAGCAAACATTTGATGAAATTTATGCCTTACACAAAGACAATCACCCTATGGAATTTCCTGAGGAGTGGCGGTTGATAGCCTTAATGGAACAACTACCTAAGGATCCCATCTTTGACCTACAGGCTACAGAAAGGAAGGAAGATTTTTCTGTTTTGGCTGCTGAATCATTGGAAAAAGCTGCCGCCGCTTGGATGCCCGCTATTGTTGCAGGTTTAAACTGGAATGCACATCGGGCTACCAATATACCGCATTTGGGTAGAATTCCTGGGTTTGACTCCGGTTTGTTACACACAGATGGTGCCAAAAGTACCCCGAATGCCTTGTCCACAGGAAATGGTCCATCTTGGCGAATGGTCGTTTCTTTGGAAAAACCAATCAAAGCATGGGGCGTGCTGCCAGGGGGCGCATCGGGCAATCCTGGTAGCCCTTACTATATGAATAGTGTGAAGGCATGGGCGCAGGGCGAATACTACGATTTGCATCTGTACCAAACACCCGAAGAGGTGAAGGCTTTAAAGTATCTTGTTTTCGGAAAGTAGCCACTAGTCCACCTTCCACTTGATATTACATCCAGCGCTGGGGTACTGTTTTTCGGGAGCTTGATCGCCTGCCATCATGCTGTCGAGGGCAGTTCTTAGGTCTTCACCGCTAAGTGGCGTGTCATTTTTTGGTCTAGATCCATCAATACGCCCCCTGTAATAAAGTTTCATAGCAGCGTCAAATACATAAAAATCGGGTGTGCAAGCGGCATCATAAGCACGAGCTACTGCTTGGCTCTCGTCATAGAGGTATGGGAAAGTGTAACCAACGGCTTTGGCATGAAGCGTCATTTTGTCGGGTGCATCATCGGGGTAATTTTTCACATCGTTGGAACTAATTGCCACAAAACCCACGCCGAGTGGCTGGTAGTCCTTGGCAATTCGTACAATTTCTTCGTTTACGTGAATCACATAGGGACAATGATTGCAAAGAAACATGACTACGGTTCCTTTTATCCCTTTTACATCGTTCAAACTGACATCGTTGCCACTGACCGTATCTGGTAGATGAAAATCAGGGGCTTCTGTTCCCAACGGCAGCATATTAGATTCTGTGTAAGCCATCGCTCATTTTATTTGCTGCAAATGTATCGGAAAAATTATGAGGCAAGAAATGAATTTACTTTTTGGGTATGTCTGCAATTCTTTCAACTAACTATTTCTGCTTGGGCGGAAGTGAGTTTTGCCCTATCCTCCTTTGATCTCGAAAGAAACCCGGGACATCGACTAGGTTTTTTCAAGATTAGTTTTACTTTTTATCTTGGACAGAACAAAACTCACTTGTTTTTCACTCCATTGATGGATTTAGCCCTATTCTATGCTGTTTTTCCTTTTTGGAATGATTTATATCTAAAATACCCCAATCCTAGCCCTGCCAAAATTAACCCCAAACCAATAAGAAGGGTAAAAATATCTCCTTCGTAAGCGGATAACGAGGCAAGTTCTTCCTCGGGGTCAACAGCATTGATTTCGGGGTTTGAAGGTAGATATTTTACCTTTACCACAGGTTCAGTAGGAGGGCTTTTCATGGTTTTTAAACCAGAGTACTCTTTTTCTCCCACTTTAAAATCATATCCCACTTCGTATGTTTTGATAGGGACTTTGGCAACTTTAACTGTCTTTTCTTTGTACTCACTTTTAAGTACACCGAATGTCTCTTCTCCTCCCGAGATAAGTTGCTCTAGTTGGTTTCGTTCGTCTTTGCTTGTGTTTCCAAAGTAATCGCGTGAGAATTGAACGCCTATTATCAATAAGAAAGCAGGCAAGAGCAGGTTAAAAATTTTGTTCATTTTTAAGATTTAGTTTGTGAAAAAAGTGATTTTGTCGAATTTAGATTCAGAGGTTGACAACAATTTATTGGGAGTGAAGGTAAAAAAAAAGCTAGTAAAACCATTGTTCCTAAAAAAAAAATCGTCGCATCATAAATAATAGTACTTCTAATCGTTTGTTTCATACATGATTGTACTATATGTATGGGAAAAAAATAGATTACTTATGAATTACCGTATTGCATACTGGCTACTCGGTATTTTTTCATTCATATTTGGTATAGACAGTAGCCATGCACAACAATGGGAATTGCAAATATTACTCCTTGATGCGGATGCTACAACATTAGCAAAAATAGTTTCTTGGCCAAAGCCACAGCAACCTGATTCACTTTCAGCCCTACTAGCAATGGATACATGGATAGAGGAACTACACAAAACAGGCTATGCAGAAGCATCCGTGGACAGTGTCATTTGCCAAAAAAACAAGTGCACCGCGCTGGTACATACGGGTTCTTTCTTGCGGTGGGCTTATATAAGTGCGGGCAACGTTCCATCCTCATGGTTGGATAAAGCTGGTTTTCGGCCTCGGCAGTTTCACGAAAAACCCTTTGTTTCAACGGAAATTGCTGCCGTAAAAAGACGTATTCTTCAACAAGCAGTTAATAGTGGTTATCCTTTCGCCCAAATTTATTTGGACAGTATCCAGCAGTTACCAACTGGAGCGATTACGGCCATTTGGCACATAGAGAAAGGGAGACTTGTTTATTTCGATGATATAGTTTGGGAAGGCGAGGTCAAGATAAGCCCTATTTTTTTAGCTACTTATACAGGCATCAAAAAAGGGGATGTTTACAACGAGTCGTTGGTGCAGCGGTTGCCGCAACGCCTGCGCTCTTTGTCTTTTATACAGTTAAAGCAATCGCCACAAGTACAGTTTATTGGCGATAGAGCTAGGATAGTGGCCGCACTTTCGCCGCGCAAGGCCAGCCGTTTTGATTTTTTGATAGGGGTTTTGCCCAATAGCAACCAAACGGGCAAGTTATTAGTGACGGCTCAATTGGATGCAGCCATATCTAATGCGCTTGGGAAGGGAGAGTATATAGGTATTGCTTTTGAACAACTACGCCCTCTAACGCAACAATTGGCCATTGACGTGCGCTATCCGTATCTCCTAGATATACCCTTTGGAATTGATGGTAGTTTAGGTATTTACAAAAGAGACACCAATTTTCTCAACCTCCATTGGGAATTGGGAATTCGGTATGTGCCGGAGGGGGATCGCTCCTTCAAAGCGTTTTGGGAACAATCGCGTACCGACCTATTAAGCATCGATAGTGTTCGCATCGCAGCGTCTATGCGGTTGCCAGATACGCTGGATGTTACCCGACAGTTTTACGGCGTGGAATGGCAACAGCAGCGATTAGACTACCGCTTCAATCCGCGCAGTGGATGGGATTGGATGATAAGTGTTGCCATAGGCACCAAAAAAGTACGGCTTAACAGCCAAATTACAGCCATTGGTTTGGAATCATTGTATAATGAGTTGCAGCTCAATAGCAAGCAAATGAATATGCAAGTAGCTGTTGCCCGATTCCAACCGTTAGGGGTTAATAGCACATTGAAGATAAAATTTGAGGGCAGTGCGCTTTGGGCCAGCGAGCCAATTTTGATTAATGAACAGTTTAGGATTGGAGGAAATCAACTGCTTCGCGGGTTTGATGAAGAGTCTGTTTTTGCTGCACGTTATGGGGTAGGCACCATGGAGTATAGGTATCTGCTGGGTGGTAATGCATTTTTTTACTTGTTTTTGGACGGCGCACTTACAGATGCTGCTGCGTATGGTAGTGATGTTTCCTTGCGTTCCCCAAAGACATACATCGGAACAGGTGTTGGCATTACTTTTGAAACCAACGCCGGTTTATTTGGGATCAGTACGGCTATTGGCAAAATCGACAGAGATGCATTCGACTTTCGAGCGCCTAAAATACACTTTGGCTATGTGAGTTTGTTTTGATTTAAAACAAAGACCTTTGTGCACGTGGTTGATTTATAGATAATTACAAAAAAAACTTGTTTCATAGCTTTAGAGAGGTAGCTCGTGTAAAAAATACACTAAACCTCACGTTAAGCATCTATTTTTCACTACCTTGCTGCCCGATTATATTCGCCGTACTACCACAGGTAATATTTTTGTTGCATGGGAGAAGATAAGCCGAAAAAGTTGATTAAGGATCTCAATACCTATTTCAAGTCAGCGTTCACCGTTGACAACGTGATTTTCGGGTTTGATGAGGGTGATTTAAAAATACTGTTGATCAAACGCCAGGAAGAGCCATATACTGATCACTGGGCGTTGCCTGGCTACTTCGTTCTACCTGATGAAGACCTCAATACCGCAGCACAACGCGTACTCAAGAAATTGGCGGGCTTGGATAATGTGTATTTGGAGCAGGTGAAATCGTTCGGTGCAGTGGATCGACACCCTTTCGGGCGTGTTATTACCGTGGCATATTTTGCGCTTATTAAAATAGCCGACTTCGCACCGCGCCCTGACAAGGACGTGGCTGGTGAAGTCCGGTGGTTTAATGTAAAAGATGTGCCACAGTTAGACTTGGCCTTCGACCACGAAGAAATGATTCAGGAGTGTTTTAGTAAACTCAAGAGAGAGGTTCGTATCCGTCCGGTAGGATTTGAGCTACTCCCGCCAAAGTTTACCTTGACAGAACTACAGCATCTATATGAAGCCATTCTTGAAACAGAATTGGATAAGCGGAATTTTCGCAAAAAAATATTATCCATGAACCTGTTGATAGATTTGGAAGAAATGCAAGAAGGAGTAGCGCACCGCCCCGCCAAGCTATATGAGTTCGACGGCCAGAAATACGAGGAATTCCTACAAGAAGGATTTTCGTTTGAAGTAAAGGAAAGTAAGCGGAAAGATAATACTCGTCCGTCTATGCCGGCTTTTAATTAATTACCACTCCCGCCCCGCAGCATCCATGAGTATAATGTGAATAGCTCCGGTAGCGCTGGCTCGTGCATTTTCCAACCAAGAAGATAGTTCCTCATCTCCTCCTGTATATCTAAATTTGAATGGGAGTACATTGAATGGAGGCATATCTTTTACAACTAATTGGGTGTCATTATTCAACACCTCAAAGTAGCCATAGTAGCCGTCCACTAAGGGCAATTCCCCACTCATAGCTGCTAACTCGTTTTTAATACCGAGTGCTTGCGTTCGCTCATCGATAGTTTCGTAAGTGATATATCCCCAGAGGGTATTAGCGGGTACGCGCCGCAGTTCTTCATGCACCCAGCGAATGCCTTCTTGGGTATCCATCTCGACGCGGAAATAATTAGGTGTTATGATTAAGTTGCCACTATTAACGACCACATCCTGAATATCTACATTAAGGTGGTAGGTGCCAGGGGCTAAATCGTGCATCATTTCCCCCCCCTGTGCGGGTGCTTGACCCGGATCACAAACCTCAGGATCCAGAATGTCGTACACACGTAAGTTTAGTGCTTGGTCTGTTCGGGTTTGCTCTGTCAATATTTGACTGTTGAGGCAATCCTCTAGTTCTGTAGTTGATATTTGAATTTCTAGCCCTGTGCCGTTAGTAGCCGCTAGATTTTCCCATAAATCAAAAGTAAACTCCTGATCTAATACAGGAATAATAATGGGGTCGTTAAGTTTTTCCAAATTACACGAGGCCGAAAACCACGCGATAGGTGGTAATAGGAGTAAGAGTTTCATTTTTGGGGACATATACACAAACTTTGATGCTTCTTCTTGCAAACGATACGAGACGGGTGTTATGCTGCCTGACAGCACCGTTTTATTTTTGTAACTACTTGTTTTTACAAAAAAAGCAAATTTACATAGAGGTTGTTAGCTTAATTGGAAACAAGTTCTTATTTGGAGAACATCCTGTGTTATTGGATTATTGGTGAACCACTTCAAATTCCGTTCGTCGGTTAACTTGACGAGATGCTGCATCCTGATTGGGTACTAACGGGCGGCTGTCACCGAATCCTTGATACTGTAGCCGTTCGGGCTGGATGCCCTGTGCTATCAGCCAGTCATATACGGCTTTTGCTCGGTTTTCGCTCAACGCTATGTTATCGGCTTCACTGCCTATATCGTCTGTGTGTCCATTGATGCGGATGTGCATTTGTGGATGTTGTTGCAAAAGTGTTAGCAGCACTTGTAATTCTCCTAATGCTGATGGCAGTAAAGCCGATGATCCCGTATCAAAGCGTACGTTTTTCATTACCACAGGTTGGGTAGGCTTTTCGCTTTGCTGGGGCGCAATGGGTTGAAGCAAAATGTCCAAGTTAAAAGGAGCTGCCCAAGAACCATGGCTCAGTTCAAAACGGTCGGAATAGAAAAGATAGCCCTCCTTGGTAATATGCAAGGGGTAATCTGTGCCCGCTGGGAGTACTACGAGGAAAGAACCATCCGAAGCGCTCATTCTTTTGAATGAAGAGGATTCTCCTTCCACGACGATCATCGCACCGTGTACTGGCTGTTGCGTGGAGGCATCCAAGATTAGGCCTTTTACATACGTGACGGGGTTTGGCTGAGCATCTTGATGCAGCGGAAATTGGTAAATATCCAAGTTGAGCGAACTGCCAGCTACGGTGTTCTTGTTGGTGGTGTAGTAGGCTGTTTGTCCATCGGTACTTACTACGAGTGCGCCCTCTGTCGCAGCGGTATTGATGGGGTAGCCTATATTCTGTGGGGGCAGCCACTGCCCATTGTGGCGTTTACTCAAAAAGAGATCAAAATCGCCCAAGCCGGGATGTCCGTCCGACATGAAATACAGCGTTTGCCCATCGGCATGTAGGAAGGGCGCTTCTTCGTTACCGGGTGTGTTGATAGTTGATCCAGCATTGATGGGGTTTTCCCAATACCCGTCTGGCCGACGGCGGCTGTACCAAATATCCATACCGCCTTGCCCACCAGGTCGATCGCTGGCAAACCACAGTTCATCCGCATTGGCAGACAGGCTCGGCTGGGTATCTTTGTAAGCACTGTTCAAGGGTGTTGCAGCATGGTGAATATTGCCCCATTGATTGCCGTCGCGGCGAATATAGTAAAGGTCACAACTGCCATACGTGTCGGGGCGATTGCAACCTGTAAAAAACAGCAACTGCCCATCGGCAGATATACTCTGTGCGCCTTCGTTTAATGGGCTATTGATGGAGGTAAGGGGCTGTCCTTGTGTCCAATGACCAGATTCGTCTAAGGAACTATAATAAAAGTCTTCATGCCCTGCGTAATTCACGGTGTAGATCAACAATTGCCCGTCTGCGGTGAAGGCTGGTTGGTATTCTTTGCTAGGCGTATTGATTTTATTGCCCAAAGAAACAGGGTCGAAGGGTACGGGGTTGGCTTTTAGCAATGCGCCCGTTTTTGCTTGTTCAAGGTATTTTTCTACCGTGGCTCTTTTTCGATCATTGGGTTTTGCCTTGTCCAACCAAGTTTGAAAATGCGGGAGTGCCTCACTGTATTTTTCTTGTTTGAGTTCTGTGATGCCTAATAAATACCAAGCGGGCAGAAAATAGTCGGGAGCCAACTGAAGTGCCTGTTCGTAATCATTTTCGGCCTTATCAAAAGCAGCTCGATCGGTGTGAACTTGCGCTCTGAAAAATAAGGCATCTATGGCATTAGGAGCATTGGACAATAACTCGGACAAGGTTGCGGCGGCGGCATCCCACTCCTGCATGCGAGCATGAGCCTCTGCGGCTGCATACATTTTTTGCTGCTTCTTGCTGAATGTTTCTTTCAGTAAGGGAGTCTGCGCCCGTAATTCGCAGGTATTAAAAGAAAGTGCTAGTAACGCGAATATCCATAGCAGATGCCTTGCATTGGCCAATAGCAACCAACGGGTTACTCTTTGGATAGTTAGCCTTACCTCGTATCCCTTGTATGACATATTTGAGGAATATTTTTGGTTCTTTGACAAATTTAGTGGTCGTACTGGGCTAGCGATCTCGGCAAAAGGCCGAGACAAGTTGTGCAGCAGTGGCAGCTTTTAGCTGACAGACCCGGGTTTGCCGGGGCCGAGCGAGTAGCGAGCTGCGAAACGTAGCGACCCGAAGGGAAGCCTCCACTAAAAAAGTCAAAGAACTATATTTTTACTTAAACGGGGCAAAGAAGGGATTATTGGAAAGCGATGGGTCAATCCAACTTTCCAGCTACGACAAAAGGATGCTTTTCGCGAATGACGTCCCCTTCTGGCGTAAAAATTTCAGCAAAAAGAATGTATATGCCGATAGGCGCACGCTTCGATTCATTTGTTACCCCATCCCACAGGAAGGTGCCGGTGCCCGGTAATAATGCTAAGCGATTAGGGGTATAAATAAGGCGGCCTTGGGTGTCAAAAATGTAAAATTGCCCAACGTAACCCGCGTTGGGGGTTTCGTAAAAAACTTCCAACACGTCCTCAAATCCGTCTCCATCCGGCGAGAAAGTGGCTCGTTGAAAACGTAGGAAGTCTGCCCCCGTTTCGGGTTGCCCATCCCTAAATTGGCTGTTTTGCCCGGTAGGCGTGGCATATCCCACGGAAGATGCCGCCGAGTGCCAATTACCTTCGTTCTGGCTAGCTTGGTCGGGACGCAACCGCTCTAAACTGACACCGTTTTTGTCACTCAACAAGGCATTGTGCCAGTCATCCGTGTAGTTGAGGGAGTCTAGCACTTCAAAAGCGGCATTCAAAATGGTGAGGTTGCCCTCGTCGTCGGGCAAGGAGGGCAGTTCGTTTTCCAACAGGTTGGCGGGGTGAGGCACGGTATAATTACTGAGGATATTCGCAGGGTCTGGCGTTAGAACGACCCAAGAATCAGGAAGCACCACAAAATCCTGTTCTACCACCGTCCCCACCGTACCTGAAGTGATGGCATTATTGCGTAGGCGCAATCCCGATAGGGAGACTAATCGCGGGCCTGGGTTGTAAAGCTCCACAAAATCTACCCCTCCTGTAAAAGGGTTAAACAGCAGCTCATTAATAATAAGATCGCCAGGCTGGGGACTGACGGCCAATCCTACGAAAGCGGTGGATGCTTCACTACTATTATTGCCGAGGCAATCGCGGATGCCGGGTAGCACACGTACTTCATATACAACATTTTCAGCAAGGGGTGTACTCAAAAAGAGGGTTACCGATTGCCGATCTGCATGTAGGAGGGCATCACCGATGGTCACAGCAGGGGAAAGTTGAACAAAATCAATCCACTCCAAGCTGCTATCTAAAACATCGTCAAAGGTAAGCGTAATGGTGGTGGCATCATTGGCAAAAGCCCTTAGCAGACTGGGGGGTGCAGTCTCTGTACTTTGCCCCCAAATGGCGTTCTGTTGCCCAGGCGTTCCACCTGCTTGCGCTAAGCTGGCACCCCAATTACCGGGGCAATCATTAGGTGCATCCAAGCCAATGAGTTCCAAGCTATACCCCCCCGCTGCACGTAAATCATCCCTAAACCAAGATGCGTCATATACGAGACTCACTAAGACAGTGCCGTCGGCAGCTGCTAAAAGGAGGTCATCACCTCCGTTTGTCAAGGCAGGGAAAGATGGAACGCCTACTGCCAACCCATTCACGCCCAAATCTGCTTCTGCATCGGTAGGGCAAAGCGTTAGGTAGGTTTGTGGTAGCAACACGATATCTGGCAATGCGCGAGGTGTGCTCCCCGTACTAATGGTGACACCTCCCAATTGAAGGGGCTTATTGCTGGTGTTTAATATTTCCACATATTCGGCATCAGGCAGCCCCACTACGGGGGTGGGGTCGGGAAAAATTTCGGTAATCCAAAGGTCGCCGGGAACAGGTAATTCTGGTAATAAAAATTGGAAAGGGAGTTCTTGCGTAAGTGATACGTTGCCCGCTATATCGCTAAGCCCAGATACAAGCAGCGAATACGAGGAGAAATTGGTGAAAACAGTGGAAAAATTAACGACTAATCTGCTTCTATCTACTCCGTCGAAGGTTACGTTTTGTGCCACACCAATACCATTATCCACTAGGAAATTAGCAGGATCCAGGCTGGCATCGCCTAAGGGTTCATTGCACGTTATCACAATCGACTGGGGCGATAGGGGCGATACCGATAGTGCGGCAGGTGCATCCGTGTCCACCACAATAGGATCGACCACCACATTATCGAAAAAGAAGGCCATATTTCGGGAACTGCTGTATCGGCAACCGAACCCAAAGTACAACCCCGTGGGGTAAGTAGCATCCGTGGTGGATACCTCTAAATCGTAGTCTTCACCACCTGCGTAATCCGTTTCTAACTGCCACTCCCCTGCTGTGGTACGGGTGATTTGTACACCTAATAAGACAGGTTCATTCGCAACACTTCCTGCTGCACCACTCAAGAGTAATTCACTACTAGCGCCATCTTGTCGATAGAGTTGTACGGCATCCTCTGCGCCAGATATGCCCCCGATTTTAAGAAAATACCCATTGAAGGAAGTTCCCGGCAAGGGAGGCACGTTGGTGGATAGATAGATGGTTGTGAAATTACTAGTAGAAGGAGCAAAATCATTTTGTAGTTGCAGCCGCCAAGAAGTGGCCTCGGTCATACTGACAGGTGCCAATGCATAGAGTGTGGATGTGTTGCTGCTTGCCGGACTGCTGTCATTCAGTTGGAGCCTGCCATCTGTGATGGTAAACTTGTCCACATCCCCTTGCCAGTGTGTAGCTAAAGCAGGAGAAGAAAAGTCATCGGCGAACTGAGCTAAGAGCGATCCGC
Organism: Saprospiraceae bacterium; assembly: GCA_041392765.1. Classification (GTDB taxonomy): domain Bacteria; phylum Bacteroidota; class Bacteroidia; order Chitinophagales; family Saprospiraceae; genus Lewinella. The sequence continues at coordinate 111,437 of JAWKLL010000015.1, forward strand.
TGAGAAGGTGTAAAACGATAAAAAAAATAGTAGCTTTCATTGGCCAAAAATAACCAAAAAGTAGCAATGCGTTTATCTTTGCAAGCCCAAAATATCATAAACTTAACCTAAATGAAAGTAGCAGTTGTTGGTGTAACTGGATTGGTAGGCACAGTGATGTGCAAGGTATTGGAAGAGCGCCATTTTCCAGTTACGGAATTTTTAGCCGTAGCATCGGCACGTTCGGTGGGTAAAGAAGTCACCTTTAGTGGTAAAACCTACAGCGTCATTAGCATGGAAGATGCGGTAGCTGCTCGGCCAGATATTGCCATTTTTTCGGCAGGTGGTAGCACTTCGTTGGAGTGGGCACCAAAATTTGCAGCAGCAGGAGCCACGGTGATAGACAATTCTTCGGCTTGGCGTATGGATCCTTCCAAAAAACTAGTTGTCCCGGAAGTAAATGCCCATGTGCTAACCCCCAGCGATAAAATAATTGCGAACCCTAACTGCTCTACCATTCAAATGGTGGTGGCACTGACGGCTTTGCAGCGCGAATATGGCATCAAAAGGCTAGTCATATCCACATACCAATCATTTACAGGTACGGGTGTGAAGGCAGTGCACCAATATGAATCGGAACGAGATGGTGTGGAACTTAGCAAAGAGGATATGGCCTACCATTACCCCATTTTTGAGAACTGTATCCCTCAGTGTGATGTATTTCTCGATAATGATTACACCAAGGAAGAGATGAAGTTGGTGCATGAAACGCGCAAAATTCTAGGAGATGACAGCATCGCCATCACAGCTACGGCGATACGCGTACCGGTACACGGGGGGCACTCCGAGTCTATTAATGTAGAACTGCGTAAGCCTTATGATATGGCCGATGTTCGCAGGTTGCTTGCCGAAACTTCGGGCTTGATTCTTCAAGATGATCCAGCTACCTATAAATATCCCATGCCGCTTTTCGCCAAAAACAGAGATGAGGTATTTGTTGGTCGATTACGCCGGGATGAGTCTGTCGAAAATGGCTTAAATATGTGGGTGGTAGCCGATAATCTTCGCAAAGGTGCTGCCACCAACGCTGTACAAATTGGTGAATATTTGGTGGCCAATGGGTTGGTCTAAAATCACCCTACATAACCACTAATAACAGGTGTAACTATAAAAAAATAGAACCCCGGAGCAACATTGCTCTGGGGTTCATTCATTAGGTCAGTGTTATCAGCACTGCTTGCAACGATCCTGCTTTAAGCTGCATTAGCTTCTTGTTTCTGATCCAACAACATGAAATCGTTGATCTGGATGTCCACGGTCAAGCGCTCTACGCCGTCTTTGTCGGTGTAGCGGTTGTAGCGGAGTTGCCCTTGTACCATCATGCGGCTACCTTTACGAGCGTACTGTTGGATGACTTCTCCTTTCTTGCCGAATACTACACAACGATGCCATTGGGTAGTCGTTACTTTTTCACCTTTTTTGTTGACGTACGTCTCATTGGTAGCCAAGCTGAAGGATACTACGGAATAGTCGTTTTTGGTGTCTGCTTTTACAGGGTCTTTGCCGAGGTTGCCAACTAAAGTTACGGAATTTTGCAAAATATTCATAGTTCAAGAATTTGTGTACAACAGGTGTTGTATAAATAAGCCTGCTGCCTTGTGAAAAAAGTATTGAATAATTATAGATTGAAATGTTTGTGAAAAGCGTAGGGTTAGTTCATCAGTCGGAACTCATTCACTACGATTTCTGTACGCACTTGGCGCTTTTCTCCCTCGCCTACAAATTGTTGGCGGAGTTTGCCTTGCACAACCACTGAGGAGCCTTTTTTCATAAAAACTTGCATCATCTCTGCCACTTTACCCCAGCCGATGAGCTGGTGCCATGTGGTTTCTATGCGCTTGTGTCCTTCTGTGTCGCGGAATACTTCCTTAGTGGCTATGCTCACACGAGCCATTGCGTTGCCATTTTCGAGATCGCGGAATTCTACCTCCCGTCCGAGATTGCCTATGAGTTTTACGTAGTTACTAATGGTGTTCATACACGCTGAATTTTGATAGTTAAACGATGATTGATACTATGGCTCAATTTCATAACCACTTGATGGATAGTCGATTGAACCGTTGACGAGGCAAAGATGAGGGGTGGTGAAAAAGATTCGTATAATAAACGTATAATGTCGTTTGTATTCGTTTGTAAACGTTTACAAACGCTTGAGTGTATTTTAAATAATTGATTATCAATGGCTTGTTTTAATTTTTATAGTTTTACTTTTTTTAAGTAATTATTATTAATTTTATGGCATAGATCACTTTTTTCGTAAAAGTACCCTATACGCTTTCCTAATTTTTTAAATCACGGTAATGGATATTCAACAAATTTTCACCAACAACAAAGACTGGGTAGCCGAAAAGCTCAAGATTGACAGCCAGTATTTTGACCGGTTGTCACAAGGGCAAGAGCCTAAGATTCTTTACATAGGTTGTGCAGACAGCCGTGTGACAGCAGAAGAAATTATGGGGCTAAGCCCTGGGGAGGTATTCGTACACCGCAATATTGCCAATATGGTACCCAATACCGACCTGAGTTCTATGTCCGTCATTAATTATGCGGTGTCGCACCTGAAGGTGGATCACGTAGTCGTATGCGGGCATTATTACTGCGGTGGGGTAAAGGCTGCCATGCAATCTGTGGACTTGGGTATTCTGAATCCTTGGCTGCGCAATATTCGCGATGTATATCGCCTGCATAGCAACGAACTCAATGCGATAGAAGATGAAGAACAGCGCTATCGTCGCTTAATTGAACTCAACGTGCAAGAGCAATGCATCAATGTGTTGAAAACTGCCGACGTACAGCGTGCTTTCCGAGAACGCGGCATTACCGTTCACGGGTGGGTGTTCGATATAAAGACGGGTCAGTTAGTGGATTTGAAAATAAACTTCGCCCTCGCCATGGAGCGCATCAGGGAAATTTACCACTTGGATTAATACGTTTTTATTATATTAAGTAAAGAGTAGGTCTGAATGTTTAGATCTACTCCTTACTAATCTCATAATCCATACTCAGCACAGGAATTGAGGCATGATTGACGACCATCTCTACCGTATTGCCGTTGAAAATACGTTTGAGGGGGTGGCGCAGATGATTAGATATGGCTATTAAGTTCATTGTATTTTCTTCCGTAAAATGCCGGATACCTGCTTCCACCGAAAGGTCGGTATAGAAGTGGGTACTGACATCGTAATCGGCAGCCAAGGCTTTGAAGTCCGCCAAGGCTTCCTGCATAACGATACGGGGTGGGCTGAAGACACCAGCAGTATGGATGCAAAGAATGTGCACTTCCTGAGTACCTAACAATTGGCTGAATTGGAGGAATCGCGTGAAAACTTCCTGTTCTTCGGTAAGCAGCCCGCTGGCAAAAACCGCCTTTGGGAAGACGGTATTTTCAATCGGTTGCTTGATAACCAACACGGGTAAGTGCAAGCGTCTGATTGCTTTTTGGGTATTAGATCCCATAAACCATTCTCGTTTGCCACTGGCACCCGTAGAACCCATCACCACTAAATCGGATTGGTTTTCTTTAGCTACAATGGCCAATTGTGCCAAGAAGTCGCCATGAGTGATGTGCTCCTCTACCGAAACACCTTTTTTTCGCGCATATTTACTGTGTTTCTTTATTTCCTCAGCGGCTTGCAGCCATAAATTTTCTTTATAAGCTTCCAATTCTTTGGATTCTTCTTCTCCTGTTTCCCATTGTGGAGGTACACCTGTGCAATGAAACAAATGGAGGGTAGCATTCAGCCGAGTTGATAACTGAATGGCAGCATCCAGCGCATAACCAGCTACTTCGGAAAAGTCGGTAGGGCAAAGTATATTCATGTATCTTCCTCTTTTGTTCGTTAAAGATAGAGGAAAAGCAGGAAACAGATGTTGATTTTTGTTGTGCTTTTCGGGTGCGAAAATTTATCGGTAGTAGTTAGCCCTTCAGCACCATAGCAATATGAGGAATACCATCCTCAAGGTAAGGAGTGCCAGAGGCAATAAAACCCAAAGACTGGTAAAAACCTTGCAAATGAGCTTGGGCAGAAATTTTAATCGGCGTGCCTTCCCATTTTTTTGGGTTTGGGCGATGGCATTTTTCATGAGTTTATACCCTAAGCCGATGCCCCTTGCAAAGGGAGCTGTGATAACCCTGCCGATGGAGGCATAGCCCTCATAACTAATACCCGCAGGCAGCAGGCGCGCATATACAGCCAAGCGGCGGTCATCCGTCCAGCCCATGAGGTGGAGCACGTGCATATCCTGCCCATCGGCATCAAGATAAGGGCAATGTTGTTCAACGATGAAGACTTCCTGTCGGAGTGCTAGCATAGTATAAAGCTCCTTAGGGGTGAGTTCCTGAAAAGACTTGAGGTGAAAATGAACCTGCATACTCAATAATCGGTAGGTGGAATAGTGGCTGCTGTTTTGTTATTGATAAGAGGCAATACCAAAAGTGCCAGCAAGCCAACTAAGATATTGCAGCCAATTTGTATGGTGAAAAACGAAATATTCGACCATGAGAAGCCGTCATCCCCAGCTACGCCGTAGAACCCTAGCGCTGTTGTTGCCAAGAAGTGATAGGTCCCCATACCTCCCGGAGATGGAATGACGATGCCCCATCCGCCAAAGACAAAGACCACCAAACCCGCCACTGCAGAAAGGTGTGCCGTAGGGGCGAAGGAAAAAAAACAGACCCACGTCATCAGGAAGTACATCAACCAAATATTTACGCTGTGGAAAACAAACCACCAAGGACGATCCAATTTGCCTATTGTTTTGATACCCTCCACAAAGCCTTCTACGATATGGGCAATCTTTTGATAGAACCCAGTTTTGCGCAACTGTTCGCGGAAAGCGAACAAACTACCCAGTCCTGCCAGCCCGAAGATTGCTAACAGGAGTAGCAGCGTGCGGTTATTGGTCAGCAGGTCGCCGACTTGGTTGTTATCTTGTAAAAAGCCCCATAGCTTATCGAAGGCCAGCACGAAAGCCAGAGCAGAGACAATCAAAATACTGATGACATCAATGATGCGATCCACAACCACTGTACCCATGACCTTTTCAACGGGTATTTCTTCGTATTTAGCCATCGTACCAGCACGCACCACTTCGCCTACACGTGGGAGACCTAAGTTGGCGAAATAACCGAGAATAATCGTTAGGAAAGCATTGATGAGCCGTGGTTGGTAGCCCAATTGGCGAAGCAACATATTCCAACGAATACCTCGTGATACATTACTGATTAAGAAAAATAGTAACACCATCAGCAACCAAAAAGGTTGGGCGGAGGCAAAGTCGGACAGCACTTTTTGCAAGAGGCTGCAATCCTCGACGGCTATATTTTTTAGTGCACATTCCGCTTCATAAGCCGCGCTTTGCTTTTGGTAAACCCAATACAGGATAACTAATCCTACACTGAGGAAGGCGGAGAACTTGAGGAAGTTGACGATTACTTTTTTCAAGACACTTTGCTATTTCGGTTTGCAAAGCTATGAATATATTAGAGTATGTCTAAATTTTTCTGATTGAGCGAAAGTGGACAAATTTTGTTCTGACCAAGGCGGAAAGCACAGTCGATGCCGGAAGCATCGGCGTCCCGATAGCTATCGGGACTAACGCGGGGCAGGATAAAATTTGTTCCCGATAGCTATCGGGATTGTAGCCAATTGAGGAAATTTTTGACATACTCTTGGAATGGTGCAAAGAAAGTAATCTGCACAATGGGATAAGAACTCAAAATGAGGTTACCAAAAAATGCGAATAGCCAAAGCCACCGCAAACACTATGAGAGCGATACCTGCAATGCGGCGCACCCACCAAAGGTGACGAGGGGTTAGTTGGTGTCGAACGGCCTTGGCAAAGAGTACTTTTAGGGTGTCTGTTGCGATAATGGTACCGAATAGCCCCAAAAAATAAAAAAACGATTGCCGGGGATTGTACTGCTCGGCTACTACAACACCTTCCATTACGCTAACCCAGAAAAAAACGGTGAAAGGGTTGAAGGTGTTGATAGCAAACCCCTTGGACATCAGTGATAAATAACTTTTTTGTCCCATTTTTTTTTGCAACGCTCCCGTTAGATCGGGAGGTTGGGATAACAAGGTATGTAGCCCGGTAACCACCAATACGAGTACCCCCACCAACCCCAGCACTTCTGTAAAATAAGGCCATTGGATAATGCTATGAAGGAAATTCACGCCATAATAAACGCACAGGATATACAGTAAATCGCTGATCCAAATACCCGCTCCCACGGTGAGGCCGGCGCGTGTTCCCTGCTCCAGACTGGCTTGCAACAAGGCAACTATCAATGGCCCTACCAAGAGTGCCAATAACAGTCCTGCATAAATGCCTTGGAAAAACAGGTGCATGAGTGGCTTGCTTTGTTAGGAAATTTTAGACATACACTAACGACAACGCCCTCCTGCACATCAATATGCAGAAGGGCGTTATGGTTATGGAAAAGAATCAGTTTTTAGCGAGCACTTACACCTTGTACGAGCAACGATACATCGTTGTTCAGCACTTCAATAAAACCAGCTTCGATTTGAAAAGTGATTTTATTGCCAGCACCCTGCCCTGTTTTCTTTTCTTTATTCACCGTATCAAAAAAGGTATATTCTCCTTCTGCTGTCACGATCTCTACCTTACCAGATTCGAGGGCAGATACGATGGGGGCGTGGTTGGGTAACACCTGAAACTCTCCTAATACACCAGGGATTTTAACGGAAGCAATATTGCCATGAAAAATTTCCCGATCAGGTGTTAAAACAGCAATTTTCATCATACGGCTGTAATTGAAAACCTCCCGATTAGAGGTGATATGGAAAGAGGAAGGCAACAGGGTGCTACCTTCCTCCTTTAATTATTTAAGCAACTTCTGCCAGCAATTTCTTACCAGCTTCAATAGCGTCTTCTATGCTACCTTTCAGGTTGAAAGCAGACTCAGGGTATTGATCTACCTCACCATTTAAGATCATGTTGAAACCTTTGATGGTTTCATCTATGGATACAAATACACCTGGAATACCTGTGAACTGTTCTGCGACGTGGAAAGGCTGTGAAAGGAAGCGCTGCACACGACGTGCGCGGCTAACGACTAACTTGTCTTCGTCCGACAATTCTTCCATACCAAGGATGGCGATGATGTCCTGCAATTCATTATAACGCTGAAGGATGTTCATCACGCGCTGGGCACAATCATAGTGCTCGTCGCCGAGGATGGCGCGGTCGAGGATACGGCTAGAAGAGTCCAGCGGATCCACCGCAGGGTAGATACCCAAGGAAGCAATTTTACGGCTCAATACCGTTGTAGCATCCAAGTGGGCAAAAGTAGTAGCGGGAGCAGGGTCTGTCAAGTCGTCCGCAGGTACGTAAACGGCCTGAACGGAAGTAATAGAACCACGCTTGGTAGAAGTGATGCGTTCCTGCATCAAACCCATTTCCGTAGCCAGTGTAGGCTGGTATCCCACCGCTGAAGGCATACGCCCCAACAGGGCTGACACCTCAGAACCTGCCTGTGTGAAACGGAAGATATTGTCGATGAAGAAGAGGATATCACGACCTCCCGTAGGGTCGCTCAAGTCGCCATCGCGGTAGTATTCTGCAATAGTCAAACCAGAAAGTGCCACACGCGCACGTGCGCCAGGAGGCTCGTTCATCTGTCCGAATACGAAGGTAGCTTTGGATGATTCCAATTCCTTGAGTTTTACTTTGCTCAAGTCCCATCCACCTTCTTCCATGCTGTGCATGAAATCTTTACCGTAGTTGATGATGCCAGCTTCCAACATCTCACGCATAAGGTCATTACCCTCACGGGTACGCTCCCCTACACCTGCAAACACGGAAATACCATCATAGCCTTTGGCGATATTGTTGATCAGTTCCTGAATCAAAACCGTTTTGCCTACACCTGCACCACCGAACAAACCAATTTTACCACCTTTAGTATAAGGCGCAATCAGGTCAATTACTTTGATACCAGTGAAGAGTACTTCTTTTTCAGTAGAAAGATCTTCATAAGCAGGGGGCTTGCGGTGAATAGGCGCTGGTGCCGACTTTTCCACACGAGCTAAACCGTCGATTGGCTCACCTACCACGTTGAACAGACGTCCTTTGATAGCGTTGCCAGTAGGCATAGAAATAGGGGCACCCGTGTCAGTGACTTCCACGCCACGTGTCAACCCGTCCGTAGCGTCCATTGCGATGGTTCGTACGCTATCTTCGCCTAAGTGCTTTTGTACCTCTAATACCAATACATCACCATTGGGGCGCTTGATTTCCAAAGCGTTGAGGATTTCGGGCAACTGGACACCTTCGCCGGCGAAACTTACATCCACTACCGGGCCGATTACCTGTTTTACATGACCGATGTTTGCCATAATCTGTCGTTATATAGAAGAGTAAAGAATTGGTTCTTTAAAATCGGTTGCAAAAATAGGCTTTTGTATTGATAATCAAAAGTCGACGCGTACTTTATTAAACACTATATGAGGAAATAACTTGTGTTTCAGGGATTAACAGGTGCGTTGCAATAGGGGGATTTTGTAAATGTGACAAATATTATTGGATTAATTTGTGATAATCGAAATAATGTTTTTGCTAAATCAACAGGTGCATTGGTGTTGTTTGGCGCGTTTTTTTTGGTTTTTTCACCTTAGAGAATGTCTAAAAATTTAATTTATTTGTATTCTAAAATCAGACCCACCAAATGGTTGGTGCTTTCTGATTTCCAAGGATTTAAGAACGTGGCGTCAGCATAAAAACTTCAT
>JAWKLL010000016.1:0-111763 GCA_041392765.1 Saprospiraceae bacterium
GTTGCTGCATTGCCGCAGGCATAATAAACCGTGGCATCATACTTCCGCCTATGGCCGATAGGAATAAAATTGTCCCGATGGATATACCATTTAGCTGGTTTCGAGTTTTACATAGAGAAACCATCAATAGACAAAAAGCCGCTGCGGCAAAAGAAATAACCAGCACCAGAAAAGCAATAGTAGGAAGTTCGAATAACTTAAGACCCAGCACCCATTGAGAATAGGCAAGTATTATTGTCAATTGCAGAACGCATATTAGGAAAGTAAGTATAAACTTGCTACTTACAAAAGCACGGTAACTAACTGGCCCCAGCAATAATCGATTCAAGGTTTTATTATTAAATTCATCGATAAGGTGTCCTCCTATATTAATAGTATTAAAAAGTAACAGGATAATAGCAATGCCGATGATGGGTTGAATCAACCAAGGATCATTATAAGCATCGTTTGAAGCAACTTGAGAATTGGGGGCAGCTTCAAAAGGAAGTTGAAAGGCTAATTCCTGACAAGCGAGATCCTCTGGCGTATATTGCTGCCCAATTCGCCCCATCATGGGTTCAAAAAAAGAACGAAACATATTGATTTCGAAATCATTTCCCGCTTGGTAATGAAAAGCCCAGGGCAACTCGGCAGACCGGCTTGCCCAGGCTTCCATAAAACCATTATATATATGTAAAACGCCTATTATCTGACCTTTTGAAAGTGCATTATACGTTTTAGCAGAATCAGCTTCCACTAATATTAACGCCTCTGCCTCCCCCAATGCGGAAATAACTGCTTTACTGGCTACACTACCCTCTTCATCAATGTAGCCTATTTTGATAGCATCTAAGTTGGATGATTTTCTATTATCGCTCCTCAAGCCTGAAAAAGCAAGAGCGAAAACAGTAACCAACACAACCGGCATAACGAAAGTGAGGAGGATAGTTTTTTTATCAGAAAAGAAAAGGTTTAAGTCCTTAATGAATAAAGTCTTCATGGTAAGTTCTTTTGAGAAATTAGATATGTGCTTCAATAAAAATATTTTCCAGCGTAGGTTGGTGGATGTGGACATCTACAACTTTATAACCCTTCGATTGAACCAAGGCTATGATTTTCGGCAACAAGGAGGTAGCATCCCTGCCCCCCCATGCTAAGCAAGTCGCTGCTTTTTGGTAAAAAGCTACCTGAGGAATTGCCTCTGATAAGCCTTCCGTATCCAATACAGGGGTATCGACGGTGACTTCAACTGCATGGTGTAACTGATATTTCGCAATAAGTTCTTGCTCGGTACCGTAATCACTGATAATGCCATCTTTTAAAATAGCAACTTGGTCGCAAATTCGAGGTATCTCTGAAAAATTGTGTGTAGTATAGATAATGGTTATATCTTTTAGTTTAAGTTCTTGTATGAAGGCATATATCTTCTCTTTGTGGATGATGTCAATACCTACGGTAGGCTCATCCAGAAATAAGATATCGGGTTCGTGCAAAATACCACACAACAAGCTAATTATCTTTTGTTGCCCTATGGATAATGTATGCAACTTCTTATTTTTCACGGCTTCCAACCCCAAGACCCCCAGATAGTATGTCATTCTTTCAGCAACAGCTTTGGAGGAAAGGCCATACAGGCTGCCCCAAAAATGGATATTTTGGGCAGTGGTGAGGGATTCGTATAGTGCCATTTCTTGAGGTACGATGCCGATGCGAGCCTTGTTATCTCCTTTGGAGAAGAACTCTTTGTAGGGAGTCGTATCTATAGAAACAGCTCCTGCCTCGAAAGAAATAAGCCCCGATAGGATTTTTATTAGGGTACTTTTACCCGCTCCATTTATACCCAAAAGAGCCAAGGTTTCTCCTCGTTGGATATGAAGGGAAACCCCCTTAAGCACTTGTTTTTCGCCATACGATTTAGTTACTCGTTCTATTCGTATCATAATGTTGAGATGATTAGATGTGAAACTTGTTGGTGATGTTCAATTTGTGGATAATGCCCACAGTTGTCGATGAAATGCCAGTTGGAATTAGGAAACAAAGATTGGTTGATCCGCTTTAAATCATCAACAGTTACTTGTTTGCCAAATGCCCGAGCCGGAACTACTAAGTCATTCCTGCCTATGATAAAATGCGTGGGTTCGAAAATTGTGGGAACCTTTAGTTCGTAAACATCCATCACAGAATTAGCTAGCAAGTGAATAGTGTGAAAATATCTAACTGGGTTCTTATCTATATTTGGTTCAATAAAAGCCCAAATGCTATCAAATTCAGGTTGGTAGTTTGCAAAGTATTTACAAAATGATTCATAGGATCCTTTCTTACCCATTTTATTCAGGAAAGATAAATCATATACAGTTTTGATTAGATTTTTTTGCCACTGGGTTAGTTTTTGTATGCCCACTGGTGCTATTAAATAGTACGACATGATGCGAGCCGTATGTAAAGGATTTCTGTCAGAATGCATCAATAAGGCTGCTCCAAACGAATGACCGATTAAGTGAAATGAACCGCCATTGAGTGTTTCAATAAACTTGTCTATTGAAGACAAATACGCCAGCATAGAAGCATTATCGAAACTACTTGACTTTCCATGGCCAGGTAGATCTAATGCAACACACCTTACGTTTGGATTTAAGGTAGTCAAAGTTGCTATAAGTGGCCTCCAAACATGGCAGTTAGCACCCAATCCATGTATGAAAATCAATGTTTTCTCTGCACTAGTCGTTTGAGAACGCCAGTTCTCTATGTAGTGCAACTTTGCTACCCCCCCCTCTGCAAGGCGGACGACTTGATAATTGCTGCGAAATTCAATTTTGTCTTGCTGTATATCTGGCATGATAATTATTATCCATTTTGTTGTCGTTGGTAAGGACTGCTAACTTGTATATATCGTGTATAGGCAAAAGACGCTTGCCCCACACTTCAAAATTCGGTTTATTACTTTGTTTTTGCCACGACCGATCTATCAATGGTGACTTTTAAATAACGTTACGACGCGTCATTTTTTTTTATTAAATAACTATTTATCAGTGTTTTATGTTTTTTCACCTCCTATCATTACCATGCGCATCTATAGCGTTGCTATCCGCAAGTAATTAGCACTAATCAACCTGATTGAAATAAAAAGCACCGATGCTGATGTCAAATACTGCATCGGTGCTGAAGAATGTTTGCTATGAAAAGAAATCTGTAAAAATCAAGTTCACTGTTGTTTGTAGGACTGTAAAATGAAACTGGTATTGTTGCCACCAAGCTGAGTTGTGTGTACTAAAGCTGTTTGGCAGTCGACCGTATCAGATAATGGCTGGGCTGGATGTGTAGAGCAATATGGCAACCATGGATTAGCTTTTATACGTTGAGTATAAAGTGCCTCCGCTGCCATAGCAACCGATGCCTGGGCAGACGCATTTAGGGTTTCCCCAATAAAAGGTTTCATACTTGTGTAGTGAACAGCTTGGTCTTCCCATAGCATACGCATAGCAGGCCCCTCTACACGATCGAACATGCCCGGTGAAGAGGATTCGCCAACCACCAATTGAATATCGGTAGGATTTTTATGACAACGCTGCATAACTTTCTCCATACTCAAGGCACAATCGTTTACATTTCGTTCTGATATAAAATTCTCGAACGCATCATCTTGCACCGCTGCATAATCAACAAGCTCGGCATAAATGACAGCACCTCTACTAAGTGCGTGATCTAATGTTTCGAGTACCAAATAAGCTGCTGAATCTTCTCCAAAAGCCACTTTGTTTTTCGATTGTTGTGAGGTTAGTGCCTCAGTGAAATACTTAGGAGCATGTTCTTCTTCCACATCAAGGCATTGAAACAATACATCGTTATGGTGGTAAAGCCCAAAAACACTATCTCTAATGTTGTCAACACCTCCACATATCATGATGTCAGCTTCACCCGATTTTAATATATCATAACCATACGCAACGCTGCTTTCGCAAAAAAGAAGTGAACTGGGGCCTCTCAAACCGAATTGTCTAGCAACGTAACCTACTGCAACATTGGAAACGGTTTGAGAAAACAAAAAAGGGCTGACTTTCCTAGGGCCGTCTGTTTCTAATTTTTCTAAATATCGCTCAATTGCTTCGATGGTACCCAGTGCTGTATCAATAACAATACCTGTCCTCGTTGCGTCGTAGTCAAAATCCATAAGCCCCGCATCTTCCATGGCATCCTTACAGCCAATCATGGCAAGTTGAGAATACCTCAAAGGATAAGGTGCTCTGAGTTCAGGAAAGATTTCTTTTATATCAAAAGGAGGTGTTTTGTAGTGAAACTGAGGGCCGATATCTTCAGCCTCCCATTCTTTTTTTATAGAAACAGGTAATGGTTCACCTGCTTCTTTTGCCCTGAAATCTTTGATACTCAATCCTTGAGCTGAGACTAATCCTAGACCAGTAATTACTATTTTTTTATTTTGCTTTGTCATGGTTAATTATTTTTTCCTGAAAAAACGGTTAATGTACTTTTTGCAACGAGTTCCCCACTTTGTGCATTCTTGACAGTTGCTTCGTAAGTGGAGAACTGAAGAAACGATTTCATGGGTATAGCCGAAATCTCGAGTTCATCGCCTGGAAAAACAGGTTTTTTGAAAATTAGTTTGTCTGCTCCAATAGCCCTTGATTTCATACTCATCGTCATGGACTCATAAACAGAGGCTTCCTGTTGATCCCATTGCCCTAATATACCTGCGACTTCTAATGCCGACAAGCTACCGTGCAGCCCGCAGGCTTGAAACATCATTTCCAATAACACTATTCCAGGTAGAATAGGATAGTTGGGGAAATGCCCATCCAAGAAGGGAGAATCTTCTTTAATACAGGTTCGAACAGTGATTCCTTTTGCATCGAACTCAGAAATCTGATCTATCAGTTGCATGTTCCCGCGATGCGGCAGTAGGAATGTAGGGGGGGGATATTTTTCTTTAGTTATCATAATTTCTTATTTTTTTTTAAAAAAATGGATTGTCTTTTATTAAAAACTTATTTTAGTGTGTGGAAAAAAGATTCAAAATTTTCATAGTAAAAGAAATCGGATAAAACGCTTTAAATGAACCGCTTATTCATCCGATTGTCTTTGACAAATGCTGATCCTGTTTAATTATCCTTTAGTCAATAGCATTTTTAAAACTGTATGCAATATCATCCCATTGCACATAATACTGTTTGATATTCGTGACTCCTGCACTTGCTACGCAGCAGTCTATGTTGTAACTTACGGGCAGATGGGTGAACGAAATTGATGAATCATAAGGCAGCGGCTTAGAGAACAGGATACTCAATCCATGCCCCCATAATTTTGCGTAAGCTTCCAATTCGTTCCAAGTTTTTATATTTATCCGCTCCAATTTTCGCCTCCAATTTAGAGGTATCTGTTTAAATTTCACGTTTCGCTCCACAGATTCCACATCTATTCCAATCCGTACGTTGTGGCTAATGGCAACTGTGACCCAATCACCTTGGTAGGAGATGCTGATTGAAAGAGGGATGCCCATTAAACTCGGATAACCTTTAGTACTGTACCGCAAAGGGTGGCTGGAAGGAGAAACCTTACCTATGCAATCATTCGCCATATGGTACAACATCAGCTTGCTGCATAAGGAATTTATTTGCTGTCTCCGATTCCTGTTTTTTTGTATCCTTTTACGGGTGCCTGCGTCCAGCAATTTCTGTAAATCAAGCCAGTAACTATCTGTTTTTTGCAGATTGCCCGTGTATAAATGGTTGAGTAGAATGTCAGGCATGAAGCAATATTTTTTTGTGGAGAAAAAAAGTTAAGGCATGAGAGTCGAGGCTCGGTTGGTTGCTATTGAACCGTAGTCCATTAGTTAGTTTCAATTTTCCTCTGCTGATATGGGTGGTGTCTTTATCTCTGACCATCTTTAAAGTTTGATATACATCGTCTTCTAAAGGATAGGTAAGATACTGCTCCTTGTCAAGCATGTAGCACTCTTGCTCAATTTTAAACAAGGCGAATTGTTGTTGGTTAAATTTCAATTTTCCTGCCAAATCGGTTGCAGTAATTTGTTCAGGTGAATTAGGAGTGTCTTCAATTCCCGATTGAGGCGGGAGGTACCGATGCACATAAAACCATGGTTCCCATTGCTCGTAATAAGAGGGCATGAATTTTTCCAAAACATGATATAATGCGATTGTGGCATCTTTGGAAAAAGTATTCAATGGCACATTACGATCAGGTAAAACGGGAGGTGCAATATAATTGACGGGTTTATTGTCAGACAAATTGGGGCGATAGGTAATAATAGGGTAAATAGGTAACTGTGTAAGCCATGAAATAGCTGCAATACCTGTGCGAGCCATAATGCGCCCCGCCAAGAAAGGTACCTCAACTTGATATTTATCGTCGCGATGATAAACACCTTGCTTGCCTGTATTCCCATCAATGTAAGCAAGAATCGAGTACCCTTGCTTAATAGCTTCCCGTAATTTAAAAATCACATTATCAACCTCTGCATTCACAAGTTGAACGTCCGAGTGGCTTCCATACCGTTGTTTGATAGCTGCAATTTGTGATAAAATAATATGCGCTTGTCCTGTGATGGTTTTATTGTCCAACAAGAGTACAAAGCTAACATTGTGTTTGATCATCAAAGCAATAGGGGCTCGATAAGCTCCTAAATGATAAGTGCAATAAATTTTAGGAGACGGGTCGTCGAGAATATCATTTGCATTAGAAGTTAGCCAGTCGGCGGCGATTCGTTGTTGGGTTTCCAACATCATAACCGACCTATTCAGGTGTATTTGCATATATACCCGCAAGGCATCTTCTTCAGACAAATGTGGCATGAAGTGTTGAAGATTTGCACTGAGGAAAGCAAAATCTTTGGTTTGTTCTTGTTCAAATTTAGCTTTTTCTCTATCCAAAATGTGCTGTATAACTCTTTGAGAATCTTTAAGAAACGGGTAATTTTCAAAAGCTTCAACGTGAAATTGTGTTGCTGCATCATAACTGTATCTTTGAATTATCTGTAATAAAATATGGCTGGCTGAAATAGCTGTATTTTGCTGTTTGTTGTATAAATGGGGGCTGATTTCCACCAAATCATAACCTACGATTTGATGCCCGAATGAGTCGTAAATGAACCTTAGGTAGTGAAGTAACTCATACTCACTAAGTCCATTTGGCACAGGCGAAGCAGTAGCTGGTGCAACTTCGGGGTCCAGCACATCAATATCAATGGTTATATATATTTTCCAATCGCTCGGTATTGTTAACAGGAGATTGTTGTTGGCAACATTTTGTTTCATGGTTCGGCAAGTAATGATTTCTTGCTTCCCACTCGAACGGGGCTGACTTAAATTTACATCTCCTCGTATGCCAAATTGATATACCTTTTGCACTTGATCCAAGTCCATACATTTGCTAACAAAGTTTCCATGGTTGTGAACACCATCCTCCGCCAATAAGCTTCTAGCCGAAGAATAGGTGTCTGTATGGGCATCGAAATGAATAATACATAACTTATCATGATAAGCAGCCGCTGCCCGAATCGTACTATATGAAATAGAGTGATCTCCCCCAATAAAAAGAGGTACAGTGTCCTTAAACAATCCTTTTGCAATTCGATAGATTCGTTCGTACAAAAGTTTTTGAGATTCATGTTGCACATTAAGGAACATATTCCCCAAATCTCTAGCGAACGCAAAAGCATAAGCAGAAAAAGGGTAGTCTTCCTTTATTCCTAACAGTTCGTTAGTTACTTCATTGCATCTAATATTTCCTGCGTTCAGTGACAGTTTTTTTTCCCTTATATGCAAGCGCAGGTTATCTGAGGCACTACTACAAGAATTGGGGAGTGGATTTCCTGAACCAAAAGGGATACCCACTAAGCATAGTTTACCGGATTCCTGTTTATCTGGTAAATCAAAAAAAGCAACATCTTTTTTGGTAATAGCATCTAGATCCTCTGGTTCACCTACCAAAAGCAGTTTGTGTGTATGAAAGTAGTTTACAACAGCTTCTATGTCGGAAGGTGTAAAATCTGGAAAGGCAGCTTCTATTTCAGGCAAGCTGACACCTTCATGATCGCAGATGTACTTGTAAATCTTCAGGGTCGCATCTGATAAACGATAAGCTACACCGGTCAGACTGTTCTGCGCCGCTATTTGCCCTTGCTGGCTTTTCACTCTGACAAGCGGATTAGCACGATATGAATGATAAGTAGTCATATTATGTTCTTTGTCAGTTAGAAAATGATAATTCACTTGGTGAGTTTTTTTCGCCTTTTCTTTTGCGTTTACTTTTCACCTCCTTCCGTACATATACCTGAATAGCCGCAGACATATTTCGGTAGTTTTCCCAAGAATTTTGGCTACCATATCTATAATAGTGCGTAGAACCTACCACGGGTAAAGCGATCGGCATTTGTAGGTATTTTCCTTCAACAGAATGATATATCCATTCTACACTTATAGCAAAATCTTCCGGCATAGTTATTCCCAAAGGGATAAAGTTCACCGTCACCCACCCTGTCTGTGATTGAGTAAGTTCGGCTATAATTTCAGAGGTGTGTAGGGTGTTCCCCGGCAGCTTATCGGGTGTCAATTGGTGGATATTGACCCTGAACCGAACAGTATCGAAGTTGTTGGCTCGGATAAAGAAACTTACGCTATCAACCCATACGGTTTCATCTTTTTTAACATCCACCTTTTTAGCGATGGCAGCACCCAAATTTTGATTAGGTTGGTCACCAATTGCAAAACTAACATTCATACGAGTATCTGTTTTTTCATACCCCAATACATCTGGGTAGAGTTTGGATGCCCGTATTTGCACCGTATTAAGCTCCGTAATACGGGCGTTCATGATAATCGCTAAAGGGTCAGCGCTATCCAATTGTAGGGTATATTCGACATCTTCATACCCTATATGTGAACAGCGAATGTTGATAGGAAAAGTATCTCTTGATTGTGGAATGATTAAAGTAAATGCGCCCTGTGGATCGCTTACCGTACCGGTGGATGTACCCTCTATGCCAATGTTCACATAAGCAAGAGGTGCATTTGAAGCGGCATCCAGTATCTGCCCTGAAATAGTGTGTTGAGCGGTTAAGGTTCCAACCATCAGCCATAAAGACAACAGTAGAATGCTGTACTTTTTATTTCTGTTTTTCATAGCAAAATTGTTTTAATATTTAAAAATCGACACGCTAACTTTAAGTATGAGTGAAGCCTGCTTTGTTGTGTAATTTCTTTGAGACAACTGCAGCCGCTATCGAACTACACTTTATGGTAAGTACCGTAGTGATAACCGAAAGGGTAACAATAACGGCGATGAATTTACTGATTGTAAGAATGGAAGCCGTGCCACTTTGAATGACTGGCCAAATCGATTGTATTGAGTAAAAAGAAGCAATCCCCCCCCTAAAAAGAATGTATAGAATGCCCGCCATGAAAAATGCATATAGCAAACTATATATTTTCAGTGCCCAAGTGTTGTATCCTTCTATCTCCTGCCGATGTTCCAATCTATTAGGAAAAACTATAGACAACAACCAAGCATTGGCTTTCTTGTGCAAATTGGGTAGATGAAACAAATCTGAAAACAACCAATATCCATCAAATTTGAAGAAAGGATTAATATTGATAAAAAAAGTTAAAAAATTCAAATTTATCAAAGCTAATACAACAGCTGTCAATAGAGAATTACCTTGAAGATAAGGAAGTGCTATCAGTAAAAAAGTATTAACTATCATTTGAAGATAAATCCCCCCGCATTTACAATAAGCCGTTGAGACGGGGATAATTGCCATGTTTTGCTGACATCTGCATAAAACACAGGAAATGCTAAGTATAACCCGAAGCCTATACTATCAGGTGGAGCTTTGTACATATACGCAGGCGTAGCATGCCCCATTTCATGTAATAGGAGTACAGCTATGGCGGCAGGATAATATATTAGAAGATAACTCCAGTTAACTACGTTCCCTGTAATGATTGACTTTAATCCGTTTTCTTCTACTATTGAAGCGTAAGAAAAATACCCTAAGAAGATATTGACAGCTATACCGATTCCGAGTATCCACCAAAAATAAACGGGGTTGAAAAGCCAAGTCAAATGTTGGGTAACTTTATGAATAGTGTCAGCTCTTAAAATATCTTTTTTGAATAAAAGATATTTTCCTCTGCCA
Organism: Saprospiraceae bacterium; assembly: GCA_041392765.1. Taxonomy (GTDB): domain Bacteria; phylum Bacteroidota; class Bacteroidia; order Chitinophagales; family Saprospiraceae; genus Lewinella. The sequence goes on from JAWKLL010000016.1 coordinate 10,148, forward strand.
TCACTTAAAGTACGAGTACTCTCCCTATCTCCCATGCTTAATTGCAATTCACCTGTCTCATTCAATACGCCTAACTGTACCAGTTTTCCAGCTTTTAGTTGCTCAATATCCTCTATACTGATTGTAATCTCCCAGTTATCATCAGCATTGAGTAACTGTGCTATTTCCTCGTTACTCTTTTTATCTTTTACAAGATGGATGATGTGATAAATTAAATCAGAAATGTAAAATTGTCCTTTTTGTGTACGTAACAGATATTTGTATTTACCTGATTGTATTTCCAGAATTTCCATACGAATGCATTTTAAATTATCCGGGGAAGTAAATCTTTATATCTAAACTCCCTAAATGGAATTAACTATGTTTATGTCAATATTTATTGATGGGGGACTGAAACAGCTTACTTCCCCCTGGATAATTAGTTATCGATTAATAGTAGCGAACGTGCAAGTAACAATTACACACGCTATACTAAAAGATTACTTTGGATCAACTGTGTTGCCTGAGCAGCGATCTGCATCGGCAGCAATAGTGGTCATTTCAAAGCGATCTTCCAATTGCTCCACCTGGAGGCTTTTGTTCAACAAATCCTTGTTCATTGTAAGAAAATTTAAAGATTGAAAAATGAAATTAAAAAAGGTAACGGTTAATGTCGATTACTTTGGATCAACTGTGTTGCCTGAGCAGCGATCTGCATCGGCAGCAATAGTGGTCATTTCAAAGCGATCTTCCAATTGCTCCACCTGGAGGCTTTTGTTCAACAAATCCTTGTTCATTGTAAGAAAATTTAAAGATTGAAAAATGAAATTAAAAAAGGTAACGGTTAATGTCGATTACTTTGTGCTGACTGTGTTGTCGGAGCAGCGATCTGCATCGGCAGCGATAGTGGTCATTTCAAAGCGATCTTCCAATTGCTCCACTTGAGGCTTTTGTTTAACAAATCCTTGTTCATTGTAAGAAAATTTAAAGATTGAAAAATGAAATTAAAAAAGATAACGGTTAATGTCGATTACTTTGTGCTGATATCATTACCGGAGCAGCGATCTGCATCGGCAGCGATAGTAGTCATTTCAAAGCGATCTTCCAATTGCTCCACTTGGAGGCTTTTGTTCAAGATTTCCTTGTTCATTGTAAGAAAATTTAAAAATTGAAAAATGAAATTAAAAAAGGTAACGGTTAATGTCGATTACTTTGTGCTGATATCATTACCGGAGCAGCGATCTGCATCGGCAGCGATAGTAGTCATTTCAAAGCGATCTTCCAATTGCTCCACTTGGAGGCTTTTGTTCAAGATTTCCTTGTTCATTGTAAGAAAATTTAAAAATTGAAAAATGAAATTAAAAAAGGTAACGGTTAATGTCGATTACTTTGTGCTGATATCATTACCGAGCAGCGATCTGCATCGGCAGCGATAGTAGTCATTTCAAAGCGATCTTCCAATTGCTCCACTTGGAGGCTTTTGTTCAAGATTTCCTTGTTCATTGTAAGAAAATTTAAAAATTGAAAAATGAAATTAAAAAAGGTAACAGTTAATGTCGATTACTTTGTGCTGATATCATTACCAGAGCAGCGATCTGCATCGGCAGCGATAGTAGTCATTTCAAAGCGATCTTCCAATTGCTCCACTTGGAGGCTTTTGTTCAAGATTTCCTTGTTCATTGTGAATAAAAATTAAATAATAAAAAATAAAGAATAGATTGATATTAACTTCATTACATAGCATTGCGAAAGCAGCAAGGTTAGAATAAATGAAATATTGTTTGGTCGCTAAGTAGCATGAACCTGTGTCATTGGCGTACCTATGAAAGAAATAATATCAGCTCAACAAATCTTAAGGCCTTACTTCAGATCAATAGTAACAGTACAACGATCTGCGTCGGCAGCGATGGTGGTCATTTCAAAGCGGTCTTCTAATTGTTCAATTTCAAGTGCTTTGCTTAATAATTCCTTGTTCATAATACAGTTAATTTAAAGATTAATAAAATAAGAAGAAATTAAAGTAAAATGCGTAGTCCTACACTTCTGCGTTAATTTTTTCGAAGATAAGTTGGCTCAGCGTGTTCACATTAGTAAACGCTGCTTCGTTAAACTCTTCAGGCATAATATCATACTGTTCCCCAATACGTGTTGCCAGTTCAAGTACGGCAAGGGAATCGTGTATGATACCTGGTTCTTCGTCTGTTCCGAAGAAAGGAGCATCGTCAACTATTTGGTCAGGAGTGAGATCCTCCAGTTCCAATACTTCAATGACAAGTTCCTTAATAAACTGCTTGATTTCGTTGATCTCTTTCATTTTTAAATTGTTTTGTATTGTTTAAGTAAAATTGAAGCTAAATTGCCTGCGAAAGCAAAAGAATTTGAAAGTGCTGCTTTAATTTGAAGGGATTGACATTCTTTTACAATATGTACATTATGCCCAGCATCTACGGGTTGATCAATATTGATGGAAGGAGGAATGAATCCCTTATTAATGGCTAGTGCCGTAATCAATGCCTCAATGCCTCCTGCGGCACCAAGCGTGTGTCCTAGCATAGATTTAGAAGAGCTTACATAGACCTCATTGCCTTTAAAAAGTTCGTCTATAGCCTTCATCTCCATGGTATCATTTGCTTTAGTTGAAGTACCATGAGCATTGACATAATTAATTTCATTAAGGCTAACCCCCGCAGATTGAATAGCTTTTTCCATTGCCGCTTTAGCATAAATGCCTTCTGGATGAGGTGCGGTAGCGTGATAGGCTTCATTTAAGATAGCATACCCGCCTATTTCCGCATAGGCTTCTTTCTTTCCAGCAATCGCTGTTTCTTTTTCAACCACTACGAAAGCAGCAGCATCTCCTAAATTCAGCCCCGTGCGGTTCGCATCAAAAGGCTTGCACTGCTGAGGCGAAATAGCAAACACTGAATTGAACCCACAATAGGTGAGATATGAAATCACATCAACACCTCCAGCAATGACGATGTCAGCACGATCGTCTTTGATAAGATCATAGGCTCGCCCGATCGCATTACCTCCGGATGCACACGCCGTATCCACTACCGAAACGCCCCCTTTTATCCCTGTCGCCTTTGCAAGTTTTCTAGCGATGTAGGTGTGATTCATCTGTAGTGATTCGTAATCGTATGTTTGATTCAGCACACTCTTCATCCATTTAGCAAAGGCATGCCCCCCTCCTATACTTGTTCCCATACACAAAGCTACCCGAGTAGGATCTTCATAATTCCCTAATTCGATACCTGCATCTTGGAGGGCTTGAGTAATAGCGTTCAATGAAATTTCGTAAAGAATAGTCCTGTCTTGTTGGACGAGATGGCTATAAAGATCTGCATCTAGTACGCAGGCACTTCTACTTTTAAAAATATTATCCGATAGGTCAAATCTCTCTGGTTGGATATTTTTATATCCAGATAACCCTTTTCGAAGAGAAACTTCCAGTTCAGATACACTATTAGCAATACTACAAACAACGCCCATTCCTGATATTAATGCTCTATTCATTGTTTATTCATTTATTTTTTGAAAAACTTATAATCCTAACCCACCATCTAGAATTAATTCCTGACCTAAGAGATATTCAGGAGCATCAGTAGCCAAATAGCTAACCATATTGGCTACCTCACTGGCGTATGCCATTCTGGCTAAAGGCGTATTGAGAATTTCTGCGGTGTATTTTTCATTTAAATTGTTAGTCATATCTGTGTCAACTAGACCAGGCGACACACAATTAATCGTGATCCCCATAGGGCTGACTTCTCGATACAATGATTTAGAAAAGGCCACAATAGCAGCTTTGGATGCAGCATACGCTGATTGTCCAGGGTTCCCTAATCGAGCGGCAATAGAGGTAACATTTACGATTCTTCCCTTTTTTTGGCGTATCATTAAAGGCAATACTCTTTTGCATGAATTAGTAACGCACTTCACATTGTGGTCGAGTGTCTCGTACCACCTGCCGTCGTTGGCAAATAAGAATGGCCTCATTTCGCCCAAAACTCCTGCGTTATTCACTAACACATCAACCCGTCCAGCTTGCTTCTTTATGAGGTTGAATAATTCAGTGACACTATTCATATCAACCATGTCACATTGGCAACCAATAGCTTCTCCTGAATATTCTCCTGTGTTCAGCTCTTCCGTTAGTGTCTTGGCACTTTCTTTATCACTGCGAAAAGTAAAATAAACTTTATAGCCTTTTTGCGTTAATAACTTGGTTATTTGTCGGCCTATCCCACGGCTACCTCCTGTTACTACGGCCACGGGAAGGGTCTGTATTTTAGTTGTCATGGTTGAACTATTTAGCTTTAAAAATGTCTTGCCGCAATCAATTGGCAGATAGGTGATGATATTATAGATTTACACTTTCCTTGCACCCCCAACGGATATTGGGGTTATTGGATGCCAATGCTGATAGTTCCTTACATTTTTCAAAATAAGGCTGGGCAGATGTGGCACCACCTCCCATCTCTTTAGGTAAGTTTTTTTGATTTTGTCCTTTTAGAAATTGAATTCGCGGATTGTTAGGATTGATGTTGAAAGCTTGGTTCAACATCGTTTCCGATGCCATATAGTATTTCAGTCCTCGCTTCTGAAAACTTACCCGTATGCGGGTAACCTGTAACAAAGCATTCAAACATAAAACCTCGTCTTTGGGAGTGTCTTCCGGCAATTCAGCCAATAATGCTTCCGCTTGGTCGCAGTAAGGATCTACTTGCGCGATATTTTCACAGTTCAGTGCTGTTTGAATAATAGAAAAAACATGATGGTACTTCCATATATAGTCTGAGGGAAATGCTTTGCTTTTTTCCTCAAATAACCCAATAGCTTTTTCGTGGCTTATTCCTCCATTAGGGGCGTAGTATTGATCTAAAAGGTCATACGAATTATCTCCTGTAGCGGGGGCAACTTCTTTAGGATTAGCTCCTAACCTAGTTAAGTGTGCATTGGCGATGCTTAACCCCCATGTGGGTGCAAGAACTTGATGTTCATCTACGCCTTTAAGCAATGATTTACTTTTTAGAAAGGCATTAATGGCATCCTGTTCTGAATACCCCATAAATCCCTTGGGTGCATTAATAATCAGTTCCCCCAATAGCAACCATCCCCTGGGATTATCAGGATATTTTTCGGTAATTGGTGGTATAACATTATAGAGTTGAAGTCCGATTTGCATGAAATTCTCTCCGGGTAACCCACTTCTGAGTTGCAACCACCTACCCTTCAAAACGGCTACTTCGTCAGGTTCGCCATTGCTTTCTTCTAAAGCTTCCAACTGGACTCCTATCTCGTTGGCCAATTTGGCTTTGATTGTTTCATCTTCTTCTTCAAAAGCCCACGCCAGTGTGCAAAAAGTCTCGTAGTAACAAGGCAGCCATTCCTCCGTTTCTACCAAAGCAATGCGATTGAACTGATTGCGCAACGCTATGAAAGCATCTTTCTTTTCTGCTTTTATTAGTTGTGCTTTGAGTGTTTTCATCGTTTGGTGATACTGACGTGTCTGAGCATGCAAACCGACAAACAGGCCTGCAAGGAATAGCATAGTGATGATTAATTTCACAGATTTCATGTTGCAATAGTTTTAAAAATTTGAAATAATAGCTAGAAATAACGACCTTCCCGTATTGGCTTTTTGTGATATTACTTGCGTTGGGGCAGGGTATTGTAATCCTACCTCATTGTCTATGTTTAATATATTATCAACTGATAAGTGTAAGTAGGTTAGATGGGCACCCAATAATCTCGTAATGTAGGTATAGTTGATACTCAGGTTGCGAAATGCCTCCACATTGTCTCTCTCAATAATATCATTAGTCCAGGGGTTGTCAAGTACTTTTCCACCCATCCACACTGCGGACAAAGAAATATTTGAGCTGATGCTAGGAATAAATCGCTGCACACGGAGGTTAACTTGATGTGGATACAGGTAATCAGGTATCATCATACCTACGTAATCCCCATCGTTCCTCTCTGAGTTTATCCAAGCATAGGAGAAAAAAATATCCCCTCCTTTTATCGTTTTCTTATCCTCCCAAGTAATATCTAACCCTCTGGCATACCCCCACCCGTTCGCGTTTATTTCCATAGGGTAGAATGGGTAATTAACTGGGGCGACACTCAGGTCGTCGTACTTTTTATTGAACAACGACAGGCTGGCTTTTCGTGCATTTTTTTCATGAACCAACGTGGCAATGATTTGCTCGCTGTATTCATTTCTCAGGCCTCTGTTATAGTACCGATACCCGACTGGAGCCACTTGCGTGAAAGTCCCCCATGAAGCCGTCAAAGACAGTTCCGGCGTGAACTGGTATCCTGCCAAAGCTCGTGCGGTTAGCGTTGGCTTCGTTTCGTTTAAATCATCTCCCCTTATCCCAACCCTGCTTGTGAATTTTTCTGTCCACTGCTTTTCTGCTTCTGCAAAGAAAACTAGGTTGGTATAAGTGAGATTGTTGTTAACTTCCATTTGTTCTTCATCAAAGGCTACGTTTTCTCTGTGTTTGCTATGGAAGAGTTCACATCCAGTTTTAAGTGTCAGGTCATTTTTTGCAAAATGTCTGGCAACAACTTTGGTGTGCATTCCATCAGACCCTGCATCTTGGTTTAATAAATTCAGGATGCCTGTCTGGCTGTTTTCACTTTGATACATTGCGGATACATTCCAATCCCACTGGGTACCTATTATTTGTTTGTAGTTAAAAGAGACATTGACCTGATCCCCTATGAGGGTGATGTCCCTCTCATTATTTTCATACCAACTATTTAACCGCATACTTCCCTTGTTGTGGCTAGCATAGAGCCTTATTTGACGGTCGTCGTTCAATGGCAACTCCCATAATAGTTGGTTATTGATGCTTTGGTAGGGGCGAATCCAATCTACATTGTTCACTGTCAATAGATTGTTTAGGAATAGATTCAGATAATCAAGATTATAAATAAAACCACCTTTTCCTACCTTTTGAGCAACGTTCGCATTAACACCAACCGTGGAACTACTGATAGACAACTCATTATCCCTGATTCTTTGCCGTGTTTTCATTGAAAAAACAGAGGATAATGCTTGGCCATACTCGGCAGATGCAGTGCCATTATACATATCTACCTCCTCTATCATGAAAGGATTTTGCCTTAACCTAGTATTCACGCCTGCTATAGTGTTAATGTAAGGTGAACCTAGTAACATGCCGTCCATATAAAACTGGGTTTCGTGCGCTCTTCCACCGCGTGCCAACAACCTGCCATTAGCAGGGTTGATTGAAGCACTTGCACCACCCTGTGCTGCCAATAGTATGTTACCGGGGTCGCCTGCCGTTGTAAATACCTGCATCTGATCGAATTGTCTGCTACTGAGCCGAACTATCTCTCTGGTTTTATGCCCAGATATGGTAGCTTGTGCAAGTAAGTTGACGATTGGTTCCAAACGAATGTCCTTTTGAAAAGAGGTTTCGTTGGTTGTTGGTACCGCAAATACCTCATCTTTGTATCCTAAGTAAGAAAACACAAGGGTATCTGAGTGCGAAACTTCTAATTGATAGAATCCCTCAACATCGGTGGATGCGCCATTATAAGTACCTTTAATGATGACGTTGGCTCCTATGGCAGCTTCTCCCGTATTGTCTGTGATATAACCCTGCAGTTGTACTTGGGCAGCAAGGGGTATCGCTATGAGTAGTATGACGAAAGTTATTGTGTACTTCATGGTTTTTAATTTTAAAATTCAATCATGAAGTATTGATCGTCTTCCATTATGGGGTAACTCCCTTTTCCAATACGTGATAGGGCAAGGAAAAATAGACTAATAATTCTGCTGGAAGTACAATGTTTCGTTGTAAACTGAATACGGGATGGAAGAAAAAGGCACTGCGAATCTGGTCGCACAAGGACGATTTTTCAAAAAAGAATTTTATAGTTCCTCGTTGGGACAACCCAATTTTGGCCACTCCAAGCTCTTTCGTTTGGCCTTCTCGAAAACCCGCAGGGTTTACTATTATTTTGAAAGGGCTTTTGTGTTTGCTTTCCGCAAAAGTATCATCGAAAACCACCTGTGTTCTTACTACTTCTAAGAAAACTGTTTGCAAATTTTCAGTATATGCTGCTGATGTTCTCATCGTTTTGTATTTTATTGGCTTTTGAATGGTTGTTATTTACGGATTCACTGTAAGTAATTTAACGGAAGTAAACTGTACATAATAATAATAATTGTATGCTATTTTTTGTAAATATAAGCTGACAAGAATGTAGGTAATTTTGTCTCCCTTGCTACTCGATTTTCGACCCTCAAGCGTATTTCGCCAGTTGTATCGATAAAAATATATGTTGGAAAACTACTAATCTGTAATAGCTCATGCAGTGCAACTTCACTATTAGTCATGCCCTCAACGATATGCTCCCCCGGAAAAACATTTTGCTGTAAGTATTTGATGGCTTCTTCCTCCGTTTCTTTGTATTGAACTGCTATCGATTTTGTCTGTATTCCGTTATCACTACACACTTGTGCAATTCTTTTCCATCTCGGAAGTTCTTCCAAACAAGGAGGACACCAACTCCCCCCGAAATACAACATGACAGGCTGACTTCCGTGTATCCCTATGCTTTCTAATAAGGGCGTATTCCAGCCTTGTAAACAATAACCTTCCTTATACCCTTCTAGGCACTCATCCGCAAAGAAGGGTTCTACATAAAAGCCTAATGTTTAGTTGATATAATCGAAATGCTCAAGTCTAACTAAATGCTTGCCGATTACAAATGGCTCACCTATTCTATAAACAACGTCAGCGGCACGCAATCGAAGTTCGCTCCCCGTATCTATACTTATCGTTGGCCCTGTTTGGTAAGGCCAAATTTGAAAATTAACGACAGTGTCAGGCAGTGCGAAAGCCCCTTTAAATATGCGCTTGGGAAAAAAAACGGCCTCTCCATGTTTGTTAACAGCTACGGATACACTTAAACGCAGCGTGTCTTTGTTACTTTCTTCTTTGGGAATAAAAGTAATGTCTATTTGGTTATTCCCCTTATCTGTCAATATGCCAACTTCGGTCATGACAGTATCTTTTGATGAGCCTAAAAAAAATTGATATTCCTTTTGTGCTGCATCAAGTACAAATAATACCTCGTGGTAAAGTTCATCGTCGAACTGTTTAGACCAAAAAAAATGAGAAGGAATAATCGAAAACGTTTTCCACGCCGAAGGTGTGTAAAACGAACCGTCTATCTGGAGAAGTAGTCCGTAATCTTCTTTGAAACTACGGCTTACAAAACTTAGTTTTCCATCCATCAAAATTGTATCCTTCAACTGGATATCAATACGCTGCTGCCCCAATACGGTTGCACACCACAATAGTAGCAGAAAGGTAGAATAAAAAACGGCATACCGTTCCTGTGAAGTGTACATCTTATTTGAGTATGAAATCATGAACTTTTTTGATTTATTTGTTATAAGTGGCTGTACACAAGAATATTAGGTACAGCCGTAACCTTAGTTCGAAGAAAGCTTTAATTTGAACTTCGCTGCGGACATATCTTCATTGGCACTGTTTATTTCTGGCATTTTAACCCCAATGTCGCCTTCTATACTATTGATTATGTTTCCATTATCATCATACAAGGTATAATCGATATCAACAGTGGGGTAATCAACGGCCATTTGGCTAAGAATAATAAAAATAACGCCTCCTAAAGACCCTGTACAAGCTTCAATATCATTGGTCGTACAACCAACACAAGCAGCATGAGCCTCATCATGCCTTATGTAACAGTCACCATCACACTCAAACGGCTCTCCATCTCCGAGTTGGCAGTATTTCCTTTTCTCGTCACTATAAGAAAGCTCCCATCCAGCCTCTGCAAGTTTTGTGTTCATATATTCATCCCAAGGTACTTGAGCGGAAATAGTTGGGTCTAACCCATCATTATTAGAATCAAGTTGGCAAGAAAACAGTGACAACACCAACAATGATATCGGAAAAAGAAAGGTCAATTTAATAAAGTATTTCATATATAATTTTTTGTTGCCTTCATTAACCCATTCCAGCTTCGGGTCATACTTTCCTGTTTTTTATAGCGACCGGTTTCTGTAAATTCCATCGCTTCCCCTATCGTCTCATTCTTTATTGTCTCGCCTCATAGCCGATAATTTTGCTATCCTGCCGAGGATAATAATTTCGTCCTTTTTCGCCCACGTAAAATCCATAAATGGTGTTGCATAAGCATTCCCTTCTAATGACTGACTACTAAAAATCAATCTGATTTTACAAATACCCGTAAAGGGAATATATTCTAATTCATATCTGAATACAACATCTGGCTTGAATACGTGGCAGACTTCTTTAGTCCTACTATAACGATAATAATATCGAGTTTCAGGAATAAATAAATTCAAGACCAAAACACCTGTTTCGACGACCTTTAAATCAATTAATGCAGGTTTATTTACACCCTCATAAATGAGAAGCGGTAAAGGCAATACAAAACCAAGTACAGATATGATCCTTAGATATTGGTTGCTTTCAAAGCCCCAAAAAGAAGAGGCGATTGATAACACCAATAAAACATGAATCACCAAGCGAATCTTCAAGTACTTGTCAAAAAATGATCGATTGTCAATTTGCATATCTGCTATTTTAGAAATCGAAAATAATAAACGAAAATTGAGAAAAAGGGGGCTTAGGAGCTGTTTCTTTTCTATAACATACTCCTAAGCACTGTACTCTTTCCTTTCATTCGAAAGTTAGAATCAACTCTTAGCAGTTGCCATTAATAATTGCACCACCTGATATTACGGCAAGAGGGTTTGAATGCAAGGCTCCTCCAATAACAACAAGAATGCCTACTCCACAAAGCCAACTTATTTTGTCATTCTTGGAAAGTTGATAAGTAATACCATCATGAACAAGCATTGTAAAATTAGAAAGCAATACTCTTTCTTCTTCACTAATAGCATTAGACTGAAGAACGTTTGTTTGAATTTCTTTAACCGTCTGCGCAACTGTAAGAATATTCTCTTCAGATGCCAATCCTTTCATAAGCTGACTAAAATACTCATGTGAAGTATTTGAAGTCAAAAGCCCTGTGGACATCAAAACATCTGAAAAATCTGTACTCTTAATATGCAAATCATTGCCCACATTAACCCAAGAGTTGAACTCGTTCTCTTGCATATTTGGAGTATAATGCTTACTGATTTTTTGTAAACTCGCTTACAATCAAAACCTTCAGTGGACACCACATCATCTAATGTCACACAAAAATCTTCACTCAACAAAGCGTACGTCTCGTCATTTGCTTGGCTGATAACTGTTTCTTCAGTTTTTTCGCAAGCAAAAAACACATTCGACAATAACAGAAAGGCAAAAAATAAACTAGTCATTCTCATAAATCAGAATTTAGAACGTAAAAACACCTTCATTAACCCATTCCAGCATCGGGTCTTACTTTCCCATATTCAAAGGCGGTCGGTTTCAGAAATAATTCCCCCGCCAGCGGCTGTCTTACTCTCAGAAAGACCTTTTTTTCTCCTTTAGGTACGCTCTTAGATGCGCTGGTCTTTGGCCTTCTCTGTAGATTCTACCCGCTTACTGCCATCTCTACACATAAATGCATCCCAAAATCATGGACTTTATATAACCCTGCACGAATCGCCGTCTGTGTCTCCTCAATACCTAACATCTCAGCGATCTTAGAAGGGATAGAGTAACTGTCCTCAAGCTGTAGGATACCATTAGAAAAATGCTTCCTAAGCGTACATTCCGAAATGCTATACTTTAATATATATAATACTATTCGACTTCCTTTTACAGACAACAACCCTGCTACCTTTCCGCATTTGGCTTCAATGGGAGCCGTGGCGATTATCTCCATCCTTTCGATCTTGCAGATGCCTAACCCTGCGCAGTTCCGTCTTGGAGACCCCAGCGTGACTTGTACAGGAAGACCCGTTTTTACATCTAAAAATCGGGGTATATTGCGTGTAGTATGGTAAATCATTTTCTTCTTGTTCTGTGGTTTCCAATTAGTTTGTGCATTTTGAAAAAGTCCGTTTTTGAACTCTTTTTTACTTGACTTTTCAAGATTGAACTTCTCCTTCAATGCATGTCTGTAGGTTTCAGTATTCCCGGAAGCGGATGCCTCCTTTTACATAGTCGGTCGAACCGCCTCCGGGATATTACTGTCATAGTGTGTGGGGCTATACTTTCTTTCTGGCAGCCTACCAGAGGGCTATTTTTTCCCACTTCTATCTATTTTGTCTTGATTGTCTTAACTTTCTTTTCATTATTTATTTATCCGTTTTGTTTGATACAAAAATCAATATCTTTTATCCACTAAACACGTACCTTTAATAGAAAGGAGACTTCCACAAGTCGTGAGAAAAAGCGTTTTTTTTATTTCTAAAAAACTAATAACCAATGATTTATAATATTTTTATGAAGCACTTTTTTTCTGTTCTATGGCAATATACTTTGAGTTAAGATTGTATTTCAATAGTTTTTTATTTCCCCCCTCTTATGAAAGTTTCGGTTTTTTTATCAATATTTGTGCATAGCGCAACAGATTATTCACAAACCGCTATACACAGACATTCATCACTCCTAATTGTATAATAGTTACTCGCATCTTTAAACGGCTGCCGGGTATCCTGAAATTCTTTTGTTGAATACCTCACAAAGAGCGGAATGAAGTACTTATCACAATTAGTAGCAGTTGTAGAACAGGTAGCATTAGCAAACTATAAGTTGCCGGGGCAAACTGGTTGCTCGTACACGGATCGTATATACGAAGCCTTGGTAAACGAAGCCATTTCCGATGAAAAGGAAATAGCAAAACTAATCTTTGGAAAAAAGACAAACCAAGAGGGCTGGATGCCCTACCTTCAACACCTAGAAGATCACTTGGCTAACACACTACTCCTTGTTGATAGAAATGCCCCAGTGTACGACGACCCTAGTGCTGCCTATGAAGAAGCAATCAGGTACTGGATGGTCAGTAATGTATTAGTTTATGGCGGAAACACTAATTTAGCTTTTGACTACGCCAAGAGGGCACACCAATTAGCCGTGGATTTCGAACTTACCACGCTCGCCGTATTAACGTCAAAGTATCTTCGTAAACTAGCTTCCTTCTTCAAAGGCGATACTGATGCCTATAATAGCATGGAAAAAAGTACAAAAAATGGCGAGAAGCGGCCAAGCAAGAGATAAACATAGAGGCAGTATTTTATCAAATGATGCTTGCCCTATCATCAACTGACAATGGGGCAATAACATCTTTCTTTGCCAATTTACCTAGTATAAATATTCACAAACAAGAAACAGACCATTTTCCTACCTTCCAAACAGCCAAATGTATTTTTTACATAGATTCTTTTAGGCATATAGTAAGCGAGGAGTATTTTTCCGCCATATCAACTTGTAAAGAAGCAGTCGAATACCTTGGGCAAGCTCTTTTTTCATTACAAGATGATATTTTCGCTTTTCGTCATCTCCAAATGGCCTGTTATCTTAAATTGCAGGATTTTGACAATGGCATTGCGTTGGCTGAGACAATCCGAAAAAGCCAACCCTCACAAAACAGCCACAACTATTTCAAGTCAGAAGAAATGGCAGTGCTACTTTCATTTCATTGTGGAAGATATAACGACGCCTTGGCTATTTGCCAAAAAGTTTTTGACAATTCCGCTTTAAGTACTTTAACCTTGGACGAAATTCTTATGTGGGATTGTATAGCTACTTATTTGATGTGTCTTAAGCAGATAGGGATGTTGACGACTGACAGTATGCACGAAACAATAGAGCAGTCTTCCAAGCGTGTCATTTATTCAAAGGGTTTTGAAGATGGGGTATCTTGGGATAACAACCAAATAACATCAATATTCGCCCAAATTTGGCATGCCTTGGCCACCCTACATTTCGATCAAGCAGCAGCGTACATTAGGCAAGCTGGGCAGTTTAATAGGCCGTTTGGGTAACAACGATAAACATTACAGGGTTAATTGCTTTTTGCATATGTTACAAAAAATGCCGGAAGGAGCCTTTCATAGGACGGCTGTTGAACGTTACGCACAACCTATATTAATGCGCATGACAGCATCGGCAGTCCCCTTGACTCAGCAAATGGATGTCCCAGAATTGATCCCTTTGGAAACATTGTGGCAATTGTTTCTAGCTTGCCTGCCATTTAAAAGGATCAAATGCAAACCAATTACAAAGATTCGTAGCAAACAAAAGCCTCCTCGACAAGTGTCATTTACAAGTAATCTCATATATGTGGGGGAATTATCTCGAGTTTTGTCCCGAAAAATGCTCATGAGGCTTACCGTTCTTGGAACGAATCCCGAAAGGAAATTAGACAAACTCTACTGCTTGCTTGTCGAACAGCCAGAAATAACAGAAGATGATGCAAAGGAAATTATATATCCTAAAGGCAATGCTGAAATCGCATTTACTAAACTAAAAACGAAGTTAAAGGAAAGATTGAGAGATGTACTGTTGTTTACAAACAAGAATAAGCCATTAGAGGGCGAAACAAGGCTTGCTTATCAACGCATCAGCCGCTTACTGGCACTTTCTGTCATTATGACTCGTAAAGAAGCTTGGATAACGGGATTTAAATATGCCAAGCACGCGCTTAATTTGGCACTCGAATTTGAACACATCGATCACACGCTAGAAGCAGCCAGGCATTTGGGGCGAATTGCCGTACACCTGAATGATTCAGAAACCTACCTCCAATGTCAATCAATACTATTACAGCATTTAGAATTATCGGATATTGAAAATGAGGTAGAATGGCGTAACAGCAAATTGGTTGTTTTAAATTCCAGAAGCCTATCTAACCACCCTGAAATCAAACAGTTAAGCATGAAATATTTATGTGAGACACAGCATTTAAAAGAACGCTTTCCACATTTTGGCATACAGCGATTCACTAGAACTATTGAATGTAAAGCAATGATATACAATGGATTATACAATGAAGCAAAATATGCTTGTGATGATGCTATTGCATATTTTTCACAAAAGCCGTTTAAGATTCTAAACACAATAAAGATATTTACTCTTTTTAAACTTGAAGCTTGTACAAGAACTAAAGATTATGAAAGAGGAAAAGCAGCATTGCAGGCTATCCACGATAGTGCCTTACTAGAGCAGAGTGTAACAACTAGTAATTTAGGTTATATATATAGTGTTATTTTCCACCTCTATTGCCGTCGGTATCAAGAAGCATATGAATACGCCATTCATTTTTATAGTAGTATACTCCATATGGGAGAAAGTAATGATATTATTGTGGAGTATGCTTACATATTGAAGGCCTACGTCCAACTCCTCAAAGATGCAGCCTTGGTAATTACTGACGATAACGATTCCATCGGGCAATTCCGCCACGGCCGTTTTTCTAATGAGATTAACATTTTTGGCAAAGATAAAGATGGGCTAAATATCGCAATCCGTATTGTACGGTTCGCTTCTTGGATTATACAGGGTAAGCACGAGGAAGCTTTTGACCACATTGAAGCGTTGGAAAAATACATGTACAGGCACGTACCACATGAACGTAATTACCGCGCCCATTTTTTCATCAAGATGATGCTGCAAATACCCATATCCGGCTTTCAGGTAGATTTGGCTCGACAACTGGCTCAACCTTATCTGGATAAATTAGCACAAATGCCGATACATAAAGCCGATTACTCCCTTGAAATAGAAATCATTCCTTTTGAGGATTTATGGGATATTTTGTTAGACGTTTTGTAAGGGATAAGAAAAAAATAAATTCAGAATTGGGAAGCTAAAATGGTTAAATAAGTAGTTCATTATAAACGCTTTAATCATTTTTCGCTTCCCCTAAAGTACTGGATATATTTTCGTCAAATTGCTAAGGAATAATATCATCACCAATGATACATTTAGCTGACATCTCTTGCTTTGGTGGATTGTTGGATGGCTTCCCATTATGCGCTGGTACGTCTTTTGTATGAATGTTTAAGAACATCAAAATGGCGAGGATAATTTTCGTAATCATAGCTAACAGTTTTTTTAGATAAAAAATATAGTTGTTTTGTATTCCAAAGTTGCAGTGTAAATGATTGGTCAACTATGACAGCAGAAGAAAGGTATCCGAATAAAAAAGAACTATTAAGTCATTTATTCACTATTATAATTTTGATTATCAATTATTTATCATTTTTTTTAATCAATTTTATTAATTTTTCCATAATCACTCATTTGCCTTTTGTACCCTCTTGAAGCGCGGTAGTCTTCTAAAGATTCTTTTACTTAGCCGTAGGACGCAGTATGGCGAAAAGGTATTTGAAATGCATACAAAATTCTCCTACATAACCCCTAATGTTATAGAAAAAATTAAACAGTCTAATTCCGTCTCTAAGCAAGCAAGGATCATGCAATTTATTACGCATTTGGCTTTTATATGGCAACTTACTACCTTTGGTCAGCCGTCCCCTCTATCTGCGGCGATACTGCAATGAAGCAATGGTTACTCATCTTAATATGTATAAGTTGGAGCTGGGTTGATTTGTCTGGGCAAGCATTTGTTCAGCAGCCTGTTTCCGTACAGATACAGCAACAACCATTGGCCGATGCACTCTGGCAATTGATAGAAAAAGAAGGGATACCATTGAGCTTCCAACACGAGTTACTGCCCAAAGGAGCGTTTACCTTCCGTATCATCCAACAACCCTGCGGTAAGGTATTAGACCAGTTGCTACAAAATACCCTCCTTAGCTGGAAGGTCGTTGGCGAACAAATCATCATCGTTCCTCGAACAGAAAACTTGCTTCAATCGTGGGTAGTTAGCGGTTATGTTACAGATGCCGAGACAGGCGAACGCCTCATCGGTGCCAATATCATCGACCTCTACTCCAACCGAGGAACCGTCAGTAATGAGTATGGTTTTTTCAGCCTCAGCTTACCAGAAGGAAATGTGTATCTCCGCACTTCTTACTTGGGATATGTCAACTATGAAAGCTATTTGCCGCTCAATGCCTCTATTTCGCTCAAAGTAGCATTGCAGCGCAGTATTACACTCAGTGAAATCATCGTCTATCCCCGCGATTCGCTGGCCGATCCCATTGGTGGACCAGGGCCGGGTATCATGCTAGGAAAACGAGAAGCCATGTTACTTCCTACCTTAGCTGGAGAACCTGACATCCTGCGCTTAGCCCATCTTTTGCCCGGTGTGACGACGGGTGCCGACGGTGCCGAGGGATTGCAAGTAAGAGGAGGCGATGCTGGTCAAAATTTGGTGCTACTTGATGGTGTTCCCGTGTATTACGTCAACCATGCCATTGGGCTATTTTCTGTATTCAATGGCAATGCTGTCAGCTCGGCTCGCCTGCTCCGAGGGGCTTTCCCAGCTCGGTATGGAGGACGTTTGTCCAGTGTTTTAGACATCCGTATGA
The DNA here is from genome assembly GCA_041392765.1 of Saprospiraceae bacterium. GTDB lineage: Bacteria > Bacteroidota > Bacteroidia > Chitinophagales > Saprospiraceae > Lewinella. The sequence continues at coordinate 27,552 of JAWKLL010000016.1, forward strand.
AAGATGGGAACACCCAGCAGTTAACGGGACATGCAGAAGCGGGGCTTTTGTCCACACGCGCCCTATTGGAAGGCCCTGTAGTGAAAGGGCGCTCGTCCTTCCTAGTGGCTGGGCGTTGGTCTTTCGTTCATACTTTCCTCAATCCACAATCTGCTCGGTTTAAACGACAGCGCGGTAGAGAAGGAGAGACTAATTATCGTTTCTTCGACTTCAATGCCAAGTACAACCACAATATTTCTCCCCGCGACCACCTTTTCCTCAGCCTCTATCACGGCCAAGACCGCTACGATGATCTAACCACCGACAGGAGTTTGCTGAATATAGAAGACCTTAATGGCAATTTGTTTCGGTTTACGTATGACCAGTCTTATGGAGAGGGATTAGTGTGGGGCAATACGGTGGGAAGCCTTCGTTGGAATCATTTATTTTCTGACAAGCTATTTGCCAATTTCAATCTTACCTACAGCGAATTAGATCAGGAATCGTGGTATAATACCGAGGAAATACTTACTGAGAGCAGCATCAATTTCAGTGATAGTCTCTTATTGCAAGGTCTTTTTCGTTCAGGCATTCAAGATATGGGAGCCAAGGCAGATTGGCAGTGGAATGTGCGTTCCAACCTGTATTTTCGCTATGGTGCGGGATTTCATGCCAGAACATTCCGCCCAGGTGCGCTACTCGTTTCCGAACCTTTCGATAGCGAAAGTGCTTTTTCCAACAATACCATCTCTACTCGCGAGGGGTTCTGTTACCTTGAAGGGCAAGGAGTATGGCAGGAGCGATGGTCTTGGAATGCCGGCATTCATTTAACAAATTGGCAAGTGCGCGGTCAATCTGATTGGGCGCTACAACCGCGTGCCAGTATAGACTATCTAGCATCTGAGAAATTAACACTGAACGCTTCCGCTGGTAGGATGGTGCAATATTTACACTTTCTGCGGAACACCACCCTCAACCTACCCACCGAGATTTGGGTGCCATCTACTCAGCTCATCCCACCTGCTACTTCTTGGCAACAGACGCTAGGCGGTCGCTATGAATGGGGTACCGCTTGGCAGGTCAGCGTAGATGCTTACTATAAAGCAATGCAGCAATTGCTTGCCTTTCGCGAAGGAGTAGAAGGTTTTGCCAATTGGGAAGAGAATGTCGTAAGCGGGCAAGGTGTAGCTTATGGCGCAGAGTTGCAAGTGAGTAGGTTACAAGGGCCACTGACAGGCTGGCTCAGTTATACCCTATCCCGTTCGCAACGACAGTTCGACGAACTGAATTTAGGCCGTGTTTTTCCCTTTCGTTTCGACCGTCGCCACAATCTTCAACTGGCAGGTATTTGGCAGATTACTCCCCATTGGCATTTGTCAGCCAACTGGACTTATGCCTCAGGATTTGCCCTTACGCTACCTTTGGTGAAATTCACGGCAGTAGTACCGGGGGAATTACCTCCGCCAGGTGGGTTTCCTGTCACGCTCGATCCTGTGGCAAAAAACAACATTCGAATGCCAGCCTATCATCGTTTAGACCTCAATATACATGTAGAGTGGAAGAGCCGCCGCACCCTACAACACGCTTTGAACTTAGGGATTTATAACGTTTATAACCGCAACAACCCACTCTATTACGATGTTCGCCGATTTCTCGTCAATCAAAATAATGTACTCGCTACCCGCTACCAGTTTGTAGAAGTACAATTGGCACCCATTCTCCCTATTTTAAGCTACCAATTTGGGTTTTAAAAACAACGCGCTTGCAAATTCCCGACAAACACCTATATTTGAGGGAATTATTTACAAAAAGTCTTTGCCAATAATCAACCAATAAAACCGTATGGCTTGGTGGAAACCAATATGTACCCTTTTAGGATGTGGGCTGTTGTTCAGCTCCACCTGCGAGCGTACGGTAGAACTGGACATTGAAGAACCACCCCCTCGTTTAGTGGTGAGTAGCAGTTTCACCTTGGGTGAAAAGGTAAAGGTAGCGGTGAGCAAGAGTCAGTATATTTTAGATTCCGGTCTGCCCGAATATATCGCCAATGCGACCGTCACCTTGTATGAAGGGGAAGATTTGATTGAAGCACTCGGGTTGTATATTGACCCCGCACCTCGTATTCCTCCTTACTACGTTACGCAACACTTCGAACCGCAGCCTGGTAATACGTACACCGTAAAAGTAGAAGCACCAGGTTTCGCTACCGTGATGGCGCATAGTTACATCCCTGAGTCGGTGCCATTTTCACACTTGAAAGTATTTGATTTCACCACAGAAGCTGCGGAGGAATCCTTTGCTGTCAACTATGCCTACCAAGTAAGACTGAATTACGATGACCCCCCAAGTGAGGACAATTACTACCACCTCAACTTGTTTCAAGCCATCAATGATTACACCTTAGGCGAAAGCGGCGACACCATTGTACTCAGCACTCGACTGGTGCGCCTGCCCATTGCTTTTCCTCATCCAGAAGTAGTAAATGATTTGGTAATAGGCGGATTACTATTTAAAAACAACCCCTCGCCCGATGGCTTTATTTTTGATATTGCCATTAGCGGCATCGTACCAGAATTTGAATATTTAGGCGATGTGGTCGCCGAATTGCGTACCGTCACCCGTGAGTATTACCTCTATTACTCCACCTTTAGCCGCCAACAAGGCCAGTCCGATGGGCCCTTCAACGATCCAATCGTTATTTTCAACAATATTGAAAACGGACATGGTTATTTCGCTGGTTATAACGCTATCAAAGATTCTGTTTCTCTTGGATTTTGAGCTTGTCTAAAGGCTGGTAAAAGTGCTTTTACAATCCAAAATGATACCTCGCGGTGGCCTGCCAGGCATGGGGATGCACCCAATCCAGCGTCTTGCTGGGCCAAGGTGTAAGGTCGCTACGAAAAGCTAATCCAAGTGAAAGATTTTTTGCGAGGCGATACTGTGCACCCATGAGAGCAGAACCGTGCCAACGGTTGGCTTTCAGCGGAAAAGCAGACGAAAAATCATTCGTTGCTTCATCAAAACGCACCCCGATAGCTGCCTCATCGTATAAGTCCACTTCGCTTAATCCATCAAGTAGCATAGGGGAACCTGAAGTACTTGTGCCATCTGAGTACGCATACTTGAATTGTACGGCTCCATTGATATACAGCCCCCCTCTAAAGCCTGCCTGAAGGCTAAGTCTTGGTAGCATTTTCCAATTGGCAGCCAGCCCTATATCTATCCTGTCATAGTTAATGATAGCAGAGGCTTCATCCACCAACACAAAAGATGGGCTGGGCAAGTCCATACTCTCCTCAAAATTTGATTGATATGCCCCCAAGGCACGAGTTACGGGCATAGCTTTTTGATAGTACAATCCTACATCCAAACCCCAGCGTTTCGCTAATCGAGTCGTCAACCCCAAACCAGCGGCCATATAACGCTGCGATTCCGATTGCACCCCAAACTGTACATCCACAAAAAATGACTGCTTGGGCAGTTGCAATGCCACAACCGATGCCGCCAATGGAACGGATTGCAACGAATGAAGCGGCTCAATAGCCAACCCTGCTATGGGAGAAACAACCGCTTTTTCTTGAGTAGTGGCTTCATCGAGGGTTGCCCCATTTGGAGTATCGAGCAAAGTGGGTATCTCTAAGGAAAGCGTTGTTTGGTTGTCAGCGGGGAACACCGTGGAGGACGTAGCGGCGGCTGTCTTTTGATTTTTCGTTACCGTCATTGGTGTTTCAACGGCAGATTGGTAGCTGGTGCTAATACGTGCTGCTTGTATGGTAGAAATTCGAGTATCAACAGATGAAACACCCGCAAAGTCGGAGGTAGGTGCCGGGGTTAAAACAGTAGTGGAAGCTGATTCGGCAACAACGGAAGGCAAATCAGGCGATGTCTTAACCGAGGGTGTTAGATCATCGCCACCGTGTTGTCGGCCCATTGCCACCTGCCACCAAACGATACCACTCAAACTTATTCCTAAAAATAACCAAAGCAACCAGACAGGAAATCTTCTATCATTCTCCTGCAAAGGCATGACTTTGTCTAATTCCATCTCCATCCGATGCCAGCCTTTATCTATGAGGCGGGGATCTATATCATTCCTGTTATCACTTTGCATAGTGTCGGTAGTTTGAATGGGCCTGTAAGCAAAATAGTCTTCAATTTTTCCCTTGCTTGAGAAAGATGCCATTTAGAGGTGCCGGCACTAATTCCCAATGCCTCGCCAATTTCCACATGGGTATAGCCCTCCACGGCAAAAAGCCAAAACACTTCCCGCGTAGCCTTGGGGAGTTGATCAATCATACCCACCATATCTTCCCAATACAGATTGTCCAACGAGGGAGCAGTAGTGGGCTGATCCCAATCCTCCAAAGGCATGAAACGCAGTTTTTTATCTGCTTTACGATAGTGATCGGCCAAACTGTGGAAGACAATGCGGCGTATCCACCCTTCCAATGACCCTTTAAATTCAAAGGTGTGTAATTTGGTGAAAACCCTTAAAAAACCAGCATTCAATATCTCCAGCGATTCTTCTTCATCGCCAGTATGCCGCATACACATACGGTACATGACCGGGAAAAACTGCCGGTAGAGTCTTTCCTGACAAAGCCTGTCGTTTAGGATACATCCTTTAACAAGCTCTTCTTCCGTCCATGCTGACGATTTTTTAATCATAGTTTAAAATAAGACACCTAAATTAAAATACAACCTACTGTGAGGTAACATCTTTTAATTCAATAACTTGCGAAAATGGCACTTCGCGTGTGTAGGTAGCCTTCTGAAAGCGATATCCCAGAGCAAAAGTAAAATTAGCTTTTGGGGAACCGCCTAATCTCAAGCCCATTTCAGGATGCAACATCCAACCACCTTCGCTCTCCGTTACTCCTTGCAACTCATTGTTGAGGGCGAATCCATAGCCACTATGAAGCCCCCTAATAGGGTGATACAGGGCGACGAAGCAAATAACCCGTGCATACCCGAAAACTCGCTCGCTAAGGACTCACCTTCCGTCAGTTCATAAGCATCGTAACTCGCACCTACCCCAAGGCCGATATACCGATTGAATTGGTAGCCTATAATATGTTGGAAATTGAAACCTACCGCCACCTCGTAGCTATCGGTATCATCAAAAAAACCAATACTACGGGTGCGTTTGCCAAAGGTAAACCGAACGTCAGGTGGTTGAAAACTCCTTTTTCTTTAAATTCATTCTGCTTCAACCAGAAATAATTTGCTTAGGCGATACCTCAGCAACGGCTGTTTCCTCTTCGGCTTTCTTTCCAAACGAATAGAAAAAATATCATTAAAAGGGATCATTGTTGCTTTGCCATCCATTTGTACGATCGACAGGGAGGAACGGGTATCCAACGCCTTAATGATGCCTACTACCTGCTTGCCGTTGGTTTGAGTAACGGTGGCCTTTCGAGTTGACGTTACTATCGATGGTACGGTTGGTGAAATATCTCCTTCAATGGGTTGTTGTACCAATTTTTCCACCGCCTCAATAAGGTAGGAACTAACCACATCCGTTTCGTCATTTCTAAAAACGACCCTGTCATTGACATCATAAGACACCAATGTTCCCGTGATGGTCTTTCCACTTTTTAAGGTCAGTTGGTCATACCCCTTCTCCTGAGCAGCCAGCGAAGTGGCCACTAAGAAGAATAGGCATAAAAGTGCGTTTTTAATCTCTCCATGTTTTTTTTGTAGGCAAAATACTATTTATTTGTCACAGACGCAATAATCTAAATGAAAGGTTGGGTGTGCACTACTTTTTACACAATTCCCCGATGTACTTTTGCAGGCGAAATAAAGGCCAATGAATAGATGGATCTATATGTGGGGGTGAGATTATACCATTTGGCAATTTGGGTGGCTGCCTTTTAACAAAAAAGCAGCCCTGTGGGTGGCAGGGCGCAAGGATTGGGAAACTCGCCTCCGTCAATGGCGCGATACTGTAGCATAAGGCACCCCTATTGTATGGATGCACTGCGCTAGCTTAGGTGAATTCGAACAAGGGCGGCCGTATTAGAAGGTTATGCAGCTCGCCACCCACAACATCGCATTGTACTTACTTTCTACTCGCCCCTCTGGCTATGAAGCCCGCCAACACTACTCGCACGCACACTATGTGGCCTACCTCCCCGCTGATACGCCCGCAACGCGCATTTGGCAAGAAATACTACAGCCTGAATGGGTGTTTTTTGTCAAATACGAATTTTGGTGGTTTTCACTTGCAGGAATGTTTTTAAGCGGCAAGTCAAGTGCGTCCTTATCGCCGCCAGTTTTAGGCCGGAGCAGCCGTTTTTTCGTTGGTACGGAGGTGTTTACCGCCGGATATTACCCCAATTTCACCACGTATTTGTACAAAACAAAGCAGATAAACAACTCCTTGCCCAGCATGGCATCAAGGCTGCCACCGTGGCTGGTGACCCTCGTGCCGACCGCGTGTTGGAAATAGCGCAAAGCCATATCGATATTCCGCTAATATCCACTTTTGCAGCAAACAACAAAGTACTAATCGCCGGTAGCACCTGGCCGCCAGACGAAGACTTCCTTTTGGAGAAACAAACCCTGTGGACACAAGACTGGAAACTACTCATCGCTCCTCACGATATTGGTGCTTTTCATATCCAACAAATCACCAAGCAATTGCGAATCCCATACTGTAGGTTCTCCGATGCGCCTGATAAGGATACCTTACAACAAAGCCGCATCCTGATTTTAGATACCATCGGACTACTGTCACAAGGTTTACCACTATGGCGATGTAGCTTATATAGGAGGAGGTTTTGGCAAAAGCATCCACAACTTATTAGAACCCATTGCACACGGCTTACCCGTGATTTTTGAAGTATCGGCATGAAAAATTCAAGAAGCTGCTGCACTAAAGGATAACGGAGGTGGGTTTGCCCTCCCTGAGCCTGATGCCTTTTCACTATCTTCGCTTGGCTACAGGACGATGAGGCACGGCAGGAAGCATCCGCCGCCGCCATGAGTACATACTCAAAGTAGAGGGGCTACGCAGCTTATTTTGGATAGATTGGGGAAATTTTACCAAATATGCATTAAATCGAAACAAGCTGTAGTCTAGTAATTGGAAATAACTGATCCCATTTTTCCTGAAGGCTTGGCTTTATGCACACGCTTTGTGCAAGTATTCCTACGCTTCCAAGCCAAAAATGGGATCACTTATTTTTTTCCCGTCCCTTATCTTTTCCAGAACATCATTTTTAGAGTACCTTTGCTACCAAAGTTATTAAAAAAGTGAAAGGGTTACTAATAAAATCAGGTCTGGTGCTATCGCTACTAGGGGTTTGGAGTTGTAAAGAGAAAACGGATACCCTCTTCGTAGCCTTGCCATCGGAACAAACCGGCATCGACTTTTCTAACACGCTCCACTATACGGAAGATTACAACCCTTATACCTACCGCAATTTCTACAATGGTGGCGGTGTTGCTTTAGGAGACATCAACAATGATGGGCTATTGGATATTTTCTTCTCTGGCAACTTAGTACCGAACAAACTCTACCTCAATAAAGGCAACTGGCAATTTGAAGACATTACCACTACCGCTGGCGTAGCATGTGAAGGCGTATGGTCTTCTGGTGTCAATATGGTGGACATCAACGGCGATGGCTGGCTCGACATCTATGTTTGTAAAGCAGGTAAACCCGAAGGCGATAACCGCCACAATGAACTGTTTATCAACCAAGGCGACGGCACCTTTACCGAAAAGTCGCACGAATATGGCTTGGATATCACCGGGCTTTCCATACAAACAGCCTTCTTTGATTATGACCTCGATGGCGACTTAGACTGCTATCTACTCAACAACTCCCTGCGTTCAGTAGGTGGGTTCGATATGCGCGAAGGTCTGCGTAATGAATATGATCCAGAAGGAAATAAACTCTTGAAAACCGCGATGGCCATTTTGTAGATGTTACCCAAGCAGCAGGCATCTACTCCAGTGCGATCGGATACGGTTTGGGAATCACGCTGGCGGATTTCAACGCCGATGGTTGGCCGGATATATTCCTCTCCAACGATTTTTTTGAAAAAGATTACCTCTACCTCAACAACCAAAACAGTACGTTTACAGAAACCTCCGACGAGTTTTACCGCCCTTTCTGGGGTTCTATGGGAGCGGATGCCTGCGATTTGGATAACGACCTCCGGCCTGAAATTTTCGTAACGGAAATGTTGCCACGTTCCGCCGACCGCAAGAAAACCAAAACCACCTACGAAAACTGGGATAAATACCAATTGGCTGTTTCCAAGGGTTACCACCACCAATTTGGCCGCAATGTGCTGCACAAAAATATCAATGGCCGGCAATTTGTAGAACTAGGGCGCTTAGCGGGTGTGGAAAGTTCCGACTGGAGTTGGTCGGCGCTCATGCAAGATTTCGACAACGATGGGCTGCGCGACATTTTCATCAGTAACGGCATTAAATCCGACCTATTAGATAAGGACTACCTCAACTACATGGCCAACGAAACCCGAGTACGAGCCATGATTGAGCAGGATGAAGAAGTTTTGAAAAAGCTCATCGACATCATGCCCTCCGCGCCCGTACAGAACGCCATCTACCGCAACGAAGGCAACCTCCGTTTCTCTTGGCAATCCGAAAACTGGGGATTGGACACCCCTTCCTTCAGCAACGGCAGTGCTTATGGCGATTTGGATAACGATGGCGACTTGGACTTGGTCGTCAACAACGTGGATCAACCTGCTTTTGTCTATCGAAATCAGTCCGAAAAACAGTCGGGTGCCAATAGCATCAGCGTAAAGCTTTCCTACAAAAGCCCCAATACACAAGCTATTGGTGCCAAAGTGCTCGTCGTAGCCGACACCTTGCGATCCCTATACGAATATTACCCAGCCAAGGGTTTCCAAAGTTGTTCAGCCGTACCTGTAGTGGTAGGTTTGGGCAATAGAACAATGGTGGATAGCCTCATCGTCGTTTGGCCCGATGGCAGTGCCACGGTGCAGACAAAATTAGCCGCAGGGCAACAATATGACCTACGACACGCCGACGGTACAGACTTGCCCAGCTACACGGGTTACAGACCAGCCGCAGCTGCAATCGCCTTGCGCGAAGCACCTATCGCTATTGATTTCAACCACCAAGAGATTGCCCTCAACCACTTCGACCGCGAGCGCCTACTCATCTCCATGCCCGGGCGAAAAGGCCCTGCTTTCGCTTTGGCAGATATTAATGGTGATGGACGCGACGATATTTTCGTTGGTGGAGGCAAGAATCAATCCTCTCTTTTATACCTCTCTGGGCAAAAGGGATATACCCCTCAGGAATGGTTTGAAGATACCCGACGCTCGGAAGTAACGGATGCCGTTTTCTTCGACAGCGACCAAGACGGCGACATGGATCTCTATGTAGCGCACGGTGGCAAAGCCTTTTCCATCTATGCCGCTGAATTGCACGATGTGCTTTATGTCAACGAAGGAGGAAAATTCGTGCCTGCCGCACAGCCATTGCCTTTCCCTGCCCCCCTTTCGACAGGAAGTGTGGCCGTAGCGGATTTCAACCGAGATGGATTACCTGACTTAGCCATAGGCGAAGCCATGAAAACGAATGTCTATGGACTGCCGGGCAGTTGTTTGCTACTCCTAAACCGAGGTGATAACCGTTTTGAAGTGGGCGATTGCGCTGCGGGTATCGACTTGGGCATGATTACAGGAGTAGCAACCGCTGACATCAACCAAGACGGCTGGGAGGATTTATTAGTGGTGGGCGAATTTATGCCAATCACCCTTTTGCTAAATGAATCGGGGCATTTTCCATTGCCTAAAGCAGGAAATAGCACGGTGGCTCAATCCAAAGGCTGGTGGAATAACGTTGAAAAAGCCGACTTAGATGGAGATGGCGACATGGATTTTGTGTTAGGTAACTTAGGCAGCAACCATTTTTTCAACAATGGGCTAACCATTTTTGTACAGGATTTTGACGAAAACGGCACCCTTGAACAAGTGGCCTGTTCCACTAAAGAAGGTATGTACTACCCCCTGGCCGATATTGACGAACTGTACAAACAGATGCCTATTCTGAAAAAAAAATACCGCACTTATAGCGAATTTTCTGCTGCTCCTCTTGAGGATTTAGTTCCTCTCCCCTTGCTGCAATCGGCAGTAACACTACAATTAGAGGAGCCGCGTACCTGCGTACTCTGGAATAACGAGGGAGTATTGACATTGATGCCCTTGCCTGTGGAGGCGCAATACAGTGCTACACACGCTATTCTTGTTCAGGATGCGGATGGTGATGGCATCCTTGACATACTGTTGGGTGGTAATGATTATCGTTGCCAACCCCAATTCGGCAGGCAGGACGCTTCTTTCGGATGGATTTGTAAAGGACAGCTTTCGCCAAAAGGCGTTACATTTGCCCGCTGCCAGCCGATGGGTATTCACGGGCAACTGAGATCCTTGAAACGTTTGGACGAACGATACTTATTGGCAGGCATAAACGATGGAAAAGTCAAGATATATGAATGGTAAACCAATTTTATTTTTACTGGCATTAACGGTAGGTCTATTGGGATGTAAATCTGAGTACCAACGCTATGTGGACGAGCAGTTGGCCAGCGGCACTACCCAAGACAGCCTAATTTTTGGTATGCGCATTGGGCAAACGAAGAAAGATTTTTTTGCCATTTGCTGGGATTTGAACAAGCAAAAACTCATCAGTGAAGGCACAGGCAACAGAACCGCTCGCTACACAGAAAAATCCGATTCTTTAGGAACTGCCTCTTACAACAAGGATTTGCTTTTCTACGGAATTTTTGACGAACAGGACATTTTGCGCGGTATGGACATGACCTACTCCTTTGTGGCTTGGGCACCTTGGAATCGCGAGAAGCAGTCGGACAGCTTACTGCTGCACCTGAAGGAGCAGTACGAACGCGAATACCCCGGTAATGATTTTATCGAATTGGACGTGGAGGGTATGGATCAACCTGCCCTTGTGAAAATTGATGGCAACCGACAAATCCTCATGTACCCCAAGGGAAAAAAGGATGTGGTGGTTAAAATCGAAGACTTGCACTATAAGATACAACAACAATGGAACAAAAAATAATAGCCTGGTTAGCACTGGCACTCTTGCTCGGATGTGGAAAAGGAGATGCGCCTGTTGAAGCCCCTCAAGCAGCACTTTTTGAGCTAAAAGATAACGAGGCCATCGGTTTGGTATTCAGCAACGACCTTACTTATACCCGTGATTTCAACGTTTATAAATATCGCAATTTTTACAACGGCGGCGGCGTAGCCATTGGGGATATCAACAACGATGGCCTCGCAGACGTGTATTTGACTGCCAACCAACTGCCCAACCGCCTTTTTCTAAACAAAGGCAATTTTCAGTTTGAAGACATTACGGAAGCGGCGGGCGTAGCAGGCACTCGCGCTTGGTCCACGGGGGTGACAATGGCCGATGTAAACGCCGATGGATTGCTGGATATATACGTCTGCAACTCAGGGGATGTGGCAGGCGACAACAAGGAAAACGAGCTTTTCATCAATCAAGGTAACCTTACCTTCAAAGAGCAAGCAGCGGACTTTAACCTCAACGACAAAGGGTATTCCACCCATGCCAGTTTCTTCGATTATGACAAGGATGGCGACTTGGATGTTTATATCCTCAACAATTCCTTTCAAGCCATTGGCAGCTTCAATCTGCGCAAGAACGAACGCCCCAACCGCGATGAATTAGGGGGCGACAAGCTCATGCAAAACCAAGGTGGCCGATTTGTCGATGTCAGCGAGCAAGCAGGCATTTACGGTAGCGTTATCGGCTTTGGATTAGGCGTTACCATCGGCGATGTAAACAACGACAACTGGGAAGACATCTTCGTTTCCAACGACTTTTTTGAACGCGACTACCTCTACATCAACCAACAAAATGGCACCTTCCAAGAAGATTTGACCAACCAGATTCAATCCACCAGCGGAGCTTCCATGGGGGCGGATATGGCCGATATTAACAACGATGGACATCAGGATATTTTCGTTACCGAAATGCTCCCTTCTGACTACCAGCGGTTGAAATCTGTCACCACTTTTGAAGACTGGGATAAGTACCAATACAACGTCAATAATGGGTATCACCACCAGTTTACCCGCAATGTGCTACACCTCAACCAAGGCAACAACCGATTCAGTGAAGTGGGTCGCCTTGCCGGGGTAGAAGCCTCCGATTGGAGTTGGGGTGCCCTCTTCTTCGATATGGACAACGATGGTCTCAAAGATCTTTTCATCGCCAACGGCATCTATAAAGACCTCACCGACCAAGACTACCTCCAGTACATCGCCAACGAATCGGTCATGCAGACCATTATCACCGACGAGGGTGTTAACTACAAGGAACTCATCGACATTATCCCCTCCAACAAAGTGCCCAACCACGCTTTTCGCAACAATGGGAACTTAGGTTTCTCCCGTTTCATGGACAGCGGCCTTTGGACACCCAGTTTTTCCAACGGTTCCGCTTATGGCGACTTGGACAACGACGGCGATTTAGACCTCGTTGTTAATAATGTGAATATGCCTTGCTTTGTGTATGAAAACAAAGGCACTGGCAACCACTACCTCAAATTGCACCTGAAAGGAAAAGATGCCAATACCTTTGCCATTGGTACTAAAGTACAAATACAAGCTGGCGACCAACATTGGACGATTGACCACCAGCCTACCCGTGGCTTCCAATCCAGCATGGATCCTGCCATCGTGGTAGGTGTAGGCAGTGCCATAACCGCAGACATCCGCATCACTTGGCCCGATGGCAAAGTGACGACCCAAAAAGGCGTACCCGTGGATCAATCCCTTACCTTGCGTTGGGATGAAGCCCAAAATGAGGCCTCCTCGACCCCTAACCAGCCTGGTGTCCCTCTTTTCCAGCCAACAAATGCCTTGGTATATCGGCACCAAGAAAACAGGTACATCGACTTCAACCGCGAAAGGCTGATGTACCATGCTCATAGCAACGAAGGCCCCAAGGTCGCCTACGGAGACGTGAATGCAGATGGACTTACCGACTTTATCATACCCGGCCCTAAAGATGCCCCCACCGTGGTTTGTTCGGGGCAAGCGGATGGTGAATTCCGTTGTGTAGCATTAGCCGCCGCCAACGCCGCTGCGGAGCATGTAGCCGCCTGCCTCTTCGACGCGGACGGTGATGGAGATTTAGATTTATATTTGGCCAGTGGTGGCACGGAACTCACCGAGTTTTCTTCCTATTTGCATGACCAGTTGTTTTTCAATGATGGCAAGGGGCAGTTTTCCCAACCCAAGCAAATCTTCCCGGATGAGCAGAAAATGAGTACGCAAGCAGTGCAAGCCGCCGATATAGACGGTGACGGAGACCAAGATTTGTTTGTCGGAGAACGCATCAAAATTGGCAAATACGGTGCCACCTGCGCGGGCTACATCTTAGAAAACGACGGCAAAGGCAACTTCCGCGATATAACCGCCACGGCAGCCCCCGATTTGCTGCATACAGGCATGATTACCGATGCCCGTTGGGGTGATCTCAATGGCGATAACCTTATGGATTTAGTGGTTGTCGGCGAGTTTATGGAAATCATGATCTTCCTCAACAAAGGGAGAAAATGGGAGCGCACTCCCCTACCCTTTGCCAACGCTGGTTGGTGGAACACCCTACAAATGGCAGATTTGGACGGCGATGCTGACTTAGACCTCGTCGTTGGAAATCTAGGAAAAAACAGCCGCTTCAGAGCAACCGAGCAACAACCGCTACACCTTTACCACAATGACTTCGACCAAAACGGTTTTGCCGAGAGTATCCTGACGTTCCGCGCTGAAGATGGCAAAGACTACCCTTACGTGTTGCGACATAACTTGGTCATCCAGTTGCCTTATTTGAAAAAGCAGTTTCCCGACTTCAAATCCTTCAAAGACGCGGATATTAGCCGCATTTTTGATGCGAATCAATTGGCTTCCAGTACGGTATCAACAGCCAATGAATTGGAAACCATTTGGTTAGAAAACAAAGGCAACGGCCAGTTTGAAAAGCACGTACTGCCAGTGACCGTACAGTTCAGTCCCATCTATGCTATCTGCCTCGCGGATGTGGATGGAGACAGGGATACAGATATGCTCCTTGGTGGCAACTTAGCTAAAGTACAACCAGAAATCGGTATGTACGATGCTTCCTACGGACACTGCCTTATCAATGATGGTAAAGGCCATTTTAGTGACCAATCGGTAGCGAGTGGCTTTTCCATTCAAGGCGAAATACGAGATATACAATTTATTGACGGTAAGGTATTTGTTTTCCGAAACAATGATGAAACCCTTACATTCACCCTCCACCATGAGTAAATATACAGGCATTTTCATAGCCTTGATGGCATTATTAGCTGCGTCTTGTGGCGACAACAAAGAGACTTCCACCGAAGACTCCGCAATGGAGACCCTCACCTCCGAGGTCACAGGTATTCATTTTAGCAATACCCTTACGGAAAGTACTGCTCTCAACATCATCCAATACCTTTATTACTACAACGGTGGTGGAGGTTGCCATAGGCGATATCAACAACGATGGATTGGAGGATATCTACTTCACCGCCAAATCCAGGCTCTGATCAGTTGTACCTCAACAAGGGCAATCTTCAGTTTGAGGACATCACCCAACAAGCGGGTATCCTGCAAGACAGCACCTTGGTCTTCGGGGGTTGTGATGGAAGATGTGAACAACGATGGCTACCTCGACATCTATGTGTGCAAGGTAGGCGTTGGGCTGATGCCCCAAGTACATAACCTATTGTACATCAACCAAAAAAATGGCATCTTCAAAGAAATGGCGGCAGCGATGGGTATAGACTTTCAAGGCTATTCCACCCAAGCCTGCTTCTTGGATTACGATAAGGACGGCGACTTGGATCTTTATCTCCTCAACCACAATGTTCACTCCGTCAGAAGCTACGGCACTACGGCCAAACGCAGTGAGCGGGACTCCTTGGCTGGCGATAGGTTCTTTGAAAACCGCCTCTCGGATCAAGAAGGGCGTTTTGTGGATGTTACCGAAGCATCGGGTATTTTCAGCAGCCCATTGGGGTATGGCCTTGCTATTAGTTGTGCCGATATCAATGGCGATGGGTGGACGGATATTTACGTTGGCAATGATTTCCACGAAAACGACTACCTCTATTTCAACAATGGCGACAAAACTTTCCGTGAAGCCGTTGGGCAATGGACGGATCATACCACCCAATTCAGTATGGGCGTGGATATTGCCGATTTGAATAACGACCAGCTCCCCGATCTGTTTGGCACCGATATGTTGCCTTTTGACGAGGGTGTTTACCTGAAATCTGGGGGGGAAGATACCGATCAGATACGCCGCATCAAGGACGATTTAGGTTTTGAACCCCAGTTTGCGCGCAACCACCTCCAGTTGAACACAGGCCGGTATAATTTCATCGATTTGGCGCAACAAACGCGCACTTTTGCCACCGATTGGAGTTGGGCAGTGTTACTACAAGACTTCGATAATGATGGGCGCAAGGATATTTTCATCACCAACGGCATTGTCAAACGCCCCAATGACTTGGATTATATCAACTACCTCAATAGCGAAGCCGTCGCTTCCTTGGCGGAAAACGACCCTGAGCGAACCCGCAAGCTAATTGAAAAACTACCTTCACAACCGCTACGCAACATCCTTTTTCGCCAGCAAGCAGACCTCAATTTCTCGTCCGTCGGTACTTCGCAAGTAGGTGCGCCCTCCTTCTCTAACGGAGCTGCCTGGGCAGACCTCGATCAGGATGGTCGCATTGAAGTAGTCATCAATAACCTCAATGCCCCTGCCACCATCTTACACACCAAGAGCGCTGAAATGGCAGGCAATTATGTATCCCTCTCCCTCGTAGATGCCTCCGGCCGAACAACGAATGGCGCAAAAGTTATCGCCTATACCCAAGGTACTACCTTCTACCAAGAAGCTCAGCATGTGAAAGGCTACCAATCTTCTTCCTCGCATCGGTTACACATCGGCATTGGTAAAGTAGATCGTTTAGACTCCCTCGTGGTCATTTGGCCGGATGGTACTCGTCAGTCGTTGGGAGCGGTGAATGCCAATACTTACCAAACGGTTCAAAAAAGCACCCCAACGGCGCAAAGCAGTATAGCTCAATACACGCCCCCCGCTTTCAGCCTGCTGCCCGTTCGCCACGAAGAAAACTCCTTCAATGACGACGAAAAAGAGAAGTTGATACCCGAAAAACTCTCCACTGAAGGCCCGGCAGTTCTCTATGAAGATTTGGATGGAGACGGGATTCGCGACATGTACATAGGCGGGGCACACACCCATAGTGCCACCTTACTGAAAGGTAAAAAGGACGGCACTTTTGAAAACGTAGCCGTAGCTGACTTCACCAAAGATGCCCGCTACGAGGATGTGAGCGTCGCCTCCATCGATTTCGATGGCGATGGCGACCGCGACCTTTATGTCACCAGTGGTGGCAGTATCGCCAAAGAATTAGACAAAGTGTTGGAAGACCGCATTTATCTCAACAATGGAGGGATGGAATTCCGGCGCATTCCCCTTTCCTTGCCACACACCAATGGCAGCGTAGTAGCGGTGGCGGATATGGATGGCGATGGCTTCGAGGATATTTTTGTTGGAGCACGCTCCATACCGGGTTCTTATGGCCTTTCGCCCTATAGCTTTTTGTTGAAAAACTTAGGAGGAATGGGGATTGACATTGTCCGCAAGGATCGGTTTGGTATGGTAACGGACGCTCGTTGGGCAGATATAGACAATGACCAAGACATTGATCTGGTTCTCTGTGGCGATTGGATGCCCGTGATGGTATTGAAAAACGATGGCAAAGGTACTTTGACGGAATGGCAGCAAGAAGACGCTTTTCCGCTAAGGAACGGATTTTGGAAAACCCTTGCGTTAGCGGATATCAATCAGGATGGGCAATTGGATATACTCGCTGGTAATGTGGGTACCAACAGCTTGTTACAGGCACAAACGGAGCAACCCATCCGCCTCTACTTAGGAGATTTTGATGAAAATGGCGCGATTGACCCACTCATTTTCTTTTCCTATTTCAAGCGATACATTCCACTAGGCGGCAGGGATAAATTATTGTCGCAGTTGCCGGGGCTGAAAAAGCAGTTGGTCAGCTATGAGGATTTCACCCGAGTGACTTCCTTTGAAACGCTGATACCCGAAGTAGCTCGCGCCCGCTTAATAGAGGAAAAAACCGTGGACGAGTTGCGGTCTGTGGTGTATCTTTCCAACGAAAAAGGGTATGAAATTCATCCTTTGCCAGAACGTGCGCAGTGGCTTACCATCCGCGATTTTACAGTGGATCGCAACACAGGTAAAATCCACTATACAGGCGGCAACAAAGAATGGGTAGCGGTGGTAGGCAATGCCATGTCGGCTCGCTTGGGCGTATTAGATGGCTGGGATCAATCAACAGCTACTTTCACACAAAGCTACTGGTTGCCCTGTCCTACCAATGTTCAAGCCAGGCATTTGTTGGTCTTGGAGAATGGAAAAGGCTTGTTGGTTACTAACAACAACTATCTTTATATTGTGGAATAATGCCGAATAAGGAGAGGGAAAATGTGTTAGCTTTATGGTTCTTTGACAAAAAGTGTGGCTTTAATGGCCTAGCGATCTCGGCAAAAGGCCGAGACAAGTTGTGTAACAGTGGCCGCGATAGCGGACAGACAGCGACCGTAGGAAGCTGGCCGATCTAGGCTCAGCCTAGAGAGCTGTGGAACGTCGTCGGCCATCGGCAAAGCCGAGGCACAGCAAGCCGAGATACAATAGCGCCCGTAGGGAGGCCCACCACAGAAATTGTCAATGAGTCAGCTTTATTTAGCTTTAAAAATAACAACGATTATGCAAAAAGTTACTTTGTGGACAACCTTACTTTCCCTTGTATTCACTGCTTGTCAGCCGGCCTATATTGGGAAAGACGAAATTCGGGAACGCTTGCAAACAGAACACCTGTTTTTGCAATGCGTGGACAACCTCACCGACATACAGGTACACGATATTTTTTCGCCTCCAGTGTCTAGCCGAGTATTTGTTTATCCGGGAGTGGCTGCTTACGAAGCGATGGTACCTGCTTATCCGTCGTTCAAATCATTTGCAGGGCGACTCAACGGGCTATCTCCCCTATTGGCGCATGCAGACACCACGTTAGTGAGTTTTGAATTAGCGGCGATCTATGCCTATAATGAGGTAGGACGAACGTTGATTTTTTCAGAAGAAAAAATGGAAGCATGGCAAGAGCGCATCGATTCCATCGTAGGCACCTGGCAGGTGGATCCCGCCGTATTACGCGCCACCAAAGACTATGCCCAGCAAGTGCACCGCCATATTATGACTTGGTCGAAGAGCGACAACTATGCACAAACGCGCTCCATGCCGAAATTCTCCGTCACAGAAGATCCCGCACGCTGGAAACCAACCCCACCCGCCTACATGGAAGGCATTGAGCCATCGTGGAATAAAATGCGCACCATGGTGCTGGATTCCGCCGCGCAGTTCAAGCCTGCCCCTCCCCCTCCATTTGATATGACCGAAGGAGCGCCGTTCTACAACTTAGTAAAAGAGGTCTATGACGTAGGCAATGCGCTCAATAAGGAGCAGCGTACCATCGCCAGCTTCTGGGACTGCAACCCTTTTGTCATGAACCAGACGGGCCACGTGATGTTTGCGTCCAAAAAGATTACGCCTGGCGGTCACTGGATGGGCATCACCGGCATTGCCACCAAAAAGGCGGGCATGGATATGATAGCCACCGTACACACCCATGCGATGGTGAGCATTGGATTATTTGATGCCTTCATTAGTTGCTGGGATGAAAAATACCGCAGTTCATTAGTGCGCCCCGAAACCGTCATCAACGAGTACATGGATCCTGACTGGCTGCCTGCTTTGCAAACACCTCCTTTTCCAGAACACACCAGTGGCCACAGTGTGATTTCTACTGCTTCTGCCGTTATTCTTACTCGTATTTTGGGTGATAATTTCGCGTTCAACGACACCGTTGAAGTGCCTTATGGTCTGCCAGAGCGCAGCTTCAACTCATTTCTGGAAGCTTCCGCCGAAGCAGCTATCAGCCGAATGTACGGCGGTATCCACTACCGCCCCGCGATCGAAGACGGTGTAAGCCAAGGCCGTGCAGTAGGCGAACGGGTGGCACAGCAGTTGCTAGGTGATACTGGTGGGGTTTCTATGCGGTAATCAGAGGCCTTTTTACATAAGTGAAAAGACGGAAATAACCACCCCCATTTTTTCTACCGATTCGCGAATATTTTCACGCAAGCTCCTTTTAGTCGCTTGCTTAGAAAATTTTAGCGAATCAAAAATGGGGGCAGTTATTTTTAATCCGTCACTAAGTAATTTCTCCAACCAATTCGTGTTGCAAGGTATCAACTTGCCTTCTCCTTCCCCTATGGATGGAGAGGATTTTACAATTGAGTTTTTGGAAACAGGCGGCCCGAATGGGAGTTTTTTTGAAAATGGGTCCATTAGCTCCTTACTACGGTTGATTTTTGTGGCAACGGAGGCGTAACGCTCAACAATCTATTTGTATTGATTCCTGCTGATCAATTTATTGCAGGAGAACCGTTATTCAATTTTTGGGGGAACATTATAACGGCAGCTCCATGCAAATTCCTTGGTGGAGGTATGCTCCTCTCTTGCGCTCGTGGTCTCGATGGCTATTGGGCGAGCGGGGCGTTTTGGGTGAAATTTACTTCGAATCAGGAGAAAGCGTTATTGAAAATAAAGGTTCTAGAAGTATATATTCCAATTGAATTTTATAAATTTTACCATTTGCATAGTTCCGCCACTCCGTATCGGATATGATAACAAAATCCTTATTAAACCATTTAACGAATTCATTCACACCATTTTCTCCTTCTGGAATAAGTGTTTGTCTAATAACCATATCATTAGAATCTAGCCCCCAAATCATTTGATATTCATTTTCATAAAGCACTGATATACGACTTGTACTGTCGGTTAGTTCAGATTCTGTAAATTCTACATTATTCCTCTTTAAAGTAGATATTACAGTTTCGTTGGAGTCTCCAACATAGAACTGCGAATAACCCGAAATGGATTGAATGAGTAAGAAAAATAGAACTAAATACCTCATTTGATGCTCGTGTTTATTGAATCATTAAATTTTTATTACTGGGTTTTATGGCAGACAATTATAGGTATTGCGGAAAGCTCGGAATCAAAAGCATTACGCGCATTAAAACCGATTGGTTGATACTCTCGATTTAGACATCTCCACTTGTCTCCTTCTACTCTTTCAAAGCAGTATGGTAAATTAATTCTGAAAAAATCAGATAGCATCTCGTTGTATTGTTAAGTGTTACAGAATTAGGGAAGCCAACACCTCCTCGCCTCACAAACATAACAATCCTTCCCCAAATATCCAACAGTCCCCCACAAACCGCGCAGCCCGCAGGGCGAAGCGCGGCGCCGGGACGGCGCAACGACCAGTGGGCGACGGGAGGCACGACCAAAGCACACGGTCCCGATTTAATCGGGAGGGCGACCATGAACCATCCCCCAAAAAAATAGTTCAACCACCTAAAAACCACCCAACCATGCACACCGTCCACATTATATTTCCGCACCAGTTGTTCGAAGAGAGTCCGCTGGCGGGCGATGCGCCGATGTATGTACTGGAGGAGCAGTTGTTCTTTCGGCAGTATGCGTTCCACCAGCAGAAGATTGCTTACCACCGGGCTACCATGAAGGGGTACGCGGCGTTTTTGGCGGGGCGGGGTCGCACCGTGCACTACGTGGATGCGCACCACCCGCAGGCTGATGTACGCCAGTGGGTGCAGGCTATGGCGGTGGGCGGCACCACCTGCATCCACTACATAGACCCCACGGACAACTGGTTGGAAAAACGGCTGCGGGCAGCGGCCACGGCGGCCAACGTCGCGCTGGTGCGGTACGATAGCCCCCTGTTTTTGAACACCCGAGCCGGCAATGCCGCGTTTTTCAAACCCACGGCCAAGAAGTACTTCCAGACGAAGTTTTACATCGCGCAGCGCAAGCAACGCCAGATCCTGCTGGCCGACCCCGAAACGCCCATGGGCGGCAAATGGACGTTCGATACCGAAAACCGAAAACGCTACCCCGCCAAACGGACGCCGCCGCCCGTGCTGCGCCCTGCCCCCACGCCGCACTATGCCGAAGCTGTGGCCTATACCCGCGCACAGTTTCCCGACAACCCCGGGGCACTGACCGATGCGCCGCTGTACCCACTCGATTTCGAGCAGGCTCGACTGTGGCTGCGCCAGTTTCTGGACTACCGGTTCCACGAGTTTGGGGCCTACGAAGACGCCATCGTGGCCACCGAGGGAATCCTCCACCACAGCGTGCTCACGCCCATGCTCAATGTGGGGCTGCTGACCCCGCAGTACATACTTGACACCGCGCTCGACTACGCGGCCAACCACGCCGTGCCGCTGGCCAGCACCGAGGGGTTTGTGCGCCAGATCATCGGGTGGCGCGAGTTCATCCGTGGCGTATATGAGGCCCAAGGCACCGCCGAGCGGACGCGCAACTTTTGGGGATTCAGTCGCAAAATCCCCGCCGCCTTCTACGACGGCACCACCGGCATAGCGCCCATTGACCTCACCATCCGCAAGGTGCTCGATACCGGCTACTGCCACCATATCGAGCGGCTGATGGTGTTGGGCAACTTCATGGTACTCTGCGAGTTCGACCCCGACGAAGTCTATCGCTGGTTCATGGAACTGTTCATTGACGCTTATGACTGGGTGATGGTACCCAACGTCTATGGCATGAGCCAGTTTGCCGACGGCGGCCTGATGTCCACCAAGCCATATTTGAGCGGCAGCAACTACCTGATGAAGATGAGCGACTACCCCAAAGGAGACTGGCAAGCCACCTGGGACGCGCTGTTTTGGCGGTTCTTGCACGTCCATCGCGACTTCTTTCTCAAAAATCCCCGCCTCGGTATGCTCGTGCACACCTTCGACAAGATGCCCGCCGACAAGCAGGCGGCGTTGCTGCGGGAGGGGGATAACTATCTGAAAGGATTGGGACTTTGACCAATACCGAATATGGGTCAAAGTCCCCATCTGTCATCTACCGTACGAGCACTACCCTACCCTGCGTAACACGACCGTCAGGGGATTCGTAAAGTAGCCAATAGTTGCCCGCAGGGTATTGGCTGAGATCTAACCGCGATCCAGGCGTGGGGATGAATCGCTGCAAAATCTTCCCTTGTGCATCCGCCAAGTACATGTAACCCTGTACATCTGTCGCTGTAAAGGAAAACGAGAGCTGCCAGCGGGGGCATTGTGACAAATCTTGCTGACAGTCGCAGATTCATACCAAGGGAAATGAAAAACCAAGTCCACGCAAGGCGTAGGTGCCTCCATGCGAAAGTTGCCCTCCACGTCGGTGTTTACCTGCAAATCGGTATCTACTACCTGTACTTTCACATACATCAGGGCGCGGCCTGCCTCGTCGGTAACATGTCCTGTGATGAAATACGGTGCGGCCACCTCATCTGTGCTTGATACACATGCGTCGTATTCAAGGACGGCCAAACGGCAGCTATCTGCCAAATCACCCATACACTTATGCACTTAACACACCCTAAAGAACATGTGATTATGAATTTGCAAGGGGCGGCTTCCGTAGAGAGGTCGCCCTTTTTTTATTACATCCTTGAAATAAAGAATTGATTGTTTTTCATTAAACCTTTTCCGACACTTTGTGTACCCTCCGCACACCGTATTCTTTTTTCTTTGCTGCGACAAACACAACTTAATCACCAAAAAAAGCAACTTGTCACTTTTACCTAAAGAAACGAGGGGATCTAAATTCAAAGTCATTTATTTTATTAGACTTTCGCAATCGTGATCCAAATATTGTCAATTGGTCGAAATTAACAACTACTACACGATGAAAAACATATTAATTATCGAGGATGACTTGATCTTTGCACTTGATTTGAAAATACAACTATCAGCGTTGTACCCAAGTTGTGAAATAAGTCATCTTGAATCGGTCAACGAAGCATATCATTATCTACTTTCTACAAAACCCGACATCGTCCTATTGGATGTACTACTCGATAATGATGAAGATGCAATGCACTTAGCAGAAATCCTACACAAAACGGGGGTAACCTACATTTTCATGACTGCATTTGAACGGGATGATCTATTTCGGAAAGCCCTACGATTTAAACCTTCTAACTATCTGCAAAAACCTATCAGTAAACACAATCTAAAATATGCACTTGAACTGGCAGTGTCTTCCGATAAATATTCAAAAGCTAAGGGGGAAATTGCTAGCGACAAGAGGACGCTCCAATATCTACTCCTAAAGGGGAAAGAAGGAACAATGGAAAAAGTAGGCATAGATGAAATCATTTATATTGAAGCATTAGGGAACTATTGTCAAATTAACACCCTGGATAAACGCTATACTTATCGCATGCCTATAAAAAACTATGCGGATACTTTCGGTGATAGAAATTTTGTAAGAATATTTCGCACTTATGTTGTCAATATCGACTTTCTTAGGAGTGTCAATACAGAAGCAAAGGAAGTGATATTACTAAATGGCTTATCGCTACCGCTGAGCCTTACTTATAAAAAAGGCCTGCTCAATAAATTTGTAAAAAATAATAATTGAAGATTCAGTACCTTAGTATAGAAAAAACAGATTCAGAATCCCCCTGGTCAAAAAAAGTGGATAAAACGTTTAAAATGAAGCACTTGTTTCGCCATTTTTCGCTTTCCTGTTCTGAATCTATTTCTTTCTTATCCCTAAGAACGTACACACTCCTCGTAACTTTATTTATCATTCTAGCCTTGGCAATAGGTGGACTAAGTACCCCTATATGGGGACAAGCATCTTCATTACATTCCATCGAAGCGTTAAATATTGTAACCAAGGTAATTAACGATAATGAGGGGATACGACATGAACCTATCAATAACTGCATCCGCGATAGCATAGGTTTTTACTGGTTTTGCTCTGACAATGGTGTTTATAGGTATGATGGCTATGAAGCCCATTTCATTTCATCCGCAGCATTAGGAGTCAACGATACTCGTTTCGTAATAAAAATCTTTAATGACCAAGACAACAGGTTATGGCTATGCCCACTATTCTTTCACACAGAAACAAACCGATTTGTCTTTAGCGCCCCATCTATGCTAAAACTGCTGCAGCCACTAACTGCCACATTTCAAGCATCTTTAGCATCCTTTCGTAAAATAAATCAAAGCACCCAACAAGACATCTTCTACCCTATCCAAGGTGGCTCGCATTTTTTCATTGTAAAGAATGGAAGCCAATTGTATCAAATGGTTGACGGTCAGCTTCATTTTATCGACCGTTTCCCTGATTTGCCATTCATAGATGAAGTCTATTATTCACCCATTACAAAGACATGGTACTTATTAGCAGGTGGAAAACTATACCAATACACCCGACACAACGGGTTGAAAAGGCTATTCCTGATGATGCTTCACAAGTGTTATTTTGTAGTTTTAACAGCTATCAATTACTAGCCAAATGTAAGGATAAACATATCAACCAAATCGTTGCCTTAGATATCCATACCCATAAAAAGCATACCCTTCACCTAAAATACGGCGAAGACCTAGGGCTTTTAGCCCCCAATAGCAGCAAGTATGACGATTCTTCTGACCAAGACAGCGTTTTATATCTATAGGGCTTCGCAAAGGACGCATCCATCGCACCTATGTTTTGCCTACTCGGTTGATTTTCTCTAAAGAAAGACACAACTGGTGCTTTTATTGACAATAGACTGTGGTTGTCCTCTCACGGAGAAGTACGGGTCGTTGTTTCTCTCCCCAACGTTTCGAGCATATTCCACTCAATCATAACAAAACTCTTAATTAGTGTCGGCATATAATATGAACTCCTCTAAGGTGCTTGTTAGTACACAGAGGAAGCCTCTGGTACGACCACTAAGAATTGAAAAAAACGACTCCTTTGTACCGACTCACGTTCCTTTACTACTAGGTATGAAAATGGTTTATCATGCCCCCTTTTATATTCAGGGTTACATGCTAGCCATTTACTTCGATGAACACCGCTGATGGAACTGCTTCACTTCATTCCTTTTCCAATCGTAACAACAACCAATCTGGTAATGATGCAAAAATACCTTTTATTGATAATGAAGGACATATTTGGATTGGGCTACAAAAAGGATTAGGTTTTCTGGATGACGCGGGTCAAATTCAGAAATAGACACCGATAAGTTAGCTGGCATGCGATTTGCCTCCGTACGACATTACCGCTGCTTCAGATTCATCCTGTTTTTGAACCAGTTCCAAAGGTGCCTATCTTTTTAGTAGCTTAAAAAAAACATATTGTTGATTCCTTGTCCTTCACGATAGGAAAAAACATACGGTTTCCTCTTTTTCCGAAACTGATACGACCCTTTGGGTGTGCCTTTAAATGAACAGGTCTTTCGGTGGCATTTTTCTACACAATCCATTGACACAATACCCATCTTGGAAAAGAATGTTATTAATAGCCTACAATTGCCTTACTTGTTGATGCTTTCGGCACCTATTGGATACCTTCAAATCTGACGACACATTCCATCATTAGGCAAACAGTACATTATACACAGGAGGGCAATGGTTTACCATTTAATGAGTTCAATTATTTGGCTCACTGCCAACTCAAAATGGTGACATCCTTTTAGGAAGCACAAATGGCATCGTACGCTTCAACCCTAAAGATTTCCCTCTTACGGATTTCGAGAATGAAAAATTAGTAATTTCTACCATGAAAAAAGAATTGCCGATCAATGGATTCCTATCCATCCCAATTACAAAGATGGGATTACCTACTTTCCAACTTTAACGATGTTGAATCGTTGAACATCAAATTCAGCGATCTTAAGCCATCAAATAGGGGGGTAAATTACTACTACAGATATGTAGGAACTAAAAGCTGGGATAAATTGGAAGGCAATAGTTTTAGGAGCCACAAAATGACAACAGGCTTACATAAAATTGAATTCACTACCAATCCTAATGCAGCTTCACCAATCGGCTGCAAGAATAATGATTGAAGTAGCACCGCCTTGGTACCTCATGCCCTGGATGAAAACGCTGTGGATCAGTTTATGTCTCTTGGGATTATATACTATTTTTAGACTTAGAACCCGGCATATAATACACAGAAACAAAGAATTAGAAGCGTTGATCTTAGCACGCACTCAAACAATAGAACAAGACCGTAAAACCATCCAAACTCAAAATGAACAGCTTAAAGTATTGATCGCCCTACGGGATAAAACCCTAGCGCTATTAGGGCGCGAGTTGAAACAACCGATAAACAACCTAACAGGGCTAGGAGCAAAGGTTGCCTACCTATTGCGCAATGGGCAATACGAACAAATTGAAGCCCTGAGCAAACAAATTGATATGTATGCAACCAACACTAGATTGCTTTTGAGTAACCTCTTAAAATGGGGGCATATAACCATCAATCAAAGCCAACAAATCAAGGAAGAGGTTGTCGTTTTCCATATTGTAGAAGATATTCTAGAACACTTTGAGAGCATCATTATCCATAAAAATTTAAACATCATCAACCTAATACCATCTGATTTAACGCTGACATTTGACAAGGAAGCACTCGCTATAGTGTTGAGAAACCTAATTCATAATGCCATCAAATTTTCTTATCAAGAAGGTAAAATTTTTGTAAAGCATCAAATTAAAAACCGCACATTACTGCATATTATGGTTATTGATGAAGGCAAAGGGATGAGTAAGGATCAATTAGAAAATCAAACCGAACTATACTCCACACAAGGTACTAAAGGTGAAAAAGGATCTGGTCTGGGAATCATGCTTTGCCGCATGTTGCTAAAAAGTAACAATGCCAAACTCATACTATACAGTAATACCCCTAAGGGGACTGTCTGTACCATTGAAACTCATTACAGCTAAAGCTACACAACCCTTTATCACCCAATAAATTCTATTCTAAGCAAATTATTACACAAATAACACCTGTATTACAATTTCATCACACTATAAACAGCTCTTGTCACAAAACAAAAATCAAATAAATACATCGTTTTAACTTGCGCCTTTAATGCAGCATTGCCTAAGTACTATTCCTGCACAGCATCCATAATGCCGTGTATTTTGTGCAGAATTGTATGGCTGTGCAATAAAAGACGATCACATGAATAAGATTTTCCAGCTAGCCAAGTCGGCGCTTACCGTTCTTTCTTTAACGATTTTTTTGATGGGTAGTTTGCATGCTACTATCATCACCGATCCCCTTAATGGCACCACCCAAGTGCATGTGGCCTACAGTCAGGCAAATACGGGAGTGACCTTGACATTTACGAGCGATGGCGATGGTACATTCACGCTCTCTATGCCTGCGGGCGTTACCTATGTGCCTAGTTCATTTACCTTTACTTCACCTTCTGGGGCGACAGTGGCTGAATCGGATATCAGCAATTTGTCTGCTCCTGTGTTTGCTGTAACGGGAGGGACGGTAGCGGGTAGTGTTACCATGAATTACCAGATTGAAGCCAATTGCGCTATACAGGGAAGTGCATCTATCGGCGTATCAGTCACCATAAGCCAGACACAGATACTGGCAGTATTTCGATTACTATATTGAGTGCCGCCCTCACCATCGATGCACATGATGCGGCGGTGGATTACGTGCGAGGTGGAAGCGGGTCTTCTACAACGCTGTTGATTAATGGCGGTAACGGCTCATTAGATAGTCTTATCTATTTTTTCAAGCAGAACAGAGACTTGGTCACAGACAGTATTAAGTCCAACGGTGCGTTGGCCAACTTTCTGTATGCAGTAGGTGATACCTTATTCTATCAACTGACTTCTGCACATTTTCCATAAGGCACATTGGATAATGGCGAGAGTATCATCATCACGCGCTATTTTCATGTGCCTGTATGCTATAATGGAAAAAGTACTGGCTTTCCGAATTTTCAATCCACCTATTTGGCCAATTTTGGTAGGGGGGCTAGTCGTTGCCAAAACCCGACTCCGGGTGACTTTGGCCAGTATAATTACGATAATTCCAATGTGGGTGATCCAAGGGCAACCTTAGCGCAAGTCTCTGTGATTCGGCAAGCAACTCCATGTCAAACAGCACTCGTACGATACAGGCACACAGCAGGACATGTTGGAAATATCGCTTACGGCCAATCTTTTAATATTAGGGATCTTATTGAGCCATATGGTTTGGGTTGGCCTGTTGGTGGGTATCGAGTTGCATCAATCACCTTGGTATCAAACAACGCCCCCTTAGCTTACAGTCCTAATGGAGGGCCCGGCACCGTAACTATTGATTTGCGATCCGATCCTTCCCTATTAAATACAGACCCAGGTGGGGCGGGGGTTGGATTAGAAGACCTCGACGGGGATGGCTATTACGATGATATGGATTCAGGACAAACTTTTGATTTCATTGTGGAATGGGAGTATCAAGCTCCTGTTCCATGCGCTCAAAACCCGAATGAACACAACCTTCGACTTAGAGGATATGTAGATAATTTATGTGGCGAAACAATGACTGCCGGCACATTCAACATCGTTTCCGGCAGAATGCACGCTACGGGACTTTTATTATTTACGGCAAGCCCTACTGAATTAAGCCTTGGTCAAATTGGAACGATGCAGGCTCAAGTCAGCAGAACCAGTCCCAACCTGACGTATCTTAGCTGCCCGACCAATGAGTGGCAGATTCGCTTTCCTTTGGCGCCTGGGATGAATGTGGATGCCATCAGAGCGGGGGCAACCAACCTTGCTTTTACCATTGAATCGGATACCGTAGTGGCTGTCTTTTCCAATAGTACACCAAATCCTTTCTTATGTGATATTGACTTCACGGTGACACCGGGTGTCACACCAAGCGGCACTTCACCTGTCATGATTTTGGCCTACACCTGTAATAATAGCTGTGCAAATTCAAGACAAGATGCAAGTTGTTTGGTGGGCCCACCTATTTTGGTTCCTTCACCAGGGCCTTGTACTGATGGAGGCGGCATCACGAACAACTCCAAAATTGAACGCATCACTACAGGATATACAGACTATACCGGTACTACGCGAGTAGATTTATCCAGTCTCACGGCTATCTCTAAAAAGCGCGGATTGCCTTGCGATTCTGTCTTGGTCACTTCTACGAGTGGCGTACAAGCAGGTCTTGTCATTACGGGCGGTGAGCCGCTTTACTATGAAGTAAGTTATGCACTACATGGGGGTAGCAATCGCCTATATGATTGGCTAGGAGGAACCTTTACCTACCAGGGAACTACTGCCAGCTTGCCGGCTCCTGCGTACGAAGCGGATTTCAACGGGAATCACGTTGCTACTTACTACCTTGGCAACTTCCCTACAGGTGCGGTGGTTGACATCGCCCTATATGGTTTAGTTCAGAACGCAGTCTCCTTGACGGGCACTTTGGAAGGTGTGTCAAATTTCGGAAACTACTTCTTTAACTTGGACGATGGATTTAGCAACCCTTCCCCCGACGGTGGTGATACCCGATATTCCTGTAATGGTCAGGCACTTGAGTTTTATGTTAGGAATCCAAAAGGTAATTTTGACAATGTCGTCTATTCAGCTGGCGGATCATGCAATGCATGGACATACGTGGGCCGCTATTGGTATCTTCGGGGCACCAATGGTTCTGGGCCGCAGATTGATTACTTCCCTGGTGAGGTTCGCCCTATTGATAAGTTGGACTCAATCGTAGTGATATTAAGCAGTCCGTACACCTATGTACCTGGTTTTGACCAAATTCGCGTGGGTGGCAACCCCAATGATGGGGGCTTCCCTGCTGGCCAATTTATTACCCAAAACATACCACCAGCCACCGTTCAAGGCAACAGGCTCGTTTGGTATAATACAGGCGATTGGTATATACCGGATGATGCTTTGAATGGTGGGTATCGAATATTCTTTGGCATAGCGTCAGACTGTAATGTGCCGGTAGCTCCTGTGGGTCTAGTGCTGGAATCGGTATTGGCAGCATACGATACTATGGCCATACCAACGTAAATTCATTGGATCCAAGTTGCCCAACGTATTTGACAGAGCCCAAAATGGATATAATACCTTTAACTCCCGTCCTGTGTTATCTATCACCAATTTATCTGGTACGCAAAATGCCGATCAGCGGGTCGAATGTTTTAATCTCAACCTTAGAAACACCTGTGTTGCCGCTCCCTTCTCTTATCTTTATTTTGCTGGCGGCGGCCCAACTGGTGAATTTAATATTGTGAGTGTAAGAAATACGGTGACCAATGCCACCTATCCCGTGCTACAGGCCGCAGGCGGGCAATGGGTTCAATTGGGTACCGTTACTGGAGAAAACTTTCTTGAAATTTGTACAGAGTACTCCAATTGTACCAATCCAGATATTCCTTATCGAATGAGTTGGGGTTGTACCAGCTATCCAACAGACCCAGCTTCCAGTGGTTGTTCCACAATCAGTGGTATATTTGATATGGTGCCTGCGCCATCAGGTTTGCAGGCGGCGTTTGTATCACAGCCGGTGAGCCCGGTGTCCTTGTGCGAGCCTTTGGTTTATGAGTTCAATATGCTAAGTACACTGGCCGCAGACCTGATTGATCCACGGGTTGATGTAGATATCCCTTCAGGTATGACTTTGACGCAAGTCGAAATAGAATACCCCATCAATAGTGGCAACTTCGAGACGGTTACGCCTTCAGGAACAACCGGAACGGTTACCATCCCTTATGGATTGCATTCTATGGTCTTAGATAGCTTGCCAGGGGTGAATTTTCAAATCGCGCCTGACTCCCGTACCGCCAAAATGAGGCTGACCTTTGGCACCGACTGTGGCTTCACCTCAGGAGACAGGATTTCTATGTTAGCCAAAGGGGAGCAGCCCTGCGGAGAGCCGGCTATTGGCAGTAATACGCTTGTTTATTCTGACCCTATCACCATAGCAGGTGTTTCGCAAGAATATCTGGCAGTAGTCAACAATTTAAATATAGGTCTAGATACGATTATTACATGCGAGAATAGAACGGTTTCTCTTGATTTAGTGATAATCAATGCATCTAACACAAGCTCATTCACGCTTGACCCCACAAAAGACAGTATTCGTGTTGACCTCCCACAGGGTATTCAATATGTGCCGGGCAGTTACAACTGTACCAGTGCTAATTGCTTCTTACCCCCTATTGTGAACGGCAGCACCCTAGACCTGTCTTTAGCCGTTCCAGGCGGAATCACCATACCACCATCTGGTAGTATCACCGTCAGTTTTTCCATTGATATCAATGCACTCACGGATGGTGGTTGTGACTTGCCGGGAGAACTGGGCTTCTTCATGATACGCTCTTTTGCAGGGATTTCATGCTCTTCGATACCCGGCGGTGTCTGTCCAAATCCAGTACAGTTCATCACAGGGAGAGCCTCGCGCATTATCTCTCCCAAAAAGGCTAATGTAAGTACCATTGATGCCAGTATCTGCCGCACATCTACCGATAACTACAGCTATAACGGTACATTCACCATTGCAGATGGTGAAATTCCTGCCGCACAAAGTGTTCAGGTAGAGGTATTCTGCCTGTCAGGTGGTATGCCTGTGGGAACACCCGTAGCTACCCAAGTAGTGAACGGCCTTCTCTCAACGCGGGCAATGGCATATCCCGTATTCAGGTACTTTCACCACCACATGCTCGGGTGAGGAATTTCAGGTTCGATTATCACCAGTCACCGATGGAGGTACAGACCAGTGCGTTTGCGGTACAATTTCAACCAATGTAGGGCTTATCAATCCCACCTAGCCTCACAGCGGGCAGTACCTGCGCTGGTTCGCTGAATGTGGATGTTCCTTTGAGTAATATTACCAATGGTGGTAATCAATACACCGTTGATTTCGATGACCCGAGCATTCCAGACATTACAACGGCAACTAATATTCCCGTAAATGGCGTAGTAATGTTGCCCATTCCCAACACCTTAGCCACGGCTACCTATACAGGTTCGATCACTTACCTGAATAGCACAACAGGTTGTTCAGAAACCAGCCCTATGAGTTTTGTAGTCAATGCATTGCCAACGATAAACCCACCCACAACTAGCGTTTGTATAGGTCAAACGACTTCCGTTACCGGATTGCACGGCTGCAGCAATAAATCCATACACCTCTAGCAACACGGCTGTCGCTACTGTTTCTAGTACGGGAGTAATTACAGGGATTAGTGCTGGAACGGCCACATTACCTACACAAACGATATTGGTTGTAGCAACACGGCCGCCATTACCGTCAATCCATTGCCTACGCTTAGCGGTGGCACCGTCTGTGTCAATGATATGATTACGCTGACAGGCAGTGGTACACCAGCTGCTACCGACCATATATGTCCTCTAATCCGGCCATTGCAACAGTAACAAGCGGCGGAATCGTAACAGGTATTGGTGCAGGAACTGCTACTATTACCTATACAGATGTGAATGGGTGTGAAACGACAGCAACCGTCACTGTTATTCCATTACCTACCATGTCGGGAGGTACGGTTTGTGTAGGAAGCACCATCACACTACTAGGATCGGGTATTCCAGCCAATTCCAACATTTACGTATCCTCCAATCCAGCGGTGGCTACCGTTACCAATGGTGGTATTGTTACCGGTGTAAGTGCAGGAACTGCCAATATTACCTACACCAACAACAACGGCTGTCAGGTGACAGCGACAGTAACCGTCAGCGAAATTAGTGCTGTCAGCTTTACGAATCAAAGTGCCTGCGATGACAATGCAACCCCATCAGATGGCAGTGACGATTGGTTTTACCGCAGATATAACAGTGACCTTGCCAATCCTCCAGCAGGCGGCACACTTGACTTAACGGGAGATGTGTTGGTAGGCGGCGGAGTAACGAGTGTCCTTGTCGCAACGGCAGGCACTTACCAATGTACACTTTTACAGGTGTAAGGCTCAGGGCTGATAATATGGCTACAAGCGTAACGGCTTCATTTAGTGATTTGGCTTGTATGACCTTTACGAATACTGCTTTCCCAACTGTAAATTCCTGCATCACCCTCCCTCTCCTACACACAAAGCTGTACCTGCTTCGATGTAGCGTATGACTTATCCAACTTAGATCTATTGGAATTTACTGACAGCATTAAGGTGACCTCTAACCCGGGTGAAATATGGCGTTTCGTGAGCCATACCGGACTGGAAGTACCAGACACCTTGGTCAATATTCCGCTACCACAGGATACCATGCTGACCGAATTTATGCCGGGTATGTATGGCATTCGGTTCTCTCATACCAGCGGTATAGGTTATACGGGCAGCATCACCAATGGAAATGTCACGTTACCGCTATCTAACCTGTGTACCAACCCCGAACTATTTGTACCCAACCTTAGCCAATGCAACGATGTGTCCTGATGATGCTCCGTTTGATTTGACGGGTGGATATGCTACACTAAATGGAGTAGATGCACCTTACACCTTTACCATGATATCGTTCGTACGCCGGGTGATACCTCTTTAATGTGACAGCCATTGACCCATCCTTGATACCAGACGGTACTACGGTGGAAGTTCGCGGTCGTTACGTTCCATCAGACCCTGGTCTATGCCCACATACTTTTGTGTATCCGTTAACAGTAACCAGTGCAGCATGTGTCTGCCATGTAGTGATTAATGCAGCTACGTCGTGGCTTGTAACCCCTTGGCAGGCTCTTACCTACGACCTGATGGTGAGTGTTTCCTGGGAGTATGCACCCGCTGGTGAAGCAATTGAAGTCACTACTTCGGCAGGTAATACAACCAGTTTTACGCCTTCAACGCTTTCTGGCAATCAAACTGTCAATTTTACGGGTATTGCAGCTGACGGTGCAAATAATATTAACGTGGATGCCGGCTTCGTGACTACTACAGGCTGGTGCTTCTACGGTCACCTATAATGCGCCGGTGAGTTGCAGTATAGGCCATGTACTGGAGCTTCAGGCACTATAGGCGGTACGGTATTTGAAGATTCCGACAGCGATGGCGCTGATAATGGCGAACCAGTGAATAGAAGGTGTTTCTGTTGAAGTATATGATTGCGACGGCAATTTAGTAGCTACGTCTGTAACTGATGCTAATGGGGAATGGAATGCTACGGGTTTAACAGATGGAGAACAATACCGAGTAGAATTTTCTGCTACCGCTATTAGTGGGCTTCAACCTTCTTATACAGGAACCGATAATGGTTCTAACGTGCAATTCGTCTTAGGTGGCAATAACTGTGAGATCGACTATGGATTACTTGACCCCGATACTTACTGCGAGCCAGATCCCTTCATCGCCGCTACTTGTTTTACCAGAACAATGGTACGATTGACCCGACAATCATTATGCAAATGGCTGGCCAAGAGGTGCCATTCATTCCTAAAAGTTTATCCGATGCCAATCTAAACTGGAGTACCCCAACAGGGACTCCCAATGTCGGAAACCCGACTGCCTTACAGGCTGCTTCAGCTGTGGCTATGTATCCTATAGTCGCTACCGAGGTTGCCAATAATTCAGAGATGGGTACCACTTTGGGCGTAGC
Organism: Saprospiraceae bacterium; assembly: GCA_041392765.1. GTDB lineage: Bacteria > Bacteroidota > Bacteroidia > Chitinophagales > Saprospiraceae > Lewinella. The sequence continues at coordinate 62,186 of JAWKLL010000016.1, forward strand.
CTACGACAGAATACATAATCAGCTTTTCAACAGCAGCTATTTCCGGGCATTCAGTCCTTACCAAACCAACTCGAGTGCTAATGGCGTTGCAGAAGCTGTAATTTATAGCACCACTATTGATGGAGGCACCCCGAACTCCCGCTATTTGGCTGGATTTAGAAACATTGTTTGGAGATGATTTCGCAGGCAGTTATACACCCGACCCTGTCTTCACAGATGTTTATGGACGCACAGGCAGTGATCCTCAAAAAATAGGTTTCACAGGATTGTGATTATGAAGATCAGTGCTGATAATTCAGAACTGTATGTAGTGAATCTTCATACACGGAGGTTTTGGTTATTCCTATCAATCCCGATGGTACACCTCCATCTAACAGTGCTGACATCAAGCGATTCCCACTGCCGATTGCCTGTCCGGGAGAACGCTCAGCAAGCGGATTTACGCCACTCCTTTATACTTCGCTTTAGGGTTGGGCATACACCCTGAATCTGGAAAGGTCTATGCCACTACTACCTGTAATGGATTCTGCTGCAACGGATCTTCTTGGGTATGTGTATTCTTTGATCCTGCTGATAATACACCTTCTTCGTCCGATTTTGCTCTTGAGCTTACCATTCCATTGAATGTCAGCTACCCTGCTACAAACCCGAATGTTTCCTACTGGTACGACCAAATCGTACACCCTTGGGATCAGTTACAGGCCAATCGTAATAACCCTACTGGCTATTGCAGCTCTGGTGTATGCGGCACGATGACTACCCGTCAACATACTCAACCATGGCTGGGAGAAATAGCCCCTTAGCCCCACAGCTACGTGGATACGACATGAATCTGGCCACCAGAAACCGCTACCACGATGCCATCACAGGTGCCTTCTTTGTTGCAGGCGGGGTTCTTATAAAAGCTTGCGGCGATGAGTCTAGTTGGAGCCTTGAAAACACGCCAAATCCGACAGTAAGCCCCACCACCACTACATGTGGGGGGAGAGACTTCCACTGTTAACTGGTCTGCCCAAATTTCTCCTTTCAATACCGCAGGCGATAACGCAACCTACCGCTTTTTCAAATATGTTGGTAGAGAAGGCGCCATGAGTTCCGGAACGTTGACGTATGTACCCAGTACAGGAAAACTGATGATGCCTTCGATGGATAATGTATTCAATAATGGTACATCTGGTTATGCCTACTTAGATCCTCTTACCGGAAATCGTACAGGTGACACCCGTCTATTCGGAGATTTCACCGCTAATGGTTTCAGTAATGTTAACTTCCTGAAAGCCAATAACTGGGGTGGTGCAGAAGTAATCTGTTCATTACCGCCCATTCAAATAGGCAACTACGTCTGGATCGACTCCGATCTGGACGGCGTCCAAGACCCTTGTGAAGATGTAGTACCCGATGGCTTACCTGTTTCGCTTTACAACAACGACACAGGTATGTGGGAGGATGTTACCACTACGCTCAACGGCACTTACTACTTCAACGACGTTGACCCCAACACCAACTACTCCATCGTATTTGGTTACGACCATACCAATGGAATAGGAAGCTGGAATCCGACAACGATGGAGTTTACTATAAACAGTGCGGCTTATGAGCTAACAACACCTAACGCAACAACCTCTACCAATGGCCCGGATGCCAATGACTTAAACGACTCGGATGCAACTATCGGAAATGTGGCGAGCGTTCTGACTGGCTATCCCGTCATCGCTTATACCACTGGAACAGAAACCAACCATACTTTAGATTTGGGGCTAGCTCCCCCCTGTGTGCCGCCTACTGCTAACGCAGGTGGCGACCAAACCGTTTGTGGCGTAACGGCTGTAAATATTACGGCAACCGCCAATGCCGCTGGTACATGGAGCGGTGGTGCGGGCACATTCGCTGATGCCACTATGGCTTCTACTACTTACACGCCTGATGCTTCTGAGGTAGGAACTACGGTGACATTAACTTGGACTACCGTAGCGGTAGCACCCTGCGTGGATGCTATTGACATGATGAATATCACCATCAACACTCCTGCTACCGCCAACGCGGGTGCCGATCAGACTGTTTGTGGCAACGCTCCGGTGTCGATTGCGGCTACCGCTAACGGCGCAGGTATGGACGGGCGGCACGGGCACGTTTGCCAATGCCAGTACGGCCAGCACGACTTACACGCCTACGATGGCTGAAATTGGCACCACCGTCACTCTCACTTGGACGACCACAGACCCCGATGGCGCGGCGCCTTGTACCAGTATCGGACATGGTTGACATCATCGTCAATACCCCCGCTACCGCCAACGCCGGAGCTGATCAGACCGTTTGTGGTAACGCTCCGGTGTCGATTGGTGCTACCGCTAACGGCGCGGGTATGTGGACGGGCGGCACGGGCACGTTTGCCAATGCCAGCATGGCCAGCACGACTTATACGCCTACGATGGCTGAAATTGGTACGACTGTCACTCTCTTCACTCTGGACGACCACAGACCCCGATGGCGCATAGCCTTGTACCAGTGCATCTGATATGATGGTCATCACCATCAACACCCTGCTACCGCCAACGCGGGTGCAGATCAGACCGCTTGTGGCAACGCTCCGGGTGTCGACTGCGGCTACCGCCAACGGCGCGGTGCATGTGGACGGGCGGCACGGGCACGTTTGCCAATGCCAACATGGCCAGCACGACTTACACGCCTACGATGGGCCGAAATCGGTACCACCGTCACCCTGACTTGACGACGGCAGACCCCGATGGCGCAGCAGCCTGTACTCAGTGCATCGGACATGGCTGGCATCACCATCAACACCCCTGCTACCGCCAACGCGGGTGCCGATCAGCCCGTTTGTGGCAACGCTCCAGGTCGATTGCTACCGCCAACGGCGCAGGGTATGTGGACTGCGGCACGGGCACGTTTGCCAATGCCAGCATGCCGGCCAGCACGACTTATACGCCCGCTGTTGCTGAAATTGGTACGACCGTAACCCTGACTTGGCGACCACAGACCCCGATGGCGCAGGCCTTGTACCAGCGCATCGGACATGGTTGACATCATCGTCAATACCCCGCTACTGCCAACGCGCGGGTGCCGATCAGCCTGTTTGTGGCAACGCCCGTGTCGATTGGTGGCTATCGCCAACGGCGCAGGTGGCGTGGACGGCGGCAACGGGGCATTATTTGCCAATGCCAGCATGGCCAGCACGACTTACACGCCTACGATGGCTGAAATCGGCACCACCGTAACCCTCACTTGGACGACGGCAGACCCCGATGGCGCAGGCCTTGTACCAGTGCATCGGATATGGTTGACATCACCATCAACACCTCTGCTACCGCCAACGCGGGTGCCGATCAGCCTGCTTCAGGCAACGCCCGGTGTCGATTGCGGCTACTGCCAACGGCGCAGGTATGTGGATGGGCGGAACGGGCACGTTTGCCAATGCCAGCATGGCCAGCACGACTTACACGCCTACGATGGCTGAAATCGGAACCACCGTCACCCTCACTTGACGACCGCAGACCCCGATGGCGCAGGCCTTGTACCAGCGCATCGGACATGGTTGACATCATCAATAATACCCTGCTACCGCCAACGCCGGTGCCGACCTTGTTGGCTGCAACGGTCAGCCAGCAGCGCCATGAGCATGCGAATGTGATGAGGCCTGGCATCGTTAGCGAACGCTGCGAGATGGCCGAGTGCACTGTTCATGTGCCCAGCCGCTGGCGAGTCGGTAATACCACATTACGGACACGATCATCCCACAACAGACCTTGTAGCGAGTGCATCACATGTGATAATTACGCCACCATCAGTGTGCAGTTCAGCCTGTTCTGCGACTGCATGAAGGCGGTGATGGTGAACAAATAATGCACGGACAAAGATGACGCTCGCCACGTGCATCGACCGTTGTGCGTGAGTGCGCCCAGGTGCGCTTCACCGCCATGTGCAGCGGCCCACTGTGCGCGACGGCGCCTGTTCTGCGGCTGAGCCTGCACGATATCAGAAAACCCAATGCGACAGGCCCACGTGGATCATGCAAAATTGGGTTGATGGGCGATGATTGTTTTAGACAGACTGCTACATCGTTATCCCCATAATTCTAATCGCCTCGTAGATCTATTGGTCGCATGCTGCCCAAAGATGTTGCACGTAACGCTGAGGTAATAATAAAGAAAAGCCGCAACGTTTGTCAGTAATGATGTGATGCCGGTTCTTCAGCTATGCCGTTCTTTGCCGATGCACCAGGTTTGCCGCTTGGCGATCGCAGGTATACTACAGCATGCCATACTTTCGATTGGGAATATCATACGGCAGATCATTAGATCCCACATTAGGTTCTGCGGACAACCCAACGAGTGAAAACCCGCTAGTGGTAGGTGCTGGCAGTAATGGATGGTATCAACTTGGATGACTTTAGCCCAACGGGCAAACCCATTCTAATTTTCAACATTGATTTGATGACGGGCGACCCGGAAGTGTTCAACAACAATATACCGCTACAAGGTTGTACTTGCCCCACTGCGGTAGAAGCGGGTATGGGACAGACCATCTGTACCACCGCAACGGTTAATCTGACAACCATCGGTGCATCCATTACACCTCCTCATTAGGTGGCACTTTGAGTACTAGCGGTGATGGTACTTTTGTGGGTGGAACGGCATTTGGCACTGCTACGGCCTACCAGCCTTACCTAATGACCGAGCTTACTGGGTAAAGTCATCCTTACACTCACAAGCAACGCCTCTGGGCTGGCGCCTTGCCCCGTAGTCATGGACGAGGTAATGATCGTCATCCTCAAAGTCGATTGCGCACATTCCCGTGGAATGGGCAGTAATCGACTTTGGCCCTTCCCCTGTAGGGGAAGGCGGGGGTTGGGGCTCAGCGGGCACATTCCCGTGGTACGAATTAGGTGTAAAGGTGTATAGGAGGTACCCTTCCAACTTATACACCCATACACTTATGCACTTAACACACCCTAAAGAACATGTGATTATGAATTTGCAAGGGGCGCTTCCGGAGAGAGGTCGCCCTTTTTTTATTACATCCTCGCCTCAAATAATCACTCAATAGCGAATCAAATCTAACCTCCACCCTGGAATCCCCGTAGCTGGCTATCGGCAATGGCTTTTACACCAAAGATAATGGAAGGCTTGTCCACTACACTTATGAAACTGAATTTGAATTAATTAAATTTAAAACCAACACACAAAACATCATGAGAGCAAATATTCCTCCTCCTGCTGATGGGATTATCAAGAGAATTATCTGTTCGCCCAAACCATGAAACCTGCTTATAGAACATGTACAACCTGCCGCGACGTAGAGGTCAATCAATCAGTTGTATAACTAATGGTTTTATTAGGATTCACTGGATTTTTTAAGGCATTTTTTGACTGCCCTCTTCGTATTTTCCAGGCCTTTCGTGGTTACCCCCTTTCGTGCTTTCCGTGCCTTTTCGTGGTCACCCCCACACCTTCGTGCTTTCCGTGCCTTTCGTGGTTACCTACACACCTTTCATGCTTTCCGTGCCTTCGTGGTTACCCCCTTTCGTGCTTTCTGTGCCTTTCGTGGTTACCCACACCTTCGTGCTTTCCGTGCCTTCGTGGTCACCCACACACCTTCATGCTATCCGTGCCTTCGTGGTTACCCACACCTTTCATGCTTTCCGTGCCTTTCGTGGTTACCCCACACCTTTCGTGCTTTCCGTGCCTTTCGTGGTTACCCACACTGTGCTTTCCGTGCCTTTCGTGGTCACCCACACACCTTTCGTGCTTTCCGTGCCTTTCGTGGTTACCCACACACCTTTCGTGCTTTCCGTGCCTTTCGTGGTTACCCACACACCTTTCGTGCTTTCCGTGCCTTTCGTGGTTACCCACACACCTTTCGTGCTTTCCGTGCCTTTCGTGGTCACCCCCTTCGTGCTTTCCGTGCCTTTCGTGGTCACCCCACACCTTTCGTGCTTTCCGTGCCTTCGTGGTTACCCCCCACACCTTCGTGCTTTCCGTGCCTTTCGTGGTTACCCACACACCCTGTCAGAAGAACATCATACGGGCGAAGCCCATCTAACAACATCAAACCACCTTTCGCACCTATACACATATACACTCCCGATAGCTATCGGGATAGCACATTTCATACACTCCCTCACCTACACCTGCGCCAATGCCTGCTGCAAATCCCAGATACTATCCTCCACGTTCTCTACGCCGATGGACAAACGAACCATCTTATCGGTGATGCCCATGGAAAGGCGGTAGGCAAGGATCTACGCCTGCGTGTGTCATTGAGGCAGGGTGCTGCGCCAATCCTTCTGTACTTCACCTAAGCTGACGGCCAGTTTGAACAGCCGCAAATGGTTCAAAAAACGGAACAAGCTTCGGCTTCGCCTCCTTTCACGTCAAAGGAAACTGGGTCATGGCACCGGGAGAAGTGTATTGTTTTTTGTACAATGGTAAGAGGGTCGTCTTCTCGCAGCAAACTGAGGTAATATACTTTTTCCACTTCTTAGGGTGCGCATCGAGAAAATCAGCACGACATGGCATTGCGCATCTGCCGTTCCATGCGTACTTCAGGTCAAGCTACGGAGCAACAGCCAACAGGTGTGGACTGGCCAGTGCTGCCAATGTTTCGTACGCAGTGTTTGACGCGCTTCATCAGGTGGCTATTGCCCAATACAGCACCCGCCATCACATCGCTGTGCCTCCAATACGCAGGTAGAATAGATAACCAAATCTGCCCCTTAATGCAATAGGATGCGACCAAAGCTACCCCATGTAGGTGTTATCAACGGCCACTGGTATGGGGCGTTCATCGCTTTTGAAAGCATCAGGCAATGGCACGGCATGCAGCAATATCGATGCATGTCAACGTGGATTAGCCGGGGTTTCTAAACAAATCATGGCTAGCTTATCTGACTTGGCCAGTATCCAAGATACGTTGGTGAATAGCGCAGGGCTGTCTTTGGCAGTAAAACCAATGGCATCGACACCAAAAATGAGGAAGCAAATGATGAATAAAATGGTCGGTGCCCCCATAAACGGGCGGGTGCACTGAAGAGCAGCAGATCGCCAGGCTTTGAGAAACTCCAATAACACCGTGCTGATAGCTGACATACCCGACTCAAATACCGCACAATCATCGGCTTTATCCCAAAGGCAAAGGCGGTTTTCGTAGGTGAATCTCCAAATTGGGGGTTATTCAAATCGGCTGTAAATAAGACCTTACTGCTCTGTGGCATTTTTCTCGGTGGAGTCCGTACGCCAATTCAAAAAAAGACTTCCCTTCTTCAGCGGTTTTGAAAACGAAGGTAGAGGTTTGAAATACAGGCACTTTCACCGCGCTTCCGACCATTCCGCTTATAGCCAAGACATCATCAAACTTTCAGGGGCAACTGTGGTTGGGCATATTATCATGGTTTTATACCAAAAATGTCTCATTAAAGCCCTTTTTCTAAATAACAATTAATACAAAGAAAATTATTCTTTATTTTGATTTCAGTAGAAAATTCATCCAATTCAACATGATTTGGGAAAACATAAAAGAAAAAATACGCCCCATGACATTCCAACCTGATGCAACCGACCACCGTATTCTATCCCTTTTGCAGCAAGATGCCAACCCAAAATCAAGCAAATTGCCCATGAATTACAGATGAGTACTACATACCCGTTTTTGAACGTATTAAGCGATTAGAACAAGAAGGGTATTCAAGGATATCATACCGCTGTTGATAAAAGTAAAATGGGCTTTGCTTTGTAGCTCTCTCTGCTCTGTAACGTTGAGGTCACCACCAAGCCTATTTGGAGACGTTTGAGCAAGAGGTACGGATGCTTCCGAAGTCATGGAGGTTAAAATACCAATATCGCTGGTATGTTCGACTATCTGTTGAAAGTCTATGCCAAGGATATGGATTACCAGCAGTTCATTAAAATTAGCCTCATTGGCCAATATCAGCCGGAGTGCAAAGTTCTTTGTAATGACGGAAATCAAACAGTCCTTCCTTTTGCTGCCCAATGGCTGTTGGATTTACTAAAAACATAGAATAGTAAACTGAACAACTGATCCAAAGTAGTGAAATAATTATATATTTGCTATTGAAATACCGGTACTTATGAAAATAAACAATGGCTACTATTTAGCTTATTAGGTGTGCAATATTTTAATGGCTGCTCAACCTAATATCTGATAACGGAGCTTACAGCAAACATATCATGCTAAAGTACGGCTACACCCTACAACCCATACACCATATTCCTATTTCCTTCCTACTCCCGTTGAACTGTCCGTATTTCACATGAGGACAAAGCAACAAGGATGCTGCATCAGTATGGGCTGCTTGGGGCCATATGCACCTTCTGGAAAATCCGCACTATCAGAAAGCAAGGTGGATATAGCAGGTAATACTCATTTGTCCTTTGCCCAGCATATTAATGGTGTCCCTGTCTTTGACGGTATGTTGCGCTTTCATTTTGACCGCGACGGCAAGTTGCGCCATATCAATGGTGTAATATTCCCAGCTACGCTAATAGAAACTACACCCCGCATCACGCCCACCACCGCTGCGTCGATTGCTTTGGTTACAGTTGCAAAAAGAATATTCGGCAATATTTCAAATAGAAGAAAACCCGAAATTATTGATTTATGACGAGTGGCTTATACAGGACGGGACGGTGATATGCAATTAGATTGCGATGGAGGCATCCAACAACTGGCACGACCACTCAAGGCAGTATATATCGATGCATTGGCAGGAAACCTCGTCGCTATCGAAGCGGCCACCTGTAATGCCCTCAACAGACGCGTCTATGACATAATATCCGCACTACGGTCTCTGGACAGAAGGAGTGCTTTTCCGGCAGCCTTAGCACTGAACAACAGGCTATTGTACAGGCAAGTGGACATAGTTACTGGTTTTTTCCACCATGCTTTTGGCATGGACTCTTATGACGGCAGCGGAGCACAAATGAAAGGAGTTAGTAACGCTGCTTGTCCAACTGTCCTAATGCCAACTGGAATGGCACCAGCACCAATTATTGTATAGGGTTGGCAGTAGATGACGTAATTGCCTATGAATGTAACGCGCTTTTATACACAATACAAGCAGCAATCTCATCTATGCTTGGCAGTCGGGAGCTATCAACGAAGCCCCGTCAGATATTTGGGGTGAAACGGTGGATTTACTGAATGCTTATGGCAGTGACACGGGGCACAGCACCTTGCGCAATGGCTGTAATAGCAGCATACGTTGGATATTTGGGAAGATGTTTTCGCTAGCGGCATTCGAGACATGTGGAATCCTACCTGCAAATCCGACCCGGGTAAGGTAAGTGATGTGCAATACTGGTGTAGTACGGGAGATAGCGGCGGTGTTCATTCCAACTCAGGTGTTGTAAACCACGCTTACGCCTTGATGGTGGACGGCGGTACGTATAACGGATATACCATCGCAGGAATGGGGTTGACTAAAGCGGCTCATATTCCCTGGCAAGCCAATCATAACTACTTGAATCGAACGGCGGATTTCTCACCTTGGCAGATGCTTTAGAGGCCGCCGTAAGCGACCTAGTAGGCATAAACCTACCTGCCCATCCACCCTTTCTGTTGCCCCTGGGCTTTCGGGAGAGATAATCACCGTTGCGGATGTAGCCAATGTAGCAGAAGTGGTATTGGCGGTAGAATCAGCGACGAGCACAGGCTGCGGGGTTCGTCACCTTGCGACCTCGCAACGCCTGGATTATATGTACCACCGGATGAGTCTTTTCCGCAATTGTTGTTTTTCAGCAGATTTGAATCAGGTTCCACTGGTGGATTGAGCATTTTGAAACCCCGTAAACCCATCGACTGGGGAAAGTAGAAACTGGCAATGATAAGGAAGCCTACCAAAAGGCAGGGCAGGCACAGCCATGTACTACTCGACCCCTATGTAGGAGATTGTGCGAGACTCGAAAATGGTACAATTGAACTGGAATCAGCCCTGCTATTGTGGTGCCAGCATCTGTAACAACTCCCTGTACCTGGACCTTCGATCACAACGTTTCTATGGAATCCGGATGGGATGGAGGAATTGTGCAATATCGTTAGATGGCGGTGCTTGGACAGATATAGCACCTGGAGATTTTGTATTCAAACGGGTACAACAACACCTGCAACCCGTATCATCAGGGAACGACAACCCTTAGCGGAAAAATGCCTTTACTGCCGCCGATGAGGGTGCTGTGAGTGGAAGTTGGGGACCCTCAAATATTACTCGGCAACTTAGCTGGTAAACTTTGTGATTGCGCTGGGTGCTGGGTACAGATGGCTGCAATGGTTGGACGGATGGTACGTGGATGATATACAGGTAGGCGGATGCGCAGCGAGTGCACTACTTCCCCGTGTCTTGGCGGTCGTTCACGGCTACACCAAAAGAGGCGCAAGGAGGTATTGGACTGGAGTACCGAAATAGAGCTACAAAACAAAGGCTTCGAGGTGCAACGCGCCTTGGAGGACGGCATTTCATTCACCCTCTGCGTGGGTAGTAGGTGGCCAGCAAACGGGCACTTATCAATACATCGACAAGGAAGTGGCAGCCGGCAATACCTACTATTACTGGCTTCGGCAGGTGGATGAAGACGGTGCTTTTTCCTTTTCCCCCATCCGGAAAGTACTTCTGCCATTGAAAGCACAGAACGAGGGTAAAATACTGGTATATCCCAATCCTGCCGCTACGACGGTTTATGTGCAATGGATTTACTCGTCTTAACAACAGGGCAACTGCGCATCTTCCATACAAATGGCACTGCTATGCTGCAGCAAGAACTCAGCCAACCTCTGTTGCCTTATGAACAACTGCAATTGTCAACGGCCTCCTTGCCCTGGGCGTTTATATCCTACAACTCAACGATGGTAGGCAGGTGTGGCATCAGCCTTTGGTAGTGCAGTGATTACAGGGCTTTAGACAGACGATACCATTTTTGGAAACCCAATTTTTATGCTCCTTAGTCACATAATGTGCGTATTTTCGCTATGCCATGACGACAGCCGACTACCAAAGCATTGCCGACAGTATTCCCAAAACCGGGCGTTTATCGCTTCATTGGATGAGGCGGGCGCGATTCTGTATGTAGGAAAGGCAAAAAGTTTGCGCAACCGCACCAGTAATTATTTTGGTGAACGCAAAGACCAGCACACTGCACCTGTTTGATGGTACGCCATGCACACCGATTGGAGTTCACGGTGGTGGAAACGGAAACTGATGCCTTGTTGTTGGAGAACGCTTAACTAAGCAATACCAGCCACGCTATAACGTGGTAATGAAAGACGATAAAACTACAGCTACATCTGCATCAAAAGAGCGCTACCCAAGGGTGTTTTTGACACGCCATGTGATTCGAGACGGCAGCACGTGGCTTTACCATACATCAGTAAAAGCAGGCTTGGATTTATCATGGATTTGATACGGCAGTTGTTCCCACTACGCACTTGTACACTACCTCTTGACGAAGCCAGTATTAGCAAGGGTAAGGGCTAAAGTATGCTGGAATATCACATCAAAAACTGCATGTAGCCTTGCGAAGGATTGGAGTGACGAGGCCGGAATAATGACGACCGTATCGAGCAAATAAAAAATATTCTGAAAGGCAATTTGGTCAAGTGCGGCAGTACCTGCGCGACAAAATGGCAGCAGCATGCCGGAAGCCTTGAATTTGCCGCACAGCAAGTCAAAGAAAAACTGATGGCCTTTGAAGATTATCAAGCCAAAAGTACAATTGTAAGTATCACCATTCGGGACGTGGACGTTTTCTAGCTTATTGATGGATGAGGACGAAGCTTACGTGAACTACATACGCGTGGTAGATGGTGCCATTGTGCAGCGTACCCACACCCAAGAGTTATGGTGAACTTGGACGGGGAGGACGAAGACTCTGCTGCAATATGTCATCCCGAGACTCCGAGAAAATTCCTAATAGTATCGCGCCTGAGATACTACGAAAGAACGGGAGATTCCTTCCAGTAGCAGATGCCAATGTGGTGGTGCCTAAAATTGGCGACAAGAAAAAGTTATTGGAACTGAGTGCCAACAATGTGAAATATTACCAACCTGCAAACGCAAGCAAGCCGCTACCACGCACAACGGGAAACCCATGCTGAACGCATACCGAAGACCTTACAGGCCGACTTGCACATGAAGGAGCTACCTATCCACTTGGAGTGTTTCGACAACTCGAATATCCAAGGCAGCTTCCCGGTAGCTTCTTGTGTGGTGTTTAAAAATGGCAAACCCAGCAAAAAAGACTACCGCCATCAATATCAAGACCGCTGAAAATTTCCAATGACTTTGCCAGTATGGAGGAAATTGTATTTAGGCGGTACAAACGACTCTTTGGAAGAAGGAAAATCGCTACCCCAATTAGTCATCATTGATGGTGGTAAACGCTTGAAGTTGAGTGCCGCTACGTAAAGCATTCGCCAACTCGGGTTGGAAGGTAGCATGACGATAAAGTAGGTATTGCAAAAAAGATTGGAGGAAATTTTCTTCCTGCGATTCGGTGCCGTTGCTCATTAATAAAAAATCGGAGAGCCTAAAACTCATACAACATGCTCGCAACGAAGCCCACCGTTTTGCTATCACTTTCCATAGAGACAAACGTTCACAGCACTTTACAGACACCCAACTCACACGCATACTCGGTATAGGTGAAAAAACAGCGCAAAAACTACTATCGCACTTTGGTTCGGTGAAAAATTCGCCACGCTCGTGCCTCTGAAGTAGCACAAGTCACAAATCTAAACGTAGCCAAAAAACTATTAGATTACTGGAAAGGGCAGGAGGAGGAGTGAGGAAATATTAGAAAACAATCATCACATTAAGATTGATGCGCCTACACCTCCATCAGTTGCCCGATGAACAGTATGCTATTCGTTTTATTGTCGCGAATGATATACAGAAAAGGCTTGTCCGCACGAAAAACAGGGGAGAAGGACGATCCGATCGAATTATCTTCTAAAATAACAACGGTAACGGCGGCAGCCTCCGTTCCACTCTCATTTACCTCTACTGCCGCTTGGTGAATTACATCGCCTATAAAGACATCCTCTTCGGATACTAGGCGTGTGAAATCTGCACGCCGCGTGAATGCGTCCTGCAAACCCATTGCAAATAAAGCGGGTTTCATTGATGTTTTATAGGACACCTTGAACTTTGGAAAAAACAGTTCCGTATTGTGGGGCTGCATCTCGGAGAGCCATTGTACATAAGAATCTGGTGTTAAAATCTCTACAATATCTGACACCTGATACCCTTCATTCGGAAGTAAAACTGTCATAGAATATATAGAATCCCCGTAGGGCAAGTCGATCATTTGAAATACTTCCCTATTGTAGTAGGGAAAAGTACCTTCCTCTATATGCATCATCTCTGCAGTCAATTCGCCATTGGGGGTATAGAAAGGGGCATTTTGCGTATCACGAGCATCAAATTTCGCCTTCCATTTCCCCTTAAAGTAAATGGTATTCACCAATAACATAACGACATCTGGAGGTAAAGAAGTTAACGCGTTTTGTACAAGTCCATCCGTGTTTTCTGCAATCCAATCATTAACGCTAGCCAACGAACCAGATAAATTACCGCGAAAATCTACGGCATTCACTTCACTTGAAAAATAGATAGCATTGGTGTCCAGGAACGAAGGAATCACAGGAAAGCCAACCTGTGGCCAGATGGAATTGGCAAAATTCAACCTCGTTGTGGCATCTAAATAAGGAAGCACATTTTGTAAGGTTTGAAAAGAAGCATTGCGCTGCGTTGATGTCATGCCTTGTAGTCCAAGAGTTGTCTCAAACTCATCAAGGGTCTCATGGGCAGCCCCATTCATCGTCATGGCCAATGCCGTAGAGATACTAAATGGCGAAACAAAAACATTCTCGCTCTCATCTGCCAGCGCATGAACTTTTTTATACAAACGAATAGCAAAATCAGTATTCGCCTCAGTCAGTAAACACACATCAGGATAGTCACCACAAGAAAAATCAACCGTTGTGATAACTGCCTTATCATTATGGCATTGCCACAAGAGAAAAGGAAAGAAAAACAAGAAGGATCTTAAAGGTCGCATATTTAGCTCTTTTTGTGTGTCAGACAGATCGAAAACACCTTGCCGTTGGGTAAAACTAAACCATTTTTCCATTTTTTCTGCTTTTCTTTGCGGTAAATTCCACTCATGTCAGATTCATCCAAATACGAACTGCGGGGCGTTTCCGCCACCAAGTCCGAGGTGCATGCCGCAATAGAAGGCTTAGATAAAGGATTGTTTCCTAAAGCATTTTGCAAAATATTACCCGATTTTGCCGCTGGCGACCCAGCGTGGTGCAACCTCATGCATGCCGATACGGCTGGAACGAAGCCCAGTTTAGCCTACATGTACTGGAAAATGACAGGCGATCTATCTGTATGGGAAGGCATTGCCCAAGATGCGCTGGTGATGAATTTAGATGATATGGCCTGCGTAGGATGCGTGGATGATATCATTATTTCCTCCACAATAGGTCGCAACAAAGGGCTTATTCCCGCTGAGGTGATTAAAACCATTATCCAATATACCAACCGATTTAGGGAAGAAATGGCGAATTTAGGTGTAAATCTACACTTAGCGGGTGGCGAAACGGCTGATGTAGGGGATATTGTGCGCACCATAGATGTAGGTTACACCGCTTTTGGGCGAATGCCAAGAAAAGACCTGCTGATTAACCACATACAACCCGGAGACCTAATAGTAGGCTTGGCTTCCTACGGACAAAGCACCTATGAAACTGCTTATAACGGAGGCATGGGTAGCAACGGACTCACCTCCGCTCGCCACGATGTGTTTCAACATGATTACTCAAGTCAGTTTCCCGAGACGTTTGATCCATCCCTACCCGAATCAGTGGTTTACACGGGTATTCATAATCTGACCGATACCATCCGTATAGGAGATAAAGATATTCCCATTGGAAAATTAGTCCTCTCTCCTACCCGCACTTATTTACCTGTCATTAAACGAATTTTTGACACCCTGCGTCCTCACTTACACGGCATGATCCATTGCACAGGCGGTGGGCAGACGAAAGTGATTAAATTCATCGACTCGGTGAAGATTATTAAGGACAATTTGCTCCCTATTCCTCCACTATTCAACTTGATACAACAATCCTCTGGTACCGGATGGAAAGAGATGTACCAAGTCTTTAACATGGGGCATCGCTTGGAAGTATATTTAGACGAAGCTCACGCTGCTGCTGTCGTTGACATAGCACATTCCTTTGGTATAGATGCTCAGGTGGTTGGTCGTGTAGCAACAGCTGCACGCCCCGAAGTAGAGATTCACGCACCTCACGGTACATTTAACTATTTCGAATGAGTACAATGAGTAGAAAGGAAAAAGCGAAAGCCATTACCGCCATATTAGAAGAACACTACCCAGAAACGCCTGTTCCGCTTGATCACAAAGACCCTTATACGCTATTGGTGGCTGTATTGCTTTCAGCTCAATGCACCGATGAGCGCGTCAATAAGGTGACACCAGCCTTATTTGCATTAGCTGACAACCCTGCTGATATGGCTCGACAAGCAGTGGAAGACATCAAAGAAATCATACGACCTTGTGGCTTATCTCCTCGAAAATCACAGGCAATATGGGAGTTATCCAACATCTTAATTGATAAATACGATGGTCAAGTGCCAAAAGACATGGCTGCGTTGGAGGCACTTCCGGGCGTAGGGCACAAAACAGCCTCGGTAGTAGTGTCACAGGCATTTGGTGAACCTGCCTTTCCTGTGGATACTCACATCCACCGCTTGGCCTACCGTTGGGCGCTTAGTACGGGTAAAAATGTGGAAAAAACAGAAGCCGATTTAAAAAAGCTTTTCCCAAAGGAAACATGGAATAAACTACACCTTCAAATTATCTTTTTTGGCAGGGAGTACTGCCCGGCAAGGGGCCACGATCCGCATCAGTGTCCAATTTGTAGTTTGTATGGGCGCAAGAGTTTATTTGAGAAATGAAGGTTCTCAACAAAATAGAAGCGGGCTGAAGCCCCGTTTGCTCCAGCCCGCTCTTTCGGCAATGAAATCAATTTAGCAATCTTTTGCCTTTAGAAACCTATGGCTTCTTTAGCAGCACCAGGCTCTGTAGTAGTTGTGCGCTTGCGAATGCCACTACGCGAAGGCTGGTTTTTAGCAGGATTTAACTCGATAGTACCATCTACGTCGTTATCTCCTACGGTAGAAGCGTTGTCCTCGAAGATACAGCCTGTTACCAAAGCCTCGCTCAAACCTTTGCCATCGCGCTGATTGTAGATAGCACCCCCACGAACAACAGAGAAATTGTTGTAGAAGTGGCAGTCTGTAATCACAGGCTGAGTTACTCCGTAATTTCCTCTGTTAAGAACGCCTGCTCCGTACATTGATTCATTGCCATCAAAGTAGCAATTTGTAATGGTTGGGTTACAAGTGCCAAAATTACCATCGTTAAAAATGGCACCCCCGTTGAAGTTGGCGCGATTGCCTTCAAATTGGCAATTGCGAATAACCGGAGAAGCTTCGCCATTTTCGGCATAATTATAAAGTGCTCCTCCTTCTCTTGCGAAATTATTTACAAAAAAACAGTTGGCAATCTCCGGTGAAGAAGCACCTTCCGAACCATTATTGAACACACCTCCGCCACAAAGAGAAGGATCCACAACTTCTGCCATGCCATTAGCATAGCTATCCATTATGTAAAACCCATCCAGCAAAGTAGCTGTGTTGGCATTTTCAAAATAAACAATGGTGTAGCTGTTATCTTCAACCGTGGTAGGGTCGCCAATCTCCCCACTCAATACCGTCAGTGTTTTTTCTACTGGACGGTCTTCTAATTTTTTCTCGTTGCCTGCGAATCCACCATAGACTTTAACACCTGATGGAATGACAAACCGAGCAGTACGATCGTCGGATTGTGTTGGTGTGTAAACACCTGTGGATACCCAAATCACATCCCCTTCTACTGCCACAGCAAGTGCTTTTTGTAAGTCACCAAAAGCATCTTTCCAAGCAGTGCCTTGACCCTCAGCACCTGCCTTCACAAAGTAATGGTTGATGCCATTGGCTGATCCTGTGACGACTAGCGTCAACAAGAACGAACATGTTAGTAAAAATTGTTTCACGCCTTTTCCTTTTGAGTTGTTTAAAAAATAAACTCAAAGAAGTGGTTGTCAGTAAATTGAATTGCAAAAAGCAAATAACCATCAACACTTCCGCTGAGCTGGAAAGTGTCAAACAAAGGAAACTTGGATGGGATGACAATGTACGTATAGTCGGTCGGGATGACAACGCTACGCACAGATAAAAGATTTAAGGTCATTGGGATAAATAACGCATAAATCTTTGCCGGTTTACCGGCTTTTGGCGTGTTTGGATTGTATTGATTGAATTTAGCAGCAAGTGGGATAAAAATGCTGCCTCATCCATAGATTTTGACGATATAAACGAAGGCTTTCGGGATATGTTTCGCTTTATTGCCAAAAACTTTCGTAAAGAACCGGAAAAAAATTCGGACAAACAAATAAATTTCAAAAAATGTGCCGAAATTTTATTTATCGGTAGGAAATGTCTATTTTTCGCACTTATTTAATAATTACTTGTACCCAATGAGTAATTATTCAATTAAAAAATTTTCTATACAACGTAGTTTTTACAACAAATCTAACCACTTCACGTACAAAAGGCACTATTCAAGTTAAAAAAACACTATTTTGCCAGCCTACTGTTCTTACCCCAACAAAAAAGACAAAAACTCGTACAACACGTATGACGACCATTTCCATCGTTCTACTTTCACAGGCCAATTAGCTCGATTTAGTTCATTTTTAATAAAGTGACTCTTTTACGGCTGTTCGTCCGAAGTTGAATACAAACATTAACCAACCGATTGGATAAAACACTTAATAATAATACACGATGACCAGAAAGCTACTTCTATTACTGACCGGTCTCAGTTTAATGACCGTGTGGCTGAGGGCACAGGATTTTCACTATTCACAATTTTCCAATGCCCCACTACATCTAAACCCCGACTGACTGGCGTTTTTGCTGGCGACACTCGGATTGCTACTAGCTATCGGAGTCAATGGAATCAAGTACCTGTCGCTTACAAAACCTTCACGGTTACCGCCGACCATAAATATACGTGCGGCTTAATACCTAGGCTTCTTCTCATCAGGAGTAGCTATTAACTACGACCAAGCGGGTGATTCACGCTTGTCAATGGCGCATGCAGGCTTGTATGGTTCCTATACTCATCCAGTAGGAAGCCAATCTTTTTTAACCTTTGACTTACGGCAGGCATTGGTCAGCGAGCATTCAAGACGGATGACCTTCGTTTTGACCAACAGTTCGATGTACTCATGGGGGTGTTCAATCCGAGTTTGTCAAACAATGAGGTTTTCGCCAATAATAGCCATATCTTTTGGATGCAGGCTTGGGCGTGAATTTCCGTTGGCAAGCACTATCGAGTCGTTCCCTTTATCGATTTATTGGAAGAACGTTCCAAATTCGACATCGGTATCGGGGTACACCATCTCAACCGACCTGACATGAGTTTCATTGAAGATGCAAAAGTGAATCTTCCTGTCCGTTTTAGCCCGTATGCTACAGGTATCATCCAAGTAGGAGATCCTATTGATGTGCACTTGGCAGCAATGGGGCAGTTTCAAAGTTCTTACCGTCAATTCCTCGGCACAGCTGGATTGAAATTGCACATGAACCGCCACCCTGGCGACCAATGGTCATTCATGTTGGGTGTAGGTTACCGCTTCGACGAATTTGGTGATGCTTGGTATCCAGCCTTAGAGTTTAATTACCACGAAATACTCAGTGCTAGTTTGAGCTACGATATAAACATTTCAGACTTTACCATTGCTACCAATCGCAGAGGCGGCTTGGAACTGAATATTCGCTACCTTATTAAAAAGGTGTGTCCATTGCCTCGCTTCAAATTCTGCCCACTTATCTAAACCGAAACTCCCAACTTGAGAACTAATGAGAAATATGAAACATTTTCACATCATACAACTTTTTGGCTTACTCCTTCTTCCTTACGACAAATGCCTGGCACAACCCATGTCGGAGTGGATCAATGCAGCGGATAAGGCATTTGAAAAGGGTGATTATTACAGTGCCAAAGAGTATTACAACGTGGCACTAAAGTACGATTCCACCCGCATGGATCTTTGGTATAAAATGGGGGAAAGTGCCCAATTTCACACTGCCTTCAATGTGGCGCAACAAGCTTATGAAAAAGTATCGAGCAGTTCCATGCGCGATTCTTTTCCGCTGTTGGACTTCAGAAAGGCGCAGGTATTACAACACAAAGGTCATTACAGGGCTGCCGCCTCTCTTTTCCAAGAGTTCCTCAGTAAAGACCTTGCGGTAGCTTCCGAGATTTTGGATGAAGCCGAACGCAACCGCATCAATAGCGAATGGGCATCCGATATGGTAAATCGCCCTGTCGAAACTACCGTTCGCCATTTGGGGCAACAAGTAAATTCTCCTTACTCGGATTTTGCTCCTTATTATAAAAACGATACCCTCTATTTTTCTTCGCTTCGGTACCAAATCAAAAAAGATACGGTATTACCAAGAAGGAGTCTATCTCGTATTCTTCTCCAGCCCAGTCAGGATGTAGATGCATCAAAGCTTGACTCAAAAATAAATGAGGATAACAACATCGTTGCCCACACCGCATTTGACCACAAGGGCGAAACAGTCTATTTTACACTTTGTGACTATAAAAAAGGCTCAATCGAGTTCAAATGTGATATTTATTGCGCGGCGGTAGATAGCAAAGGCCAATGGGGGGCCCCTAAGCGCTTGCCCGTGAATGATGCAGTAGCAACGACTACTCACCCCAGCATAGGGCGCGATCCTTTCACTGGCCATGAATACCTCTATTTTAGCTCCGACCGCTCAGGAGGTAAAGGTGGGATGGACTTGTACAAGACTCAGTTGCTCGGAGCTGGTTTATGTGGAGCCGTCGAGCCTTTGGATGAATTGAATACGGAAGGAAATGACATCAGCCCTTTCTTTTATTCCCCTACACAAGTGTTGTACTTTAGCACCGATGGTCGCCTTACTTTTGGCGGGTATGACATCTATCGCTCCAACTTCAATGGAAGAGGCTGGGATCGCCCTACGAACATGGGGTCTCCTGTGAATAGTAGCTATAACGACATGGATTATAGCCGCTTTACACAAAAAAAATTGGCTTATTTTGCCTCCAACCGCCCAGATTCATTAGCTATTTTCTGGGATGACACTAAAGATGCTTGCTGTAATGATATTTATAGCGTGGGTATTACGGATGAAATCGAATTGTTGGTGCTTAACTTTAATGCCCTCGACCAATCGGAACTACCGCTGAGTAGTGTAGCATTGTATGAACTACGTCCTGAAGGTAAAGTGCTTATAGACAGTGTTTATAACCCTCGTACCAACGATTTCAACTTTTTAATTGTCCCTGGCAAAAAGTATGAGGTAGTAGGTACAAGGCCAGGTTTCACTACCGATCGCGACACCGTTGATCTTTCTAGTGAAGAACTCGTTGTTACTAAAAAAATCGAGCGCAAACTATACCTTTCTCCTGACTTAGAGTTGGATGTTTTCACCTTCAACAAGCGAGATCGTTCAGAATTGGAAGGAACAACTGTTTATCTGTACGAAATTACACCAGATGGGAAAATGATACTGATGGACAGTATCATTAATCCATTGGCTAACGATTACCACTTCAAATTAAAACGAGGAAAGCAGTACCAAGTATTTGCAAGAAAAGATGGCTTTGTGCCGGATATGACTTACATTGACACAAACGCCCCTGAATTTGCTACAGTAAACAAAATCAGGAAAGATCTATACTTGGAACCAGGCTTGGCTTTGGAAGTATATACTTGGCGTATGCTGGATAGTACAGCGCTGACCCGTTCAACGGTTTATTTATATGAATATACAGACTTGGAGGGAGAAACGCTCATCGACAGCACCACCAATCTATATGGCAACCAATTTGGCTTTTTGGTTGAAAAAGGGAAACGCTATGTTATTAGAGGTGAACGGGACGGCTATAGCCTGCCACTACTTCCTTAGACCTCTCATACCCGAAGTGCCAGAAACAGGCACTTATCGAAAAGATCTTTACTTGGGGCAATTACTGGAAATTTTCACTTTTGATAGTGAAACAGAAGAACCATTACCCGGAGCACACGTCAAGTTGATAGATCCTGTAACAGGTAATATCATTGCTGAAAAATCAATCCGGAAAGTAATGACTTCTACTTTTCAGTCACCTTGGAACGCCCCTATCGGTTAGAAGTTACCCGGAAAGGGTATAAACCCGTCATGGAGACCCTTATCTTTACGGAGGAAGAATTAAAAGAAGGAGGTGGTAAATTAACGGTGGATGTATTCTTAGAGCCATACACCGACCCCAACAGCATGTTGCCACTGATTCTATATTACGATAACGACCATCCTAATCCACGTTCAACCAGCCCTACTACCGACTTGGAATACGTGGCTACCAATGTGGAATACTTCAAAACGCCAGGAGTTCATCCAAAACTTCACCGAAGGAATGGAGTTGGAAGAGGCGTACCTCACGCGCCGCCGTTTCAATGACTTCTTCAACTTGGAAGTGCGAGGTGGTAGATATGATTTGGAGGAGTTCGCTAAAAGGCTATTAAAATACCTGCAAGAAGGAAACACCTTCACCATGGATTTGAAAGGTTTTGCTAGCCCTCGTGCCACTACGCTTTATAACCAGATATTGAGTCAACGTAGGATTGTGGCGGTGAAAACTTCTTTGAACGGTATGAAAACGGCGTTTTCATACCCTACATTACAGCAGGTGCATTAACCTATGAAGAACTTCCTGTAGGTGAAACACTCGCTGACCCAAGAGTAACAGCTGACCTCAACGATACGAAAAACTCTATCTACAACGTATTTGCATCCCTTGAAAGAAGGGTGGAGATACACTCGGCAAAAAAAGCCAACGAAAATTAATCCCGTAAACTAATTTAGCAAACAAGCAAAAACAAACATCATGAAGTTTGTCCATATAATATCCAAGTTCATACTGAACCACAGGTCACTGATGGCAGGTATGCTATGGCTTTCTATTATGCCCATGCTAATGGCAGAAGGTACTCGACAAGTAGCCCCTTCTGCTAGTGATGCACCGGTGATGTTAGAAACGAACAACCCTTTATTCGGTAGCTTTGCCGCTTACAATAGCCTTCCGCAGAGCAGGTTGTACTTTACCATAGGCAACCTCAACGAAAAGGTATTTTTAGGTCTGGCCTTAGAATATACAGATGATGGTGTTCCATTTGCTGGCTCTTTTTCTGGCCAGTACAGCTTCCGTATCCGTTATGATAATGGTAGCGATAATCCCATCGTTCACGGCCCATTTGTTGTGAATAACACGAATGCAAACGTAACAGGATGGGCTGATGCATTATTTGGGGCCTATCCAGTGACCGCTACACAAAGCGGGCAATTGATGTTCCAATTTCAACCCACCGCACTTGGAAACTATTTCATTGAAATTACAGATGGTGCCGCTTTTGATGGTAATGCAAAAGTCAATATCCCTTTCTGGGATATTACCGTAGCCAACAATAATGTCCCCATCAATGGCAGGGTCTGGTCGCGAAACTGGGCTTTTAGAACCCCTCGTATCTCTCCCGAAGCATTGCCAGATTGCGAGTGGAACAGAACTTTCAACGGCGCGCTATATTCCTATACTACAGATGGTTTTGTAAGCCGCATCGATTTTGAGAATGCAGGTATGCAGGGGCTATCATTTAATGTCACTTTCAACAATAAAGGCCCCGGTATTTCTGGAAACTTAACAGAAGACCGAAAATCTATTCCCGATGCAAATGCAACTGTCAATTCTGCTGAACACCAAGTTTTTCTTTCTGAACCAGACATCAATCTCTTTCCCAGTGGCCTTTGTGGCGAATTAGATACTCCTGCCACCTTTACTTGTTTAAGTCAGGATTCGTATTGCCTTGAAGTATCTGTTACCAAACCCGGACAGGTGGAAGTTATCCTGGATTTCAACCAAAACGGCATCTTGGATGCGGATTCAGAAGATGTCAATCTGGTTTATGAATTCACCAATAGTAACCTTGCTGCCTGTATCCCATGGGACGGACTTAGAGGCGATGGCACCCCCATCGAACCAGGGGATACCATCGATATTATTTTCTTTTATTCCCAAGGTATCCAGCATTGGTCCGCTTATGATGTAGAGTATATGAGAAACGGTTTCTGTGTGGAAACAATCCGTCCAATCTGTGAGCCTAACTTTTCCTCAAACCTACTTTACTGGGACGACCGCAATATTGTAGATGACCCAGGAACGGGTGCTACAAAGGATGGAAGAAATGGATGTGAATGTGAAGACAACTGCCGCAACTGGGATAATTTCGATATAAATTCCGACAGCTGCACCAACTTCAATGATGACAATACAACAGGATATGGTGATAAAAACACGCTAAATACTTGGTGGTTTGCCAATACATCTACTTTCACACGGCTTAACATACCGCTTGTTGACGCAGTATTAGAAGGCCCTGACCAAATCTGCGAAGGCGAAACAGCTACTTTCACTGCTGTGAGCAGTAGTGGCAATGGACAAGTTACTTTCGCATGGACTAGCCAAATGGGTTCACCGCCTCCACTGCCTCCATTCAAATTACGCAGGCGGGAGAGTATTGTGTTTCTATTGAAGATGTGCTGGGATGTTCTGCCAACTTATGCAAAACACTCACGGTAACGAATGCAGACGATGGTAGTATTACTTACCCCACAACACTTAGTGCTTGTTTGGGAAGTAGTGTCACCTTGCAACATAGTGGCGATGTCGCTGGATACACTTTTAGTTGGTCGCCTACTACAGGGTTGAGCGATAGCACAATCCCCAATCCATCCTTTACATTTAGTGGTGCTATTGATTATGTTGTTACCATAACAGATCCGATTACGGGGTGTTCTTTCAATAGATCAGTATCTGTAACAGGACTGCTCGAACCAACACCAAGTTTTACCGTATCGTCGGGTTGTAGCCAAGGGCTGACCATGAATTTCATTTCTACTAGCACTAATGCAGCTACTTATAGTTGGGACTTTGGCGTAGCGGGAACAAACACGGATGTGAGTAATTTAGCTAACCCAACTTACACCTTCCCAGCTTACAGTGAATACATGGTAAGTTTGACGGTTACCAGTGCAGATGGATGTAGTGAAACATTTACTACGCCCGTCACGGTTTCCAATATCCCACTTCAAGCTGATTTTGATATTAACTATGGCGATTGTGGCGATAATTCAGTAATGGTACAGTTCACCAATACCACCATCAACGGTGCTAACAACACAACCGCCTACTCTTGGGCATTCTCCAATGGTACGCCTAACAGTACGTTAGAAAACCCAGTGATCACTGTCACAAGCAGTCAAACTATTACTGCATTACTGACAGTTATCACAGCTGATGGATGTGTTTCTACGGCTTCACAAACTTTCGATGTTGTTTTAGGGCCACCTGCTGACCAATTCCCAGCTACCATTACCGTTTGCCAAGGCGTGCCTTCACAAATCACACCAGGAGGTAATCCAGCTTACTCCTACCTTTGGAGTCCGGGAACGGGAATCAATGATATTCTTTCTCCTCAACCTATCTTTTCGCCTACCACAACTACCCTCTATACTGTAACAATCACCTCCATAGGGGTAGATACTTGCGAAGTAGTAGAAACCGTGGAAGTCGTTGTTCCTCCTAGTATTAATCTTCAAATCGATGGTGGCGGCAACTACTGTACACCTACCGCTACATTGACGGCTACCGCCGATGTGCCCGTTACATTCAACTGGTATAATGCCAATGGCTCACAAGTAGCCACAGGCCCCAGCTATACACCATCGGTATCGGGTATTTCAACTTTTACCGTAGAAGCCATTGATGCTTCAGGCTGTAGCGAAACGCAAAATGTAACCATTTCAGGAGGCCCCGTGAATATAGCGGTTCCTGATACGGTAGCCATCTGTCTTGGTGAAGAAGTAAACCTTTTCGTTACTAACTTAGATACCAACGATGAATTGACCTATCTGTGGGAACCAGCCAACCTTTTTGCAACGGGTACTACCACTTCTCCTACGCCTGATTTCCTTGAGGCAATTGGTACTTATGAAGTAAGCGTTACGGTAACTAACCAATTTGGCTGTTCTACACAAGAAAACATTCATGTAGCTGTATTGGGTCCTAATTTGACGTTGAGCTTTGAAAGCCTTATCGATTGTAATGGAGGTACAGTTGTCTTCACCAATACAAGTTCCAATGCTTTTGGGTATGTTTGGAATTTTGGAGATGGGTCTCCCCTAAATTTTGATGAAAGCCCCATCCATACTTATGCGGAGGCTGGTTTATATACTGTTACGCTTGGCTTGGTGTATGATGTAAGTTGTGCCACAACCTTTAGCATGGACATAATGGTAGAGGCACCTCAAATATTTGCAGATTTCACTTATGATATAACGGAATGTGGTGCAGAAACTGCCGTCATTCAGTTTATGGATACTTCTACCAATTCACTTGATAACACCATCGCGTGGGAATGGACGTTTGAAGGAGCTACTCCTACTTCCAGTATGGAACAGAACCCAAGCGTGACCGTTAATGGTGAAAACCCCGTAACGGCTACACTAACCATCTTTACAGCCAATGATTGCCAAAATAGTCATACGGAAACGTTAACCGTCGATTTAGTCGATCTCGATATAGCTATGACGGATACCTTAGTGGTATGTCTAGGCGAATCTGTTACCCTCAATGAGGGTGGTGATGGATCACTAAGCTATGCTTGGAGTCCAGTGGCTACACTCGATGATCCAAGTGCTGTAAGCCCTGTAGCTACTCCATCCGAAACCACCACCTACTACGTTACGGCTTTCTCTACCGTTGGTTCTGATACCTGCTTTGTTACGGATTCAGTGGTTGTATTCGTACCAACTGAAATTGAATTGGAGCTTGACCAAATGCCAGTTGTCATCACTTGTGGCGAAGATGTTGTCATTACAGCTACAGCAAATGTGGACGTTACCGTAAATTGGTTCAGTACTACAGACGGTGCAATAGGTACTGGTGCCGCTGTCACTGTCAATCCTTTCCGTCAAGATACAATCATCGCCATCGCTACCGATATATTCGGATGTACAGCCACCGATACAATTATTATCATCGACAACGGCGTGGACATCAGTGTAATGGGCGGTAATGAGCAAGAAGTTTGCCGGGGCGTACCAGCTACTCTCACCGTAGAAAACCTCGATACTGAAGATGAGCTTACTTATGAATGGATGCCCATGGAATTTATCATAGGATCCAACACAGGTGCGTCCGTTCAAGTATTGGTTGAAACGGAAGGAACTTTCACTTTCACCGCTATGGTCACTAA
Organism: Saprospiraceae bacterium; assembly: GCA_041392765.1. GTDB lineage: Bacteria > Bacteroidota > Bacteroidia > Chitinophagales > Saprospiraceae > Lewinella. Next base: position 88,694 of record JAWKLL010000016.1, read on the forward strand.
TCAACACGACTGTATTGACACCGTAGAAGTAAGCGTTACCGTAAGTGAATTTGACGGACAAGTAGAAGATATGGTCTTCGTTTGTGCTGGTGAGCCTACAGCTATTAATCCTGATGGTATTCCCACCTTAGTATATGAATGGACACCTGTTGATGATTTCATAGATCTTAGTAATCCTTGGAATCCCGTTGTCACCACATCAGAACCTTTGACTTACATGGTAAATGTAACCGACCCTGTGTTAGGTTGTACTTTCATGGATACGGTACAAATACTCATCCACCCGGCTGTTAATCCAGTGATTGCGCCCCAAAATGTAGTAATATGTGATGGCAGCGACATTACTCTTACAGCAACAGGAGATGCCCCTATTGCCACTGTCACTTGGTATCTAGCAGATGACAACAGCGTTTTAGGAACAGGAAATCCATTTACTTTCAGCTCCCCCTTGGGTAGCCATGAAATAATTGCCGAGACAGTAAGTGAGAATGGCTGTACCGAAAGAGATACCGTGGTCATCCACAACCAACCATTAGATGTAACTATCACTAACGAACTAATCATCTGTGAACCGATAGCAAGTACTGAATTGGAGGTTATTAATAATGACCCCAACCAAACGCTCACGGTTAACTGGGCACCCGAAGGAGTGCTTACGGCCTTGGATCAACTCGTGGTAACCGTAGATCCAAACGTAACTGGCAGTTTCTCTGTGGCAGTGTCCAACCAGTTTGGTTGTACTGATACCTTAGCCACTACCGTAACCGTCATAGATCTAATAGGCACATTGGCTATTGATGCCGCACCCGACACAATTTTGCTCGGAGAAAGTACAACGATTACGGTATCGGGCTGCACAGGTTGTGACTATATTTGGGACATCACCACCGAGAACAGTTCCGTTATAGTTTATTCACCTGATGAAACAGGAGAACAGTTTGCTTTCGTAAACGTCAACCTCTTAGGGTGTGAAGCAGATTTGTCCACCAGTTTCTTTGTAATAGACGCTACCTGTGATGCAGACCATATTTTCTTCCCCAACGCTTTCACACCCAACAATGATGGCGACAACGACGAGTTGCGCGTGCGAAGCAATTTTTCAGAGGAGTTAACAGAAATGGAACTACTCATCTACAACCGATGGGGCGAGGAGATGTTCCGCACCACCAACATCTATGATGCGTGGGATGGTACTCACCGAGGCGAAGCTTTGCCACCGGATGTGTATGGTTATTACCTGCGTGTACTTTGCCCTAATGGGGATGAGTTGATACAAAAAGGTAACGTTACATTACTTCGGTAAATAAACCTGCAATAGTACAGAAAAAGCGATCACATCATTTTGTTAAGGGACGGGATAAAATAAACTGTTCAATTTTTCCGAATCAAAAAATTGAACAGTTTATTTCCGTCAAATTACAAAGGTGTGGTCGCTTTTTTTATTCTCAAAAAAGCGAGTATCTTACCCTCTCAAAAAACACAAAACCATGAAGCGATTACTATTGATTATCCCACTATTTCTATTAGTTAAGATTGCTTGTGCACAGATAGAAATAAAGCTAAGTCCGCTATTAATTGCTGGCGTAGGTGCCCTATCTGTGGAATACGGTCTTAGCGAAGACGCAGGCGTGGAATGGGATGGATGGGTAGCGGGAGGAGGTTTTTATACTTACTTTTCGGGAAAATATTACTTCAATCCTAAAAAAGGGCTTGACCGTTTTTATGGTGGCATCTTTTTAGGAGGAGGCACAGACATAGGCGCAGGTGGAGGCTTTCTTGTAGGAAGTAAAACTGTATCCCGCAGCGAAAAGGTGCTATTTGAAATAGGCTTTGGTCTTGGGCGCTCTTTTGATGGTGGCGTTTTAGGTGCCGGCAAACTGCATTTTGGCTATAGATTATAAACCATGTTTACACCTGTAGGTATTGTAGGCGCCGGCCCGGGAGGTGCTGCCGCTGCCTTGAAATTGAGTTATTTGGGCATCCCCTGCATACTAATTGACAAGGCCAGTTTCCCACGCGATAAAGTATGTGGTGATGCGGTAAGCGGTAAAGTAACAACTTTGCTAGGTCGGCTAGATCCTGATATGCTACAACGCTTTCGCCAACTAGCTACGCACGTAGATGTTTGGGGCATCCATTTTATCCCACCCAACGGCAAAATACTAGAAATCCCCTTTAAATTAGATTATGACACAAGTCGGGATGATGCCCCTGGCTATGTCATACGTCGCATGGATTTTGACAACTTTTTAGTAGAAGAAGTGCGAAAACGCGACAATATTCAGTTCCTTGAAGCTACGGAGGTTGCGGGTTACGAAAAGACTGAGAATGGCTGGCATCTGACCGATAAATCGGGAAATACCATTGTTAATTGCCAGTTGTTGTTGGTAGCAGATGGTGCTTACTCGCAATTTAGCCGCCACATCGCAGGTCACAAAAAGGAAAACGAGCACTACGCAGCAGCCGTGCGAGCTTATTACAAGGGTGTCACAGGTTTTCACGATGACAACTTTATCGAACTCCACTTTTTACCGGAGCTAAACCCGGGATACTTCTGGATATTCCCCCTTCCCAATGGTGGAGCTAATGTAGGTTTGGGAGTAAGAAGCGATTTCGTGCAAAAGCGAAAAATGGACTTAAAAGCCCTCATGGATACCGCTATTGCATCGCACCCTGAAATTGCAGCTCGTTTCAAAAATGCCACGATGGAAGGAAGGCTCGCTGGCTATGGTCTTCCATTAGGCTCCAAGCGGCGCCATCTCTCAGGCGACCACTATATGTTGCTCGGTGATGCAGGCCATTTGATTGATCCCTCACGGGCGAAGGGATTGGCAATGCCTTTTACAGCGGTTTCATTGCGGCAGAACAAGTAAGAGACTGCCTGCAAGCCAACCGATTTGATGCTGAGTTTCTCAAAGCTTATGACGTGCGAGTGGATAGGGTATTGAGAGCAGAAATGAGACTCAGCTACCAGCTTCAGCGCGTGCTGCAAATACGGTGGCTCACCAACTTAATTACTCATTTCATTGCCAATAACAAAGCTACCATCGAAGTCCTTTGTAGAATGTACACGGATTTTGACCTTAGAAAAAAACTGGTTCGCCCTAGTTTTTGGTTAAAAATGTGGCTTTCTCCGAAAAAAAGTTAATTTTTCGCCAATCTATACAACCTTTCTAGGGGTTTGTTACTTCTTTTAATAAAGGCCGTCTGAATAATAGATTGTCTTACAACCCACAAATAAGTTCTTTTGTGAAATTCTTTGACTAAACGCGTAACAAAACGCTAAAAATATCAGTTAAACAACTGAAAGACTTAAGTTTCATAACTAGTGAGTGTAAAGTTGGTAGCCCCGAGTTCTTTGCTCCGGGGCTATTTTTTTTGCTCTACGTTGATCTGTTTGGGTTAGATTAATACCACCCCTCAGCTAATGTATGCTCACTTCTGATTTTTAGGTTATCCCCGTTATACAATAATTTGCTCTCTTTTGCGCTATCCTAAAATTTCATACAAGCCCTACTGGCATTACAAACCCATTAAAAATAAACAAATATTTATACTTTTGCAAAAGAACAGGGTTTGAATGTTGAAGTTTTGCAAAAAAGAATTATTTTTGCTTTATAGCAACATAATTACAAACTTCTCCCTGCCTTACGGCAAATTCAGCCCTTCTTTATATGTCGGTTATCCGGCAAATCACGTTTATATTTGCTGAATGACAGCTGACGTTGTCTTCCTTTATATATTTTTATACCAAAAAGGTCATCCATGGGACTACACTTACCCAAATTTTCATGGCTCATAGTAGTAATACTGTCTGCCGTTGCTTTTCAAACATCTGCCCAAAACTACCCAATGAACGGCACCCCCATCAATGATTGTGGCGGCTACTTCACAGATAGTGGTGGTGGTAATGGTAGTTACGGAGTCAATGAGAACTTCACCACTACAATATGTTCAGATGGGCCATTAACCCATATATCACTCTACTTCTCAGGAATAGACATAGGAGAGGGCGATGATATTTCCTTTTATAACGCTGATGGTCCAATCCCGGGGACTGAAATTGATGAATCAGCGCTCATTACCCCTAATAACCCCTTTATCATTCAAGCCTCCGCTACTAATCCTAGTGGTTGTATAACCGTCACCTTCACCTCAGATAATATTGATGACGGGAATGCAGGTTGGAGTGCGGCCATTTCTTGTGTTCGCAGTTGCCAGACCATTCTTTCAGACCTAGTATCTACTATTCCCGTTGTTATGCCCGCAGATACAGGCTACATAGATATTTGTCCACTAGGCCAACGGGTGACCTTCAGAGGGCGCGGCCTTTACCCGGAAAATGGCTTTTCTTACAATCAAAGCGATTTAACCAGCACTTTTGAATGGACTTTTGGAGATGGCAACACGGCCGTAGAGCCTAACGTCACCAATGTATTTACTCAACCAGGCGGCTATACCGTTCAATTAGAAATCACCGATCAGCAAGGTTGTAAAAATACAAGTTTTATCTCTCAACGAGTAAGGGTAGCCCCCTACCCTACTTTTGGTTATGATGGAACACTCGACCCCGTGATTTGCAGCGGAGACACTATTAATATATCATCCGCTGTAGAAGTAAATGCAGGATCAAACCTTACCGCTTTCCCTGGAGTGAATAGCTTTCAGCGAGGGGCATCCGTATCTGATACGCTTTTTATTCCCGATGGTGCTGGTGGCTTTTATGAAGAATCGGTTGCACTGGTGGTTTTAGCCCAAGGTGCGGTTGTTACCAGCCCTGATGATATTACGTTCGTAAGGTTGGAATTAGAGCACTCTTATTCAGGGGACTTAGATATAGAACTGATCTGCCCGGACGGCACTTCCATCTATTTACATGAGTTTCCTAGTGGCACTGGAAGTACAAACTTTGGCATCCCTTGGGCTACCGCCCCTGTAGATGGTATGTCAAATACAACCAATCCAGGCTGCGGATTTGATTATTACTTCGTGAATAATGCAGCTAACGGTACACTACAGCAATTTGATGCTACTGCCCCTCAAATAACCTACACCCCAGTACCAAATAATTTATGTCCTATTGCAGCCCCTCCTAACACCTATACAGATACCTACTTTCCTGCTGGCGAATATAGACCAGAAGAGAGTTTTGCCAATTTAATAGGATGCCCACCAATGGCGAGTGGACGATCAGAGTCACCGATAATCTTGGTGCCGACAATGGCTGGCTCTTTGGTTGGGAAATACAATTCCAAGAATACCTCTACCCCAATCTAGAAACTTTTTCTCCCCAGCTCGTTCAATGGGGGTGGAATACGAATCCCAGCGTCATTGAGGCATCCCAAAATAATCTGCTAGCAAGCCCTGTGAATGCAGGCAATGCGGCTTATACTTTCTGGGTAACAGATGAATTTGGGTGTCAAACGGATACTACGCTAACCTTCGAGGTTTTACCCCAAACCCACCCCAATTGTAGCAATTGCGATATACAAATCAATGAACAAGAAGATGTTGTGCTTTGTGAAAACCAAACACAAACCCTCAATGCTGCTCCTGTTGCAGGCGTTTTGAATATACCCGTTACCTTCGAACAATTCCCGCAAGACGCCATTGGATTTGCTAATCACCCACCAGCTAATCCATATAGAAGTACATTAGATGTCAACAGTATCCGACCGCTGACGATTACCAACCCGTTGGCTCAAATCCAATCGATCTGCTTCACGATCTCAACAGATTTTACCGCCGATTTGAATGTTACCCTAGAAGCACCTAACGGCGCGGTGCTTCCTTTGGCGTTGGCCAATGGCGGGGCTTCCAATCTAGGATACCAGCAAACCTGTTTTACCCCCACCGCCCTGCAATCCATCAATGCAGGTGCACCACCCTTTACAGGTAATTTCCAACCAGAGGGCAACTGGAACCTACTCATTGGCGCACCCATCAACGGCGACTGGACGCTGCGAATAACAGATGCCTTCGGCTTATACAATTCGGTGAATTAGCAGAATGGTCAATCACATTTAACAGCACAAACCAATACAACTATAGTTGGTCACCCACAGCAGGGTTGAGCAACCCTACCAGCCAACTCCGTTGCTAGTCCTGCTACCTCAACGTCTTATGTTGTTACCATTACAGATTTATTCAGTTGCACGCTCACCGATACCATTTTTGTAGGTGTTGTAGCCGATGTACCGGCACCAGTAGTCAGTTGTCAAGTATTGGGAAGCTCGATCCTTTTGAGTGGTTACCCATCACGGGGTTACGCAATATGAATACAATCTTACAACACCCACTGGTTCTACTGGTTGGACAAGGACTATTACAGATACCGAACTTCTGGTAGAAGGATTAAATAACGATGACCAAGCTGTATTAGAAGTAAGAGCTTATTTCGCCAATAATGTCAACAATTGCCCTATAGAAATAGGTACTTCCTCTTGCATCGCTGACTTTTGCACCTTAGAAATCATGCCTGCCACCATCACAGATGTAAGTTGCTACGGAGGTAGCAGATGGGCAATTGGAAGTAAATTTTGTAAATGGAGAGTTACCATTCAGTATTGAGTTTCAAGGAGAAACTTACATGGGTCAAACTTCATTTGATGGTTTACCAGCCGGTGATTACTCCTACACGGCTTTAGATGCCTCAGGTTGCGAAATTGTTGAAAACTTTACTATCAATACACCTGACAGTTTATTCGTTAACGCATCTCAAACGCTAGAAAGCTGTTTTGGCCTTTCACAAAGTGAAGCAGTGGCATTAGCAGGTGGAGGTTCAGGCAACTATACCTACACTTGGAGCAATGGCAATACAGGAACGAATATCACCAACTTGCCAACAGGTACTTTGAATGTAACCGTCATTGACGACGCAGGATGCGAAGCTACTGCCAACTTGGTCATTACGGAACTTGCTCCCATTTCGTTCAACTTGATAGCAGAACCACCCACTTGTAATGGATTTTCCGATGGAGGAGTAGGTGTTAATCAGATAACAGGAGGCATAGGTACATCAGAAACAGACTACAACATCCTTTGGCAGGACGGGAATACCGATATGGTTCGTACGAACGTCCCTGGCGGCATCACGTACGCTGTTACTATCACGGATCAACAAGGGTGTACAGCTTCCCAGAGTAGGCTGATGGAAGATCCTGCGCCAGTAACTTTCACCTTGGTGGCTGAATCAGCCAGTTGCTATCAATTTGGCGATGGCACCGCTTCAATCGTCAATGTTTCCGGCCCTAACGGTAACTCCTTTACGTACAATTGGGATGCGAATGCAGCTAATCAATCCACCCCCATTGCCACAAATCTATCTGCGGGAGAATATACCGTTACGGTTACAGATACCGAAAATTGCGTGGGAGTACAAAGCGTGGTTATTGGCCAACCTGAACCACTAGTAGCAAACGTTACCGTAAAAGATAACGAATGTTACAGTTATAGCAACGGCAGCATCACAGTGCAAGTAGAAGGAGGTACTCCTGGCTACTCCTTCAACTGGTCGAATGGAAGTACGAGTAATTCCCTTACGAATCTGCCTGCTACCGATTATGTTGTCACCATTACGGATATCAAAGGTTGTGAAATTATCACTACCGCTACGGTGGCAGAGCCTATCGCGCTTGAAGCGGCTACGATTGCTACTCCTGTCAGTTGCTTCGGCGATAGAGATGGCAGTATTGAGATTGTCACGAATGGCGGAACGCCACCTTTCCGCTTTAGTTTGGACAACCAAAACTATACCACTAATAATATGCTCATAGGACTTAAAGGTGGCAACTACAATATTTTCATCCTAGATGTTAATGGTTGCCAATTTCTTACGTCCGCTACAATTGATGAACCAAGCCAGTTCATGGTTGACGCAGGCTCTGATCTTACCATCATCTTTGGCCGGAACAAGAATTGACAGGTGCGGTCAGTAATGCGCAAGGTGAAGTAGAATTTGTGTGGAACGCCCCTTATGAGGGTACACTGAGCTGTAATGAATGCCCTAATCCGATTGCTACGCCTCAATATACGATTGATTACGAGCTATATGCCATAGACGAAAACGGATGTGATGATACAGATTTGCTTCGCGTTATCGTAGAAAAGCCCAAATTAGCCGTTGTGCCTACTGGGTTTACGCCCAATGGCGACAATATGAACGATATTCTGAGGGTACATGGCCGGCCAGGCACTCAAGTGATATTGTTCCAACTATTTGACCGCTGGGGTGAGTTAGTCTATGAAGATGGTGGATTCCCCGTAAATGATGAAAATAGAGGATGGGATGGCCAATTCAGAGGACAGATGATGAACCCTGACGTTTTTGTGTGGGTACTGACAGTGCTTCACGAAGATGGAACCGAGGAAACACTCCGTGGCCAGACAACCTTGATACGCTAAACACAACCATCACGCCACCTGCCATTGTAAACAACTGGCAGGTGGCATATTCCCAAACGATTACCGAATAATGTAAGCTTATGAAACTACACTTTACAATCACAATAAGTGCTTTATCTGTACTATTCGTCATGGTTTTGTCGAGCACATCTGCGCATGCACAAGACCCTCACTTCAGTCAATTTTATGCTGCCCCTTTGCAAATGAACCCTGCCTTAACGGGTGTATTTGCAGGTGATTACCGTTTCATTGCAAACTATCGCACCCAAAACTATGCGGTATTAGGTAATCAATCCTATAAAAGTATGGCAGCCAGTTTTGAAACCAAACGCAGCGTGGGGCGTGAAGACTCGTATGGATTGGGGCTGGCTATTTTGCACGACCAAGTAGGAGAATCTCGCTTTAGCCAATCAAGGGCAGTAATCAGTGGTTCTTATTTAAAATATTTGGGGCAAGGTACCAAAAGAGGCTCTGGTCAATTCTTAGTAGGAGGTGCCCAGTTGGGTGTGGGTCAATGGCGATACGATTGGGAGAATCTTTGGTTCAGCCAGCAATTTTTCGTAGATCCCGCCAACCAACAAGCATTTATCAACTACGGCTCTTCTAATGGCGAAGACCTGAACCTAATGGAAACTGATATTTTCTTAGATTTCAATGCTGGACTACTCTACTACTACGTCATTGACCGCGATAATAGCCTATACCTAGGTGGATCGCTCCAACACATCAACCAACCTGTGGTTTCTTTCTTGGACGACAATTCCGAGAAACTGTACAGCCGATGGGTGGGGCAGGTAGGTGCTGAAATCAGCCTGACGCGCGAAGTAAGTCTTCTACCCGCTTTTGCAGCAATGGGGCAAGGGCCTTCCTTCCTTGGTATTGGAGGGCTGAACCTTCGGTATTCTAATCGCGATTGGCGTGAAGTAGCCATTCGAGCAGGGTTGTGGGGGCGTTTAACTAACGAATTAAATCAAGGCATGAGCTTTGAAAGCACCGTAGTGAGTGCTATTTTGGAAATGGAACGCTGGCAGTTTGGGCTAAATTACGATATTACAGTTTCCGGTTTATCAACCGCTAACAACTCTCGAGGTGCATTTGAAATATCATTAATCTATGTGCATCCTACTAAAGAAAGATTCAAGGTAATTTGCCCCAAATTTTAGGCGTACGCTGTGGCTGCAGGCTATTGTTGCCCACTGCTAATCAAACCTTCCAGCATCCAATCGGCAAGTAGTTCGCGGTTGCGTTCCAAGATGATGCGTTGCTGATCGTGTGTGTTGCGGATGTTAGCTAATTCCACATATACGCTTGTGGGTTTACATTCTCGCAGCATGTGGAGATCTCTGGCGGTAACAGTGCCGTGATACTCACCGTTGGCGCGATATTGTCGGTATTTAGCCTTCATCGTACGGTGCATTACTCTTGCTAATTCTTGACCTTCTTGGCTGGAAGGATGGTGGTAAAAGAATAGGTCGGTGCGTTGGCTCTGGCTTCTGGAGTCCACGTGAATCACTACCACTTTCTGCTCTGTGACACCTTGCAGACGGTGCTTCTCGTATAACTCATTGATAACATCCGACCGCTGAGTGAGACGGACTTTTTGGTTCGCCGATTGGCGGATATCGCCCCAAATCACTTCATCTGTGTCGCATTTTAGAAATTTATCATTACGGATGCCATCATCAGGGTCTCTGTTGACCATGTATGCCGTGGCACCATGTGCGATTAGATTGCGGCAAAGGCGCAGTGCCACATCATAAGCATATTCATCCTCACAAAGCTGATAATTACCACGCTGGCCTATAGCCCCTGGATCAGGCCTCCATGCCCACTGACGATATAAAAAACTTTCCCTCTTAACTGCGTACTGGCCAAGGGAGTATAGGCATAATCTGGCTAAAAATTGGAAATATGCGCCGCCCCCGCCTGCATCAGCAGCATTATCCGAGGCTAAATTGCTGTTGGTTTGAGGAGCAGATGATGCCTGCTCAGGATCTGTTTTCACAGGAGATGCCACGACAATGGCCTCGCTGGGGCAATGTCGGATGTGGTGAGGAACTAGCAGCACTTGGGTTTGTTCATACGAACCATCCACTAAACCCAGTTCTTGTAATGAGCGGTTGTAATCTCGTATTTTTACGGCTGTATCCCAGTCGCTGTTGCCTGTAGAAGACCGAATGGTTTTACCATCAAACGGAACTTGAAGAATAGGAAGAAAATAGGACTTCCCCACTCTAAGCCCGCTATTAGCATTGATTTTGTTCAGTCGATAAAATTCATCAAAATTGCACCGATAGCCCTCCAAATGATAGCGACGCAACATGCTATAAACGCCGTCGCCCGGCAATGCTTTAGTTTGAAAGTGATTAGAAGCCGCAGCAGGCATCCATCCCAAACTTATGATACATAAAACAGTAATTATCCATCGAACAGGTAGGTGGTAGTATTTTCCCATGAATCGTCGTTAAGCACTTTTTTATTATCCACAAAGATACAAGAGTGGTCGGGTATTGTCAAATAGTTGGGATGTATTAAACAAGCATACCTAATGGCAGTTCTGTTGCAATGGGAAAATTTATTATCATTAGAGGTTATGTTTTGCGTGGAGTATGTATCACCGCGCTAAGGGGCTGGAGGGGCCATCCCGACCATCGGGAGGGACGAGCGAATAGCGAAGCCCGGAAGCACCTGACCCCGCCCAAGTTAGTACGACAGAACAAAAATAGATGATGCGGGGGAGCGCCCCAATAAAAAAAGCAACAGTCGTTTTTCTTTCTTTGCTTTTTGCATTTGCCCCATCTAAATAGGAAAAACCTGTGCCGCCAACTCAAAAGCCTCCTCAAATTTAGCGTTGTTAATACCCGTAGGCAGTTGTTCTTTATCGAAATAAGAAAGCAGATTTTCCATGGGCATATTGCCTGTCAGGTCATCTTTCGCCATGGGACAGCCGCCGTACCCACGTATGGCACCGTCGAAGCGAATGCACCCACTGTCAACGGCTGCCTGCACTTTCTCTCGCCATGCGGTAGGCGTGGTATGAAAATGGGCACCTATTGACAAATCGGGATAAGCAGGTATCAACTCACCAAACAAATAGCGGATATTGGCGGGGTTAGCAACACCGATAGTGTCACTCAGGTGGAAGATGCGGATGCCCAAAGCTGCCAACTCCGCTACCCAGCGCATAACAATTTCCGCATTCCAAGGGTCGCCGTAAGGATTGCCAAAGCCCATGGAGAGATATAAAATCATCTCTTTATTACTTTTGAGGCAAAAATCTTGAATGACCTTTACTCGGTCCAAAGAAGCGGCAATTGTAGCATTGGTGTTACGCAACTGGAACGTTTCAGACACTGAAAAAGGATAGCCTAAATAATCAATTTCCGGAAAGGTAATGGCCGTTTCAGCCCCCCGCTCGTTGGCAACAATTGCCGATAATTTGGTGTTAGTACGGGAAATATCCAGCATAGAGAGCACGGCTGCGGTGTCTCGCATTTGAGGAATAGCCTTGGGACTCACAAAACTGCCAAAATCTAAGGTATCAAAGCCAACTTCCAATAATAAATTGAGATATTTGGCCTTGATTTCCGTAGGGATGAAGGCATGTATTCCTTGCATGGCATCTCGGGGGCACTCTATCAACTGGATCATACGAATTACAAATAAAGGACAATGTCTCAAAGTAAAACGTTTTTAACCGTCATCGGGTTTCTTTTAGCCGGAATTGGTTTTTTGGCCATCTTTCTAGCATTAGTGGGCGTGGACTTCACTTTCCTCTATTGGACTCGCCATCTCGGTGCATTAGCTTCTTTCGGGTTGAAAATTGCGATGATATTGATCGGGTTCATTCTCATCTTTTTTGGTCAGACAGACCTTGACAAAGAAGAAATTTTTTGACCCATGGCCATTCCGATTGTAAGACCCATCCGCCCTACTGATAACGCTAGCGTGGCACAAATTATTCGTACGGTAATGCCTGAATTTGGTTGTGTAGGCCCTGGCTTTTCTATAGAAGATCCAGAAGTGGACGATATGTACCATGCCTATCAAGGAGAGCGTGCCGCTTTTTATGTGGTTGAGTTGGAAGGGCAAATATTAGGCTGTGGCGGCTTCGCCCCATTAGCAGGCGGCGACCCCGGAATATGTGAACTCAAAAAAATGTACTTCCTATCTTCGTTAAGAGGCATGGGCATGGGGCATCAAATGATTGAGCAATGCTTGGAGGATGCCCGTAAAGCCGGCTTTCATACCATGTATTTGGAAACCGTTTACCGAATGGAAGCCGCTAATGCCCTTTATCAAAAAAAGGGATTTACCGCTTGCCCGCAAATGGGCAATACGGGGCATTCCGGTTGTGATACATTTTACACCCTTTCACTCACTTGATAGCGAATCAACGGGCGCAGCCTCTTCCTGCTGTTGAGGGTCTTGCCACCCAAAGGGAACGTCCATCACCCAATGGCGATAAAGGATAAGCGCTGTAAATAACAGAATAAAAATCCCCCCCCATAAGGTCATTTTGGGGCCGAATACATTGCCTTGATTAGCATCCTGCTGCTGATCGTGTTGATTTTCTGACATATTGCCTATATTTGTTCTTTAGCCGAAAGGTAAGTATTATCTCCTTTTCGCAAAAGTAGCCAACCATGACAACCCGACAAATAGCTTTTACAATTGGTATTTCCCTGTTGAGTGCGGTGGCAGCAGTGGTTGTTTACCATTTTGTGGCACCTCCTAAGCAAATTGTTATTAGAGAGGATTTTGATGCCCGTTACATTCGCAACTCCGACTGGGTCAATGACATACGGCCTCGCACCTTTTTGTCGGCTATGCCAACCGATTTCACCCAAGCGGCAGATGCCGTCACGCCGTCCGTTGCTTTCATCAGGGCTTTCCATACTGAGAAAGGAGATGGTTTAATGGGTTTACTACGGGAAGAATACAGTACTACCTCTGGCTCAGGGGTAGTTATTTCATCGGATGGATACATCGTCACCAATAACCACGTAGTAGAAGGAGGCGTTCGATTTGAGGTAATCCTCAACGACAAGCGGGAGTTTTCAGCGACCATAGTGGGCAACGATCCTTCAACTGACTTAGCGTTACTCAAAATAGAAGCGGAACATTTACTTGCTGTGGAAATTGGCAATTCCGACAGCCTTCGAGTAGGAGAATGGGTCTTGGCGGTGGGCAACCCTTTCAACCTTGAGAGTACTGTCACGGCGGGTATTGTCAGTGCTAAAGGCCGCAACATCGATATTTTAGAAGGCCAAGACCGTATCGAATCCTTTATACAAACGGATGCCGTAGTTAATCCCGGCAACAGCGGCGGTGCGCTCGTTAATACCAACGGGGAGTTAGTGGGCATCAATACAGCCATCATCACTCGTTCGGGGGGATATGAAGGGTATTCATTTGCAATTCCTGTGAATTTAGTGAGTAAGATCGTACGTGATCTGCGCGACTACGGTTCTGTACAACGCGGACTGCTGGGTGCCTATATCGACAATGTAACGGCAGGCATTGCGGAAGCAAAAAAACTCCGTCAGGTAGCTGGGGTGCTAGTTACTCGCGTAGCGGAAAACAGCGGTGCTGAAAATGCGGGCCTTCATGCGGGCGATGTCATTATTGCCATCAATGGGAAATCTGTTAGAGATGTACCTGCCCTTCAGGAAATTTTGGGGCAACTAAGACCTGGCGACGAAGTGAAGGTTACTTATGTGCGCAATCAAAAGGAAAATGCGGCCACTATCACCTTGAAAAACAAGATGAATAGCACTTCCTCACTCTCGGCATCCGAAGAACAATTGCTTCACCAATTAGGCTTTGAGCTTAGGAACTTGAGTCGGGACGAGCAATCTCGCTTGGGTGTAAAAGGTGCAAAAGTCATGAGTATATTCAGGGGTAGCCAAGTAGAAGCTACCAATATGGAACCAGGATTTGTTATCACTTCCATCAACAATAAACAAGTATCCGATGTTGAACATGCGATTCGATTGCTAAAACGCACCAAAGGATCGGTGGTGATAAGCGGCATTTACGAACACTACGAAGGGGAGTACTACTACTCTTTCGATAAGGAATAAAACCAAATGGATCAACAGGAACTAAAAAAGAACCGCAACGAGGACGAGATGAAACTCTTGGTCTCCCAGATGCAGTTGAGGTTAGACACCATTTATAAAGGAGGGGGCGACAGTAAAATCGCCAAACAACACAAGGCGGGCAAAATGACGGCTCGCGAACGTGTAGAGTTTCTGATTGACGAGGGCAGCACTTTCTTAGAAATAGGTGCTTTCGCTGGTTATGGTATGTACCAAGAGCATGGTGGCTGCCCTGCCGGTGGAGTCATCACAGGTATTGGTACTGTCAAAGGAAGACAGTGCATGATTGTTGCCAATGATGCCACTGTGAAAGCGGGTGCTTGGTTTCCTATCACAGGAAAAAAGAACCTACGCGCCCAAGAAATTGCGATGGAAAACAGGCTACCTATTATCTACCTAGTGGACAGTGCTGGTGTCTTCCTACCGATGCAAGATGAAATTTTCCCTGATAAAGAACACTTTGGCAGAATTTTTAGGAATAATGCACGTATGAGCAGTATGGGCATACCCCAGATTGCTGCTATTATGGGAAGTTGTGTAGCAGGAGGTGCTTATTTGCCAATTATGAGCGATGAAGCACTCATTGTGGAGGGTACAGGTTCTATTTTCTTAGCAGGCCCATACTTAGTGAAGGCAGCTATAGGCGAGGAGGTGGATCAGGAAACGTTGGGGGGGGCCAGCACCCATAGCGAGATTAGCGGGGTGACAGATTATAAATGCCCTGATGATGCTTCCTGCCTGACTACCATCCGAGATTTGGTGGATAAGATGGGGCACTTTCCTAAAACAGGTTTCGACAAAGTCACATCGGTGGCACCAGTAGGCCAAGCCGATGACCTCTTGCGCGTTTTTCCAGAAGACCGCACTACTCCCTACGCTACCAAAGAACTTTTATCTCATATTGTGGACGGAGGCGAGATGACTTTCTACAAGGATGGGTATGGTAAAACCATGATTTGTGCTTACGCCCGCATAGATGGCTGGGCGGTAGGCATCGTAGCCAATAATCGTGAAATCGTACGTTCTGCGAAAGGTGAAACACAGTTTGGCGGCGTGATATACAGTGATTCAGCTGATAAAGCAGCTCGTTTCATTATGAATTGCAACCAAAAGAAAATTCCATTAGTGTTTTTTCACGATGTTTCTGGATTCATGGTAGGTTCCCGTTCGGAACAGGGCGGTATCATCAAGGATGGCGCGAAAATGGTCAATGCTGTTGCGAACAGTACCGTCCCAAAATTTTCGGTGGTAATTGGCAATAGTTATGGAGCTGGCAATTACGCTATGTGCGGTAAAGCATACGACCCGCGCTTGATAGTAGCATGGCCTACTGCCAAAATTGCTGTCATGGGTGGCGCACAAGCAGCCAAAACACTCCTACAAATACAAGTAGCTACGCAAAAAGCAAAAGGCGCATCCGTTTCGTCAAGTGAGGAGCAGGAATTGCTTGAGAAGATCCAGTCTCGATACGACGAACAGACAACCCCTTATTATGCGGCTGCAAGGTTGTGGGTAGATGCCATCATTGACCCCAGAGATACACGTCGCTGGATCAGTGCAGGTATAAAAGCCGCCAACCATGCTCCAATAGAACCTTTTAACCCTGGTGTTTTGCAAACTTAGCAAATGACAAAAATGGATAAAGAAAGAGTGACTGCCTGGTTTAGGCGTATTGGTGTTGCCGGATTCCTCTTCTTTCTCGGAAAAGGAATCGTTTGGATTGCCATATTTGCAGGGCTGATAAAATGCGCCTGATATGTCGGTAAAAGACCTTAAACTTCAACTCATCCAGCAAATCAGTCGCTGTGATGATCTAGCATTATTGCAAACTATTGCTAGCATGATGCATGATTTGAATCACGCACCTACCAACGCCCCGGTGCATAAAATAAACCACCCCCTCCATCCACTATCACCGCCTACCTCGCATCCAAATGACGAGGCTGTCAACGAACTCCAAGCGGAGATAGATGCCGTGTTTGGAAATAGTTAATCCGCTCTCCCCTACCCTTGCGGTGTTTTTAGAGATACGCCTATGCGTCGAAAGAAGCTACTCGATTTTTTCTTTGATTTCAGCACTATATTACATAGAAAGAAAATTTTGTCTGAGTAAAATAATTATAAATATAATTAATAAACAACTACCCAGTTGTCGCCGCAGACTTTCAATACCAATTGCATTGCATTGCTATATCATTCCTTTCTGTCGAAGGTATCTCGAGGCAAAAAATACTGCTCTTCCTGTGGTTCTTTAGCGTAATCAGGGATGCGCGACTGTTCAGATGCTTCAATACGTTTGCGATGCCAGTAAGCAGCAAAAACGCCAACCAATGCCCCCAATAAATGACCTTCCCAGGACACACCCTCCTGTATAGGCAATACCCCCCAAATCATCCCACCATAGTAGAAAACCACTATCAGAGAAATAGCAATAGCGCGAATTTTTCGACGAAAAAAACCTGTAAAAGCGAGAAAAGCGGCCATACCATAGACTACGCCACTAGCTCCGATGTGGTAGTTCGCGTGGCTGTAAGGAGAGAGCATAGCTTCAGGGTCGGCTAGCAACCACATCGCTACCCCCGTACCTAGGTATATTAACAACAACACAGAACGAGCCACTCTTGGATAGAAATAGATAATCATGGCCATCAAAACCAAAAAAGGCAGACTGTTAGATAGCAAGTGAGACCAGTTGCCATGTAAAAAAGGTGTCGTTAATACCCCCCTCAGCGCGTATGTTTTCCGAGGCGCAATACCGTAAATGAACCAGTCGGCATGAAGCAATTGCTGTGCGATGAATACACCCCAGATAATAATTAATAATACGATAGGCCAGTAAAGCGCCTGTTTGATTTGTTGTGCAAATTTCACGATGGAAGTAATAGATTGGTATTATCGACCAAGTTAAGCCTGAAAAGAGTAATTGTCAATAGGCTACTTCATAAATTATGATCATTCTGAGGAGATTATCCGCAATCCATATAAGTGTAACGCCTTTTTTTCTGATTTTTCTACGTTTCTTTGCAAGAAAAAATAGCGAAATGAAACGTACCGTACTCGACCGCTTCACGGAATATGTGCAAATAGATACACAATCCGACCCTGACTCAACGACACACCCAAGCACCGCTAAGCAGTTCGATCTTGCCCATATCTTAGTGGATGAATTAAAGGATTTGGGTTTAACGGATGCCCATGTTGACGAGTACTGCTACGTGTATGCCACACTTCCCTCGAATTTATCTAAAGAAGTACCTGTTATCTGCTATTGCAGCCACATGGACACTTCACCCGATGGTAGTGGCAAAGATGTAAAACCATTAGTACACACAGGCTATGACGGACGCGATTTAGTGCTGCCAGACGACCCATCGGTTGTCATTCGGCTTTCAGAACACCCCGATTTGGCAGAACAAATGGGTAATGATATCGTCACCGCCAGCGGTACTACCCTATTGGGTGCTGATAATAAAGCAGGAGTAGCTGCGATAATGACCGCTGTTGATTACTTGCTCCATCACCCAGAGATACCGGTTAATGAGACATTCGAATCCTTTTTACCCCTGACGAGGAAATTGGCCATGGTGTGGATAAAATCGACATGAAAAAGCTTGGTGCTGATTTTGGCTATACCGTTGACGGAGAAAAACTAGGTCATTAGAAGATGAAACCTTCTGCTGATGGTGCTACCGTTATCATTAGAAGGAATCAGTGTTTGATCTCCGGATTCGCTAAAGGCAAAATGGTGAGTGCCATTAAAGTAGCGGCTTCGTTTTTAGACGCCCTTCAAATCGCATTTGACACCCGAATCAACCGAAGGTAAAGAAGGCTTTATTCACCCTGTACACATCAACGGTGGTGTGGAGGAAGCTACTATCCGTTTATCATCCAAGTGATTTCGATACAACAATTATTAGTTAGCTGGTACATGTTTTAAAAGACACTTTGCAACAAGTGTTACAAAATTTCCGGTGCATCCGGGATGTGATCGTTAAGAGCAATACCGCAACATGAAGGAAGTATTAGTTAAACACCCTCAAGTTGTTGCATACGCAGAAGAAGCCATCCGTCAAGCAGGCTTACAGCCACTCAAAAGAGCGATCCGTGGCGGAACAGACGGTTCCCGACTCAGTTTCATGGGGCTTCCCTGCCCTAATATTTTTGCGGGTGAACACGCCTTTCACTCTAAACAAGAATGGGTTAGTGTACAGGACATGGAGAAAGCGTCTGCCGTATTAGTACATTTAGCATCATTGTGGGCGGAGAAATCTTAATTTAAAAAAATTATTGAGAGCTTTCATAATTTATTTACTTTTGCATCGTCTTTTTAACAGGTGATGTTGATGGCTTATTGTCGTGACTGGCTGTTTTGAATATGATAAAAATCAAGTATTACGTCCAACAATTAAGCCCCTCAACTGTTTTCAAGGAGAGTAATAAAACAGATGCAAGAGCAAGAAGAACAGATAAAGGTAGCCACTCCAACCACCGACCAAAAAAGGAAGGTTGGCAGGCCGCTGGATACGGAAGGGGATTGACAGAAGTCATCCTAAAGCTTGCGTTACAGGAATTCGCTACTTTAAGTTCGACGGGCACCAGCATCTCGGCCATTGCTAGGTACAGGTGTTAAAGACTCTTTGCTGCATTATCATTTTGGCAACAAGGATCAAATTTGAGCAGCCATCAGTCGCAAGTAAATGTTTACTACGAAGAATCCTGCAAAACAGCACGCTATTTTTTAAAGGCTTAGACGTTCGGTCTATGACGCGTGCGTTGCTTCGGCAGTTGGTATATTTCGCGGCTGGAAAAAATATTGAGTTGTATCAGGTTATTTACCATGAAATGATGCATCAATCGGTGCGCTTGGAATGGCTAACCTAACACGCATATTAAGCCTTTACAGAAAGACTGAATGGTTGTACCGTATATGGCATCAAATGTAAACGATGAGCCATTGAAGTCCCTGTAAGCACTTTCTCTGTCAGTTTGAGCTATGGCATGTGCATGCTACCTTTTTTATCATGCAATATCCTATGCAGCGGTTATTCCAAATTGATGTATTTCATCCTGATCAAGTTGGCTTGCCGATATGCTTTGATATGATTATGCGAACGATTTTCGAAAAACATAATTAAGAACCATCTTAATAAAACACTTTTTTATGAAAATATTGGTTTGTGTGGCCAAGACCTCAGAGACTACCACCAAAATTGCGTTCAAGGACGCAACACGGCACTTGACACCAATGGGGGTGCAATATATATTGAACCCTTAGATGAGTGGTAATGCTGGTACGCGCCATAGAATTGAAGGAAGCTGCGGGTGGCACCGTAACGGTACTCAATGTGGCAATGCCGAGAATGACCCCGTGATCCGCAAAGCATTGGCGATAGGTGCCGACAATGTGGTACGCATCGATACTACACCCAGTAGCTCAATGGATGTAGCGTAGCAAATTGCGCAAATTTCGCGCAAAACGAATCGTATGACCTCATTTTCTGTGGTAAAGAATCTATTGATTACAATGGATCCGAGGTAGGTGCGATGGTAGCAGAATTGCTTGATCTGCCTTTGTTTCATTCGTTAATCATTTGGAAATGAGCGGAAACACCGCCGCTGCCACACGTGAGATTGAAGGAGGTACAGAGACCGTAGCGGTATCAACACCCTTCGTACTTAGTGCCGCAAAGGGGTTGGCAGAACAACGCATTCCTAATATGAAGGGCATTATGATGTCCAAGAGCAAGCCTCTCACGGTGGTAGCTCCCGTCTCGGTAGAGGATGTGGTCAGCGTCAATACCATGATTTGCCACAAGCAAAGACAGGTGTCAAAATGATCGATCCAGAAAATATGGACGAACTAGTACGCCGTGAGCAAAGAAGAAGCCAAAGTAATTTAGAACCTTTGTTTTAAAAATTGTAACTACTAGGTAGTAGCTTTCTAGCTAAAAAAAGAAGATTTTTTCGACTGACAAAGCTCATTTAGGAGCCTATGCCGCGCTGGAGCCGACATGGCGACGAGAATAGCTGCCGTCAGGTGGAAAAAGGGCTTTTTTAGCCGAAATTTGGTACCACCTAAGTAGTTACAAAAATTCACCCACCATGATTAGTATATGCAGTTCGAGGGCAATTCCAAGAAAGCGGCTTTTGAGCTGCTACCTACGGTGCCAAGACCGCTCAATTAATGGGGCTACCCTGTGTTGCTTTGGCAATTGGCAAGGCAGACAAACCCCGGCAATTGGGTCAATACGGTGCCAGCAAAGTCGGCACATCCCCACGAAGGAGAAGCCTTGATAGCCAAGTTTATGCCACCGCCATAGCCGAAGCAGCTCGGCAAGAAATGCCACAGTCGTCATTCTAGCACACACCTACAGGAAAATCATTGATGGGGCGTGGCGGTGAAACTGAAAGCAGGTTCCGTAGCGGGTGTCAACACCTTGCCCGATACAAGTGTGCAGGGTTTAAAGTAAGCAAGAATGTTTTTTCCGGCAAGGTTATTGCTACGTACGAAATCAAGTTCTCCGTTACAGTATTATCGCTCATGGGCAATGCGATGCCACCCGAAATAGTTGGTTCGGATGCAGCAGTAGCGTCCTTGGCAGTTACCTTACCATCGCCTCGCATCACGGTTACATCTGTTGATAAACAAACGGGTAGTGCAGCACCCTTGCCAGAAGCGGAATTCGGTCGTATCGGCAGGAAGAGGGAATGAAGCTACCTGGAAAACTGGGGCATTATTGAAGAATTAGCCAATGTGCTGGGTGCTACCACTGCCTGCTCTCGCCCGTAGCTGATACTCACTGGCGACCTCACCACGAACACGTAGGGCAAATGGTGTGGCCATACGCCCCAATCTATACATAGCAGTAGGCATCTCTGGTGCCATCCAACACTTATAGCGGTGTAAGTAGCAGCAAGGTTATTGTTGTGATCAACAAAGGACCCGAAGCCTTCTTTCTTCAAAGCCGCCGACTACGGTGTGTGCGGAGACTTGTTTGAGGTCGTTCCCTGCTCTGACAGCAGCCATTAAAAAGGCCAACGCATAATCATGAATTTCACCCTAACTGAAGAGCAGATCCTGATACGGAATGCAGCACGCGAGTTTGCCCAGCAGGAATTGAAACCTGGCGTTATCGAATGGGACCGACTGTATCCACCCCACCGAGTACGTCAAAAAAATGGGAGAATTAGGCTTTATGGGCATGATGACCTCCGAGCAATATGTGGCGGCTCAGGAATGGACACCATTTCCTATGTTAGTAATGGAGGAATTAAAGTGGATAGTTCTTGTTCCGTTATTGTGTCCAGTAAAACTCATATTGGTGCAGTATGGCATTGAGAAATACGGCACGGAGGAGCAAAAGCAGCGATATTTACCAAAAAATTAGCCAGCGGTGAATGGATTGGTGCCTTGCTTATCTGAACCTGAAGCAGGCAGCGATGCTACCTCCCAGCGTACTACCGCTGAAGACAAGGGCGATCACTATTTACTGAATGGTACCAAAAACTGGATTACCAGCGGTAAAATGGCAAGTGTTTACTTGGTGGTAGCGCAAACGTACCCCGAGAAAAAGCACAAGGGTATCAATGTATTAATCGTTGAAGCCGATAGTGCCGGCATAACCACGGGTGCCAAGGAGGATAAAATGGGCATACGCGCATCAGATACTTGTGCGGTCATGTTTCAAGATGTAAAAGTGCCCAAAAATCAACGTATTGGCGAAGATGGTTTTGGGTTTACGTTTGCCATGAGTACACTCAATGGAGGTCGTATTGGCATTGCTGCCCAAGCGCTGGGCATTGCCGCAGGTGCTTATGAATTGGCACTGGCCTACTCGCACGAACGGCAGACTTTTGGTAAACCCATCAACGAACACCAAGCCATTGCCTTCAAACTGGCTGATATGCAGACCAAAATAGAGGCAGCGCGTTTGCTCGTTTACCGGGCAGCATGGCTCAAAGATCAGGGCATGGATTTCGTAGCGGCTGCGGCTATGGCGAAGTTATACGCTTCAGAAGTAGCGATGGAGGTAACTACGGAGGCCGTTCAAATTCACGGTGGCTATGGTTTTGTAAAAGAATACCATGTAGAGCGGCTTATGCGCGATGCCAAAATCACTCAGATTTACGAAGGCACTTCTGAAATTCAAAAATTGGTTATCTCTCGCACCGCCATCAAAGGCAAACCTTGGCTGCCGATTGCGGAGGACGGAGGGATGTAAAACACTGCTATTAGGGCTTTTACCTTTGAACTAATGAGAACCTCTCAATAGCATATTTAACGTGAATGATGAATAATACCGTTCTTATGCTTGATCGATATTATCCATCATTTACGTTTTTTTTTTCACAGACTTTGCCAATAATAACAATAATTACCAAGCAATTTTCACCCACTTCGCACCTCCTCTTTGTCCATCGGGGGATATAGCAAAAATGTAGTACATCCCTGCGGGAAGGGAAGATACCTCCATTGCGCCATAGTTAGGAATCACCTAAAAACCTATAAGTACTTATTAATCAACAAACGGCACCTTTGATGATGGAGCCGGAGAATTTGGCG